>NZ_CP127162.1:2119500-2740500 GCF_030263935.1 Paenibacillus polygoni | reverse complement strand
GGGTACCTTTAACGAGGTATATCGCTAATACACTGCTGATTACCATTATTGGAACAGTGGGACATATTTTACTCGCTTCTGCAGCTGCTTATCCGCTGGCGAAACACCGATTTTTCGGTTCAAAAATACTGTTTTCTATTGTTGTTCTATCCCTGATGTTCTCTGCACATGTTACAGCCATTCCGAACTACATGGTCATGTCCTGGCTTGGCTGGATTAATACACATGCATCCATCATTATTCCGTCTCTTGCTTTTCCGCTTGGCTTGTTCTTAATGAAGCAGTTCATGGAACAGATTCCGGATGCACTTATCGAAGCTGCAAAAATTGACGGAGCAACTGAATATCGTATTTTTTGGAGTATTATTATGCCGAATGTGAAGCCGGCCTGGCTTACACTAATGATTTTGCAATTTCCAGCACTATGGGGATCTGACGGAGGAAGCTTTATCTACAGCGAAAATTTGAAGACACTTCATTATGCGCTGGGTCAGATTATCCAAGGCGGTATCGCCAGAGCAGGTGTCGGAGCAGCCGTTGCACTGCTGCTGATGATTGTACCCATTACGCTTTTCATTATTTCCCAGAGCAGTGTTATGCAGACGATGGCGACATCAGGTATGAAGGATTAGAAGGGAGCCTTGCACGATGCGGAAGACGAAATCGAAAGGTAAGAAGCTGCTCCTATCAGCAATCTGCTTCATGCTTGGTGTTACGCTGGGCGGGGGAGTAACAAATGCTGCTGGTGATGGAGCTTCGTATAATTATTCTTTTTGGGGAGAGACCGTTGAAGCGCCTGCAGCCTATCAGGCAACCGAGTTGTATAGCGGAGCTGATCTTGGTGTAGGACCATTAAAAGAACCTAGTGATCTGCATGTATCAAGTGATCAGCGGATTTATGTACTTGATTCGGGTAACAACAGAGTTGTTGTGATGAATAATCGCTTCACTGATGCGGTTACAATTACCTCTTTCGATCATGATGGGAAGGAGGATACTTTTTCCAATCCTCAAGGGCTGTTCGTTACAGATCAGAATCATGTAATCGTTGCGGATACAGGAAATAACCGAATCGTTCATTTAGACCAGGATTTTCATTTAGTAAAAGTGATTGGGGCGCCGGAGTCGGATCTATTGCAAGCTAATTTTCAGTTTCAGCCCGTACGTGTGGTAATGGATAATGCACAGCGTCTGTACGTCATGTCGACGGGTGTATTTGACGGATTTATGGAATTTAATGCGGAGGGCGTATTCACTTCTTTTATTGGTGCGAACCGAGTAAAGATCGATCCTATCGATTATTTTTGGAAGCGAATCTCCACACAAGCGCAGCGCAGTCAGATGATAATGTATACACCTACGGAATTTACGAATCTTGACATTGATAACGAAGGTTTTATTTATGCGACCAACGGAGATCAGTGGGGAGACAATATTAAAAAACTGAACGCACAAGGCAATGATATCTTACGGCGTACGGGTTATTTTAACCCCCAAGGCGATATTAATTATACGGTAGATGCAGGCCCTTCCCGATTGATTGATATCGAAGTTTCCGATAGTGAAATGTACAGCGTGCTGGATTCGAAGCGCGGAAGAATTTTCACATATAACGGAGATGGACACTTAATGTATATCTTTGGCGGTATTGGTAACTTGCTTGGTGAATTTAAAACACCGACAGCGATCGAACGTGTAGGGGATGACTTTATCGTGCTTGATAAAGCATTGGGTGAGATCACTTTGTTCCGTACGACTGCTTATGGAAGAACACTTAATGAAGCTGTACGCAGCTATTATCGCGGTGATGAAGAGAAAGCTTATGAGTTATTTAATGAAACGATAAATATGAACGCAAATTTAGAATTTGCTTATTCTGGAATCGGTAAAGCGCTGCTAAGGCAAGGGGATTATAAAGATGCAATGAGTTATTTTGATCGAAGTATGGATCTGGCTAATTACTCCAAGTCGTTCCTGCTCTACCGCAAAGAATTGTTACGAGATTATTTCGGTACGATCATGACTTTACTCGTCCTGGGTGTTGTAGCCTTCGTAGGAGCTCGTATATACCGAAAATCCGTGCGGAGAAAAAGAGGTGTGTCTGCTTGAATAAAGAACTCATAACATTCCCTTTACAGCTGATCGTGCATCCGTTTAACGGATTTTGGGATTTGAAATATGAGCAAACCCAGAAAAAGAATTTGATGATCTCATACCTCATTCTGTTTTTTCTGGTGATTACGAATATTTTAAGCACACAGTACAGTGGTATTTTGGTCAACTTGTATAACCCGAAGGACATGAACAGTCTTTTGGAAGTCGTATATATCGTTGTTCCCGTACTATTTTGGTGCGTTGCCAACTGGTCACTGACTACGCTTATGGATGGAGAAGGAAAATTTGTTGAAATCTTTACATCGACATGTTTTGCCTTACTCCCCCTTGTTATCATTAACTTTCCTTGGATTTGGCTGAGTAACATCATTTCCTTACAGGAAGCTACTTTTTATTATTTTTCCAATGCGCTTTCTATTCTTTGGTTTCTATTCCTGCTATTCGTAGGCAATATGACCGTACATCAATTCACTCCTGCAAAAACCATTGGTATTATGCTGCTAACGGTGGTTGCAATGGGGTTCATGGCCTTTATCGGTATGCTGTTTTTCAGTCTGGTTCAGCAAATTGTGTCCTTCATATCCGTCATCTATCAAGAACTGGTTATGAGGAGTTAGGGAAGGAGGGAGAGAGATGAATATGAATTCTAAAAAAGCACTTATTGGTGTAGGTATCGTGTGCTGCCTGCTTCTCAGCAGTTGTTCAGGTACGAATTCAGCTAAACTGGTCAGCGCAAATCAAACGGAGACCGAGACGAAAGTATTTGAACAGGGTAAGCCGCTCACAGCTTCCTTCACCGATTCCCGTGCAGCTAATATGAAGGGAGTAGCCGAAAATGATTCATTACGATTTCTCGTGGACGAAGAATCTGGATCAGTAGCGGTCATTCATAAAGCCAGCGGTGAAATTTGGTACAGCAATCCTTCTGACCGAGATACGGATGCTTTGGCTGCTGGTGTCAATAAAAGTGAGTTATCTGCTCAGATGAAGCTTCAATATTACAACTCGTTTGGTCAAGTGAATTCGGTTAACTCATATACAGATGCAGTGATGCATAAGCAAATTAATTTTGAACCGATTGAGAATGGAGTAAGAGTGAATTATCAATTCGGGACAAGTGCCAAGTCAGCTGAGGATATGCCGCAGAAGATTAGTAAAACGCGCTATGAAGGACTCCTCGCTAAATTAGATAAAACGAATCAACGCGCACTTATGCTGGTTTACACAGAAGACAGTGATGCTGAGGTTTTTGTTCGTAATGATGGAGCGTTAAAGGGTCTTCAGCTCGACCGAGCACTCAAAGCTTTTGAAGAGGCAGGGTATACGGAAGAAGAGCTTGCCATCGATATTGAAGAAAACAACCTGGATCAAACAAAACCAGAACCTCGATTGTTCCTAGCTTCTATTGAATACACGCTGGACGGTGACAGTCTTGTAGCAAGAGTGCCTGCGGATCGAATTGAATACCCAGAAAAGTATCCTCTTGGAACGCTGTCTCTTCTTAGTTACTTTGGGGCAGGTAGTTCAAAGGAGGAAGGTTCTCTATTCGTACCGGACGGATCAGGTGCACTCATTCATTTTAACAATGGAAAAACGCAGTATCCTGCTTATCAACAGCCGGTCTATGGTACAGATAAAACCATGGATCGAACGGAAGATGCGCTAAGTACGGAAGCCATAAGATTGCCGGTATTCGGTATTATGCGGGAGAATGCAGCATTCCTCGGTATTATTGAAGAAGGAGCACCCGCAGCAACGGTCAATGCGGATATTAGCGGCAAGGTAAACAGTTACAATTATGTATACCCAAGCTTTACCGTACTGAATAAGAGAGACTTGACCTTGGATGCGAACGGACAACAACGTTCCATTCCTTCATTTCAAGAGCGCCCCATGTCAACCGACTTTACTATTCGGTATGCGTTCCTTGGCAGTAATCAAGCCTCCTATTCAGGAATGGCAACTTATTATCAACAATATCTAACTCAGAACAATGGTCTTCCGCAAAAAGAACAATCAGAACAAGATTCGGATAATATTCCGTTTTATCTGCAGCTGATTGGCAGTATTTCAAAACAAAAGCATTTTGCCGGTATTCCTTATCAGGCATTAGAACCGTTAACTACCTTCGATCAAGCTAAGGACATTATTACGGAATTACAAGAACGTGATATCCGTGATATTAAGCTAAGGTATGCTGGATGGTTTAACAAAGGACTCAATCATAAGGTGCCTGAAAAAATCTCGGTTGATGAGGCGATTGGCGGGAAGTCAGGAATGAAATCCTTCGCTTCGTTTGCAAAAGAGCAGAACATTTCCTTATTTCCGGATGTCGCCGTTTTAATGGCCAATTCAGGTTCTAGCTTTAATAAAGCAAAAGAAGCAGCAAGAACACTCAAAGGGGATCCTGCAACGCTGTATCCTCTCGATGTAGCTATGGGACGCCGAGATCGCAGCAGACTGCCTTCGTACATTATTTCTCCAAAGACAGCAAACGCATTGATGGATGACTTACTAAAGGAATTCCAGAAATATGATACAGGCGGTATTTCACTGAGAGATCTGGCAGATGTACTTAACAGTGATTTTCGTAAAAATAAGCTGATTGATCGGATAGAATCTGAGCAGTTATCCATACAGTCTCTTGAAAAAATAAAAGAATCGGGGATCGATGTTTTGGCAGAGGGCGGAAATGCTTATACACTTCCATACCTTACAGACATTATGAATGCACCGATGACAAGCAGTAAGTTTAAGATTGAAGACGAAGAGATTCCATTTTATCAAATGGTCGTGCGTGGATACATCGATTACACCGGCGATCCTTATAATCTATCTACGTACACCGATGTGAAGCCATACATTTTAAAAAGTTTGGAATATGGGGCTAATGTATATTTTGAATGGATTCACGAACCTAACTACAAAGTAAAAGATTCAGAAGATAGTCATTTATATGCCGTGAATTACAAACTATGGATCGATGAGGCTTCGGATATCTACCGTGAAGTCAATGCCATCCTGAAGAACGTGAAGAATGAAAGCATTACTCATCATGAGAAACTTGCTGACGGTGTGTTTCGGACAGAATATGAGAATGGCTTATTCATTATTGTGAATTATAATCGCTCTGCCGTTACATTCGACGGGCGAACAATCGAAGCCGAGAGTTATGTGACGGGTGGTGCAGATTCATGAAGTCCTTTATGAAGCTTGGATTGAAAGAACGAACTTACGCACAACAAAAAGCATTTTGGGGATTCATCTATGTCTTGCCATGGGCATTAGGTTTCATTTTCTTCTTTCTGGTTCCATTGTTATCTTCACTCAGATACAGTTTCAGCAATGTAGAAGCCAATTCATCGGGGATTACCGTATCGTTTGCTGGAATGAAGAATTATATCGAAGCGTTAACAGTCAATACGAGCTTTAACCGTACATTGACGGAAGCGATCATTAATATGGTGGTCAATGTGCCGCTGATTGTCATCTTCAGCTTGTTCCTGGCGGTTCTCTTGAATCAGAAATTTGCTTTACGGTCGATAGCCAGATCAGTGTTTTTCTTACCCGTAATTTTGTCTTCTGGTATCATTCTGAGTTTAGAGAGCTCAAGCTTGGTTCAAGCGATCAATGATCAAAGTCAGAGCTCAGGTATTCTAAGAGGGTTTGGCAGTTTTGAACTTTCGAATATGATGCTTCAGGCGGGTGTCAGTGAAACCATCGTTGATTATTTGACGGGAGCTGTGGACCGAATTTATCAGATTGTCAGCCAATCTGGAGTTCAGATCCTCATTTTCCTGGCAGCCATTCAGACCATTTCGCCTCAATTGTATGAAGCATCGAAAATCGAGGGTGCTACAGGATATGAAGCTTTTTGGAAAATTACCTTTCCCATGGTAAGTCCCATTATTCTGGTAAATATGATTTATACCATTATCGATTCCTTCTCTCGTAATGATCTTACGGAGCTAATTCGTAATACGGGTTTCGTGAATTTTAATTTTGGTCTTAGCTCGGCAATGGCCTGGATTTATTTTGTGGCAATAGCCATTATCCTGTTGATCAGCACGTATCTCGTATCTAGAAAAGTCTTTTATCAGGATTAGGAAGAAGGTGGGTAAGGATGATCTTTTCCAGGTTTATATCAATTGACAATTGGAAGAAATGGTTATGGATAATCGTCCGGTTTACACTAATTATAGGATTATCGTTTGTCATTTTGTTTCCGATACTTCAAAAAATATCAACGGCAGTTAAGCATCAGAACGACTTGTATTCTCCCATTGTGGTGTGGATTCCGCAGAATTTCACACTTGATAATTTCATAAATGCCATTAAGATAATGGATTACTGGGAGACCTTACTGAATACATTCACATTATCCGCAACAACGACGATACTGACAGCGATTTCATGTGCATTTGCGGGGTATGGTTTTGCCCGTCTAAAATTTAAAGGAAGCAATCTGTTATTTGCTGGAGTGATCTTGACGATCCTCGTTCCGCCGACAACGATTCTAATTCCTATCTATTTGAATTTAAAAGATTTTAATCTAATGGGGATTGTTCCGTTATTTACAGGTGGAAAATCTATTAATTTGCTAAACACGTATTGGCCGTTTATTTTGACATCATTGACAGCAAATTCACTTAAGGCTGGATTATATATCTTTATCTTCCGTCAGTTCTTTAGAGGTGTTCCTAAAGAGGTGGAAGAAGCGGCTTATATCGATGGTGCAGGTGTAGGTAAAACATTTATTCGAATCATGTTACCGAATGCCGTTCCTGCTATTGTTACAACCCTTCTCTTCTCTTTTGTTTGGCAGTGGAATGACAGTTTCTATACAACTACGTATCTGACTTCAAGTAAGGTTATGTCAACCCAGTTGTCATCACTGCCATATAATCTGGCAATCGAACTCTCAGGAGGGGATGCTTCAAAAGCAGATCCATTCTACTTAAGTATGGTGCAGGATACGGGTATTCTGCTTGCGATTCTACCGCTTATTATCATTTATTTATTCGTTCAACGTTATTTTGTTGAAAGTATAGAGCGAACAGGCATTGTCGGATAGTCCAATAAGATCATTTCAAAAGAAAGCGTCTTGCCACTCTAAGAGCTTGTGCAAGGCGCTTTTACTTGTTCAAAAATCACGGATGTAAATGAATAATCATTTTTATGTGGAGGGTGCTATGTCCTATTACGACCAGATTCCGAAGGTTATTGCAGAGCAATTAACGGGGGAAGTGCTGTTTAGCGCGAAAACGGACCTGCTTCGAAACGGTAGTTTTGGTGAGCAATGGATTGTAGTGACAGACGATGTGATCTACTTGTGGGGAACGGGGGATTTGCCCGAACAAATCATATCCTTGTCAGAAATAAGTAAAGCGAGAACCGCAAAAGGAATCGGCGGTGGGACCCTGCTTGTTGATACAAAGGAAGGGCCTATAGTGATTGGTCGATATACTGCTGAACTTTCATCCATATTTGGTTTCGCAGCGAAGCTGATTGAAGCGCTTGTTAAAGAAGAGACGATCCCGATGATTTCAGAGAAAGACCTGCCGCGCCGCTGTCCAACATGCGAATTCCCACTTAGCGAGGGGACTCAGGTTTGCCAATTTTGTATGAATAAAGGCCAGGCGGCAGCAAGAATACTCCGTTACGCGAAACCTTACCGATTAAGAATGGCTATAGCGGCGATTTTGCTTATTCTTACAACACTTGTAGAACTAGCTCCGCCCTATTTAATAAAACTAATTATCGATGATGTGCTTCAGCCGAAGGCGGCAGTCTCAACACTGCTCTTTTTCGTATTAGCGCTCGGAACAACAACCGTTATGATGACATTAATGCAAACCATCCGCGGGTATATCGGTATTTGGGTTGGCTCGAAGCTGATGGGCGACATTCGTAATGATATTTATCGTTCGCTTATGAGGCTGTCACTCGCCTATTTTGATCGAAGGCAAACCTCCCAGTTTATCGGCCGAGTCAATAGTGATGCAGAATCCATGCGCCAGTTCATGACAGATGGTGTGATGTATGTCGGTGGCGAGATGCTGCGAATCGCAGCGATTTGTGTCATCATTTTCGGGTTGGATTGGCAATTGTCTTTGCTCGCTTTGCTGCCCGTTCCTTTCATCATCATCGTATCCGTTACCATCTGGCCTAAGGTTGGCCGCAGGATATACCAGCAGTGGCGATCTATCTTCCGTCTTAACACGATGGTTGGAGAATCCATGCAAGGAATCCGGGTAGTGAAAGCATTTGGGCGTGAAAAGGAAGAGATGACACGTTATGATCATGCCAATTTGGAAGTGGTTCGAAATAATATCAAAACAGAAGGACTATGGCAGTTTATTTTTCCTGCTTTCCAGCTCATTGCTGGGGTGGGGACCCTGCTCATCTGGTATTACGGCGGGGGAAAAGTTCTCGGAAATGAGATTCAGCTAGGCGTACTATTGGCGCTTGTTACTTATCTTGGGATGCTGTTCGGGCCGCTGCAATGGATCAGCCAAATGGTAAGCTGGGCGAGCAATGCATTCACAGCAGCTCATCGTATATTCGAGATTATGGATACACCGTCTGAAGTACCTGAATCCAGTAATCCCGTACCGATAAAAACGATCAAAGGCGACGTAGATTTTGAACAAGTCACCTATGGGTATGAAAAGCATCATCCTGTACTAAAAGATGTGAATTTACGAGTGAAAGCTGGAGAGATGATTGGACTCGTTGGTCATTCAGGTGCAGGAAAGTCAACATTTATTAACTTAATATGCCGGTTCTATGATACGGACGAAGGAACAATTCGTATTGACGGTGTTCCTATTCGTCAGATTAGTCAGCATGATCTTCGCAGTCAGATCGGCGTTGTCTTACAGGAAACTTTTTTGTTTGATGGCTCGATTTCTGACAATATTGCCTACTCTAAACCAGAGGCAACGCCTGAAGAAGTCATGCGTGCGGCAAAAATCGCAAACGCACATGATTTTATTGTTAGATTGCCAGATGGCTACGATACAAGAGTAGGAGAAAGAGGGCATAAGCTGTCTGGCGGAGAAAAACAGCGGATCGCGATCGCACGAGCAATCATTCATGATCCCCGAATCCTTATTTTAGACGAAGCTACAGCTTCTGTTGATACGGAGACAGAAAGGCAAATTCAAGAAGCAATCAATCGTCTTGTACAAGGCAGAACTACGTTTGCTATTGCTCACCGACTGTCCACCCTGCGAAATGCTGATCGACTAGTTGTCCTGGACAAGGGCAAGATTGCTGAAGTCGGAACACATGAACAGCTGCTTAACCAACCCGATGGGGTATACCGAAAATTAGTCGATGCTCAGAAAGAAATGTCACAGATTAGGGGAGTGGGCGTGAATGGCTGAACATTTTGATATTCGGATGCTAAGACAGCAGGATATTATCCTCTCAAGAAACAAGGGAGGGGTCATACAAGGTACGGTGAATGAGAAATATTACGACGAACTTATTGTCTATCGCTGCTTCCCATTTCAATATGATTCTTCCTATATCTCCATCCGAAATGCGGAGGACGAAGAACTAGGCATTATCCGCGAGATTGAGGAGCTGGACAAAGAAAGTGCGTGCGTCCTAAAAGAAGAGCTTGAGCTTCGTTACTTCTTGCCAAAAGTGTCACGCATAGACAGTGTAAAAAATAAATCTGGTTTATGGATATGGGAATTACAAACGAACTTAGGGCCGACTCGAATGGTGATGCGAAATCTCCATGAACATCTTCTCTACCCTGGAGAAGGCTGGATTATTATAACAGATATGAATGGGAAACGATGCGAAATCAAGGACTGGCGGATGTTAGATTCCCACAGCCAGAAACAACTTCAAGAAATCATTTAATCCTCAGGATGAAAGGAGTACGATCGATGAGTGGAACGCTGAAATTATGGTATGAAAAAGCTGCGGATAGCTGGAACGAAGCATTGCCAATCGGAAGTGGAAAACTCGGAGCAATGATCTTCGGACGGACTCACGTGGAACGGATCCAATTGAATGAAGATTCGATCTGGTCTGGAGGACCCATGGATCGTAATAATTCGGATGCACTTCATCATCTTCCAAAGATTCGCCAGTTACTTCATGAGGGACGTCTTAGCGAAGCTGAGAAACTTGCTTCGATGTCCTTATCTGGAACGCCGGAGAGCCAGCGACACTACGAACCGCTGGGTGAACTTACTATGGAATTTGGCCATGATGAATCGGAAGTTGTCAATTACCGGAGAGAGCTTGACCTTGAGCACAGTATATCTACCGTACATTATGAATGGCGAGGTATACGTTACGAAAGAGAGCATCTCGCGAGTTTTCCTGACGAGGTTATTGCTGTGCGAATCAAAGCTGACAAAACAAAAGCGGTATCGTTCAGACTCCGGTTTACACGGGGAGGACAGCGATTCATAGATAGTCTGCATACGGAATCTCAGGGCCGGCTTATCATGAGTGCAGGAACGGGAGGGAAGGACGGAATTCAAATTAGTTCCGTTATCGACATACAGGTCAGCGGGGGAGAGGTCACGAACTGCGGGGAGTTTCTTCTTGTCGATCAAGCAGATGAAGCCGTCATTCTCATCTCAGCAGGAACAACTTATCGGTATGAGAACCCCGAACTGTATAGCCGTGAAACGGTGAGAGAAGCGAAACAGAAAGGATATGAACAGCTGCGGTTAACGCACGTTGCTGACTATCAGCGTTTGTTCACAAGAGTTTCCCTATCCCTTGCCAAGACAGATGAAGATTTTGACAACCGTCCAACGGATGTGCGAATGACTGCACTTCAGGATGGTATGGAAGATCTCCGTTTAATAGAGCTCTATTTTCAATATGGGCGCTACTTACTTATTTCAAGTAGTAGACCAGGTTCATTGCCTGCAAATTTACAAGGGGTCTGGAATGAACATTTTACACCGCCGTGGGATTCCAAATATACGATCAATATTAATACTCAAATGAATTATTGGCCGGCGGAAATGTGCAACTTAGCCGAATGTCACGACCCTTTATTTGATTTGATAGAGAAGATGCGTCCAAATGGAAGGGTAACAGCACGCCAGATGTACGGCTGCGGTGGATTTGTTGCTCATCATAATACCGATTTATGGGGAGATACGGCCCCTCAAGATATTTGGATATCTTCAACAGTCTGGCCAATGGGAGCAGCATGGTTATGTCTTCATCTATGGGAGCATTACCTTTATACATTAGACCGAGATTTTCTTATAAAATCATATGAAACAATGAAGGAATCTGCGGTCTTCTTCGTGGATTATCTGATTGAAACTTCGGATGGAAAGCTAGTGACTTCACCATCGGTCTCGCCAGAAAATAGATATCGTCTACCAAGTGATGAGACAGGTGCACTATGTATTGCTCCATCTATGGACAGTCAAATCCTTGACCATTTATTTGGGGCTTGTATTGAAGCAGCTGAACTGCTAGATATTGATCATACAATGCGTGAACGGTTTCGAAAAGTGCGGTCATGTCTGCCTCAGCCGAAAGTCGGTCGTCACGGACAGCTTCAGGAATGGATGGAAGACTATGAAGAAGTAGAGCCTGGCCACCGGCATATCTCTCATCTATTTGCACTTCATCCCGGTAGCAGGATTACTCCGCGAAGTACGCCTGAATGGTCTGAGGCCGCTCGAATCACATTACATCGCAGGCTTTCTTTTGGAGGAGGACATACGGGATGGAGCCGAGCCTGGATCATCAATATGTGGGCACGACTCCGTGATGGAGAGGAAGCATATAGAAATATATCTGATCTATTACGTGGTTCAACACTGCCGAATCTGCTGGATAACCATCCCCCATTTCAAATTGACGGGAACTTTGGCGGAACAGCCGGTATTGCGGAGATGTTACTGCAAAGCCATGAAGGGATGATTGATTTGCTCCCTGCCTTGCCGCAGGCATGGACCTCCGGGATGGTTAGCGGTTTACGGGCACGCGGAGGATTCGAAGTTACCATTCACTGGGAAGAGAACAATCTTCTACAGGCTGCTGTGCACGCGAAATTCAGCACCGTATGCCAAGTTCGAAGTGAAGGAAATCAGTTAACGGTTAGGACCAAAACGGGGACAAACATCAAGACGGTCAGGGATGGTGATGTAGTTCGCTTCGATACAATAGCGGATGAAATCTATCTTATAGAGACTGAAGATCCTGTCGTTGAAAAAGACCTGTGAAAGTATGGATTTCATTATTTTGGGCGGGAAAAATCTACCGTTTAGCAGGTTGTTGCAGATAAAAGCAAAAGCTAAACTTTTGAGGAGAACATCCACCACATTATGCCAGTCATCCAATTCTGAATGAGGTTAGAGGGGGTCAGCAAAATTGACAGATCAGACAGTCGATCAGAAGGTAGCCATACCTAAGCTCCATGAGGTTTATAGGGAACGATTTCACATTGGAGCGGCTGTTAATCCGACGACATTAATTACACAGAAAGAACTGTTGTCACAGCACTTCAATAGTGTAACAGCAGAGAATGAAATGAAATTTGAAAGAATACAACCAGAGGAGGGAAGGTATACCTTTGAGGCAGCAGATCAGCTAGTTGCTTTTGCAATGGAGAATAATATGGCAGTCAGAGGCCATACACTTGTATGGCATAATCAAACCCCTGACTGGGTTTTTGAAAGTCATTCAGGAGGCAAAGCCGACCGGGAGACTTTACTTACCAGAATGAAATCTCACATCGATGAAGTAGTTGGTCGCTACAAAGGAAGTATTTATGCCTGGGATGTTGTTAACGAAGCCGTATCAGACAGCGGTGAACAAATACTGCGTAAGTCTAAATGGCTTGATGTGATCGGTGAAGACTTTATTGCAAAAGCATTCGAATATGCACATGAAGCGGACCCGAATGCGCTTTTATTCTATAACGATTACAACGAATCTGTTCCTGAAAAGCGTGAAAAAATCTATGCACTTGTCAAGTCGCTGATCGAACAGAGGGTTCCTATCCATGGTGTTGGTCTGCAGGCACACTGGAACCTGTTACATCCGGCCCTGGATCACATAAGAGAAGCGATTGAACGATATGCGAGTCTCGGAATGAAACTTCATATTACAGAAATGGATGTATCGCTCTTTGCTCATGAGGATAAGAGGACGGATCTCACTGCACCAACGGAAGAGATGCTTGAACTTCAAGCTGAGCGTTATGCCGGGTTCTTCCGATTATTTAAGGAGTACAGTGATCACATCACTTCCGTTACTTTTTGGGGCGCCGCTGATGATTACACTTGGCTGGATCATTTTCCTGTCCGTAATCGTAAAAACTGGCCATTTCTCTTTGATACACAGCATAAACCGAAAGCTTCCTATTGGGATGTAATTGATGCTGTTCAGTCCTAAGATCGTATAGCGAATTACTAGAGGATTATAAGTTAAACGAAATAAGGGAATTGTGAATTTAAGCCTGAATTTTAATAATACCGATTATATGAGAAAGGAGCAAGGATATGGCTGTAATGCAAATCAGCTTCTTTTCAAAGTGTATGAAAAGAGAGGTCACCTTCAATGCATTGTTGCCGCTTGATCAAGCCGCAGAGGAAAGTTCAGATTCTAAAGAAAACACGAAAGGTCTGAAATCTCTGTATTTACTTCATGGTTATTGCGGAAGCCATACGGATTGGCTTAGTTATTCGAGGATACGAGAACTTTCCGATCGGCATCATGTAGCCGTGTTTATGCCTGCAGGAGAGAATAAGTTCTATCTCGATAATGAAGAGCGAGAAGAATGGCTTGGGGAATATATTGGACGTGAACTCGTACAATATACTCGGCGTATGTTTCCCTTATCCTCTGAGAGAGAGGATACCTTTATCGGCGGACTGTCAATGGGCGGATATGGCGCCATACGTAACGGACTAAAGTATGCTGACCATTTTGGAGGGATTATCGCCTTGTCATCAGCATTGCTTCCCTACTCATTACCTGATATGAGGCCAGACGTACACAATGGAATTGCTAGTTACGATTATTACAAAAGTGTATTTGGAGACCTCGATCTTGTTCTTGGAAGTGACAAAGACCCAGAGGAATTGATTCGCTGTCTGAAGACAGAAGAGGTAGATATACCGCGAATATACTTGGCGTGTGGGACAGAAGATTTTTTACTTCATGTCAACCAGCGGTTGCATCAATTTTTATTGAGCGAAGATGTCGAACATACATATGTCGAAACTTCAGGTGCTCATACATGGGATTTTTGGAATGATCATATAGCTGATGCTTTGAAATGGGCTATAGAAACAAAAAATGAAAGCGCTGTATATTGAGGTTATTAATTATAGGGGGAATAAACATGTGGATGCGTAAGATGGGGATGCTGTTATGCTGTTTTCTACTAGTGTTCATCGTAGCATGCAGTGGTAGCGGCGGAGGTACAGCTAATGAACCAGAACCAGGAAATGTAAGCACAGGAACGGAAGTAGAAGACGCAAATAAAGAAGATGAAGCACCAGTAGAAGAGGAAGAAGTTACTGGAACACCTGAGATGGATTTCGACATGGGCGGCCGAACAATTAAGTGGGTATCTTGGTACGATGAGTCCATTAATGAAGATAACCCAGATAACGTTGCCATAAAGAAAAACTTGGATGCACTAATGGAGAAACACAATTTTAAAATCGAATACGTGGTAGTTGATTACGGGGAATATCAAGATAAAGTGACTGCTTCACTCGTTGCCGGCGAACCACTTGGTGATATTATCCGGGTAGCCAGACCTTGGATGATTCCGACACTGGTTAAACAGGGTCTATTCCACCCGGTAGATGAATATACCAAGAACGAAAAGATATTCCTTCAACAGTACACGAACGAATATTCTCAATTTGAGGGAAGAGGCTACGGATTTAGAACAGGGAATATGGGAGCTTCTTCGGGAATTTTCTATAACCGTACGTTAATGAATCAGTTAGGAATGAAACCGCTACAAGAGTATGTGAATGATAATAACTGGAACTGGGATACGTTTACACAGGTCGCTAAAGAAGCGAATAAAGATTCAAACAACGATGGTAAATTAGATATTTGGGGGCTTGCTTCTGCTTCCATTCTTGTTCAGGCTATGGCAGCAAATGAGGCAAATTTGGTTGCTGACGACAAACAAAATTTGGAGGATCCTAAAACTTTAGAGGTTCTAAACTTCTTGTCTAAACTTACAACCGAATCTGTTGCAAGACCAACAGAAGGTGGAGACTGGACAGAGCCGGGACAATTCTTCAGACAAGGTAACACATTAATGGTAGCAGGCAGTGATTATGAGATGGAAAGCTACTCAAAGGATATGCCGGACTATGAACTAGGATATCTACCATTCCCTATGGGACCAAGCGCTACTGAATATCAATCAAGCAATACGATTCCTAACTATTTAACCGTTCCAAAAGCAATTGATAACCCTGAGCAACTGGTATACATCTATGAAAAGATGTTTGACATCGAATCTATGTATGACTATCCAAAACAAGCTCAACTGGAAACACTGTTTAGTAATGAGGATGATATTAACAATGCCCGTGTTGCAGGAAATAGTATGAAAGTAATTGATACAGTTAACGGATATCCAAATATGCCGTTTTATGAGTTGAGCGGTGAGATTTTTGAAGGTGTGTCCGTATCAACGGTTGTTGAGAAATACAAAGAACCGTTCCAAGCGGCAATTGATGAAGTCTGGAAAAAGTAAAATCGTATAACCCACGTAGAAAAACAGTCCGAGCGGAGCCTAAATTTATTTAACTTCGAGCGGACTGCTTTCCTTTTTTTAAAACAAGTTTACACCGCAAATTCATTTAGAGAGGGAATGATAAAATTTGAATTCACTTACTAAAAAATCAATTTGTGCAATGCTTGTTTTTGCCTCTGTAATGCAGCTTCTATTTTCCTTTTCAGACCAATCGAAAGTAGTGGCTGCAAGTGATGTAAATGTTAATTTTTCTTCTGAAAAACAAGTCATCCGAGGTTTTGGAGGGATTAACCACCCTGTATGGATCGGCGATTTAACTCCTGCTCAAAGAGATACTGCGTTTGGTAACGGAGTAAATCAGCTAGGTTTTTCTATACTGCGAATTTATGTGGATGAAAATAGTAGCAATTGGTACAAGGAATTGCCAACGGCGAAACGTGCCATTGAACAAGGCGCTATTGTTTTTGCATCGCCATGGAATCCTCCTAGCAGTATGGTAGAGACGTTCAACCGTAATGGGGATACGAGCGCAAAGCGTCTTAAGTATGATAAATATGCAGCTTATGCTCAGCATCTAAATGATTTCGTAGCTTATATGAAAGAGAACGGTGTTGATTTGTACGCGATCTCTGTTCAGAATGAACCCGATTATGCACATGAATGGACCTGGTGGACACCTCAAGAAATACTGCGTTTTATGAAAGAGAATGCAGGTTCTATACAGACTAAAGTAATTGCTCCCGAGTCATTTTCTTATCTTAAAAATATGTCAGATCCTATATTGAATGATCCGCAAGCTCTCGCGAATATGGATATTCTTGGCGCACACACATATGGCACTAACTTTTCTGACTTTGCCTATCCATTGTTTAAACAAAAAGGGGCAGGAAAAGATCTTTGGATGACGGAAGTCTATTACCCAAACAGCAATAATAACTCAGCAAATCTCTGGCCTGAAGCGCTGGATGTTGCTTATCATATGCATCACGCGATGGTAGAAGCGGATTTTCAGGCCTATGTGTGGTGGTATATTCGGAGACAATATGGCCCGATGAATGAGGATGGTACGATCAGTAAACGCGGATACAGCATGGCTCATTTTTCGAAATTTGTTCGTCCTGGATATAAAAGAGTCGACGCCACTAAGAATCCGGACACGAATGTATTCGTATCTGCCTACAAAGGTAACAACAAGGCTGTAATTGTAGCGGTTAACCGCGGTGCTTCAAGTGTAAATCAGAAATTTAATTTGCAAAATGGAACTGCTTCCAAAGTATCCACTTGGATTACTGACAGCAGCAGAAGCATGGCAGCAGGTACCGATCTTACGGTAACGAATAATTCTTTTACTGCTGAGCTGCCTGCTAGAAGTGTCATGACATTTACAGCTGATTTAGGAAGTGTCAGTGGAAGTGAGTCTACCGCCTATGAAGCGGAGTCTGGTACAACGTTGACAGATGCGGTAGTCGAATCTCTCTACAGTGGATACAGCGGAACTGGATATGTTAATTTTAGTGCTGACTCAAATTCGGCAATTCAGTGGAATTCGATCTACTGTGCAGTGACAGGAACGAAAAATATTAAAATTAGGTATGGACTGGAGTCCGGCACTAGAAATCTTGATATCTATGTTAACGGAACAAAGGTATTAAGTAACGTTCCTTTCTCCGCAACGGGCGCTTGGGGAACATGGGGCGAAAAAACGATACAGGTTCCTATGAACAGTGGAAATAATATAGTGAAGATGGTAACGACAGGAACGGAAGGTCCAAATATCGATAAAATTGAAGTATCTGCTCAGTATTAATTGTCTTAAAATATGGCTGGCTTACCAATTCAGGAAAATGAGTGATTGGTGAGCCAGTCTCCTGATTAGAGGATGGGAGGATCTCATGGAATTCATTATAACCGCAAGAAATAAATCAAGTGATAGTAAGGAATACGGAGAACTACAAGAGAATGGACTGACAGCAAAAATAAATATAAAAAGAAATATAGGCAATCCGGAATTTCCGATCCAGGCACTTATCACAATATGCAACGAAGAAAGTAATCCCTGGCAGGGTGTAATCCATGTAGAATTACCGTTTCAAAAGGTGGAACCTCGATTTTTTCTGCCTGCATTTATGTATGGATTAAACCGGGGAGAAGCTCCGCAGAATGTTCCTAATGAGTTTCCAAGACTGAGACCAGGGAACCCAGGAAGGCCTTCCTCTTCTTGGTGGATGGTTAGAAGTGATCGTTTATCGCATCCCGCTGCATTTGTATATGACAGTGGAAAAGTCTATGGACTATGTGCAAGTCCTTATTTTATTACGAAAGATGGAGTGAAACAGCAGTGGTACCCAGGCGAAACAGGTGAATTTTATCAGTATGGCGGATATACATGCTCTATTGACCGAGGGACAGTAGGGTATACGCTTGGTTATGAAAACGCACCATTGCATTTTATTAAATCTCGTCTAGTCAAAGAACAAGCGCCGCTTGAAGACAATTGCTTTGAGATTCAGGCAGGAGAGACGATTCAATTTACGATAGATCTGTATGAATATGAAGCTGAATCAGAACTTGGTATCAATCCAGCGCTAGAACATATTTATTATCGTTATCATCAGCAGCCAAGGGAAGGAAGCGACATTAAAACAGCTGCCAGTGATTTATCCAGTGCAATTTTTACATATGCTTGGCTTCCCGAGGAACGCCATTATTCTACTTTTGTATTTGAAGATAAACAAACAGGAGGATGGCGATATAATAAAATTATTTCTATCAGTTGGACGAATGGTCTAACCATTGCTACACCTGTACTTATGGCAGCTCTGCGACTGGGAGATGAGGCTATGCGGGAGCAAGCGATTTCTTGTATTACAAATATTATTGATAACTCACTTAATCCCAAGACAGGTCTCCCATATAGTGCTTACCATAATGGTGTATGGAGTAACAAAGGATGGTGGTTTGACGGTATGCGCACACCGGGGCATTCTGCTTACCTTTCAGGACAAGCCATGTTTTATATTTTGAAGGCATACGAATATGAGAAACGAATCAAAGGTATTTCTCATGATGACTGGTTGATTTTCGCTAAAGATATTCTGGATAAATTAGAACGAACAAAGAATACAGACCATGAATATCCGACCATCCTATCAGAAAAAACAGGTGCTGGGCTTGAATATGACGCATTTAGCGGTGCTTGGTGCTTGGCTGCAATGGCTTATTACAGCTGGCTAACTGAAGATGAGTCTTATATAGAAAGTCTTAAAGATAGTGAACAACACTATTATGAGACTTACGTAAAACGCATGGAATGTTACGGTGCCCCATTGGATGCAGAGAAGGCTGTGGATTCGGAGGGGATTTTAGCTTACATCCGGGCAGTCAGATATCTTCATGCATTAACGAAAGATGATCTGTATCTAGACCATATGCGGAATGCTATTTGTTATGAGTTTACTTTCAAATTTTGTTATAATTCGCCGGTGAAAATTCCTCCGCTTAGCACGCTCGGTTGGTCTAGCAGTGGGGGCAGTGTAACCTCAGTAGCGAATCCACATATTCATCCCATGTCCAGCAGTATTGTAGATGAGTTATACTATTATACCGCAAAGCGTGATGATCCTTATGTAGATTTGCGTTTGATGGATACCGTTCGCTGGGGATGTCAAACATATAATCGTTATGATGGTGAATTTGATTTTGGAAAAAAAGGATGGATGTCTGAACGGTTTTGTCATTCTGAAGGACTGGTTACCGAAAAATATAGTGATGGTTCCCCGGCCAGTACATGGTTTTGTCTCATGCCGTGGGCTAGCGGAAGTATTATTGAAGGTCTAGTTGGTGATTACTGGGAGACCCAATAAGTTCTCAATTATAAGGTATGTTATTTCTGTCGTTATGTAAGACATGATGATGTACGGGTTAGGATTCGCGAACAAAACTGATGCAGTAATGATTTATAGTTGAATATTAAATTAATTACAGCTGGTCCATGTGATCGGCTGTTTTTTATATAAAAGTAGAGGAGAAGGATTTCATAAGGTTGATGTCAAATATAAGGTGCTTGATCAGTAGGAGGAGTGCGTATTGAAAGATAAAGCAATTGACAGGGTAGTCCTTGTAAGTCGTTCTTTACTGATCTTTTTTAGTATTTTCATGTTAACACTTGGCATAGTATTTGCATGGCCCTTTATAAGTATAGAAGACACTCCGGATGGACTGAAGTATACCCAAACAACTACTGACAATGGGGTTACTCTACACGTATTGCAGACAAAACCAGATTATATAACGCTGCTGACGATTAACGAGAATGTGGTGCGTTCGGGGTTCCCTGGAATAAATGGCGGATTCTTTTGGGAAGATCAGTTACTTAGTATTGCAGTGATGGATGGTGTACCTGTTAACGGTAGCGTCAAAGAATATGGATCAGGCTGGTTTAACACCAAATACGACCGTGGAACGATGGTATTTGATCGGATTACAAAGAAGGTTGACGTTCAGCGGGTTGCAAGTGCCGGAGATCTAACGATGACAGATGAGACAAAGTTCTGGGCACAGGGTGGAGTAAGTATGAACCTAAGGGATGATAACAGATGGTATCAAATTGCAATCGATGAAGAAGGGCTTCCTTTTCCTGGCGACAATCGGCTGCGAAGTGCAATGGCTTATGATACATCAGGAGACATCTACCTTATTGTTTCTTCTACCAAATGTACGGCTAAACAGTTTCGTACTGCCATAAAGAGCAGTGTTGCTGCTGGGAAATTACAGGAAGGCATTTTTCTAGACGGAGATGGTTCCTCACAGCTGCTCGCCGGTAACGTGAAGCTAAAGGGTGACTCCCGAACGGTGGTTCAAATGATTGCTGTAAATGGAGAGAAGCGCTAGGAATATACAAGCTAGGATAGATACGGCATAATGTCGTCAGATAGATCAATATGTAGAAGATAAGTCTGCGATCGTTCGAGATGAGGAGGTATAATTTTGATAAGTGATAAGAAATCAAGGAGACTGGATTTTGTTCAATCTCTTGTTCATGATAATATTCTACTAGTTGAAGGCAGCAACTTAAAGAAACATCAGGTTTGGTCACAATTGTCTGGGGTTTCAAGTTTTGCTTCCATGCTTGCTATAAGGAGAGGACAAAACCCGGAATTAGCCGCAATCGCGGGGTTACTTCACAATTATTATTTTGTTAAGACGCAAGTAAAGTCCTTTCCAGGCCACAATAGTGCTGATGCAATAAGACCCATCTTACGCAGCTCCGAACTCTTTTCTGATGAAGAGATGTCTATTATTCTTAGATCGATTTTTTATCAAGATGATCGGCAGCGCGGTCATGGTCCCTATGAGGAAATTTTGAAAGATGCTATTTTACTGCAGATGTACTTTCACAATACGGCTAGACATGTATCTACCATGGATATACATAGACTACAAAATGTACTTAGAGAGTTAGGAATGCCGGAAGAAACAGTAAAAGCGCTTGCTACCACTGATCATATCGATGCGAAATTAATAAATCCACTTAGAGAAGACAGACGTTCTATGCTTGCTGATTATGCAGAAACCTTGGCAAAGAAGAATATAATAGGAGTACCTAATAATGAGGATTATAGAGAGATTTGTAAGTATTGGCCAGACGTTGATATATATAAAGTGCTAGAGAATAACTGGTGTGCTGCATTTGTATATCACTGCTGTATGCATGCGGGAATATTACTGCCAATTCGTTATCCAAACCATATGTATCGGCTTGCCGGAGTTGGAGCACTGCTAGATTGGGCAAAACTGCCCGATACTGGATTTTTTTATGACGTTAATGAAGAAGAGTTTAGTCCGGCTCGTGGTGATATTGTTATTTATGAAAAACTATTATCTGATCATTCTCATGATCACATTGGTATTGTGTTAGCTTGTGATGATCCCAAAATTATGGTGGCAGAAGGTAATGTAGACAATAAGAATATTTCCGGCATTCTATATAGGGATAGAAACCACTGTATACTCGGATATATTCGAATAAAGGACAGCTATCAGTATCAATTCAATGGAGAGTATTTCCCCATCCAATAATCCTACGCGGAGAAAAGATGTATATACTATTTCGGAGTTATTTTACAATCAGCATGTAAACAATAAGTGAATGTAAAATTAGAAATAACCAGCCTCTAAGTCGGAGACTGGTTGTTTAATTAATTATTTAATTATTTGTTTGTTACTCCGTATTATTACGAACATTGTTTAATAGATCCCTAGATTATTAGCCCAATTTCCGTACCATGAGTAATTTACTCGTCTTTCTTGCTCAATATCACTAAGTTTGTATTTAACAATTCCGTCACGGCCGACAAAGATCGGTTTATTTGTATTTATCTCATAAAAACGTGCCCAAATTGCTGGAGCAGTCGGATCACTCGTCACGATGACATCATCGCTCGTTTTTACAACTTTGATCCCAGTAATTTTCACAGCTTTAAACCAATCTTCTGCAGCTTTGATTGAATTGGCAATTTGAGTTGTGGAAGATCTCGTCTTGAGGAATTTAACAATCCCCACACTTTCTTGGCCGGAGAGAGAAGGAACTTCGTATGCTCTTGCCCCAGCGGGCTTTAAAGTAACTGAATCATGCTGTTGTCCCCAAACCGTTAGCTTTCCATTGACAACAACCTGCATTTGCAAAATAAGGCTCACCCCTTTTGTCACTGCCGTTGTACATCTTCCGGCTAGAGTGCTGTCGATAAAGGTGAAATCTCCTTTTTTGTTAGCCGCATCATCCAGCAGTATCATTACGTTAATCATGGCATTGTCATTAAAAGTAATGTGTTTATGATAACCGGAGCTGTTATACACTTGCGGCCAGCCGCCACTTGCATATTGCATGTTCAACAAGAATTGAATTCCTTTGATCGCTGCAGCAGAATACTTGCTATCTTTCGTTTTTTGATACTCAGCTGCAAGTCTCCTGATCTCGGTATAAGTAGCTTTGTTATCAATCGTAGACTTGGCCCACTCTCCGCTGGTTGTCGTATAATCCTTTCTCCAACCGCCATCAGATTGTTGGTATTTTAAAATGTCGGAGATGCTTGCCGTTTCCCCAGAAGCGGCATTTACGGCAGAAGGAGATAAGAGCAGGATACTTAGAGTGGAGAAGAAGATTGTTAAACCGAGCAAACAGGGAATTCCTTTCATTGTTGTTTTACGCAGATAAACCAGCTCCTTTGTTCATTTTTGGTTATACATGTGAAGCAAATACACTGTACCAAACCTATCCTAATCCTCTAAGAAAAAGGGGTATGAAAGGCTAAAGAACAGAATTCTTGTAAACGCTTCCATATAATATACCTTATTATAATAAAACAGAAACAAAATATGTGCATTTTTTGCAATGATTAGGTTGTGATTTTAATCGCTAGATAAGATTAGGTGGAACAAATGGTGAGTTGGTGCGTTTAAGAAGTAGAAGGAGGGACGTCATGCGTAATTTTCTTTTTGTTTTTTTGCTATCCGTATTATTATCCGGATGTGTTTCAGAACAAGACCTTACCTTAGAAACTGCTACAAGCAGGGCACTAGATAAGGTTCCTGTCTGTGGAAATGACTTAGAAACCTTTAATAAGGTTAATGACAGCCAAGAAAAGGAAGATGGATTTCTGATTACTATTCAGCAAGACTGTGAACCAATAGACGGAGAGGGACCTCAGATGCGTTCGGATTACACCTGTTATGTGACAAACAATGAAGTTAAGATCGTCAAAGATAATAATTAGATTCTTGAATGTCGTTACATTGACGACAGAATATGAATAGGGGGAATGATGATGGTGAAAAGGAAAATAAATATATTTCTATCCATTTGTCTATTAGTGAGCATCATGACAATCTCCATACCTTCAAATGCATATGCTTGTTCTTGTGTGGAGCCTATAAGTGTTCAAGATGAACTTAGTCGATCTGAAGCCGTTTTCTCAGGACGCGTAATTGAAGTGAAGGAAGAGAGAACAAATGGATATTTATCAAATACTGTATTATTTGAAATCAGTGAGGTCTGGAAGGGAGGTTCAGAATCTCAAATCATCATTCGTACCGGTGGCGGTGGAGGTGATTGTGGAATTCAATTTAAAGAAGGGGAGGATTATTTAGTATATGCGAAATCATCTTCTATGTATGGTGACAGAGAAGAGCTTGTAACAATTATTTGTGATCGGACGAGTGTATTAGCTCAAGCAGCAGAAGATTTAACGATTTTAGGTGAAGGTAAAGCACCTACAGAACAAGTGGATCTTTCAGGGGAATTGAATTCTATAAGCTCAAACATATGGATGACAGCGCTTGGAATTGTTTTGATTGTTCTTGTGGCTTTCTTGGTAGGAAGAAGAGTAAGAAAAAAATAAGCAGCTAATTTTATATTCATTATCTAACTTAGTATATTTTACAGGATTCATTGATCGAAAGGGGGATAAGGGTGGCAATTTTTCAGTCAAGAAAGACAACATATAACAGGTCAGTAGAGTGGGTAAAGGAACATGCTCATCATGTGGATACCTTGTCCGAAACTAGATCGGATCATTTCAACTTTTTAGAGAACATTCTAAAGGATAAACGAATTGTATGGCTAGGTGAAAATGGTCACGGTATTGCTGAGCATAATCTTCTCAAGACCCAATTGATCGATTTTCTCTATCATAAAATGGGATTTAAAGTGATAGCATTCGAGAGCGGAATTACGGAATGTTATACCTCGAACTTCCTAAAAGATGAACTTTCAGTTGATGAATTCATAGACCATTCTGTCTTTCCGTTTTGGAAAACAGAAGAAACCTATTCATTATTCCAATCATTAAAAGCTAACGAGGACTTTAATCTGATCGGTTTTGATTCTCAGCCCTCCAGCAAACAGAGTTTGTTGATAGCGTTTTTAAATAAAATCAATATTGATTTTCCCTTAGAATTTATACAGAACATACAAACAGTAGAAGAGAACACAGCTCATTGGTATGGTCGTATTAGCAAATATACAGGGAGAAGGAAGAGGATACCCAAAGAGACGCTGCAAGAGTATAAGTTCATTCAAAATGAACTAAATCAGACTATAGATCAATTACTCGATCTTCTGATGGAGAAGAAAAAGGATTTTATTAATCTTGGTTTAGACTTACCCTTTACATTCATTCAGAAAGAACTCGAAAATAGGCGCCTTTTTCTAAAACATTTAACAGATAACTTTCAAGATTATATGAAATATCGGGATCAGATCATGGCAGCTAACTTAGAATGGATTTGTAGTGAATTATATCCGAATGAAAAGATAATAATTTGGGCTCACAATGCTCATATTTATAAAAATTATCAGACATCTAATAATTACAGACCCATGGGTTCACTAATAAGCAAAACGTTGATGGATGACTCCTATTATTTGGGGCTGTTTATGTATGAAGGAGAGGCACACTTATTGAATAGAACAGTCTATAGAATAGGCCCTCCTCCAAAAAGGAGTCTAGAGGATTACATGAATCATACCGAGTCTTCTGTATCGTTTCTTGATTTCTCTAATGTCACGGAGCAACCTTACAATAAGTGGATTTTTGAGAAAACACGGATCCTAGAGCATGGAACGGTAAGGAAATTTATTATTCCAGCTGAGCAATTGAGTGGAGTGTTTTTTGTGAAAAAGGTTTCACCACCTCGTTACCTATAATCGTCTGTACATCAAGCAGAGACGTTAACGAAAATAAAAAATACACCTTGCTAAAACTGAATTTAGCAAGGTGTACATTTTAAAATATGTTGAAAGATGATAACCGGATTGTGATGTAACAATCATGTCCAAAGGTTCGTGTTCATCTTATTTTGTATAGTTATCGAAGTAACCTTGGATGTAAATCATTGGTGTACCTTTGTCGCCGCTGCCTGATGTTAAATCAGACAATGAGCCAATGAGATCGGTTAGTCGACGAGGCGTAGTACCTTGAGCTTCCATCTCACCAACGAGATCATCGTTTTTATTCTGGATAAACTCCGTAATCGCTTGTTGTAATTCTTCACCACGAAGATGAGAGAAGTTGTTATCTGCCAAGTACTTCAGTTTCACTTCATTTGGAGTACCGCTCAGTCCCTCAGTGTAAGCAGGGGAGACAACAGGATCTGCCAGTTCCCAAATTTTTCCTACTGGATCTTTGAAAGCTCCATCTCCATACACCATGACTTCAACGGTTTTACCTGTTAGTTCTTTCAATTTCTCTTGAATACGATCAACGATCGGTTGACAGTTATTCGGGAATAATTTCACGCTTTCTTCGGTTGCTTTATTAGATCCAAGAAGACCGTAAGCTTCGTTAAAGCCGCTGCCATTAATGGATTTGGATAAAATATCATCGAGACCAAATACTTTTTCAGCACCATTGTTCGTTAAAATGCGTTTCGTTCTGAAACGGGAGTGAATATCGCAAGTCAGGACATATTTTGTATATTCTAAAATGGTTTTAGGGTTATTAGAGAAGATGACCTCGCAAGTTGTACCTTCTGCTTCAATGAGAGATTTGTAATATTCAATGTAATCCACACCTGTAAATGGATGCTTTTTATAACCAAAATGTTCACGGAACTGATCTTCTGATAATACATCCGTCCAAGGATTAATGCCTTTAACATCGAGTTCATCAATGTCTACCAGGTGATTACCTACTTCATCCGCAGGGTAGCTAAGCATTAAGATGACTTTCTTCGCGCCTTTTGCAATCCCTCTCAAGCAGTTAGCGAATCGGTTACGGCTTAGAATTGGGAAAATAACACCAACCGTTTCGTCACCGAATTTTTCATTTATATCTGTCGCAATATGGTCGATTGTCGCATAGTTCCCTTGCGCACGAGCAACAATGGATTCTGTTATGGTAACAATGTCACGATCCTCGATCGAAAATCCTTCACTTTTTGCTGCATTTAATACTGTATCCACTACGATTTCTTCAATAGAATCACCTTGGTTAATGATCGGACCACGAAGTCCACGTACTACGGTTCCTACTGCTCTTGACATAATAATCTCCCCTTTACCGAGTTCACGTTATGTATCTTAATAACGAAATGTTTAAACACTATGATTTTACTATACCTCTGAAAAGTGTTATAAGTAAAATTAATATTTGTAATGTTTGATATAAGGAGAATTAATATGATCGGAAAATTAGATTTATATCGCGTATTTAATGTCGTCAGCCAGCACAAAAGCTTTTCTAAAGCGGCAGAAGAACTGTTTTTGACCCAATCTGCAGTAAGCCAGGCAATTACAAAACTTGAGAAGGAGTTAGAAATTGCACTTTTCTATCGAACGTCAAAAGGCGTGGTTCTAACAACAGAAGGTAAATTATTAAATGAACATATTAATTCTGCACTAGGGATTATTCATGCTGCTGAAGATAAGATGCTGGAGTTCAAGTCTTTAAAGACGGGGCAGCTGCGAATCGGAGTAGGGGATACCATCTCTCGTTATTATTTACTGCCTTATTTAGAGAAGTTCCACAAAGAATTCCCGGGCATCAAATTAAATATTATTAATGGAACAACAATGGAAATCTGTGAGTTTATAAAAACGGGTAAAGCGGATCTTGGCATCTGTAATTTGCCCATTCAAGGAGAACATCTAGAGGTCATTCCTTGTAAGGAAATTCAAGATATTTTTGTGTGTGGAGAGAAGTACAAAGATCTGATTTCAAAACCGATTAGCTTAGACGATTTAATGGAGATGCCCCTTATTTTTCTAGAGAAGAAGTCGAATTCAAGAATGTACGTAGAAGACTTTTTGAAAAAGAGAGGACATCATCTTTCTCCCGTCTTTGAACTTGGATCACATGATTTAGTATTAGAGTTCACTAAAATTAATTTAGGCATTTCCTGCGTCATTAAAGAGTTTTCAATGGACTATCTCGAAAGAGGAGACTTACACGAGATCATACTAGAAGAAGAAGTCCCAAGAAGAAATATCGGGATATGCTATCTGAAAAATGTCCCCTTATCACGTGCAGCACAGAAGTTTTTAGAAAATATAAACCAAAAAGCCCAGTCGATCTAGACTGAGCATTTTGGTATTAAATTCAGTTTACACGTATTTTTCAATCATCAACTAGGTAGTGGAATATTATTTCTCCACCACAGTCTCACCTTCTATTAATACCGGCTGATAATAAGTGGTCGCAGGTAGATCTTTTTTACCTTGTAATTTCTTGATGACCCAATCTGCCGCATCTCGTCCCATTTGTTCTTGCGGGTGTGTCAGCGTTGTTAGTTTAATGTTTGCATTTTTTGCGATATAAGAATTGTCTTGACCGATAATAGATAATTCATTCGGTATCGAAATATCGAGTTGTCTGCACACATTTACGACTTCGAGCCCTACCTCATCGTTATAACAAACAATCGCTGTCAGCACATCTCTATTTTCAATTAGAAAATTCTTTATGTTAACAGATAAATTCTGTTTTGACTCCGTATCAAATGAGAGCACTTGCTCCGGTTGGAACCGTAATTTAGCTTCACCCAGCGCTTTAATATACCCCTTCATTCGATATTTACCTTGCAGGTCATCCATTTTCGAGATAATTCCAATCTTTTGATGTCCTTTTGAGATCAATTCTTTTGTTGCTAGATAGCTGGATTGTACGTCATCAAGACAAAAGAAAGGGACTTCAAGCTCTTCATAATAAGCATTGATCATAATGAAAGGAACATCTTGTTCTTTGAATGTTAGGTAGTAAGCAATATTGGGATTGTATAAGTTACTTTTTGTAGGTTCCACAATTAAACCATCTACACCATAAGAAAGCATCATTTCTAGTGCCTTTTTCTCTTGTGCGACATCATTATTTGTACTTGCTAATAGCAATGAGTAATTATCCTCATTAAGCCTGCCTTCAATACCCCGGATTATGGAGGGGAAAATGTAATCAGAAATATAAGTCGTAATGACGCCGATGATTTTATTATTTGAATTTCCATTCGATTTAGATCGGTACTGGTTACTGACATAAGTACCGGAACCTTTTTCACTTCTGAGAAAACCCTCGTTGGAGAGTTCTAAAATCGCTTTTCGTACGGTCTGCCGGCTGACTTGGTACTGTTCTTGTAATGCAGACTCCGTAGGAATCTGTTCCCCGACGTTATAAACGCCTGAAAGAATATTACTTTTTATATCGTCAATGATAAATTGATACTTTGGTTTCACTGGAGTTCACTTCTTTCATCGTTGTTAGTTAATACATTCAATTTATATAAAATAGTTGTAAGTACAAATTTCATTTATATCTAATCAAAACAATTATTTTATCTTATTTATGTACAAAGTTCAAAATAATTATATTCGCTAAGCAGCTTTATGTCACATCATATCTTTATCTATACATAAATTCCAATAAAAAGGAACAATCATTATTAATTTGTATGTATATATTTTAAATATTGTTGACAAATGTACGAACAAAAAATATACTGAATCTGTCAAAAGGAAAGCGCCTTCTTTCGATCAAAAGGTTTTTAAAAGTGCTATCTGAGAGGGGACAACCGTAAGAATGAGCCAGCTAAATATCAAACAAGCAATTACTAAGGGAGAAACTTCACTTGGTATCGAATTTGGATCTACACGCATCAAAGCAGTCCTCATTGCGAATAACTTTGAAACGATTGCTTCGGGGAGTTATGAGTGGGAGAACAAGTTAGTCGATGGATTTTGGACGTACAACTTAGAGGATATCATTAGCGGGCTGCAAACAGCCTATAGCGAAATGAAGCAGGAAGTTGAGAAGAAATATGAAGTAACACTACAAACGATTGGTTCCATAGGATTTTCCGCAATGATGCACGGTTATATGGCATTTGATGAAAATAATCAGCTGCTTGTTCCGTTTCGAACGTGGCGTAATGCGACAACCGGTGCCGCAGCAAAAGAGTTAACGGATCTGTTTCAATTCAACATTCCGGAACGCTGGAGTATTGCTCATTTATATCAAGCTATTCTTAATGAAGAAGAACATGTGCCTCGTATTCGTTTTATCACTACGCTGGCTGGATTCATTCACTTTTTACTTACAGATCATAAAACAATCGGCATCGGTGATGCCTCAGGTATTTTCCCTATTGATGAATCAACAAAAGATTACAACGAATCGATGATGAGACAATTCGATCAACTTACTTCAGCCAAAGGTTATCCTTGGAAGCTGCAAGATCTTCTGCCGAAAGTATATGTCTCAGGTGAAGAAGCTGGTAAATTAACGGCAGCTGGAGCCAAAATCCTTGATAAATCAGAAAATTTACAACCAGGTATTCCACTTTGTCCTGCTGAAGGTGATGCGGGTACAGGAATGGTTGCTACCAATAGTGTCAGAAAACGCACCGGGAATGTCTCCGTAGGAACTTCCGTGTTTGCGATGATTGTATTAGAAAATGATCTTTCCGAATTACATCCGGAAATTGATATGGTAACCACTCCAAATGGCAGTCCTGTGGGAATGGTACATGCCAACAACTGTTCTAGTGATATTAATGCTTGGATGGGGCTGTTCCGCGAATTTTCTCAAGCGATGGGGTATAAAGCGGATACAGAAAAACTATTCAGTGTCATGTTCAATAAGGCACTCGAAGCAGACCCAGATGGCGGCGGACTTCTCAGCTACGGTTATTTCTCAGGTGAGAATATTACTGGTTTGGAGCAGGGGCGACCTCTCTTTGTCCGCACACCTGAAAGCAACTTTAATTTAGCTAATTTTATGAGAACCCATCTTTTCACTGCATTTGGAGCCCTTAAGATCGGAATGGACATTCTGACGAAGAAAGAAAATGTAGAAATCGACAGCATTTTAGCTCATGGCGGACTGTTTAAAACGCCTCTCGTTGGACAGAAGATGGTTGCAGCAGCACTGAATGTTCCTGTATCTGTGACAAGCACAGCTGGAGAGGGCGGGGCATGGGGAATGGCCGTTCTTGCCTCTTACTTGATGAATAAAGACGCAGACGAAAGTTTAGAAGATTTCCTAGACCAAAAAGTCTTTAAAGATGTTGTGGCCGAGGAAGTTCATCCGGATGAAGTAGATGTCAAAGGTTTTGAAAACTTTATTGAACGGTACAAAAAAGGTCTCGCGATTGAGCAGGCTGCTGTTGACAACTTAGTATAAAAGGGGTGGGAATTCGGTGTTAGAACAACTAAAAGAAGAAGTGTTTCAAGCCAATCTCGAACTGCCTAAACAAGGACTTATTAAATATACATGGGGTAATGTAAGTGCTGTCGATCGTGAAAGCGGTTTGTTTGTTATTAAGCCAAGCGGTGTTGACTATGAAACGATGAAAGCTAGTGATATGGTCGTAGTTGATTTTGACGGAAACGTGGTAGAAGGTGAATTTAGACCATCTTCAGATACGCCAACTCACGCAGTGCTGTATAAACATTATCCAGAAATCGGCGGTATTGTTCATACGCACTCACCGTGGGCAACGATCTGGGCTCAAGCGGGACTTGATGTTCCGGTCATGGGAACTACACATGCAGACACATTTTATGGTTCTATTCCTTGTGCACGCTTCTTGACACAAGAGGAAGTTGACCGCGGTTATGAAGCGGAAACAGGTCATGTCATCATCGAGACTTTTAAGAATCGCGGTATCGATATTATGGAAGTTCCTGGTGTCTTGCTTAAAGGTCACGGACCATTTACTTGGGGAAAAGATGCAAAAACCGCAGTAATGAATAGTGTTGTGCTGGAAGAAGTTTCGAAAATGAACTTATTTGCTAGAAATTTAAATCATTTTGCTGAGGAATTACCGCAGCGCATTCTAGATAAACATTACTTACGCAAGCACGGAAAAAACGCTTACTACGGACAAAAGTAAGTTAACGAATTAGACATCGTTTTATTAACTTGAAATTGATTTTACTATAAATATTAGAAAAGAGGATTCATATGACAACAGTTAGCACAAAACAATTTTGGTTTGTTGTTGGTTCCCAGCATCTATACGGAGAAGAAGCATTAGCAGAAGTAAAAGCGCATGCGCAAGAAATGACAGACGCATTAAATAATAGCGGTGTTCTTCCTTACCCGCTCGTATTACAAGATCTAGCCGTAAGTGCAGATAAGATTACAAGCATTATGAAAGAAGTCAACTATCGTGATGAAGTTGCGGGTGTAATTACTTGGATGCATACCTTCTCACCAGCAAAAATGTGGATTCGCGGCACAAAGCTGCTTCAAAAACCTCTGCTTCACTTGGCAACTCAGTATAACGAAAGCATTCCTTGGGCGACTATTGACATGGATTTTATGAACCTCAACCAAGCTGCTCATGGTGACAGAGAATACGGATTTATTAATGCGCGTTTGAACAAACAAAACAAAATTGTTGTTGGCTACTGGGAACGTCCTGAAGTGCAAAAACAAATTGCAGAATGGATGGACGTAGCAGTTGCTTATAATGAAAGCTTCCATATCAAAGTTGCTCGTTTTGGCGACAACATGCGTAATGTAGGGGTAACTGAAGGAGATAAGGTTGAAGCACAGATTCAATTTGGCTGGACGGTTGATTACTTTGGTATCGGTGATCTTGTTCAGGTGATCAATGAAGTTACAGAAGAAGAAATTAATGATCTGTTTGCTGAATATGCAGAATTGTATGATTTTGAATACGGCTCTTACAGTAAAGAAGATTGGGAAGCAAGTGTAAAAGTACAAATCAGCTATGAAATCGCGATCAAACGTTTCTTGGATCAAGGCGGCTACAATGCTTTCACAACAAACTTTGAAGATTTACATGGAATGAAACAACTTCCAGGACTTGCTGTCCAACGTTTGATGGCACAAGGATATGGTTTTGCTGGAGAAGGCGACTGGAAGACAGCAGCACTGGATCGTTTGCTCAAAGTCATGAGCCATAATAAGTCTACTGGCTTTATGGAAGATTACACTTATGAACTTACAGCTGGTCAAGAGTCTATCCTACAATCTCACATGCTTGAAGTGGATCCAACACTCGCTAGTAGCAAACCTAAAGTTGTCGTTTCACCGCTAGGTATTGGCGATAAAGAAGATCCAGCTCGTTTGGTGTTCGATGGAAAACAAGGAGACGGAGTTGTCGTATCTATGGCTGACTTCGGAACACACTACAAGCTTTTGATCAACGAAGTTACTGCTTTTGAACCAACAACACCAGCTCCAAAACTTCCGGTAGCTCGCGTACTTTGGAACGTGAAACCAAACTTCCAAGACGGGGTTAAAGCTTGGATCGAAAATGGCGGCGGCCACCATACCGTTGTATCTCTAAACTTAACAACAGATCAAATTGTAACTTACGCTAAACTCGTTAACCTGGATTATGTAGTAATCAAGTAATTATTTATTTACTTCCATAAAATAAATCATTAAAACCGTCCTAATAAGGACGGTTTTTTTCTGTTGGAACCGATTTACCTGTGAAAAGTGAAGTAAAACCTTTAAATTACATAATAGTTTTGTATGCGCTTTCAATTTATAATCTTTCCGTAAAGGAGGTGGTTATACCGGTTCAAGAATGATGCACAGGCAGAAATAGGTTTGTTGCTACGGGAACAAAAACAACCAAGAAACTGCTGTATGTTGTAACGCGAGAATGAATCAAAAATAGGTCAGGAGGTAGTTTATGTTTAAAATGAAGAAAAAAGTTGGAGCCGTAATCCTTGCAGTGTCCATGAGTTTAGGAATTTTTGCAGCAACCTCGAGTGCAGCAACCGATTATTGGCAAAATTGGACAGATGGCGGCGGAACCGTGAATGCGGTCAATGGCTCTGGCGGGAATTACAGTGTCAACTGGAGTAATACTGGCAATTTTGTTGTCGGTAAAGGCTGGACGACGGGATCACCGACCCGTACTGTAAATTATAATGCGGGGGTCTTTGCTCCTTCAGGTAACGGATACTTAACCCTCTATGGATGGACTAGGAACTCATTGATTGAGTACTATGTCGTTGATAGCTGGGGCACATATAGACCGACGGGAACTTTTAAAGGGACCGTGACTAGTGATGGAGGTACTTACGATATTTACACAACAACAAGGTACAATGCACCTTCCATAGACGGAACACAAACATTTACACAGTACTGGAGTGTTCGTCAATCCAAAAGACCAACCGGAGTTAACGCGTCCATCACGTTTGGCAACCATGTTAACGCATGGAAGAATGTTGGGATGAACCTCGGAAGCAGTTGGTCTTATCAAGTATTAGCGACAGAGGGTTACCAAAGCAGCGGCAGCTCGAATGTAACCGTATGGTAACACTTTGATCAAAGGTACTAAGGAGTGTTTTGCAGTTCACTCTTTAAAAAAAGAAGTCTTTCGGCTTTGCCGGAGACAAGTTATAGGCCCTTAGCGGCCTATAACTTTTTTCTATACGTAAAAGGAGACAAATGAATGAAAAAGCGATCTATTTTCTTTTTATCATTATTACTCGTTCTAATTAGTGCTTGTTCACAACAAAAGTCAGCAAAAGAAGATAACTTCGTACTCGTGGAAGGCGGGTCATTTGTTAATGAAAACTCCAGTTATTATGACAAGGAAGTAACCATTCCAAACTTTTATATGAGTAAATATGAAGTGACCCAAAAAGAGTGGGTAGATGTAATGGAAAGTAATCCTTCTAGTTTTAGAGGGAAACAATTACCCGTCGAAATGGTAAGTTGGTATGATGCGATTGAGTATTGTAATACAAGAAGTGAAAAAGAGGGTTTGAAACCATTTTATAATATAGATAAGAGCAAAAAAGATCCGAACAATAAGAATGAGAATGATCCCATAAAATGGACTGTTACGGTGAATGAGGGAGCTAACGGTTATAGACTGCCAACTGAGGCGGAGTGGGAATACGCCGCAAGCGGAGGACAAATGAGCAAAGGATACACATACAGCGGCAGTGATCAAGCAGATGAAGTGGCGTGGTACTGGAGAAACGCGGGAGAAAAATACTTATCAGGTGATTGGAATTGGCCTGCGATCGAAAATAACGGAACAAAGGCGAAAAACGTAGGGCTTAAGGAGCCTAACGAACTAGGAATTTATGATATGTCAGGTAATGTAAGAGAATGGTGTTGGGACTGGTATGAGGACCAGGAAAATAGCAACTCTTTCCGTATCGTGAAAGGCGGCGGTTGGATAGGTGATATTAACAGCAATGAGATATCTTTTCAAGGGAAATTTGATCCGAATGGATTTGGAGCAGATCAAGGTTTCCGAGTTGTTCGGGGCGAGTAAGACGCTGCTGCACGAAGTCTGTGCAATCAAAATGAACCTGGAATATTAAGGTGAGAAGATCAAAGTGTTTCTTTTAACAAGAATTAAACAATATTTATCTGCTCGAAGTGAAAAGAGTATGCAAAATGTCGGTATTAATTTACTGTACAAATGCTTCCCTCCTACGTAAATTAATGAGTAAGTAAAAGTCATCATAGAGAGGGATCAATATGTCAAAGATGAAACGGGGAGAAATTTGGTCAGGACTTTCGCATACACGTGATTACATAGTAACTCAGTTAATTGTGACACGTGAGGAAACGGAAGATGAGGAAGGACCGGAGATCGTAACAGTTCAATTTTTGCGTGGAAAATCTAATCATATTCTCGAGGTAGAAGTGGATGGTCAAGCAATAGGAGCGGATCGTGCTGTCGTTATGTTAAATACAATGAATACGATACCTATATCTAATCTAAAGGAAAAGATGGGATGTTTGTCTCCTGAGGACATGAAGAAAGTTTTATCAACCATCGTCAATGTTATGTTTGATTTCAGTCGTGAGCTTAAGAAATAGGATGCTGAAAAGTCGCTGTTGGCGGCTTTTTCTTCTTGACGAATAAGTTCATACTTAGCACAATGATAAAAGGCTGCCGGTACAACGGCAGCCTTTTATGCGAGACTGAGAATGACAGCATGATTTTAAAACAAAGATAGAAAAAGAGGGACTCATTAATGGACTCCATGAAAACCCAAGTTCTGGTGGTTGATGACCACGCACAGGCAAGAAATACAATATGTAAGATACTAGAATCAGAGCAGAGATATGAAGTCATCGGTGTAGTAGAGAGCGGTTTACAAGCCATAGAATTTGTGGAGCAAAGGCTTCCAGATCTGATTCTTATGGATATTGAAATGCCCGAAATGAATGGGTTTGAAGCCACGAAACACATTAAAGAACGCTATCCCTTCGTCAAGATCGTATTGGTTACTGTATCTGATGATATGCTTAACCTGCTTGAAGCTCTTAAATACGGGGCTCAAGGTTATTTGTTTAAGAATCTAAATCAATCCACTTGGCTGAAATATTTAGACTGCTTACTGAATGAAGAAGCATCTCTGAGTAGAGAACTGGCTTATGAAATTTTGAAAGAAGTGCAAATTTCGAAAAGAAAGGAAATGTTAACAGTGAATCAGCTTACCTCAAGAGAGCAGGATATCTTATATGAGGTGGCTAGAGGTCTGACGAATAAAGAGATTGCTTTAAGATATGAAATTTCAGAATACACAGTGAAGAATCATCTTAAAAATATATTGCAAAAGCTTCAGGTTCATAACAGAGTTCAATTGACTCGGTACGCTATGGAGCAAGGAATTATTTGATATTTGCTGAAAATGATAAAAAGTCGAACTGAATTTTAGTGGTATAGGACTTCCAATTTGTACTTGTTTCATATAAGAATATGATGAATGTCACAAGGACGGGATATAAGTTATTTTTTTCACAAAGTTGTCAATTTGTTGTCGGCGATTTGTCAATTTTCATCCCCCTTATGAGCCATGTATGATTCTAAACTCCTGGGTATAATGGTTTAGTTATATCATACGCGAAGGGAGCAGTACATCATGGATGTGCTTGATTTAGCAAGAATTCAGTTTGCTACAACGACAATTCTGCACTTTGTATTTGTACCGATATCCATTGGTTTATCCTTACTGATTGCCATTATGGAAACCATGTATGTTGTACGAAAAAAAGAATTGTACAAAAAAATGGCGAAGTTTTGGGGACACTTTCTTTTGATCAACTTCGCACTTGGAGTGGTGACCGGCATTCTGCAGGAATTCCAATTTGGAATGAACTGGTCGGAGTTTTCACGCTTTGTCGGCGATGTATTTGGTACACCGCTTGCGATTGAAGCTTTACTCGCTTTCTTCCTAGAGTCTACATTTATTGGACTATGGATATTTGGTTGGAATAAGTTACCTAAAAAACTGCATTTAATGTGTATATGGCTCGTATCGATTGGTACTATGCTCTCCGGATTCTGGATTTTGACTGCTAATTCCTTTATGCAGCGTCCTGTCGGATATGAAGTGGTAGACGGAAGAGCGCAAATGACTGATTTTTGGGCAGTCATCACCAACGGACAGGTATTATGGGAATTCCCGCATACTATATTTGCTGCTTTTGCAACAGGCGGTTTTCTTGTAGCGGGAATTAGTGCATTTAAAATGCTTCGAAAAAAAGACATGGAATTTTTCAAATCTTCCTTTACTACAGCTGTAATTGTGGCAGGTATTTCCTCAATGTGCGTTGCGCTGTTTGGTCATGGACAAGCCCAGTATCTTGTTGAGACACAGCCTATGAAGATGGCGGCAAGTGAAGGACTTTGGAATACGAGTGAAGATCCTGCTCCTTGGACAGTATTTGCCGTTATCGATCCAGAGAATCAAGAGAATACATTTGAAATTAAAATCCCATATATTCTCAGCTACTTATCATATAGTAAATTTTCCGGCGCAGTTACTGGAATGAATGAATTACAGGCAGAATATGAGATGGCTTACGGGCCTGGTGATTACATTCCTCCAGTCCGAACCACTTTTTGGAGTTTTCGAATCATGATTGCAAGCGGCTGTGCTATGATCCTGCTTGCGTTCTACGGAATCTACCTGGCTATGCGCAAAAGACTGGATCAGGCACGACCTTGGTATTTAAAAATAATGCTTTGGGCAATCGCGCTTCCGTTTATTGGTAATACGGCTGGATGGATTATGACAGAGATCGGTCGTCAGCCATGGACCGTCTTTGGACTGCTTACGATTGAAGACTCTGTATCTACTTCTGTGACTAGTAACCAGGTTCTGTTTTCTGTGATTTCCTTTACGAGTCTGTACCTTATTTTACTAGGTGTTTTAGCATTCCTGTTTGTGCGTGAAGCTCGTAAGGGCCCATATCACAATGACAATGCATTACCGACGATAGAGGATCCATATACACATCAAGGGAGAGATCGTCATGTCACTGAATGATTTATGGTTTTTACTCATTTCCGTTCTATTTGTTGGTTTTTTCTTTCTTGAAGGTTTTGATTTTGGAGTGGGCATGTCCCTCGGCATTTTACCGCGCAGCGATTCCGAGAAAAGAATGCTGATTCGAACGATTGGGCCATTCTGGGATGCGAACGAAGTATGGTTGATTACAGCGATTGGAGCAATGTTTGCCGCATTTCCTCATTGGTATTCAACTCTGCTTAGCGGTTATTATTTACTCTTTACATTCATTCTGCTTGGACTGATTTTGCGGGGGGTAGCTTTTGAATTCCGCAATCAAATGAGCGGACTTGTTTGGCGGAAGCTGTGGGATATCTGTATTATCATCGGCAGCTGTTCTACTCCACTTCTGATAGGGATTATTTTCGCTGGGATTGTACAAGGAGTTCCTATTGGCAGTGATATGAACATTGCTGTAGAAGGAAGAAATCTGATAAACCTGTATACCGTATGGGCAGGCGTTGCCGTGCTAACCTTGTGTCTGCTCCACGGATTTGTTTTCATTTCACTGCGTACAGAAGGAAATTTGAGAGAACGTTCGAACAAATACGCCCTCGTTACGCTGCCGATTACGGCATTTTTCCTTGCGGGACTAGCATTCCTTACTTCCCGTGAAACGGATCTCTTTTCAAAGCGCGGTGGATGGTTAATCGCGGCTATTATTTTAGGAATTGTCGTGTTTGTACTGGCAGCACTGTTCTTACGTAAAAAACAAGAAAAGTTAAGCTTTATTGCGACAAGTCTGCTTGTTGTATTAACTTTTGCTACTTTATTTATTGGACTGTTTCCACGTGTTATGGTGAGTTCACTTGGCAGTGCCTACGACCTGACCATCTATAATGCTGTATCAAGTCCGTATACTTTGAAGTCAATGACAATTGTGGCCGCCATTTTTCTTCCGTTCGTACTCGGTTATCAGTGCTGGAGCTATTATGTATTCCGTAAAAGAGTATCGGAGAAGGAGCTCCTGGATCACTAATGGACAGATCATGGTTCACTTTACGAGGGATTAAAATTCATCTGACGGTTCTCGGACTGATTTCTCTGCTCCTTGGTGCAGCTATTATAGGTCAGGCTCTATTTCTTGCTCAAGGAATCAGCATGTTATTTCAAGAACATCCACTAGAAATGGCTTATAAACCACTCACTCTATTTTTTGTATGTCTCATTGCTAGATATACCATCGTCTGGATACAGCGAAAAGTATCTGGGCGGTTTGCGGAGGAAGCAACAGAGAGAATGAGGGAGCAGCTGATTGAGAGCATATTCGGGCAACGTAATCTATGCCATACTTCTGGCAGCAGTGCGGAGAAGATTACGCTCGTCATGGAAGGGGTAGACAAGGTTCGTACTTATCTGGAGCTAGCAATTCCTAGATTTGTAGATATGATGGTTTTAACACTCGTACTCTGGGGATGGACCATGAAGCTTGATCTAATATCAGGTGGGATCCTCACGGTTACCTTACCTCTTCTTATTATATTTTTCATCCTGCTTGGTCTTGCTGCAAAAACACAGGCTGAGCGGCAATGGACATCTTATCAGATGTTGTCTCATCACTATACCGATGCGCTACGCGGTCTTAAGACCTTAAAGTTTTTAGGACGAAGTAAAGAACACGGCAAAACGATTCGCTTGGTGAGTGACCATTACCGAAAAGCGACGATGAAAACATTGCGAGTTGCTTTTCTATCATCATTTGCTCTTGATTTCTTTAGTATGTTGTCTATTGCGATGGTTGCAGTAAGCTTAGGAATCAGACTTATTGGCGGATCAATGGGATTTACAGCAGCGCTCACTGTGCTCTTGCTGACTCCGGAGGTGTTTTTACCTGTAAGGATGCTCGGTTCCGATTATCACGCCTCGCTTGATGGCCGTGAAGCCTGGCAATCGATAAAAGGCATGTTAGCTGCGCAGGCTGCCAGTAGGAAAGATAGGAATGCGAATTCGCATTTTGAACCTGACCGTAAGGAACTAGTTCAGCCGCTTGATGGAGATCCATTTCATTTGTCCTCCGGTTTATCGATTACATTATCAGATGTCGTTGTAAAAGGAGAGAATGATCATTCGGTATTGAACACCATTTCGGCGGATTTTTCAGCGCAGACTGCTAAATTAGGCATGGTCGGAATGAGCGGTGCCGGAAAAACGACTTTGCTCCACTTACTTGCAGGATTAATCGAACCCGCAGAAGGGGCATTTCATGTAAATGGAATCAAGATTGAAGGAGATGTACGGATTCAGTGGCAGCAGCAAGTCGCTCTTATTCCGCAGCATCCCCATATTTTCAGTGAATCTGTTCTGGATAATTTGCGATTCTATTGTCCAGATGCGACTGTAGAGCAAGCGGAAGAAATAATTGATGTCGTAGGTCTTCGTTCACTTATTGATGCACTGCCTTCAGGTATTCATGAACCGATTGGAGAAGGCGGCAGAAGTATTAGCGGGGGGCAAGCGCAGCGGATTGCTTTAGGAAGAGCTCTGCTCAGCAAGAGACCTATTCTTATTTTGGATGAACCGACCTCTCACCTTGATATTGAAACCGAGTGGGAACTAAAGCAAACCATACTAAAACTGCTCGCAGACAAACATCTTCTACTTGCTACACACCGCCTTCATTGGATGAAAGAGATGGAGCATGTATGGCTTATGAATCATGGCGAGCTTACCGATTGCGGAACTTCGAATGCCTGGCTGACCAAGGCAAATTGGAGCGATGAAGCAGAAAAAGGAGAAGTGAGCATATAAAATGCGGAGATTTATGCAAAAAAACAAAGAGCAGCCAACCTGGGTTGCTTCCTACGTAAGGGAATATGCTTGGTTGTTTTTGCTTATCATTATGCTGTCCTTTTTGTCCGCTGGCTGTGCCGCTGCTATGATGTATACCGCAGGCGCGCTAATATCAAAAGCAGCACTGCGTCCGGAAAATATACTCATGATTTATGTACCCATTGTACTTGTTCGAACCTTTGGATTTGGTAAAGGTGTTATCCAGTATGCAGAACGGTTGCTGAGCCATAGTACGATTTTAAAAGTGCTTGGACAAATGCGAGTAAGAATGTATCAAACGATCGAACCCCACGTGCTGACGGTTCGGCGCAGTATTAGTACGGGTAGAGTGTTAGGGCTGTTAGCAGAGGATATCGAGCGGCTACAAAATTTATATTTGAGAGCACTTCTGCCTTTATGTTCTTCCGTTTTGCTCTTTGGTATTGGAATCACTGCGCTTGGGATGTATGATGTGAAGTTTGCTTTATGGTTAGGATGTTTTGTAGGTGTTCTCGCTTTTATCATCCCTTGTATCGCACTCTTCAGTACCATAAGACGAAGACAGGAATGGAAAGAGCATCGCAGTCGTACTTATCAGGAACTTACGGATGCGGTACTCGGATTGACTGACTGGATTATGAGCGGACAGAGCGGCCGATTTATAGAGAAATTTAAGCAAACACAGCTTGCATCCACGCGTATTAATCAATATTTAAGAAGATATGACTGGCGGCTGAACTGGTTAGTTTATAGCCTATCTGGCCTGGTTATCATTTGTATGACTTTATGGGCGGGTAATTTTGCGGCAGAAGGAAAGCTAGACGTGGTATGGATTGCTGCGTTTGGCTTGGTAGCCTTTCCGCTAATGGATACCTTGCTTCGGACGGGTAATGCCATTATGGAGCTTCCGGAATATCGTAGTTCTATCGAGCGAATCAAGCAGATGGAACAAGATGCTAACATGGTTGCTCAGGAAATGAAATGTCGAGAGGCTGCGGATAAAGCAGCATCTTTTGATAACCTAGAGTCTGCTATGCTTGAATTGCAGGAGGTTGGTTTCAGGTATCCTGGATCCGAAGAATGGGCAATTCGTCAGGTGAATTTACAAATCCCTCAAGGTAAAAAGGTGGCAATTCTAGGGAGAAGCGGTTCTGGCAAGTCAACACTTCTTCAGCTGATCCAAGGGTCGATCTTATCTTCTGAAGGCAGCATACGAATCAATGGAGCTCCAGCAGATGGGGGACAGAATAACTTATTCTCTTTTCTCAATCAGTCCCCTTATTTATTCGATACTTCCGTTGCGAGTAATATACGGCTGGCATGTCCAGACGCTGATGATGAGCAAATACATCAAGTGATTCAGATGGTAGGACTTGATCGTCTTATCGGTGGTCTTCCGCAAGGCATTCATACTTCTATGCATGAGGCAGGGAGTCGTTTCTCAGGTGGGGAAAGGCAGCGTATTGCTTTGGCGCGTGTATTGCTCCAAGATCGTCCCATTGTGTTATTAGATGAACCTACTGTGGGATTAGATCCGATCACAGAGAAAAAACTGATTGATACTATACTTGATGTGCTGAAGGATCGCTCACTTGTATGGGTTACACATCATCTAACGGGACTTGAGCAAATGGATGAGATCATTTTTATGGAGGATGGATTCGTAAAAATGAGAGGAAGTCATCACACGCTGATGGCAAATGAAAGATATCGAAATCTTTATGAGTTGGACCATTTTTCATATTCATTTTGATGGGAACACTGTAAGGTTATCCGACGAGCTATGATCATGATTTAAATTAGAAAAGGGCGAATGTTGGCTGTCATTAAATGAGATGATAGCGATCATTTACGCTCTTTTTTTTATACGACAATCAAATATTTCCTTATTATGTAATTTACAGTCTGCTTGTGTGATACAATTTGTAGGTCATCATCATATGAAAAAGGAGCTGTATTCCTATGCCCAAAATTCTTAGCTGTTATCCGGAAGGTAAGCTGAAAGCACTCACGATGAGTTATGACGATGGTGTCCTGTCTGACAGGAGACTGGCTTCGATCTTTAACAAGAATGGAATCAAGGGAACCTTTCATATTAACTCAGGGATGTTTGGCGATACAAGGTACCGGGCCCGGCTGAGTGAAGAAGAATCTCTCGAAGTGTATCAAGGTCATGAAGTATCGGTACATACGGTTACTCATCCTTCGATTGCCCGCTGTCCTAAGGAGCAAGTTCTCTATGAAATCATGGATGATCGAAAGAATCTCGAACGGCTATTTGGGTATCCGGTTAGAGGAATGTCTTATCCTAATGGTTCGTATAGCCAGGAGATTATCGAAATGCTGCCTGTTTTCGGAATTGAGTATGCAAGGGTGGTGCAGACAACGGGCGGATATCAGCTTCCAGAAAACTTTTTGGAGTGGAAAGCTACCTGCCACCACAATCAGAATTTGATGCAGCATGCCGAAACGTTTGTGTCACTGCCTCCAAAGAACATTAACCTGATGTATGTTTGGGGTCATAGTTACGAATTTGATGATAAAGACAATTGGGATGTCATAGAACAGTTTTGCGATTATATTGGCGGGCGAGAAGATATATGGTACGCCACGAATATAGAGATCGTTGATTATGTAAAGGCATACAAGAATCTTAGATTTTCAGCAGATCAACATTTAGTCTTTAACCCTTCTGCTCAGAGTGTGTGGATCCTGCTCGACGAGCAGCCTGTTGAAATTCCTGGGGGACGCACGCTAACGTTATTCTGATCTGTATAAATTCGTTCACTAAAATTAATTGAATAATCGAAAAACGATAGTGTAATTAGGTTTAAAACAAAGCTACCTACATCCTGGGTAGCTTTTTACATTAAGTTTAGCATCATAGGTCTAAATAGGACCTAAACTGAAAGTTATTATAGTTATAGTATGCCTAGCCTTAAGGAGTTTGTATTTTGAAATTATTAATTTTATTTTTCCTGAGAACCAAATCAACCCTTTGATGATCTAATTTATAGTTAGATAGGAAAGGAAGGGGGAGGAAGCGTGGATTTATCGGAGAAAGCAGAGCTTGCAATACAAGGGGATAAGGAAGCTTTCATGGATTTAATACAAGCGGTACAGAAAAGTCTATTTGTTATAGCAAGATCCATCGTTAAAAACGATGAAGATTGTGCAGATGCCTTACAGGAGACCATTGCCAAAGCTTTTACTAATGTACATACACTTAAAGAACCCGCGTATTTCAAAACATGGATCATTCGGATCTTGATTAACGAGTGTAATCGAATTATTAGGAAGAACAAGCGAGTATATCCCATTCCGTATGATTTGAGAAAAACATCATATAAAGGCGAGTATGAACAAATCGAGCTGTTTGAGGTAATTGATGACCTGAATGAAGAACTTCAAACTATGGTGACTCTTTTTTATATTGAGGATTTATCTGTCAAGGAAATATCTAAAGTACTTGAAGTATCCGAAGGAACAGTAAAATCACGTTTATTTAGGGCAAGAAAGCAATTATCCGAGCTCTTACTAGGGAAAGGAGAAGACAAGTATGAATTATCATGATCCGGTTGACCGTGAGCTCAAACAATTGTTAACGTCAAAAACGCAAGAGTTAGTCGTTCCTGATACAGTACAGCTTGCAGTGGATAACGCGCTTTCTTCACTATCTAAACAAAATGTGAAAAAGAGGGTTCCTCATAAGGGATGGAGATGGGTAGCTGCAGTCGTAGCTCTCTTGTTTGTTCTAGGTACGGTTTCGATGTATACAGTGCCAGCATTTGCAGAAATGTTCCGGTCTTTATTTTCCAAGGACAACCCAGATATCGGACTTCTACGAGCACAAGAATTGGGGCTAGTGTATAATCCGCATATTAAAGAAAAGGACGAAGGTTATACGCTGGTGATTGATGAAGCTGTTGCAGATCCTACCCGAGTGACAATTGCTCTTCAACTTTTCGATAAGAATGGGAAGCATGATCGGGACAAGCTGGTCCTTGGAGATTCAAACAAGATTTCGATCAAAGATGCTAAAGGAAATGTAGTAGGGAGTATGTATGATATGGGTTACACGAATGATTTTTATTATATGGTTGCTTTCTTTAGTGAACCGCTGCAGACAGACAAGATCACGATCGAAGGGAATATCGAGGCACTTGGGCGTAAGAACGATCCTTTAATAGAAGGAAATTGGGACTTCAGCTTTGATATAGATATGCAGGAGGCAAACAGGGAAACTAAAGTAGAGGAACTGTCAGGAAGCTACACAACACCTCACGGAATGACTATCACTTTAAAAAGACTAACAAGAATGGTTCAGGGAGTACGCATGGAACTTGAGACCGAACTTAATGATACAGCAATGACAAGATCACCCGGTGAATTATGGAAAAATCAAATGTTGAGCTTTCACTTCGAAACCATAGAGAATGAAGAGATTCATTCGGTGAATCCAAGAAAAATGGGTTATATGGACAGTCTAATGACATCTAGCCATACAGTGATCGAAAACGGAAAAATACGTTGGAGTTATACTTTTAAGTATCTTCCTGAGAACGAACCGTACCGTTTTGTCTTGGATGGATACTCGGTCGCGGAATTGGATGGTAGCAAGATTTCTTTTAAGCCGTCGGAGCTGTCAGAGCCTCAAGTTTTTAAAATTTTAAATGATACAGTTGAGCTTGTTGGGACTTCGCTTGAGAAATCGCAAATCGATGATAGTTCGTATGAAATGGCCGTCTCATTCTATGGGGAAATGGAAAATGAAATAGGTTATGAGGTATGGAAAGCATACGATTTGGCAGGCAATCCGTATGAGATTAGTAAGAGGGGGGTGTCCTCATTAATAAATGCTCTGGCTAATAGTTGGAGAGATGGATTGATTGGTATGGGCGATCGAAACACTCAGCAGCCTTATGAATTCCGAATTGCGGGGTTAGATCAAATTCCAGAGGAGATTACCTTGGTCAGGGAAGTCGTGAATAAACGATATAGTGATGATCTTAATTGGTCCGTATTAATTGAATGATATAAAGAGAGTAAAGGTCATAAAATGAATACTAGTGGTGAAATAAAATAGGGTCACCTCTTGCTTAAGAAGCAGGGTGACCCTATTCTATACTTCTTTCTATTCTGAATATCGCTTAGAAAGCTTATTTTTATGGGATAGTAAAATATCTTCAAGAGAAATATTATATTTATTTGCTATCACAGTGAGATTGCCTAGAACATCGCCTAATTCCTCTGTTAATTCTTGCTTCTTTTCCAAATAGGAACCGGATATTTCATCTGGACGATCTCTGCCGATTTCCAAATCTCTTATTGCGCGTGCCACCTCACCCGTTTCTTCTGCTAAAAACCCAATTCGAATGAAAATATCTAACTCAGACCATCCTCTTTGTTCATAGTATTGCTGAACCCACATCTGAAATTCTCTTACATCCATATGTATTCATCCTTTCTATTACTCTATGTAGTTTAACATATAACAAGTTTTTTGATACAATATATGGTATGAGGGGGAGAATTAAATGAGAAAAATAGCTGTATTTTGTGGATCGAGCGATGGAACAAGTGAGGAGTATAAGGAGGCGGCTAGGAGATTAGGACAGGAATTAGCAAGACGTAATATTGGTCTTGTGTATGGAGGAGCCAGTGTTGGGGTCATGGGAGCCGTAGCAGATGCCGTCTTAGAAAACGGGGGTCATGTTACTGGCATCATGCCTAGATTTCTAGAAGAAAGAGAGATATCACATAAAAGTTTAACAGAACTTATTGTAGTAGAATCCATGCATGAAAGAAAAGCAAAAATGGCTGAACTAGCAGATGGCTTTATCATGTTGCCTGGCGGTCCAGGTACTCTGGAAGAGTTCTTTGAGATTTTCACATGGGCTCAATTAGGACTACATCAAAAACCCTTTGGTTTTCTCAACGTGAATCGATATTATGATCCACTGTTAACGCTATTTAATCATATGGTGAAAGAGGGCTTTCTACAGGAGAAATACCGAGGTATGGCGATATCTACGGAGGATATAGGTGAACTTCTTCAACTATTCCATACTTACGAACCTCCTGCAATCAAAACATATATTACACGGCAACAGACATAAGTTAGACAGCGATGGATTTAGAATCATTTAAGGGGGATGTCTATCATTGATTCCCTCTTAAATTTCATATTAGAGCATTCACCAGATGGAGATTGAGGTGTTCACCTCATCCGTAACCCATCATAGTGAGGTGCTCTTTTTTTATTAGTTGAATCAATTTTATAGTACCTATAGTTGCTTTAATCAGAAGTATGTATAGATCAAAATGGTTCTATTTGTCTATATATACTTACAAATTTATCGGTTTAATAAGATATGAAATTGATTCGGTTGTGAATTATTTGAAACATTCTCTTATTCTGGTCCGTTAACTTTTATAGAGAAGTTGCAGAGCATGTATATATGCAGTTAGGTTATCCAAAATACTGGTGGTTAGTTATTGGTTTATTAGATTTTGGCTGATAGGTAACTCAAAGTTACAGGAAAGGGAATGGATATGATGAGGGGTCGAACTTTTAAAACAGCAGTACTCAGTGGACTGATAGCGGTGGTTATTTTGTTAATACCAACGAACCTCTATGCTTCAGATCTATCAGGTAACAACGAGAAGATATTGTCGGATATCGTAGCGATCTCTGGAGGAGAGAGGGCAGTTTATGCGATCAAAAGAGATGGTACAGTCTGGGCATGGGGTGGTTTTCGAGATAGCGGGTTGCTCGGAAACGGATATACGGTTCCATCTACGTCTCCTGTTCAGATGAAGATCGACAACGCGAAAGATATTGCAAGCGGGTCTAGACATACACTGATCTTAAAAAAGGATGGTACAGTCTGGGCAACGGGATCAAATGAAGATGGACAGCTTGGTATTGGGATGACATCTTATGACAAGGCACTAGAACCTGTACAGATAAAAGAGTTAGTAAATGTGAAGGCGATTGCCGCTGAAAGTAATCAGAGTCTGGCGCTACTTGAGGACGGTACAGTGTGGCAATGGGGAAAGACAGATCGAGTAAATCCCCCTTCTAATAAACCCGTTAAGGTTGAAGGTCTTTCTTCTGGTCTGGATATTTCGGCTGGTAATGGATCGGCGATGATGCTGGATAACCAAGGAAAAGTACATGTATGGGGAACGAGGCTATATGACACGAACCCAGACAAATTAAGAAACCCAACAGCAATAAGTGGATCAAAGGAATATACGGCAATTGCTGCTTCTCAACAGAGAGGAGCTGCTATACAAACAGATGGAACCGTATGGACATGGAACAACTCTAAACAGTTTCCTACTCCGGGGGAACTGCTGAATCCGGTAAAAGTCCAGAGGACAGAAAATGCGCGTCAACTTGTCGGCGGCAGCAGCTCTTTTTTTAGCATCATTAAAAAAGACGGTACAGTCTGGACATGGGACAGTTACTGGGATAAAACCTCTTCTTACAAAGCTTTACAAGTTAAGGGAATCAATGATGCGGTGGATCTGGCAAGCAGCCAGTTTAGCGGTCATTACGCACTTCTCAAAAACGGGACAGTTATGAAATGGACCATGGAACTTGGAGAGCCATCTGAACCAAAACCTGTTAATGCTCCTATAAGCGTGGTCATGAAAGGAGAAACACTAAGTCTAGTTATTCCACCGATCATTATTAACAATATTAGCTATGTACCGCTACGAGGAGTATTCGAACCGCTAGGCGCTACCATTGAATGGAACCAAGGTAACTTCACAGGTGTGGTGAAAAAAGACGATATTACGATTGAGATTAATACTTCTTCTGAAGGAATGAAACTGAACGGTAAGAGTTTAACGGGCGAGCTGAAACCAATAAGTGTGAATTACGTGACAATGGTTCCTCTTCGCTTCCTTTCAGAAACGTTAGGAGCCGAAGTCAAGTGGCAGTCAGATAAAAATACCATTTATATTAATCTACCAAAGTGAAGATCAGAAACAAGACGAGAATAAACTTTCTGCAAGGAGATGAAAAATGATAATGTATCTGATCGCACACAAAAATGTGGGGATTATTAACCAGCTCATTGATATTTATAGACAATCAGAAGTCTTATTTTCAAAAGAACAAAGTGCTGATGCTCAGCGGAAGATAAATGTTGCAACCATAAAATCGATGCTAGAACAAGTTCTTTCGAATTGTGATCTTCAAGATTTGAAAACTATTTATGCGGTAGCTTCCATTGGAAATCATGAAAGAGGGGAAAGACATCATTTTTATAATAACACGGTAGAAATGATTGTAATTGACATTAAAGAGAATGAGGAAGAACTTCTAAATAAGCATAGTAGGTATATCGCACTGCTTTCGTATGAAGAGTTAATGGACTTCTTTTTTCACCGAGTAACCCTGGCTCCCGGATTAATTGAGGGTATGAAAATCCTAAAACTGACTTGAGGTGATTCTTATTATGATTATTGCGATTATGATACATGAGGATCCGTTTTATTATAATGTAATCGAAGAGATTGGTACTAATTTAGAGGAGTTACAACATGAGTTTGATAGCTGGATGAGTACGATCGAAGGAAATCACCCATTTAGAATATATACAGAGTTGGTGGAAAGTGATGGAAAGATATCATTTGCTGATTATGTAAATGTCTATGGTCCAGATGACTTTATCGGCTGGCTTAATATTGACAAGTATAATGATAAAGTTGCAGTTAGGGTCAAAAATACAGGTGATATCGTGCCTGAAGCAACAATATCTTTTTAATTGGTGTTGAAGATCACAACTAATACAAATATTACGCGTATTAATTCATAGTTATTAATGAACATAGAGGGATTCAAATTGTAGAAAATTAGTATTGATTACTTGAATTCTTTAGAGGAGCTTAGCCAACAATGAGTATACACAAAGTAGATAAGCGAAAAGCACGGAGAATAAAACGCAGGGCTGCTGCAAAGTTACGAAACAGTAGTCTTGTTAACGAACTGAACGACATTGAAGTCGGGAGGATCTTTGGGGAAGCTTTATTCTCTTTTCTAAAAGAACATCGACACAAGCCGCGTTTCGAACTTTGTACGATTAGCAGAGACCAAGGTTTAACTTGGACAGAGGAGAATATAAATGTAGCTATCACCGACCCGAATTTGTCCATTTTAAAGGTGGGGGATTGGATTAAAAATAGAGAAGATGAAAGCATATCTGTTGTTGTCGCTAATGAAGGCGAGAATAAAATACATGGTGCCTTTCAGGATGAGCCTGATTCCCCTCTGTATCTCCCAGAAGGTCATTTATACAGGAACGTAATAATTAGTAGCTTCTAAAATCTAGGATAAAGAGAATAAGAAGTAAAGTTAACTTAGGATTTAAGTTTACTCGAATGAAACAATATGAAACTAACCAGTGATGCTAACTCAATAAATTAAATAATGCAACAGTAGTCAAGTATCCGGCTACTGTTTTTTCTTACGCTCTTATCAAATTTTATTTACCACTAGATTTCCTGACAGAAAAGAAATCTGTTTTCAACAGATTAACTTTGCAACCAAGGAAATAATTATAAACTTACAGCAGAATAATGAAACCAGTTCTGTCATATATAACACCGACTTAAACCGTATTATAGTAGAATCTTTTTTTCATGATCCCGTTTTGAGTGCCGCGTTTAAATGGGAAATCAACGAAGAAATGATTACATACATGGCGGGATATCCTGAATCTTTTAAGTTGATATAATGTACTACAAAAATGTCTTTCCCTAATAAAGAAACTGCGCTTGACTGTTTCTACTCTGGTTCTAAACTGACGGGTATCCCACAAGAATTCTATAGAGCTTGGATGTTAAAAAATATATGTGAGAGTTACAGTGTTTGTTTATTTCACGAATGGGTGCGCAAAAAGCCTATTAGATAAAATAGAAAAATAACCGGAACTGGGTTCAGTTCCGGTTATTTTCTTTACATTTATTTTCGTATTTTATTGTGTGATCTTTTCAATTCAATCATTTCCTTAATCCACTTTGACTAATTGCCATTGTTGATTAAGATTGCCGCGGTATAGGTTTTGCTGCAGCTTCGCCCCGTCAGCCGTTGAGGAACCAGCTACTTCTACAGCCTTATTGCTATTCATATTAAGGATGCTCCAATACCCGCTGCTTAGCTTAATTAATCTGAACTGTTGCGCGGTATTGCCTAAGTCCTCCCATAACTGAATGGGTTCCCCGTTGTTTTTCGTTCCGTTTCGTACATCCATGACTTTTTTGTCAGATGAACTTACACTGCTAAGTTTGTAAAAATTGTTGTAAGTGCCTAGGTCCTGAACCACCCAGCGCTGAGCTGTTGCATTATTATCAGGCCACTGCTGAAGCTGTAGTCCATTTGTATTCTGACCTCCCGGCACGTCAATGGCTTTACCGGAAGCTCGATTGATTAGTTTATAGGTGTTGCCGGATGTTATTCCGTTCCAGATCCCATTCCACGGGTTCATCTGCGCACGCTCATAATACCATTCGAAAATGAAACGAGCCATGCCATCCCGAGAAGTATTTCCGTCATACAACAAACCGGCCGTTGGGTCCGCAAAAGTACTTCTTGGGCCTGTACCAAGCAAAAATCCATTCATATGAACGGCAATACTGACATTGCCTGCAGTCGTGAAGATCGCTTTTGTGTTTTTGCCAAAACCTTCATTGGAACCATTAAACAACTCCCAATAGGAAGAGTCTCCAGGAAGTGTTTTGAACCAAGTTGTTTCTGTAATGTTAATAGGATATTTATCAGCACAAGGCTTGATATTGGTATCCCATTGTTGCTGCAAAATGGAATAGTCATCTTTAGCACCGTAACCTGGATACCAATGGACAGAATAGCCGATGTTGTTCAGCGGATCGGTTAGCGGGTGAGATGCGCACAGTTGATAGTACTGATCCCAGCCTAATCCTGCTGCCCAAATCACATTATCTGCACCTTTGCTTCGTATCGTTGAGATCATGGAGTTCTGGAAATCATTAAGTGCACGCCAGTGATCTACAAAATCAGACTGGCCTGGATGACCTCCCCACTTTCCATTAGCATAAGACAGAACCGGTTCATTAACGAGTTCAAACATCACGTTATCTGCGCTCTTAATCTTCGGCTGGGATGCGAGATAGCCCCAGATTTGATTGAACTTATCAAGATTTGCTTTTGTGGTGGCTTGATTGTCTTTTAGTGTAAAATCAAGTCCAATGGTTACATAAACGCCTCTAGTCTTGGCATATTCAATATAAGGAATAAGGACGTTTTGCGTAAAAGCTTGTGCACCAGCAAAATTGTATGTGCCTGCTGCAACATCGCCCATGTCCTCTCTGTCGATAAATAGGCGAACCTGATTCATATACCATCCATGGCTGTTTCCATATTTCGGAGAAGTGTCGGTAAACGTATTCGTAATATCCTTTAAATATTCCAAAATTGCTGCATGTCGGTTACCGCCGTTACGATCTAAATAGTAATTACTAGCCTGGTAAGTCCAGTAGGAGCCCCCTGGTTGATGCCATCCATTTAATATAACGGTTTGGCCGCTGCTGTTTACCAGCTGGTTTCCACTAACGTGAAGCTTTGGTGCAGGCACACCTTCCCATGCATTTGCCGTCTGTCCGTTCAGCAATAAGGGGATCATAAGGGTTACCACGAGCAGGCATTTTACTGTCCAGATCATACTTCTCCTCTGCATTAATCAGTCAACTCCTTCTTGATTTTTTGCGTTCCAAGTATGTGTGACTATGGCTGCTGGATAAAAGGAAAATCACCTCCATTTCTATGAGTATCCAGTGCAGATATGAAGTTCAAAGCAACTAGATAACCCAATATTGTATGCGCTTACAATAGGAGTGTACAATCTTAGTAGAGAAGATAACAACCTGTCAAAATATTGATGTGTGGTAGTTTCATGATTCAAACCATTATTGACAGGTAGGCGCAACTGAAAATTAAAGATACAATGATGGGATAAACTCTTAAACCGGCACACCCAAAACCTTTATGATTACTTAGAAGATTCCTAATAAGACGCAATCGAAAGGATGATGATACATGTCTAACTCTGCACCGGATTCAATGAATGAAGCGAAGGGTCCGACAGCACCCCGCGATCCCTCTCAAGTTCCTTTACCTTTGGATGAGCCTGCAATTGATTTTGAATCGCAAGCCTATCGTAATATGATTGATAAGTCGCTTTTATCCAAAGGGAATAATTACAGACTGAAAAAGGCAATTGAGAAAGCAAAACGTGGCGAGCTTGTCACAGTGGCTTTCATTGGAGGTTCAATTACTCACGGGGCGGGTGCAGTACCGCTTCATCTTAATTGTTATGCTTACCGGTCATATGATCTATTTAAGCGTATGTTCGCTGGAGAAGATGGAAGCTCCGTACGCTTGATTAAAGCAGGTGTGGGGGGGACACCCTCAGAGCTTGGGATTGTTCGTTATGAACGAGATGTGCTGAGAGATGGTGCAGCCGAGCCGGATATCGTGGTCATAGAATTTGCTGTGAATGATGCTGACGATGAGACAAAAGGGAATTGTTACGAGAGTCTTGTCCTTAAAGCACTTGGTGCAGAAAACAAGCCGGCGGTCATCCTATTGTTCAGCGTGTTTGAGAGTGATTGGAATCTTCAAGATCGGCTCGCTCCAGTCGGCTGGCATTATGAGCTGCCTATGGTCAGTGTGAAGGATGCCGTAGTAGATCAATTTCAGTGGACCAAGGAACAAGGAAACGTTATTTCTAAAAAAGAGTTTTTTTACGATATTTATCACCCAACCAATGCAGGACATCAGATTATGAGCGATTGTCTTGGAAAGTTATTTGAAGAGGTTGACCAATCTTCACCTGACATAGAAGATGATGCGAGTGGGAAGCCGCCGCTGATCGGAAATGATTTTGTAGATATTAAACTGCTGGATCGCCTGAACGGTGACCGTATTGCTGTAATTGATGAAGGTGGCTTTCAGGAGGCAGATACTGATCTGCAGAAGGCAGAGATGGATGATCACTCATTTGGCACCCCATTATTTCCTAATAATTGGATGCATACAGGCACATCAGACAAACACTATTTTAAAATGACCTTGCGAAGCAAACGGCTCATCTTGGTTTTTAAAGACTCGGGAAATGAGGATTTTGGAACTGCAAGTATTTGGGTCAATGGTAAACAGGTGAGGACAGCAGATCCGCATAAGGTAAATTGGACTCACTGTAATGCGATTTTATTATACAATGAACAGAAAACGGATGAGCATACGATTGAGATTAGAATGGAAGATAACCAGGAAAATAAGCGATTTACCATTCTAGGTTTCGGTTATGTGTCCTAAGTAAAGATTACCGCCTGCAAGTTTGATATAATAGTCCACAGAGAGGGGGATAAATATGCACACGATAGAAAGTTTAATGAAACAATTAGAACAGTTGAATATTGATAGGGAAGGTACGTTGTTGATACATTCATCAATGAAAAGTATGGGTCAAGTCGAAGGCGGTGCGGACACCGTTTTGGATGCATTTACAGAGTATATGAAGGACGGTCTGTTGGTATTGCCTACCCATACATGGTCTTACATAAATGGTGATAACCCAAGATTTAATGTAGAAGATTCACCTTCCTGCGTTGGAATCCTGCCTGAGCTTTTTCGTAAACGGCAAGATGTCGTGCGGTCGTTTCATCCCACTCATTCGGTGGCAGCATTAGGTCAGGACGCTATAGAATTCACTAAGGACGATCATCGTTTTGATACTCCCTGTGCGAGAGGTTCTGCCTGGGGGAAATTACTTGACCGACAAGCGACCATATTATTAGTTGGGGTCGATTTAAAGCGTAATACTTTTATTCATGGAGTGGAAGAGTGGGTGGACATACCAGGCAGATTAACGGATGCCCATGAGATGCTTTATACCGTTTTACCTGGTGGAACCGAAATTTCTGTACCGTCCCGCAGACATTGCGGGTTATCGTGGTCAGAACATTTTTGGAAAGTAGATGAGGTTCTTGAAGATAACGGTGCGATGGTTAAAGGACAGCTTGGAGATGCCACTGTCAGGGTATGTGATGCAGCTAAGACTGCGAGCATCATCACAGAAATGCTTGAAGTAAATCCGGATTTATTCTCAGATAATAACCCCTTGGATCGTGAGTACATATTAGTGAAGTCCGTTTAGTAACATGTAAATATCTTACAATAAAGCTATAAAAGAAAACGTAAAAAGCAACCACTTTATTAAGGTGTGGTTGCTTTTTATCTGCTCATTTTAGTCTAAAGATTGGGGTCGTATCGCATTCTTGTACGAAAGATATGAACTTTTATTGTAACGCTTGAAGCACAGCTTCAATTTCTTCAACTGTGAAATTCTCTAGCGCCATTTTTTGTAGTTTCTGTTTGTTTTCTTCGGTAAGCCCTTCAGATGCGATTTCCTTGACATTTTTTAGATCGGATACGGATACTCGGCTAACGACGAATTTTAAAGCCTCATCTTGATTTTTAAACACCGTATCCTCTTTGTCCTCTTTATTATCTTTAGAGGAGGGTTCTACTGTGTTATCTTTCGCACTATTGTTTGTTGAATTGTTTGTGTTTTTTGTTGAATCGGTTGTGTTTTTAGTTATATCTGAACTATCATTTTTGGTTAAGTCTTTAATCTCATCTTGAATTATATCTTTGTTTTCATTTGCTATATTTTTTAAATCGTTTGTTAGATTTTTGGAGTCACCTGTTAAATACTCTTCTTTCAATTGATTAATTGCTTGTTCTACTTCCGGCTTAGCTAGTTCTGCTGATATTTGATTTGCAGCCGTATGAATTACGGTATTATATGCCCACTTTCCACCGAAGAAAAGCACAACAAGACAAGCTAGAAGGATGATCCAAGTTTTTTTCTTACGCATAAAATCCTCTCCTTATTCAACGATCATACCATACATGTTAAACAATATAGAAGTCCTTATAGTTTGTTTTATCTTTTAATACTATTTTCTCAATAATTGTAAGTGGAATCTATGAAATAGGATTTTGATCATCGGAATAAAATAAGAAAAACAATATTAAGAAACCTAGGGGATTTATTTTACGGAGATGTTAATGACTTTACTGATGTTTTGCAAAGATTTGACAGTATTGAAAAAGCAGAAAAATAAGGGGAAAAGATCGAACTGATCGATAAGGATAGAGTAAAAATGTAAAAAAAGAGTACGAATAACAACGAAAAGTTATTATTTGTACCCTTTATATTTTTCAACTGTTATAGCAAATCTCATTTCTATAAGAATACCATTCGAAGAAAGAACTAGTTATATGTGTTAGGTCTAGCCATCTATTTAGTAAAGCTTCTCAAGTGAATGAGCTTTTCAATTAAATAATGAGTTAAAGGAAACCATCTACGTTAATTTAACCATTACCGCCTTGGAAGGAAGGATATTTCGTCATTCCTCCATCAGCAAAAATAGTAGTACCCGTCACATAGCTGGATTCGTCTGAAGCTAACCAAGCTGCTACGGATGCGATTTCTTCCGGCTTCCCAATATAACCGATCGGTATCAGATCCTGAACAGCGGCTCTCGATTTTGGATCTGCAAACTTCACAGCATTGATCGGGGTTTCGATAGCACCTGGCGCGATGTTATTGATTCGAATGCCTTTAGGTGCAAATTCTAGCGCCAGCGTTTCAGTCATTAATTTGACGCCGCCTTTGCTAGTTGCGTAATGGACAAAATGAGGCCATGGGATCTGCTCGTGAACACTAGATATATTAATGATTTTCCCTTTAATTTGATGATCCAGCATGTAACTGATTGCTTCACGGCATCCTAAGAAGGTACCGGTCAGATTTACATCAATTACTTCTTTCCAATTCTCGAGTGTCATTTCTTCCGATGGAACTTCGTTCTCAATTCCCGCATTATTCACCCAAATATCAACTGACCCAAAGTTTTCATGTGCGCTTTGTATAAGTGCTTTTATATCCTCTTCTTTAGAGACGTCGCCTTTCTGACTGATCGCACGGCCTCCATTTTGGACAATTTCTTGAATGATCTCTTTCACGTTTTCTTCTTTGCTGTGATAATTAATGACTACATTTGCTTTCTCCCGGCCGAATCTTAGCGCCATGGCTTTTCCTAATCCTGTAGATGCACCTGTAATGATGACTGTTTTGCCTTCCAATTCTGTATACATAGTAACCTCCTAAAGAATGAATAAGTTTAGCTGTCTATTATTATTAAACTATTTACATAAAAGTAAGCAGGTTAGCTTTGAATTTTAAAGATCAAGAGGTATTGTGATTCTGAAAACAGATGATTTTTAAAAAGAGTATGAAGAAATATTCATCCAATATTCATCCAGTTACACACAAAACATGGTACTTATTGGTAGATTTATAATTCTAATTCTATTATCATAAGTCTCAAACGGAAGAAAGGGTGTGTAGTTAAGTGGAACGTGAATTGGCGCTTGAGATCGTTAGGGTAACCGAACTTGCAGCACTAGCTTCTGCTCCTTGGATGGGCAGAGGGGATAAGAACAGTGCGGATGAGGCAGCGACTTTGGCGATGCGCGCCATGTTCGATTCGGTATCTATTAAGGGAACCGTAGTCATTGGAGAAGGTGAAATGGACGAAGCACCCATGCTCTACATTGGCGAAGAGGTTGGGAACAGTGAGGGACCTGAAGTGGACGTTGCAGTTGATCCGCTGGAAGGAACGGAAATTGTAGCAAAGGGGCTTAACAATGCACTCTCCGTTATTGCAGTTGCGAATAAAGGAAATCTGCTTCATGCGCCCGATATGTACATGGAAAAGCTCGCTGTTGGTCCTGCACTCGTAGGAAAAGTAAGTATTGAAGATCCCATAGATGTGACCATTCGCAAAGCTGCTGCAGAGTTAAACAAGAATATTTCTGACCTGACCGTAATGATCTTGGATCGTGATCGTCATGAGAGCATTATTAAGACACTACGGAAGGTGGGCGTGCGAATTAAATTTTTGAGTGACGGTGATGTGGCAGGAGCCATGGCACCTGCATTTCCCGAAGCAGGTATAGATATCTATGTGGGTTCAGGTGGAGCACCTGAAGGAGTACTTGCGGCAGCTGCGTTGTCTTGCCTTGGCGGCGAAATCCAGGGAAGACTCATGCCTGCTAATGCGGATGCATTTCAGCGCTGCTTAAAGATGGGAATTGCAGATCCTTATCGAGTGCTTACAATGGAGGACATGATCGGCAAAGACGATGTTATTTTTGCGGCTACCGGAGTGACCCCTGGTGAAATCCTCGGCGGAGTAAGATATCTTGCTGACGACAGAGCGGAGACACATTCCATTGTCATGAGAGTCAAAACCAAAACAATTCGCTACATACGAACACAGCATTTCCTTCCAGGGAAGGAAGTACTTCATAAGGTTAGAAAAGCACAAGCGGCAGAGGAATCAGAGGAAGCGAGTGAACTTAAGCAACAGGTGAAGGTACAAAAAGAGGAGAGTCTCGCTGAGTCATTGAAAGTATCCGTAAGAGAAACAGGACAAGAGCCAGTGATAGAAACATTGGAAAAAGGCTGATGTTCAGGTCTGTTTGAGTAGCGAGCAGAATATGCGTTTGTGGTCTTCGAGAACATTAGAATTCCTTTATTCTATAGAAGAAGACCATAAGCGCTATTTTTTATAATAAAAGGTTCACGATGGTATAATCATCTTGCTAATACTTATTATTGCTTTAAGATTTGAGATTAAAAAGGTGGGCTGTACTGTGAAAATGATGTGGAGAATATATGTGTTATCATTCATTGTTTTATTCACGGGTTATTATTGCTGGATTCAATTGATGCATAGCACTTTTAATCTGTTTAGTATTACCGGGATCGTATTGCCACTTATCTTATTGATTGCGTTATATATGGTCAATCGGAAAGCAGGTAGTTGGGCCACCCATACAGCATTAGTGATATGTGTAACTATTTTTGCGGGTGCTGTGTATCAATTATGGGTGCATGAGCAAAAATCACATTTTACGATGGTTCATTGGGTAAATGAGCCGGAAAATCGTGTGTGGATGGTTGACGACCTGTTAGCAAAATACGACTTTGTTGGTATGGATGCATTATCGATCGAATCGATACTTGGCAAAGAAACGGAAACTTCCTATTTCGAAGCACCTGATCGGTCGGTGTATTATCTTGGAAATGAGCGCGGCTTCATTTCAATTGATAGTGAGTGGCTTGTGTTTGATTTTGATGAACAAGATAGGGTGACGAATGTAGAAATCATGCGAGATTAGAAACGCTTCTTTTAATATTTCGTAGAAAGAATAATAAAGTAAGAAGTTCAATCGTCTTATTAGGAGGAAGCACTATGAAGTGGATCTTGTGGAGCAGCTTTATTCTTGTCATTGGCGGCATTGTATTGAATTTTTATTTGGAATATTTCACTCTCGCCTATGCACTAATGGGAGTTCTCTTGTTAGTTATCTCAGGGTGGGGAACGATGGTACAAGTGAAGAATAGTGTCAATTCGGAGATGGATCAATATAAAGAGAACACATACACTGATGATGTTGAAAGATACACGAGATGAACAGAGAGTAACGTGAAAAAGACTTAAAGAAGGACATTAGAAAGAAAGATTTATATTCCATTCCTTCTCAATGAATGAACTTATAAGGTTGTATATCTTAATACATACAAAACGAAGTCGCTAATGGCGGCTTTTTTCTTTTATCATCTGACACGAAAAACAATTTCATACAATCATACAACCTTTCGTTTCTATAATCAGTGCTGGATCTAGAAGAGCAAGTTTCTTTTTTAACATATAGTTACAAATCAACCATTTTCATATGCGCTATGCAGTTGATTCAGATTATATTTAAGAAGGCGAGATATAACATAAGAGGTGGGGGATTGTATAGTGACAAATCAGATGATAAGAAGTATAAAATCTTTATTCCATCACAAACCTAGAAAATTAGCTTATAAAATATCCTTTTCTTATTTCTTGGTTATTTTAATTACAGTCGGTTTCAGTTACTTGGTCTTGTATCAAATAACTACTAATTCAGCTCAGAAAAAAGTAAATGAGGCATCGCTGCAGACCATTACTTCTATACAGGCAAATGTGGATTTAATGATCGACAACGTAAATAACTATTCCAAAATGATATTCTCAGATCCTAACCTGCAAAGCTTGTTAAGGCAAGGCAATGTCTATTCTAACCTTCAACTCCAGTCTAAAGTAAGCGCCTATTTATATAATCTTATGCAAGCGGTTCCAGTGATTGATTCTGTACATATTTTTGATAATTCAGGCCATCGTTTCTCGGTAGGGACTGAGGAATTACCCTATTTAACGGGAGTGAATTTAGACGACGCTCCCTGGTATGAGCAAGTGGTACAAAATAAAGGAAAGTATATGCTGAGATTAAATGGCAGCGGAACTTTTTCAGAGGGTGATCCTGATGGAAACTTCGTATCCTTCATTCGTTTGATTCGGGATATAGACAATACATCTCGCCTTGGGATTCTTGTTATTAATATTAAAGACGATGCTTTTGTGCAGGCCTATTCTCATTTGCTCCGTCAAAACCTGCTTGAAATTGCTATTTTAGATGAAAACAATGAAATCATCGTAGCTGATTCCGCTGAAGACCAAAGTGATGCCGCCTTTAAAGAAATCCTTGCAACAAACAAAGACCGATTTGAAGAGCAATTTCAGCAAAACAGATCAGGTGTCCTTACAATGAGTTTGAATTCACAGAGATATACGACTTCCTATGTTTCGGGCGAGGAGAATCAATGGAAATATGTAAGTATTACACCACACAATACGACGAAGTCTACCAATAAATCGCTTGTACTTCTCGCGCTGATTTTGCTGGTGGTTAATGGAATGATCTTCTTTATGAGCTCATTTATCATTTCACGCAGTATTATTAATCCAATTCATAAGCTTCTTCGTTCCATGAACAGGGCGCAAAGCGGTAACTTTATGAAAATAAACGTAGAGCTCAATAGTTATGAATTTGAACAGCTTTATAACGGATATAACCACATGATAGAAAAAATTGATCAACTGCTCAAGCGCATGATGGAAGAACAAAAAACAATTCGGAAGGCAGAACTAAGTGTGCTCCAGTCCCAAATCAAACCGCATTTTCTATATAACACGCTGGACTCCGTATCTTCACTCGCCATGTTGGGATTAAACGAACAGGTATGCGAGCTGGTTGAAGCTTTAGGAAGCTATTACCGCATCAGTGTGAGCAAAGGGCGAGAGGTAATCACGGTCGGTGAAGAAATAGAGATGGTTCGTAATTATTTAAAAATTCAGGAGGTACGTTATCAAGATGCGTTTGAGGCACAATTTGATGTAGATAAAAATAGCTGTCAGTCCCCGATTCCCAAACTGATTATACAGCCATTGGTTGAAAATTCGCTCTATCATGGGATAAGGCCCAGTGGAACAAAAGGTACCATCCGAATCAGCTCACGAAGTGCGGAGGATGTAATAATAATAACCATATCTGATGATGGGATTGGCATGTCGAAAGAAGAAATTGATGAAATTCTTACTACGGAGAGAAAGGGAGAAATCAAGAGTTTTGGACTATGGGGAACGATGGAACGATTGCGTATATTTTATGGCAACAAGGATTGTATACATATTAACAGCGTACCGGGGAAGGGAACACATATTACACTAACGATACCGAATGGAGTGGATACCTCATGGGAAAATTGAAAGTTTTAATTGTGGATGATGAATATCTGATTCGAAATCTCCTTAGAATGCGCATGAATTGGGAAGAGCAAGGTTTGACGATCATAGGTGAAGCTTCCAATGCTCAGGAAGCCCTGGATATGGTAGATAAACATAGACCAGACATCATTTTCACAGACATTTATATGCCGCATATTAACGGAATTGAGTTTAGCAGCAGAGTGCTGAAAAAATATCCGGACATAAAAATTGTCGTTGTTACTGGTCATGATGAATTTGAATACGCACACCAGAGTATTAAAATTGGAATTTCTGACTTTATTCTTAAACCGATTCGAGCTTCCGATTTACTCCATGTTACCGAAAAGGTAAAACGTATAATTAATGAAGAACGTAGACGGGATCAAGAAATGGAGAAGCTGAAGCAAGAACTGGAGCGGAATTTTCCGTATCTTAGAGAAAAATTTCTCTATCAATGGCTTAAAGGAACTCTTTCTATAGAAGAAATTGTTGAAAAAGCCGAATTTTTTAGATTTCCTATGTTCAACCGCAGAGCCGCATACCAGCTAGCTATTATAGAAATCTCTGCATCCCAAGAGAAGCAGACGGAGGAACAACTGATTCTGCTCGGAATGGAGTGTAGAAATCGAATAGAGACATTTTTTTCACAAGATTCAGAAGTCATTATATTATCCGAAACGGAGGACCGTATTGTAATTATTTCATTTAGCGAGGATGGAAGGATTGTCGATGAGTGCGAGTCCCTCAAATTAATTCTTATAGATTCACTTCCATGTTTCGTAAACATCGGAATTGGGAGAAAGCGCGGCAATATCGAAGAAGCTCATCTCAGTTATCAAGAAGCGAACAGGGCACTTCATTATAAAGTTTTTGCAGGTCATAATCAGGTGGTCTGTTTCAAAGATATCATGGAAGGCAGGCAAGATCATTACCGGTATAAGCCAGAGGTTCTTCAGGAGCTGCATTTCTATATCAGCGTCGGTTCGACAGAAAGGGCGGCTCAGATGTTAACACAAATATTTGACGCTTCATTTTCCAGCGCAGGTCAGTTCCGTACGGCGGCCATGGATGTGATTACAGAGTGCCAGCGCGCAGCGATGGAGCGGGGCATCGAGGACGAGCATACGCTGAATACAGAGACACTCGTTTCCATTCTAACGGCGGATAATCTGCCAGAACTAAAAAGAATACTCGAAAGTTACGTTTTTACCATTTCAAATATAATTAACATGGAGAATCAGGCCAAAGCAGGTAATCTGATCAGTCAGGTGAAAGCGTATTTAGAGAATCATATGAGGGATCCTAACATAGGACTTGCCAGCACCGCTGCTGTATTTTTTATCAGCCCAGGACACTTGGGAAGACTTATGAAGAAAGAAACAGGTCAGACGTTTGTCGAGTATCTTACAGATATACGCATGAAAAGAGCAGAGCATCTGCTGAAAACGACCGATTTAAAAGGATACGAAATAGGAGAAAGGGTGGGTATCATCGATCCGCATTATTTCAGTGTCTTATTTAAGAAAACGATGGGAAGGTCTATGAACGAGTATCGAATCGGTAAATTATGAAGAGAACGATGTTCTAAATTAGGAAGGGAAAGATGTTCGAATTTTAAAAGGGAATGTGCGGATTTTGAATGGAGTAAACGTGGGAGCTTCCCTATAATGTCCTTTAGAAGCGTAAAAACACTTAGGGAGGTCAGAAAATGAAAGCGTTATTAAAAAAATCAATGAGCCTCGTTCTAGCGGTGGGGATTGCGGGCAGTCTCGCTGCCTGCTCTGCTGGTTCATCCGAAGGTAAATCAGCAGATAAAGATGCAAGCGGTTCCATAAAGCTGACGCTATGGGATCAGTCCGTAGGAAATACGGATCCGTCAGCGAAGTTGCTGCCTGAGATCATCGAGAAGTGGAATAGCGAACATCCAGATATCCAGGTTGATCGGTCGGGAACGACAGGTGAGCAGTATAAAACGAAAGTAAAGACTTCACTCGCCGCAGGCGAAGCGCCTGATCTTTTTTACGGTATGGGAGGCGGCAGTTTTATGCAACCTTATATCGAATCAGGCAATGTTCTGGAGATATCCAGTTACTTAACAGATGATATTAAGTCGAAGATGGGACCGGGTATGGCAGAGGCCATTGAAGTGGATGGCAAAATATATACCCTGCCGGTTTACACCCATATTGCTAATCTATACGTGAATACCGACTTATTTAACAAAGCGGGTGCCAAAGTTCCAACGACTTATACGGAATTGCTTGATGCCGTAGAAAAACTGAAAGCGGCAGACATTACGCCTGCTCTTATTGGAGAAAAAGACCGCTGGCCGGGCATGTACTGGTACGACATTATTGCGATGCGCCAAGCTGGAAATGAAGCCGTAATCGAGGCATTTAAAGATCCATCCAAATGGGACTCACCTGAGTTTGTGGCGGCTGCAACCAAAATGCAGGAACTCGCTAAGGCAGGCGCCTTTAACAGCAGTATGTTCAGCATGAGTTATGATGAAATGCTAGGCGCGTTCAACGCAGGGAATGGCGCTATGATGTTCCAAGCCAACTGGGTTAATGCAGGGATCGAAGACCCGTCCTCGGCTGTAAAAGGCAACGTCCAAGTGATCCCATTCCCAACTTTTGAGGACGGAAAAGGTAAAGGTACGGAAATATTCGGCGGAGCCGTTGACGGTTTCTATGTCAGCAACACCACGAAGCATCCTAAAGAAGCCGTTGAGTTCTTGATGTATTTGAGCGAGCAGCTTGGAACACAGGGATATCTTGCCGGCGCAGGACTTCCTAGCTGGAATATTGATGGACTGGATACTTCGAGCCTTTCTACTCTTGATACCTCTGCCGCAGATATTATGAAGACAGCAACCTCGTTTATTGCATGGTGGGACAATATTCTCCCAGCAGATTCTGCAGAAACGCATAAAAACTTAATCGCAGAGCTCCTGGCAGAAGAGATCACACCGGAAGAATTCTGCAAACAGATGGCACAGCTAAAACCAACAGAACTAAAACTTTGATCCGTGCATAAACCCAAATGAGATGTGGTCAGGGACTTTCCCTGACCTTATCTTTGAGAGGAGAACGATCAGCATGAATTCAGTATTTTCTAACAAGAAGGCCATTATGATATTTGTCCTGCCTACCCTCCTTTTATTTTGTACCATCGTATTAATTCCGATCGTTGTCTCTGCATATTACAGTTTACTGGATTGGAATGGCATCTCCAAAGGTACGTTTATTGGACTGGACAATTTCACGCAGATGTTTCAGGATCCGCGAGCATTAAAATCCATATATAACTCATTGTTGTTTGCGGCAGCGTCTATTTTCATTCAGCTGCCTATCTCTCTTTTACTTGCACTGATCCTGGCATCGTCAGTCAAAGGAGAAGGGTTTTACCGAACTGTATATTTCTTGCCGGTACTCATTTCGACGGTCGTTGTCGCGCAGCTATGGTCGAAAATTTATAATGCGGATTATGGCCTTTTAAATACAATGCTCGAGAACATTGGTCTTTCGAGTCTGGCCCAAGACTGGCTGGGACAGAAGGATACTGCGCTTGCGGCATCGTTTATCCCTACCTTGTGGCAGTATATGGGTTATCACATGTTGTTAATGTATGCCGGAGCGAAGTCGATCTCTCAAGATATATTTGAAGCTGCCAAAATGGACGGGGCTTCACGCATGCGGACTGCTTTTGCTATTACCATACCGCTAATGAAACCGATTCTTAAAGTTTGTCTCGTCTTTTCGGTCATCGGTGCCTTTAAGGTGTTTGATCTGATTTATGTACTGACTGGAGGCGGTCCGCTTTTCTCTACTGAAGTGCCGAGCACCTTGATGTACACGACCATTTTCGGAACGTATCAATATGGTTACGGAAGTGCTATTTCCGTCTTTATCATTTTGGAATGTTTGATCGTGACTGTTCTTATCAATAAATTTTTCAAGATAGAATAGGAGGGAGAAAAATGAAAACAGCAGAAGTACGATTGCGGAAAAAAACGACATTTATTAGAAACATCATAATACAAGCTTTTTTAATCGTTGTTGCTATTGTACAGATTTATCCCCTGATCTGGCTGGCTTTTTTCTCCCTGAAAGATAATAGTGAAATATTCAGTGGAGATGTTCTAGGGCTGCCTGACAAATTTTTATGGAGTAACTACTCGAAGGCTCTATCAGACGGGAATGTGTTAACGTACTTTTTCAATAGTGTGCTTGTCACCTCTATTTCCATCCTGCTTGTTCTGATTCTTTCCTCTATGACGGGTTATGCAATCACAAGAATGAACTGGAAACTGAGCAGTGTAACAATGACAACCATCCTTCTTGGAATGATGGTACCCATTCAGGCAACACTTCTGCCGCTCTTTATGGTCCTCAAGAACCTGCATTTATTGAACACTTATTGGTCTTTGATTATACCGTATGTAGCTTTTGGAATTCCTATGGCAGTGTTCATACTGGGCAGCTTTTATAAAGGGATCCCAAGGGAGATGGAAGAATCGGCGGTCATGGATGGCTGCGGCATTTATAGAACTTTCTTTTCCATTATATTACCGCTCGTACGTCCTGCCATTGCCACGGTAGCGATATTTACGTTTCTATCTTGCTGGAATGAGCTTATGTTTGCGGTGACGTTTATCAATAAAGAATCCTATCAGACGCTTACGGTTGGAATGATGTCTATGGTAGGGACTTATATTACACAGTGGGGAATTATTGGAGCAGGACTGATGATTACTACACTTCCGACCGTTATAATCTACTTGGTACTCAATAGACAAGTGCAGCAAAGTATGATTGCAGGCGCGGTTAAAGGATAAGACCTTCTAAAGCGAGAATATCTATAGATAGAAATCGATTTCATAATTTAACGAAAAGTTGGAGGACTAGTTATGACCAAGTTATCTATAGTACATAAGGTGTCTACTCCGGAAAAAGTGGTTGCCTTTACATTCGATGATGGACCTCATCCGCTTTATACCAGACAAGTGCTGGACATATTTCGTAGTGTTAATGGAAAAGCAACATTTTTTATGATTGGTCAGGAGATGGATTCATATGAGGAGATCGCAAGAGAAGTTCATACTGCTGGGCATGAGATTGCGAATCATACCTTCTCCCATCCTGATTTAACCAAGCTAAAGCTAGAGGAAGTGCGGGCAGAATTACAGCAGGCGGATGGGAGAATTCGCCGAATAACAGGAGAGCCTGTACTAAATTTCAGACCTCCCTACTTTTCAGTTAATGAGGATATCCTTGCACTTGCGGATGAGTTCGGATACACTGCGATTGGTACAGTGAACGGCGGGGCCAAGGACTGGGAACAGCCAGGTGTAGATTATATTTTGGAACATACGAGACCAACCATTGATCATGGCAGCATTTTAATATTCCATGACGGATATGGTGAGCGTGCTCAAACGATTGAGGCTGTCAAGATACTAGTGGATGAACTTCATCATGAAGGATATCGGTTCTTGACCGTACGTGAGTTGCTCCATCTTGCGAATCACTCTTAAAAATGAAGGAGGAACAGAAGTGCTATATTTCTGTTCCTTTTTTTGTTAGATCCGTTAATTTGGTCGTACAAACATGAATAAATGAAATTTTAAAGGAGACAGTATTATGCTCACTAAAATGAATCTGGAGGGCACCTGGAATTTACATCTGGATGAACAAAAGACCGATAGCGAGTCCTTACCCATATACACAGACACCATTTCATTGCCTAATACAACCTCTCATGCAAAAAAAGGGCGAAAGAATGAAACGATCTTAGTTGGATCTTTAACTGACGAATATTTATTTGAGGGTTACGCTTGGTTTTCAAAAGACATTGTGATTCCAGATCACTTGGCTGGTAAACGTTGTTTTCTTCATCTGGAAAGAACGAGAATAACAACCCTTTGGATTGATGGTGTCCTATATGGGACACAAAATAGCTTGAGTACGCCTCATCGTTACGAAATCTCAGCAGGACTAACTGCAGGAACACACAATCTTACGATTCGGGTAGATAATACCAGTTATCCAACTAAAGGGGGTCATCTTACCTCAGAAGATTCACAGACCAACTGGAACGGGATTACTGGGAAAATAGAGCTTCAATTTTATGAACGTGTTTTTCTAAAAAATGTCCAAGTGTACCCCAATCTTGTTCACCGCTCATTTGATATTAAAGCAGAGCTTGTTGGGGACCCGCAAGACATTCGGATCATTGTATCGACCCATAGCATAAATACTGATCCAGTTCATACGCCAGGAGAGCAAATATGTATCCCTGATTCTAATGATCTGCGCTTTACGTACGAATTAGGTAAGGACGCACGATTATGGAGTGACGATGAACCTCATGTCTACAAACTTCATATTTGTCTACAAGATGTCCGTGGGAGGACGCTCGATACGGAAGAAATAATAACAGGATTACGAGAGTTCAAAGCGGATGGTGACAAGTTTTCGATCAACGGGCATAACACATTTCTCCGCGGCAAAAATGATTGCTTGATTTTCCCGCTTACAGGTTATGCACCAACAGTCGTGGATGAATGGCTTCGTATTCTTGGCATCTCCAAATCCTATGGGATGAATCACTACCGTTTTCACACCTGTTGTCCTCCTGAAGCTGCCTTTATCGCTGCGGACCTTCTCGGAATTTATATGGAACCTGAGCTTCCATTTTGGGGAACGATCACAGATGAATCCTCTGATTCGCATAATGAAGCTGAGCAGGACTACTTGATTCGTGAGGGCTATGCAATACTGCAGGCTTTTGGCAACCATCCTTCGTTTGTTATGATGTCCATGGGGAATGAACTGTGGGGAAGTAAAGATAAATTGAATTCAATGTTAAAGGCTTATAAAGAGCATGACAGTCGTCATTTATATACAGAAGGATCCAATAACTTTCAGTTTGCCCCAGACATTTTGGATGAAAGTGAGTTTTTTTGCGGCGTGCGATTTTCTAAAGATCGCTTGTTCAGAGGTTCGTATGCAATGTGTGATGCTCCTCTGGGTCATGTCCAAACAGATTTGCCAAACACATTAAAAGACTATGATGCAAGCATTTTACCGGGGAGAGACTGTACGATAAGCGAATCCGTCATGTCGGAGGGAGAAGAAATTCAAATCCAATATGGTACGATTTCGACGACAGTTAAGGCTGAAGCTGGAAGTCACAAGCTTGTTTCTCCTATTCCCGTCATTTCACATGAGATAGGTCAGTATGCTACTTTCCCCAATTTTGAGGAGATTAAGAAGTACACAGGCTCTATAAAAGCGAAGAATTTTGAGGTATTTCAGGAGCGCTTAGAAGCTAAGGGTTTGGGTCATCTTGCTGCCAAGTACTTTACAGCTTCCGGTAAACTGGCTGTAGCGTGTTACAAAGAAGAACTAGAAGCGGCTTTTCGCTCTAAGCGTCTTGCCGGGTTTCAACTGCTTGATCTCCAGGATTTTAGCGGGCAGGGAACAGCGTTAGTTGGCATCCTGGATGCTTTTATGGATTCAAAGGGATTGATTACACCTGAAGAATGGAGAACATTCTGTTCAGACGCCGTTCTTTTAGCGAGGTTCCCAAAGTATAACTATGAAGCCGGCGAACTCTTCGAGGCGCGGATTGAACTGAGCTATTTTAGGAAAAAGGCTTTAGACGGATGTGACCTTAAATGGGAGCTGCAATGTGAAGGTTATAATCTAGCGGAAGGGACTACAAAAATACCTTTATTAGATGGTCAGCAATATATCACGATTACGGATGTCCATATTCCTATGCCGAGTGTCTCGGTCATGACAAAAGTGATCCTGCGGCTGTCTATTTCAGATACCGATATTTATAAAACCTATGCTCTATGGATTTATCCGAATGAGCTGGAAGTTGACTGGCAAGGGGTAAACCTGTTTACCGAGATTTCAGAGAAAGCCCTGGAGCTGCTTGAGCGAGGGGAAGATATCATGCTTTTCCCGTCACCTGATCGCATACAGAATGCGGTTCAAGGGTTCTATTGTACTGATTTTTGGTCCTATCCGATGTTTCGCTCCATCTCTGAGAGTATGCACAAGGAGGTTGCTGTTGGTACCATGGGGTTACTAATCCAAAAAGACCATCCTATATTTGGGCACTTTGCCACAGAAGAATATTCGACGTATCCGTGGTGGAATATTGTCTCGCAGTCATCTTCTATTATTCTGGATCATTTGGAAAAAGATCTGAAACCTCTAGTTCAAACCATTGATAATTTTGAGAGAAACCATAAACTTGGTCTCTTGATGGAATGTCGTGTTTTGAATGGAAGAGTTCTTATGGGTGCTCTTCATCATGAGCACCTGATGACTACACTTGCAGGTAGACAGCTGATATACAGCTTCCTTCAATATGTGACAAGTCCAGCTTATCAGCCCGTGACCCGTCTTGAAGTAGAAGAGCTTCAGCGTTTATTTAGCTGAAATGCTGATCCTCATACTACGAAATACAATGGATAGATTAAAGTAATATAATTAAATTAATAAACCGCTGATCTCGTTAAATGATCAGCGGTTTTTTTGCTTTTACAATCGAAAACAAATCTTTGGTAGTATCCTAAAATGTATATTTTATAATTATGGGACGTTCGCTGGATTCTTCTCCAATTCATTTAAGTAATTAAATTATGCTATTCTAGCAGAAGTGATGATTGGTTTGCCATGAACGGTGAAAACCAGTCACAGGTCACAGGCACATCTATGGATTGACTGCTAGATAAAGAAAGTGGGGACGATGTTTTGAATTCTACTGTAACTACCAAAGGAAAATTAAATCCGGTATCTTTTTCTTTTATTCGGTTTTATATGTTAGCTTTTTTATTCTTTGCTGCGAACTCGGCGCTAACGATCATTCTTCCTTTGCGGAGTGAGGCTGCTGGATTAAACCAGGCTGAAATTGGTCTCATGATGGGAGCGTACATGTTTACATGTATGCTTCTAAGACCGTTTGCGGCTGGACTTTTAGGGAAGTATGGGCCGCTTCGTGTAATGAAATGGCTGCTGATCTTACATGCTTTAACACTGGTTTTATTTATCGTTACTGGAGTGGAAATGTATCTTTGGCTGCGGGCACTGCAGGGTGTGGCTACTGCGTTTTTCTCCATGACGATGCAGGCAGGGATTGTAGAAAAGCTGGAAGATAAAGACCGGGCACAGGGTCTGTCGATGTATACCTTGTTTACTATGGTTCCTTCTCTGGTCATCCCTATACTTGCTATTCAAATTTGGGAGAATGCGAACAATATCTGGTTTACTGTGCTGATGATCGGGCTCGCAGTTTTCCCGCTTATCATTGGACACAAGGTAGATTTACCGCAGACTACGGTGCAGAACAAATCATATACGCTGTGGGATATGATGCGTTCATTCGGCAGGATCTGGCATAGCACCCCGCTGTTAATTAGCAGTAGTGTCATGTTGTTTGCTTCGTGTGTATTCGGGGCAACTGCGACCTTTCTTCCTTTGTACATGGTATCGACAGGGGAAGCGAGTGCGGGCGTGTTTCTAACGATCCAGGGGCTCATTGTGATTTTATGCAGATTCATTTTACGTAAAAAAATCCCGTCAGACGGCAGCTGGAATACCTGGCTAATGGCGGGTTTGCTGTTATGTGCAGCACTCGGAACCCAGCTGCTTGCGCTAATGGAGGCGATCGGGCCGCTGGTTTACTTGTCCGCAGTACTTAGCGGTTTCGCCGTGGCATTTCTTTACCCGACATTAACTACTTATTTGTCTTTCGTACTCCCCTCTGAATCCCGATATGTGCTTATGGGCATTTTTATGTCCTCGTATGATTTGGGCTTCTCTCTGGGCGGATTTGTAATGGGTCTGGTTGTACAGAGCAGCTCGTATTCCACGATGTTTACGATCTGTACACTTCTTTCCATCATAGCCTTAATTTTGGTATTGGTTTTCAAAGAGCAGATGGAAGCAGGGAATAGGGCCCAATCAGCAGCGCCAAACTGAATAGAACTTATGTAATGAAAGTTGAAAAAACTCTTATTTGCAACGAATAGCTCCCTTGAAGGCTCAAGGGGGCTATTTTTGAGCAGGGAGAGTTTCGTGTTTTGTTACGGCTTAAGTCAAAAGGTGTAAGTTGGCAGAAGCATTGAATTTTATTAATATTTTAATTATAATTAATTAGCATACACATTATTTGTATACATACGAATTAAAAAAGGAGGTTGCCGATGAATCTTAGCACAGAAGAGATGTACGGATATTCCATAACGAAAACCAGTAGGGCTTTACTTCGTTTTTTATCAGGTCATCTGAAAAGGTATTCCATTACACCCGAGCAATGGACCGTACTAAAAAGAGTCTATGAAAATGATGGTATTAAACAAAAAGAACTCGCCTCCATCGCAGACAAAGATCCCGCAACGTTGGCGAAGATCCTAGATCTATTGGAACGAGGCGAATTCGTCATTCGCAAAACGAATCATACAGATCGGCGCTCCTACTTCATATTTATTACTGAAAAAGGAACAAATCTAAGAAATGAAGTTTATGTACACTTAGAACACCTATTCGGACAAGTTTTAGAAGGAATATCTGATGAAGAATTAACGATTTTTACTAAAGTACTTCAACAGATTGAAAAAAACGCAATAAACGATACGGATATTTAGTTTTGAATTGAGGTAGACAAGATGAATAATCATATTTCTTACAGCTCACGGCGGCGTGCTAAACACACGTTTCCAAAGAGACCTATGTACAAAGAAGCTTTTCAAATCAAGCCTATTCCTTTGAATTGGTTTAGAGGAGTAGGCTCTGCAATTAGTGTCGGGACACCAGCCCTGCTGGGTGTATTAATGGGGAATCCTGCCTTAGGAATCTTGGCTTCGATAGGCGGTTTCACTTTTTTATATGTGTCTAATGAGACCTACGCACAGCGTGCTGTTCGATTATTTTGGGTTGCTCTTGGACTCGCAGTATCCTTTGCGCTGGGATCATTATGCTCTTACAATACAATGTTAACGGTGCTAATGTTTGGGATCGTAGGGGGATTATCTACCCTTATGTTTACGGTTTATCAGATTACGGGACCAAGCGGAATGTTCTTTGTTCTTGCGTATGCAGTTGGTACCTCTATGACAGCAAATCTGCATGTGATTTTGCAGGATAGTCTTATTCTACTTCTTGGCGGGATGTTTGCTTGGGTGGTAGGTATGGCTGGAGTGATTAAAAATCCTCATCGTACGGAGAGTAAAGCAAGTTCTGCGGTATATTATAGTCTGGCAAATCTATTATCTGCTGTAGGGACCGCGGAGTTTACGGATCTGCAGCACCAGACGGCCTCACTCATGCAACAGGCAGATCGTACGTTAATGAATTCCAAGTGGTTCGGACGGAAAGACAAGCCATACACAGAGAAATTAAGAGCCCTTAATACACAGGCAAGAGAGATTTTCCTTTCCATACTTGATATCTCCTTACTTCCAAAACATGAAGGAGAGGAACAACTCAGTAATGCTTTACAAATCATAGGTGATCAGTTGCTTCAAAAAGAGAACGTATCAGGTTTTACGATGCCCACCTTTGAAAATGAATTAAATCATTCGATAAAGAACCTGTGTCTTAACATTCAGATGGCTGCTGAGATAAACTCGAAAAATGCCAATGATTTTAAAACAGATCCGAAGGACTACAAAACGAAAACAGGATTTCGCGTACTATGGAGAAATGTGTTTACCTCAGGGTCCAACGCTCCTTTTATCGCGCTTCGATACGGAATTATTCTTGTAATCTCAGCTGCAATTGCATATGGCTTTCATTTCGACCGGTCTTACTGGGTACCTCTATCCAGCGCATCGGTTATGGGCGGAGCAACGTATGTGGCGAGTCTTCATCGAGGTATGCAGCGCTCTTTGGGTACAATCATCGGCATTATTGTAGGTGCCATCTTATTATGGCTGCACCCTCAATACGTAGCGGTTCCGTTAATACTAGCCAGTCTGCAGTTCGTTGTTGAGCTAATCTATGGTCGGAATTATTCAATAGCTGTTATCTTTATTACACCGAGCACTTTATTAATCGGTTCGACATTACAACCCGAATTGACAAGCGAATATTTCATTTCTGCACGGATCGTTGATATTATTATAGGTAGTGCGGTAGCAATGGTCGGCATTACCTGGTTATGGAGGAGAACGGCTTCGAAAAGATTACCTTCTGTTTTTAAAGAGGCGGTAGAAAGAGAAGGTGAGCTTTTAGCTGCCATATTAAACTGTGAAAGTATAGAGGTCAGAAAATCAATCGAAGAAAAACTTCAAAATTCACTCATTCAGCTGAGACTTGTGTATGATAATGCTTTTGCTGAATCGATGAGAAGAAACGCAAGAACCACTATATTATGGCCAGCTGTAGGTGATAGCTTAATTCTTGGCTACATGTTACTAGCTGCGTCTCGTAAGGATAACCGTATTAATCATGTTTCAAGTGATCGAATTGAGAAGGTTCAGCATGGTTTTGCAGTGCTAGCGGAATCCATTGAAAATAACAAAAAACCAGTTATGGACATGCCTGCGTTGCCTGAATTCCCTTCGATATATGAAGACATTATGCAGCTAAAGCGTTCACTTCGAGTCCTTGACTCTTCACTGAATGTTACGAGACTTTAATTTCACTTGATATAAAAGAATACCGAAAATGAGCGTCGCAGGAAATCAATCCTGAGGCGCTTTTTTATTTATGTGACGAAAGATTTCAACCAATTATCCTGGATAGTCAAACAGTCAAACGATCACTTAATTGTTAACACATTTTCTTTCATAAGTTAGCTTTTGCCCATATTCGAAATAAAAGCTTGAAAGTGACGTAACGTCATTCATTATAATGGCACTATTGATAATCCTTGAATAGAAACGCTTAATAAAAGGGGATGGGAACATAAAGAAAGAAGACTTGATTATATATGGATGCGTAATTATCGGTGCAGGAATTGGTATTTATATTGATCACCCGCTGTCAGCGGTATGTATCGGTCTTGGAGCAGGTTATCTAATTAATTTCATGATGAGTAGGAAGTAATCTGAAATTTGGAGGCATGAGAAATTGATACATATAAAAAACTTAGCAGAGCAAACAAAAATTACAGTGAGAACGCTGCGTTACTATGAACAAATTGGACTATTGGTATCTTCCTCAAAAACGGAAGGCGGACATCGGCTATATACAGAGGAAGATTTACAAAAGCTTCAGCAAATTCAATTTTATAAAAACATGGGGTATCGACTTTCAGATATTAAAGAGATGTTAACTGACCCTGAGTGGAATTGGAGTGATGGGTTAGCCAATCAGTTAACATTTATTTTGGAAGAGCAATCAAGGTTAAATGAAATGGAGCAAACCTTACGTGCGTTAGTAAGTGGCATTGCCGTCGAAGAAGGGAATCAGGAAAAAGCAATGCAACATCTGATTAAGTTATCTTTGCAGGATAAAAGAGGACTTGATCAATATAGAAAATCGACATTTACGGATGCTGAACTGGGTCTATGGGCTAAACTGCCGAAAATGAGTGTGGGTAATCCTGAGTCTATGGAATGGATAGCCCTTGTTGGCCTATTAACAAAATACTATACGTGTAAGGAACCGTTATCATCACCTTGTGTGCAAAATGTTATTCGGAGAATGCTGGAGAAACAAGAAGAGGAGTATGGAGGTCAAGACGCCTTTATCGATAAGTTATGGGAAATGCGAAAAAATCCATCAGCGTCTGAACAACTGGGGTTATACCCTATTAAAATGGAAGTCCTTGAATATATGGACCAGGCTTACGGAATTTTTATATCTAGCGTTGAACAAACAAGTAACGAGGAGGGAGGGTGCACATGAACACTGAACTGTTACTCATGATCGGTGGATTATCCCTACTCGATACCCTTAGTCCAGCCACATTGGGGATCACTGTATATTTACTTCTAACTGAAAAGAAAAAAGTAGGCTTAAAATTAATGGTATATTTATTTACAGTCATTGGATTTTATTTTAGCGCAGGTGTGGCAATCAAGTTAGGATTTGGATTTCTTTTCGAAGTGTTCTCTACGTTCTTACAGAATCGTGTGGTCAGCTGGATGCTATTTATTGTAGGTGGGATTTTGTTTATTTGGAGTTTTTATGTTCCGAAAAAAAAGAAATCTACCTATACAAGTCCAATAACCAAAACGAATTCAACAATGATTGCTCTAGGTGTTACCACATCACTGGTAGAAGTGGGGACAGCTCTTCCTTATTTCACTGCCATTGCTCTAATGACTAATTCAGGTTTGGTATGGTATGAGTGGCTCCCATTACTGTTCGCTTATAATGTAGTCATGGTACTCCCGCCATTCATTTTGTACATGTTATATATGTTATTAGGTTCAATAATGCAGAAGCCTTTAAAATTCATCCAAAATCAGGTGTCGAAGAGTACAAGCTCACTCGCTTCGTGGATCATGTGTATTGTTGGGTTGTTATTAATGCTTTATAGTGTGGATTATTTATAACTAGAAAATGATAACGGAGTTTATTATTAGAGAATTATTGTTAAAGAAAGAAACATTCATTGGACCCGTGGTGTTTAGATATTGATTCATTTATTAAAAGAAAAAATCAAGTAGAATAGAGGGATTTTTATGGTTGGATGGAATGAATCTCAAGACCTTGAAACGTCAAAATATGAAGAACAAAGCACAGATCCAAGTCTCTATAGTGTACTCATTCACTTTACTCCACAAGCACCGTTTATCTATCTTATTGAAAATGATGTATTTGAAGTAAACGCGGGAGTTGCTTTCATAGATTCTGATTTGCAAATCGCAGGTGCTTTTGTTTGTCAAAATGGATTGAAAACGATAGAAGAAGTCGATGATTTTTTAAGTGATTATCAATTAATCAACCCGATTCGGATCGACTACTGCTAATAGGCATTTATACAAGGAGAATTATCGGTAACCCAGACAATGATATGGAGTTGAAATAAATGGGGATTCTTAAATTTATTATGATGTCAGTGGTTCTTTCTACTGGGTGCTTAGATAAAAGACAAATAGAAACAGAATCAAATGTAACTTTTTTGGATGTAAATAATGAGGAACAGATACTGGATAATCAAGAAGCAATAACTTACCTTATCCAAAAGGAATTTAACGAGAATGAGGTAGATTCCTCAGATTTTAAAGAGGGTGTATCGTTCGATTTGAATGAATACGTACAGGATTTTTTCTCTAAAGACATTGCAGATAAAATCCAAGGGAATTTGAAAGCCATCGTAGATAATGACGAAAAGATTTTTGTGAAAAATATGTTGGATGATTCTTACGTAGAATCGAATTTAGCTTGGCTCAAAACTTATCAAGCAGAAGGTATGCAGTATGATTTTCAAGAGGTAAATGAAATTAAATATCTAGAAGAGCAGAATCGCATACAAGTGGTTGTATCATTTCTGCGCAAGGAGGAAAATAAGATTCAAAGAGGAATTTTGGATTATTCATTGCTGTATGATCAGGATAGCAATGAATGGTTAATAGCAACGATGGATGGAAATTAGGAGAGCTATAATTGATATATTGCACTTAACACAAAAGAATACACGTTTTTGTGTTTTTTTATAGGACATTTATAGTGTACTAGTTACTATAATAACATAATTGACTGCAGATCGATCTGCACATCATTCCATACTCTCACACCTTTTGTAAAAAAATACATATTAAAATGAAACATTATGAACTTACAGAACGTTAAGTGTTTATAAATAAAAGAAAAAAAAGTCTATTTTATTCAATTACATTAAAAGTTCAGTTACTTATTTCTGGAGGGAAAAGCATGAATAAAACAAAACTAATAACGACTTTACTTTTAACTGTATCTATTTCTGCAGCTTCTCCTATGGTCTTTGCTGCAACAACTACTCAACCAAAGTTAGCTATAAATAATAATGAAATCACTCTTAAACAACCTATTGAAATTCGAAAAGGAGTATCTTATTTACCTTTAAGAAGTTTGACGGAGCAAATGAATTTTAAAGTGTTGTACAACAACACACAAAAAGAAATAGAAATTTTACAGCCTAATTTAAAAGTTACATTTGTAATGGGAATGAAGGAAGCTGAGGTAAATGGAAAGAAAGTGAAAATGAGTGAGGCGCCTTTTACACAAAAAGGAATAACCTATATCCCTCTTCGTTTTGTCTCTGAAGTAATGAATGCCAATATAAAATGGGATCAAGACTCTAAAAAAATTACAATAACGGATAATAAGAGTTTGAAGTTATTCGTTGATGGTGGAAATTCGATGTGGCACTCTACAGTAAATGGGCAGATCTGGCTTTATAAAAAAGGAAAGATTATTGAGTTAGCTAAATCGGATATAAAAGAATTTGTAAATCCTAAGATCACATTGAAAAGAGTAAATGACAGTTCATATATTTTAGACATTGACGATGAACATGCGTCTCATTTCACTTTTTTTCGTAATAAACAGCAGTTTTTAGTAAGCAGTGAGATGGTAACAAAACAAACTAGCCAATCTTATCAGGGGACATACAATTCTTCTGAGTTTGAAATAGATGGTTCCAATAATATAAATTATCTTTCCGATGGAAAAATGATTTATATCATTGGATCAGATGGGAAAGTTTCAGATGAATACGATGTAGAGGATATAACCGGACAAGAAGGACCATTTATCATAGAGTATTTTAGAGATGATCTTTTATTTGTTAGATCCTATAAAACACTTCAACTTACCCTTGTAGATTTAGAAAAGAAAACTAGTGATTTACTGTATAAAAGTTTACTAAGTAAAGAAGAACAAAAGTATTGGGATGAAACGTTAGGAGACACTTTTGATAATTTGTATAGAACTTCTTTGCTCAAGTTAACTAAATATAATGGAAAAACGTTCGATTTTAGCTATTTGAGTACTGTTAACGGGGAGAAGAAGACGATCTCTTATACTTCTAAATAACTCAGATTTCTAAAATAATGAATCAATTCAATCTGGTCAGTCAATGGAAACGATAAAAGTGCGAAAGGTAAAGAACTCGCAAGTGTGATTCATAAGAATTTAACCCAAAGCTCTAGGATTAAAAGACAGAGGTGTGAAAGAAGCAAATTATCATGTGTTAAGGGAAACGAATATGCCAGCCGCTCTTCTAGAGATCGGATTCTTATCCAATTATTCAGATGAAAAGCTGATGTTCACGGATTCTTTTCAAGATAAAGCAGCACAAGCCATCGTAAATGGAATCATCGAGTTTATGAAATAGATTAAGTCACCGCTAATAACTATAATCCGAAAACAGTCGCCGATATGGCGGCTTTTTATATGGGAACAACCTTCTATTACAGAATGGATATGAAAAAAAATAAATGTAACGATATCTAATCTGTAGCGTCATGTATTATGTTCGACTATTAACAGGAGGCTGAAAAAAATGAAAAGGAAGTTGTATATCACACTTGTTGTTGCTCTATGTTCTTTTACGAGTATCATTGGACTAGCTTTTGCCAAAGGCAACATTAAAATTGTAGTTAATAATCAGATCATTACATCAGACGCGGCACCTCAAATGGTTAATAATCGAGTTATGGTACCTATTAGTGTTATATCGAAGGCATTAGGGGCTAATGTAAACTGGGATCAAAAGAATCAAACAATCACCATTCATAACAACAATCGTTCTAATCAAAATGATATTTGGAAACAGGAACTTGAACTTAGCAGCAGTAATTGGGCGGGTGTTAGAAACCTTATTGGAACGTATATGATTGGTTTTGACGAAAGAGATGATATGCTGATTAAATCTGTTACGGTTGAAGGTTTTGATATGATACCTATAGGCGGAATGTACCCGGCGATTATCGACTATACCATTGTTGATGCACAAGATCAGAAGAATTTCTTAAAAGTAAGAGTAAAAGTTATCCTATTTGAAGATGAGCTTAAAGGACAGATGTGGGATTTTGTGATTGCCAAGGGTAAGATAGAATCTATGAGAATGGTACAGCATTTTGACGTGGATCAATATACTGTTTTTCCTGGCCTGACGTATACAGATTAATCACAATACGGCTAAGATGATAAGGGATGTGGCACATGACCAATAGACTGACAATGAAGAATGCAGGATGGATTTTTTTTGTATCCTATGTCACTGGCATCATACTGTCTGGATGGATGCGTTCGAATGGAAGCCCGCATCACGATAATCTATTCTTATTTCTGGGCTATGTGGCGGTCGGACAAATTATACTAAATGTGTTACCCGCTGTAATCTGGTGCCGGTACCGGCATATATCCCTTCGTACCGTATTCAGGCTACATAAAGTTTCTCTTAAAAATATCTTACTCTCTTTAGTGATTTATGCACTCAGTCAAATCATATTGCTATTTTTTCACCAGATTACGGAAGTGGTATCCGTCTTGCTTGGAGCATCCTATAAAACATCACAATATCCAGTTGCGGAATCACTCTTTTCCTTGTGTATTCTTCTGCTGAGTATCGGGATAATCCCGCCTATATGTGAGGAACTGTTATTTCGGGGAGTTCTCATTACCGGGTATGCAAGACATGGAATATGGTTTTCCGCTGTGATGAGCTCGTTTCTATTTGCCTTGTTCCATGACAATCCTTACCGGCTGATCGAATTATTCGGGGCGGCTCTTGTTTCCTCTTTATTGGTAATTAAATCAGGCTCTATTATTCCAGGCATGATTGTTCATTTAATAACAAACTCGGCTTATGTAGTCAGCTCATACCTTCAGAGCGGAGATATGCTTGAAAATATTTCTACTCCTGGAGGTCCTGGTGCAGCAATCATATGGATAACAGGCGCTGCTTCTATTGTCGCTTTTATGATCTGCTGGCGGCTGTTTACACGATTTGACCCGTCTGAAGGAATGATAGAACAGAAGAAGAATGGATCTTCCCCGCTCCGTTACTTTGGTTGGAGTCTTCCTATCGTGTTGTCCATAGCTGTGTTTATTATTAAAGTTAACTGAATCAATTTCATAATTCCTTTAGTTGCTTTAATCAGGGGTATATATAGATCAAAATGGTTTTGTTTGTCTATATATAGTTACAAATTCATCATTTTAATGAGTTATGAAATTGATTTAACTATCTATCATTTATGGATTTGAGTAAAAATAAATCCTGTTTTCCCGTAAGCGTTAAGGGAAACTCCTAATTAAAAAGCAACTCTCCAATAATAAAATGTACTCTAATAAGATGACTTTTTCAAAGTGTCTATCTTAAAGAGTACATTTAAAAATGGAGAGCCTTTTTTATGATGTTCCATCTTATTCTTTCTTATAAAAGAATCGAGAAAGCAAGATGCCAATACCTCCGAGTCCGATAAATAGGACAGCTTTTATGATCATCGAAACCGTTGGAAGATCGAAGAAGATGACTTTGATTAAAGTTAAAAATAGGAGAGCAATCCCTGCAAGTCGAACTTGTTTGATTTTTTTCTTGAGACCGTAAGCTATTACGGAGATGGCGTAGCCCACCCAAGTAGATGATATAATCAAATGTTGAGCATTTTCACTTACATTTTGTGTCAGTACAGAAGTGACATCGGTTATAAAGATAAGGAAAAGTACGCCGAGTCCGTAGTAAAGAACTCTAATCCATTCTTTCGTTTGCGTTTGATTTTCTGTAGGGTATTGTCTCAATAAAACGATAATGCCTGCTAAGCTAAGCAGAATCACAATCCATATAAAAGTATTAACGGATGCAATGGAATCCATGCCGTCTAATAAGATGATACACCCTGCGAGAATCCCTACTACATAAATGAGAAGACCGTTTATTTTTTGGAACAATGATTGAATAATGAAACCCAGAGCAAGAGCGACAAAACCTTCGATAATGAAAAGACCGATAACCCATTTATTCTCGGCCACTTCCATCAATAAGAAAAGTAAAGAGTAAGATGATATGGTAAGCATATAAGGCAGTGTATCTTTTAAACCTTTTCTCCAGGTGTATGCTGAAACCCCGCTGTATAGCAGTGTGAAGGATAACAAGATAAGAATAATGTCTGACTCCAAAATTAATCTGGACCAAACAGCGGTTAAGACAAAGCTTGATATCAATATACGAAGCTCATGATTTATCATTCCTTTTCTAAGCAAGATGGAGGCTAAAAGAATGAGGTGCTGGACCATTACACCATAGACAATCCATCTGTCATTTGAGATCGTACCCACCATACTAAAAATGAGAAAAGCAGGGTGTATCAAAATAAATGAGGTATAAAGTAAGGTAACAAAACGGTGCCTGATCGCAAAGATCATGGCGCTGATGTAGAGCAGTACTTCGTAACATACAAAGAAAGGTGTAGATGGGTTGTTATCGACCAGAAAGGGTGTCAAGATTCCCGAAATAATGGCGAGTACGCCTAATGTCTGTGATTTGTAGCGGTATGAGAACAAAAGTCCCAGTGCTGTCCAAAGTACGTTGAGAACAAAAGCGATAGGGGCATTCATAAAGTCATATAAATAATGCGCTGCGAATGTGGTAAGCATAAAGATTCCTATGGAACCCGCCAAAAGTACTTGTGATAACAAGAAGCGCTGATGTTTGTGTTGTCTCATACCGAGATAAAAGAAAAGCGCACCCGCGAGAAAACCAATCAAGCATCGCATTTCCTCCGTAATATAACCACCATCCACTGCTGCTTTGAAACCCCAAATTAATCCGATTAAAAAGACAAATAAGAATATTCGAGGAAGCCAAACCCTAGCAATGAGGTGCTCCCAATCGGTCTCTTTTTTCCTGATGTTCTCTTGAGGCGTTTTCTTTCTCGTTACATCGTAGGTTGTACCGGAGGGGACAGGCCCCTCAATCCATGTTTTGGACGGTGGTTCTGTATCCGTAGTAACTTTCGTTGATATTTTATACTGTTTTAATTCTTGTACTTCTTTCTCAAGTTCCATGATTCGTTGTTCTAAAAGATTTAAACGTTCATCATGACTCACGAACAAGATCCTCCCTCATCCAATTTTTGGTTTCTTTTTAATGTAGCATTCCTTTACATGATATTGGAAGTAATTTTTCTTATGTCTGTTAAAATGGGTAAAGAACAGAAGGGAGGATTATGGTGAATTACTTGTCTTACCAAAATGCATAGGAGATGAACTTCATGAAAAAGGTATTTGTATTAGGCGGAACTGGATTTCTAGGTTATTTTACGATTAAAGAATTAGAAAGAAGAGGATATAATGTGTCGACTATATCGCGGCATCCCATGCCAACAGAGGATCTTTTGCCTGGAGAAGTCGAGCACACTGTAGGGGATATCAATAACATGTCAGATGATGAGATTCGTGAGATGCTAGAAGGCGTATATGGATTTGTATACGCTGCTGGAGCAGATGAACGGACATTACCTGAAGCACCAGCAATCAAGTTTTTTTATGAAGCCAATGTACTTCCTACTCAGCGTCTTGCTAGATTAGCGAAACAAGCAGGCGTGAAAAAGTTTGTCATCCTTAGCTCGTATTTTGCGCATTTTGCAGAAGAGTGGACCGATATTCCTTTGAAACAAAATGCTTATCCTCGTTCTCGATTGCTTCAAGAAGAATTAGCTTGTCTTGAAGGTGAAGGCGGAATGGATGTGATGAGCATTCGTTTGCCTTATATTTTCGGTGTGATGCCAGGACGCATGCCGCTATGGTCCATGTTTGTCAATCGAGTGAAAGATCAGAAGATTGTTCCCGTACTTGGCGGTGGTACAGCAATGGTTACTGCGCAGCAAGTAGCAGAAGCTACGATTGGAGCGATGGAGTATGGCGAACATGGCGGAAAATATGCGATTTGCGGCATGAATATGAAGCATAGCGAGTTTTATCAAATGGTAGTGGATGCACTGGGACAGGAAGACAGTACGGTCAAGGTTGTGCCACTAGATCAAATGAAACCAATGATGGAGCAGATTGATGCTAACAATGCAAAGGCAGGTAAAGAACAGGGAGTACTCAATAGTATGATGGCAGAGATCCAAAACCGAGACGCTTATCTTGACCCCGCTGAAACCATGTCTCTTCTTACATATCATGATTATGATATCCGCTCATCTATCAGGGAGACGCTCCAAAAATGTGTTCAAGAAGGGGCGAAAGCTGATTTTCATTAATCAATTAATCCAGTGTTACAGGTATTATCTATATAAATTTGATGAGGCAGCCGAACTATGTTCGGTTGTTTTTTCTATGCGAATAAGCAGGCTTTGCTACATTCATTATTTACCAAATGAACACATACATGATCATGGCTAAAATGAGAGACACTTTGCACAAGGCAAATCTACCCTATTCTGGAGATTTGTTATCAAAGTTTTAGGTAGAGAGGAAGGACTTCGCTTGAGGAAAATCACGATTTGGTCTTTGCTCATTATGTTTATATTGACCTCTGGGTGCCAAAAGGAAGAAGCAAAACCTGATGAACAAGATGTAGTACAAGTGAAATCAGTAAAGAGAGAAGACGCTAAGAAAGTGATTTTCTTTATGGTCGATTCTTTAATGTCTCAAGCCATTGATGACGGAATTAAGCAAGATAAACTGCCTGCTTTCCAGTATCTAACGGAACATGGGATGTACTATAAGGACATGGTTAGTTCGTTTCCCACTATGTCGGTAACGATCGATAGTTCTCTAATTACAGGAACGTACCCAAACCGTCATCATGTGCCAGGTCTTATATGGTATTCGGCGGATAAGAAAAAGATAATTAATTATGGTACAGGGCCGATGGAGATCTGGAAACAGGGAGGTAATGAGGTATTACAGGATGCGTTAATCAACTTAAATGGGAATCATTTAAATCCACAAACACCTACGATATACGAAGATTTGGCTAAGCATGGTTTAAAATCGGGTTCTATTAATGGCCTCATCTACCGAGGGGCGGCGAATCATAGGTTGACGATGCCAGATTGGCTTACAGGCATTACCTCGTTACCCAAAGAAGTGCAAGTAAAGGGTCCCGATTTTTTTGCCTTAGGTTCTCTTGCAAATCCACTAGAGAATGTAAAAGAGTTGCCAGACGGCTTAACGAAGCGACTAGGTCTAAGCAACGAGTATTCCATGGAAGCCGTAAAGTATTTGATTAAGGAGAACAAATTACCTGATTTCTTATTCGTTTATCTACCAGATCTCGATCAGAAATTACATAAGAAAGGACCACAAGAACGAAGCGGTGTGGAAGAACTTGATAAGCAGCTAGGTTCTTTGTTACAACAATTTGGTTCACCGCAGGAAGCATTAAGAAAAAATATTTTTATTATTGCAGGTGACAGCGGAATGACTTCCCTTTATTCTGCTCAGAACAACTCGGTTATTGATTTACCTTCTCTACTTAAAGATTACAGTGTACTAAAACAAGGTGAATCCGTTACGGACGAAACGGACATTGTACTTGCTGTAAATGAAGCGATGGCTTATGTTTACAACCTTAACAAAGAAAATTCACTAAGAGATGTTGCTCAGGCATTAACCACCGATCCCCGTATCGATCTCGTATCTTGGAAAGAGAAGGAATGGATTCATGTCTTGCAAGGAGAAACAAATAAAGAAGTGAAGTATACATCAAATGGAAGTATGGTCGATCGCTATCAGCAAAAATGGACGGTCGAACAAGATTTAGATGTGCTTGATTTAAAATTAAATACAAATGTAAATACAAAGAATCAAACATTGTCATATGGAAAATACCCCGACGTACTGCAGCGTTTATCAGGCGCATTACATTCACATTCAGGAGAGTTTTTAGTCGTTACGGCTAAACCGGGATATGAACTTGCTGACAGAAGTTCACCAACACATGAAGGCGGAGGAGGCCACGGTTCGCTTCATGAAAAAGAATCACTTGTTCCTCTTATCATATGCGGTACGAATGAGAAACCGCAATATTTACGGATAGTTGATGTAAAACCATATCTACTGAAACTTTTAACAAAAGACTGAGGTAAACACCTAAGAACCACGACTGGATAAAAAATCCGGGATCGTGGTTCTTTTTTTACCTTGCTTAGTGTGCCATGATAGCTATGGGGGCGATGGTAAATGTTTAAGGATTTCAAGCTCATTGCCGGACGACCGGTATATATACAAATTAAAGACTATATGAAGCACTTAATTATAAAAGGCGCACTGCAAAGCGGACAAAAACTCCCGTCCACACGTGAAATGGGTGTACTGCTGAAGGTTAGCCGCAACTCGGTCATCGCCGCTTACGAGGGACTCGGCGACGATGGGTTTATCTACGCGGTTAAAGGGCAGGGGAATTACGTAGCCTCATCAGCACCGGGTACGATGAAGGTCTCGTCTCGAATGATGGATTGGAAGAAGCATATGAACGACAATGCCATCTTGGCAGAAGAACTGGATATTATGAAACGCGGGATTCGTGCGGAGAAGGGGACGATCTCTTTTACGAGTATTGCTCCTGATGAAGGGCTGTTTGACCTAGACAATGTAAAGCGGGCTTTTATGGACCGAATGGCCGTAGAAGGTAATGTTCTCTTGAACTACGGATACGCCAAAGGTTACAAGCCGCTTATTGATTATTTGCACCAATACATGGAGCACAAGGGCGTGGATATGAAGGGCAAGGACATCCTGATTACCAATGGTTTTACGGAAGGTTTTAATATCGTGCTCTCCGCATTAAACCAGAAGAGTGGCCAGGTGCTGACCGAGAATCCGACGCATCATACGGCGATCAAGAATCTGAAACTGAAAGGATTCGGAATCAGAGGAATTTCTATGGAACGAGATGGCATTCACTTGGGAGATTTGGAGAAAGCGCTCAGTGAAGGGGAATATGATTGTGCTTACTTTGTACCTTCGTACCATAATCCGACAGGGATTGTTATGTCTCCCGAGAAAAGACAGGGTCTCATGAAGCTAATGGCGGGATATGATATTCCGGTCATCGAGGATGGTTTTAACGAAGAACTTCGTTACTCGGGATCCCATGTATCGCCGCTGATTGCAACGGCCGGTGCAGGCAATAGTGTGATTTATCTTGGCAGCTTTTCTAAAGTCTTGTTCCCGGGTCTTCGGGTAGGATGGGTGCTCGCAGATGAGGAACTAATCTATTACCTGGAGAGCATCAAGCGGGCGCAGACGATTCATACATCAACCTTGGATCAATCGATACTCTATCAATATTTATACAACGGTAATCTAGATAAATATTTGAAAAAAGCGAAAGCGGAATATAAACGGAAATATGAGCTGACGCTTGCATGTTGCAAACAGCATGTTCCTTACCAAGAATTAACCGGAGACGGCGGACTGCATTTGTTTGTGAAATTTGCGGATGGATTTAACACGAGAGAACTGCTTGAGGCGTGTCGTGCGCAAGGTGTTATTTTTACGGCAGGAGAGATGTTCTATACCGATGGCGGGGGACAGCATACCATGCGGCTTGGGTTCTCTAGGGTGACGGATGAGGATATCTGCAAGGGAATCGAGATTATTGGCAGGGAAGCACACAAATTAATGGGATGAAGGAATGATAATCATGTTGAAGGTTGGCGTAATTATGGGAGGTATTTCTTCCGAAATGGAGGTATCTCTGAACACGGGCAGAGAGATGATGAATCATCTGGACCGTAATAAATATGAGGTGATCCCTGTGGTATTCAGTAAGCCTGCAGAACTTGTGGAGAAGGTAAAGGGACTCGACATTGCTCTACTAGCTCTACACGGGGCTTACGGTGAAGACGGGACAATACAGGGGATGCTAGAAACACTAGGTATCCCTTATACAGGAAGCGGAGTACTGGCGAGCAGTCTGTGCATGGATAAGGATCTGTCCAAAAAAATCCTCTGCTATGAAGGAGTGAATACACCAGGCTGGCTGTGTTGGGACAGTATGGAAGATTATTCGCCAGAAGCTGTTCAGCAGCTGGGATACCCAGTGATGGTGAAGCCAAATACAGGCGGTTCCAGCATAGGGATGGAAAAAGTGAACGACGAACAGGATCTGCATAGCGCGGTAATGAGGGCTTTTGCAAGTGATCCCAATCAGTCGATCTTGATTGAACGATATATTACAGGTCAGGAGATTACTTGCTCCATTCTAAATGGAGAATTTCTGCCCGTGGTAGGAATCACATCATCGTCTTCGGAATGGTTCGATTACCGTGCTAAGTATAACGATGGCGGAGCGGAAGAGGTGGTGGTAAACCTGCCTCATGAATTAGATCAGTTGGTTCGTAAGACGGCAATGACCTGTTACAAAGCATTAAAGTGCAGTGTATATGCCCGGGTCGATATCCTGTTGACGGATGGTGCTGCTTATGTACTTGAGATAAATACGCTGCCTGGAATGACAAAGACGAGTCTTTTTCCCAAAAGTGCTGCCGCAGCTGGAATATCTTTCAGCTCATTACTCGACCGGATTATCAGCTGTTCTCTGACGAAAGCGCAGCAAGAACAAAGGGGTGACAGTTCATGTTAAGTCATTGGATTACCCCAAAAGTTAGAAACATCCCGCCTTCTGGAATACGTGCTTTCTTCGAACTTAGCAGCGGCAATCAGGACGTCATTTCACTTGGAGTAGGTGAACCGGATTTTGTTACTCCAGAGCATATTAGGAAAGCATGCATAGAGGCATTAAACCAGGGAGCTACGAGTTATACATCCAACGCAGGTCTGCCCGAACTTAGAGAGGAAATTGCCAGCTATCTTCAGAAAAACTTCCACCTTCGCTACGATCCTGCCAGCGATGTGCTTGTCACGGTAGGCAGCAGCGAAGCACTAGACCTTGCACTGCGAGCATTTACCGCTCCGGGCGATGAAATTCTTCTTCCTTCACCCAGTTATATCGCTTATTCACCGATTGTATCTTTGAACGGTGGTACCGTGGTAGAGATAGAAACGAGGGCGGAAGAGGGATTTAAGTTAACTGCGGAGTCATTGCGACAGGCGATTACTCCGCGATCCAAGCTGCTGATGCTGAATTATCCGAATAACCCGACGGGAGCGATCATGACGGTAGAGGATTGGCAACCGATTGCCGATATCGTGAAGGAGAATAATCTGCTCGTCATCTCAGATGAAGTCTATGCTGAACTTACGTATGACTCGAAGCATGTCAGCATTGCTTCGCTGCCAGGAATGCAGGATAGAACGATTGTACTCAGCGGTTTTTCTAAAGCATTCGCAATGACGGGCTGGAGAATTGGCTATGCCTGCGGTCACCGTGATCTGCTGGCAGCCATGCTGAAGATCCATCAATATACGGCGATGTGTGCCCCAGTGCTAGGGCAGATCGCTGCACTCGAATCCCTGCGCCATGGTCTTGAGTCCGTGAATGAGATGAGAGAAGCGTACCGGAAGCGACGTGAACTTGTGGTGACCGGATTTCGGTCGATTGGAATCCCCTGTCATGTACCGGAAGGAGCGTTTTATGCCTTTCCAAGTATCGCTCACACAGGGCTTGACTCGGAGACGTTTGCCCATCAGTTACTGAAGGAATCGGGTGTTGCTACCGTTCCCGGTCATGTGTTTGGCTCAGGGGGAGAAGGTCATATCCGCTGTTCTTACTCGGTATCCACGGACAAATTAACACAGGCGCTTGAGCGGATGGGTCGTTTTATGAAGGTGAAAATATAACCACAGGAATAGAGAATTGAAAAAACAACCAATTGAATACTATTTGAATTTAATGGAACTAAGTGATCATGCTCTGCGTCCATCTTCATATAACGAAATCTTATGGAGGCTGAGTATGAAAGCTTTATTAAGTTTCTTGTCTATTACATTACTAATGTCATTCCTATTGATTGGTTGTGTTCCTGAAATAAAGAATGGTAACAAAAGCGATATGAGGATAGAGGGAGTTCAAGAAGCAGATACAAAAGAAGATTTTCAAGCAATTGTAGTAAATAAGGATGAAACATCAGTAACGGTGTCCACAAAGGGTCAAAAATATATCCTTGTGACTAGGGAAATAGACTACGCCGCAGAAGCTGGTGACAAAGTAAAGGTCTGGACTACAGGACAATATGAGGAGAGCAATCCGATTCAAGGGGAAGCTATAAAAATAGAAATAATCAATTAACGAATAGATAATGGAGTCTTCTTGTTACTTGTTATTAAATAAATAATTACTTCTTGCTCATTCAATTACAGCGTCAGCCATGGACCTTCTTTCGGTCCATGGCTGACGCTGTTTTTTTATTAAAGGACGGAAAATCATCAAAATAATCAACAATAAAAGGAAAACAGGTGCGTTAGCTGAATAAGTTAAGTATCTCATGATAAGGAGCTGAAGACATGGAGTGGCCATCCGTTAGAGAATTCCTAGGTATTCCAGCACATCTTACAGGAAAAGACATCGCCATTGCTGTAATTGATGGGCACTTCCCGCCTCATCCGGATATAACGACAAATGACCGGCGATATACTTATCTTGTGAAAACCGTATCGACCGATGTCAAACCTCTAATATTCCATGCAGAAAAAGAACCATGGAGAAATTCTCATGGACTTATGACTGCAGCAGCTGCAGCAGGTTCTGGATCACTTTCATCGGGATATTATTCAGGTGCCGCACCAGAAGCTGATCTATACTTACTTGAGACCGGAGCATTTACTACAGTGGAGGAAACGGAATCAAAATTTGTCATGGCTTTACGCTGGCTATTAAAGAATTGGCGAAGATATAATATCCGCGCGGTCGTTTTAACGGTAGCTTATACGATAGATACAGGACTATTACCTTGGCAGGTCGATCCGATAAAAGTTCATTGCGAACAATTGGCTAAAGAAGGACTTCTTATTATTGTCGCTTCGGGTAATACAAAAGAATTGACATGCAGCGGACCCGCTTCTTCTCCGTCTGTACTATCGATTGGAGGGGTCATCGTTCCTCAACATCTACATGAGATGAGTCCTTATCACGGTTGTCAGGGTATCACTTTTGAAGGGAAAAGAATTCCTGAACTCTTGGCTCCTGCTGAAAATATCATTCTTCCATCGCCCTTTAAGTCCGCTGAGGAATTTGAGAAACACTATACTGCTAAATTCGATAACTTACCAGACGGCTACGCTAGAACCGAAGGAACTTCTTATGCTGCACCCATTATCCTTGGCTGTGCTGCATGTATCTGGCAAGCAAATCCAGAGTGGACAGCAAGTCAGGTGAAAACAGCTATGGTGAGTACGGCAGAATACAAAGCTGAATGGTATGAAGCTGAAGCCGGGCTAGTTCACGTCAAGGCAGCAGCTATGTATCCAGTCCAGTCATTAACACATACCTATAACCCTCAGAAATTGGACGACTCCACTGCTGCCCGGAGGGAGAGGGACATGATCTCGAATATTCTTTCTTCCTATAACGAAACGAATTCTAGAGTATCGACAGACAAGTTGAAGAGTCTCATGATCCATTCAGTGTCTCCTAAGGTTCGTGCTGCTGCCCTATTAGCAGCCTCCTCTGAAATTACCTATATAGAATTAAAAGACCTGCTGAGAGAGTCAAGCAGTCATATTAAAATGGCCGTATTGTATACCTTGCATCATAGAAAAGATTTATGGAATGATTCGATCCATTATGTGATTGATCTATGTAAGGATGAGGATCTCAACATTCAGTACTGTGCTATCAAACTTGCCTCAACAATAGGCGATTCTATCTTCTTAAAGCCACTCATTAACGGTTTGCTAGAAGATGCAGTGCAGCTGAGAGTATCCATTTTTGGAGCCAGATGCGACGCGCTTCAGCTTTTAACAGGTATTACCTATGAACTAGAACCAGAATTCCAAGATGGACAATGCTGGTATTCGGAACGAAGCACGGAATCTCGGGTAAATATGGCTTTAAAATGGCAACAGTACATTGAAAAATGAGAAATAAAGATGGATGGAAATCTGGAATGGAATTGGAGGAACTGTATCATGACACCAAAATTAATTCTAGTTGAAGGATTACCGGGTTTCGGAAAATCAACAACGGCTCAACTCATTCATGAAATCCTTACAGAGCATAACATAAGGTCTCAATTGTTCTTAGAAGGGAATTTGGATCATCCAGCAGACTATGATGGAGTCGCTTATTTTAAGCAGCATACATACGATGAACTACTAAGAGCTCATGAAGAGTTCAGAAGTGTATTAAATAATCATACTACGATCCAAGATGATAATTATTTTATAGAATATCGTAAAATGGTCAATGAATATGGGTCCCGAATTCCAAATGAATTAGTGCAGGAAATTTTTAAAAACGATATCTATGAATTGTCGCTGAATCAAAATAGGAAACTGATCACCGCAAGATGGAGGCAGTTTGCTGAGCGTAGTTTGGAGGAACCAGACATCTATATTTTTGAATGTTGTTTTATACAGAACCCTGTAACGATGGGAATGATTAAATATGGTGCTAAGAAAGAAGAAATTATCAGTTATGTTATAGAACTTGAGGCTATTGTAGAGAAGTTAAATCCACTGTTAATTTACGTAGAACAAAGCGATCTTGATCATTCTTTTCGAAAAGCGATAAAGGAGAGGCCTAAAGAATGGTCGGAGGGGTTTATTGAATACTACACAAACCAGGGATATGGAAAACAGCAGGGTTACAAAGGATTAGAAGGAACGATTCAGGTTCTTAAGGCAAGAAGAGAATGGGAAGAAGAAATAGTTAACCGTCTGAATATAGCAAAGAAAAAAGTCGATAACACGGCTTATAATAGGAACGATTATAAACCGTGTTTAGAGGGTATTCTTTCAGAATGGAATAGCTTGATAAAATGAAAGAGGTAGCCGGTCAAAGTGATCGGTTGCCTCTTTTTTATCTTTACCCCGCCAAAAATGTATGTTTACTCGGAGGATAGAAAGAATGAATAGAAGCTTAACATCTGTGTTAGAAGAACTCCTTTTCATACATATGACAACTAATTTGCCAAAGTAGTGAAAATTATTATAGACTGTTTCCTAGCAGATCTTGTCCAAGGAGGAAAAGTAATGATTCAAAGGAAACAACAAAAGCTAAATACACCCAAAATAGTCTCTAAAGTATTACTGATCATGATTGGGGCGATCATAGCTGCGTATGGTTTAGAAGCAGTACTAATACCTAACAATGTCTCCGACGGTGGGGTAACCGGACTAAGTATCGTGGGTTCCCAGCTGTTTGGATTACCGCTAGGGGTGTTAATTGGAATCATTAACATTCCTTTTGTGTGGCTCGGATATAAACAAATAGGTAAAAGCTTTGCTGTGTATTCGGTGATCGGTATTGCGACGCTTGCAATAAGCACTAGTCTTATGCACCATGTACCAACGATTATTGAAGGCGACACCTTGCTAATTACTGTCGTTGGCGGGATTATCCTCGGGTTTGGTATGGGTTTAGCTTTGCGTAATGGCGGAGCACTCGACGGAATCGATATGCTGGCTGTACTATTATCCAGAAAACTGCCTTTCGGTACGAGTGACCTAATCTTATTCTTAAACATGTTTGTCTTTATTGTTGTTTCTACTGTCTTCGGTTTACAAGGCGCCATATTATCCGCTCTTGCCTACTTTATTGCTTCTAAGGTCATTCACATTGTTGAGGAAGGTCTTAGCGGCTCTAAAACGTTCAAAATTATTACTAAACATCCGGAAATCATGGTAGAGACCATTCGTGACCGATTAGGTCGTGGAGCAACTTATACAGAAGCATACGGCGGTTACTCTAATGAGCAATTCAAAGAAATTACTTGTGTAATTAACCGTATGGAAGAAAGCAAAATAAAAGAAATCATTCATGAAATTGATCCGAATGCCTTTGTTGTCGTTTACGATGTAGCAGAAGTGAAGGGCGGAAGTTTCAAAAAGCAAAATATTCATTAATATTAAAATTGACGCGTTGGCAGAGAAGAGCATTTCTCACCAGCGCGTTTTTTGTGAGGTGATATTTTCGAATTTATCATTATTATGCTCAACAAATCAGCAAGAGTAATTTTTTGCTTTTTTGACTAGCAATCTCCCTAAATTATGGAAATATGGTAGACTAAATAAAAAATGCCAGGGGGAGAGAACGGATATGTCGGATCATGATGAAATAGCAGAGCAAAGACGCAAAAATTTAAAGCTGATTCATTTCAGCAAAGAGGATCAATCACTTGTTGAGTCGGAGAAACCAAAGGAGACGTTTGCTGACGTCGGTGGCCTCGAAGAAGTGAAGAAAAAAATCAGAATGAATTTCATCTTACCGCTGCAACAGCCGGAAGTGTTTGCTGCATACGGTAAACAAGCGGGAGGAAGTCTTCTTTTATTCGGTCCTCCTGGATGCGGCAAAACGTTCTTGGCGCGGGCGGTGGCAGGTGAGATCGAGGCTAACTTTTTGCATATTGAGCTTCAGTCCATTCTGTCCATGTATGCTGGCCAGAGCGAACATAATTTACACGATATATTCGAAAAAGCACGAAAAAGCAAACCATGTGTTATTTTCATTGACGAAATCGATGCACTTGGGGGAAGTCGTCATCAAATGCGCCAGCATCATGATCGCATGCTCGTTAACCAATTATTGTTGGAACTAGATGGTCTGCAAGCAGAGAACGATAACGTATTTGTCATTGGCGCAACCAATACACCTTGGTACCTTGATTCCGCTCTGAGACGTCCGGGCCGATTTAACCATCTTGTTTTTGTACCGCCACCTGAAGAGAATGAGCGTCAAACGATATTAGAATTGAAGCTTTCCGGTATGCCGCTGGGCTTGCTGAACCTGAACAAAATTGCCGCAGAGACAAAGCATTATTCCGGAGCTGATTTGGAGCAGTTAGTCAAGGATGCGGTGGAGTCTGCGATGGAGCGCACTTTTGAGAAGGGGGAGATCCAGCCCATTACTCAGGACGATCTAAAGAGATCCGCTAAAGGACGGAAGGCGACAACGCTGGACTGGTTTGCTACAGCAAAGAATTATGCGACCTTCAGTGATGTGAACCGTGATTATCAAATTGTGCTGGATTACATTAGTAAGCATGGTGTGAAGTCATAATCGTAACAGGGGGTCAGAGCTGGTGGAGAACGTACATGATAACGTCGCTTATACGAAGGCGCAGCAGCTTATCGAATGGAGGCGGTACAAAGAAGCACTAAAGGAAGCGGAACAGCTTCTAAGTGAAGAGCCGGAGAACCCGGATGTTTTTGCGTTGATCTCGCAAATTCACCTTTTAATGGATGAATATGATAAAGCACTGTACTGGTCCAATCAAGCACTTACCCGAGAGCCAGAACATGAACTAGCTTGGTTCGTGCGTGTTGGTATTTTCTACGATACGAATCAAGATCGGAAGTGCAAAGAAGCTATACAGGAAGCCCTGCGGATCGATCCCTACGAGCCTCATTATTATTTCTTGCAAGCGCATTTATATAACAAAGTAGACAGGCCAAACAATGCAAAAACGGCTCTTTCACAAGCGCTCGAACTGCGTCCGGAATCTCCGGTCTATTTGGCTTTGTTAAGCTATACAGAAGCATTACTCAAAAACTATGAGGATTCTGCAGGAGTCGAAAAACTCGCCCTGAAATATAATACGGAATTGCCTCAAGTCTTTTTGTACCTCGGCTGGGCGGCTGGCGAGCGCGGAGAGTATAAGCTAAAGGAAACTTATATGCGGAATGCAGTTCGTCTAAATCCAGACAGCAAGGTGTATCAGGAAGAATTTTTAGAGGCACTTCAACATAACGAAGTACTCTTTAAAGTGTTTTTATGGCCAGGGAAATTCGTGCGGAAAATGAAGACTTGGCAGATTTTGCTCACCTGGGTTGTGGCCGTACTGTTATTTAAGCCGCTGTTAATCCTGTTCCTTGTCTTATATGTACTCTCGCACTGGGTAACCAAAGCCATCGTGCATGTCAAAGTTTTTGGCTGGAGACGAAGAGGAATCTAACTTTATATTCAGGCAAGATCTAAACATGTAAAGAATCTATTACTGAAACCTCGTTATAGTTAAAAGTTATAACAAGTGATAGGTTTTAGGTATTACATGTTTTCTACTGTATTATGCTATCCTTTTTGTTACATCAAAATTCAAGGAGAGACATTTATGATACCATTTCATCATGACCATGTAGGCAGCTTACTTCGCCCTGCAAACCTAACACAAGCACGTGAACAATATAAATCCGGCATTATCTCCATGGAGCAATTAACAGCCGTAGAAAATGAAGAGATTATCCGTATTATTGATAAGCAAAAACAAAATGGTGTACTTGGCGTTACGGACGGTGAATTCCGCAGAAGCTGGTGGCACTTTGATTTTTTGGGCGGTCTTGATGGAGTAGAATATTATGAAAAAGAGACGGGGCTGCATTTTCATAAAATGGAGACTCGTAAGGAAGGCATCCGGATTACAGGTAAAGTGGATTTCTCATCCCATCCATTCATAGATCATTTCCGGTTTCTTCATGATCACGCGGGGGATGCAGTAGCGAAGCAAACCATTCCAAGTCCTAATATGCTAGTCTGCCGGGTTGATTATAATGAAGAGATTTATCCGAATCGAGAAACATTCCTCAAAGATACAATTACAGCTTATCAAAAGGCAATTCAAGCATTTTATGATGCGGGTTGCAGATACTTACAATTAGATGACACTGCTTGGGCAGATTTATTCTCAGAAGAAGGTCATAACAAACTGCGTGCCAAAGGCTTAGACCCAGCCGAGGAAATGAAGGTAATGCAGTACATGATTAATGAATCGATTGCTCATAAACCAGAAGATTTAGTGATCACGATGCACATTTGTCGCGGGAATTATAAATCTAACTTTTTCGCGAGCGGCGGTTATGATTATGCTTCCGAAACGATTTTTGGCGGCTTAGATGTAGACGGGTTGTTCCTTGAATTCGATGATGAGCGTTCAGGAAGTTTTGAACCTTTAAAATATGTGAATCGCAAAGATCTAAAAATTGTATTAGGACTGATCACATCTAAATCAGGTGAATTGGAAGATAAAGAGAAGATCAAAGCTCGTATAGCAGAAGCGGCAACCTATGTACCGCTTGAACAGCTATGTTTAAGTCCGCAATGTGGATTTTCATCTACGGAGGAAGGCAATCTTCTAAGTGAAGAACAACAATGGAGTAAACTTCGTTTTGTTAAAGAAATTGCAGATGAAGTCTGGAAGTAATTTAATTCATACATGTTAAGCTGTTCCTAGATTGAGATGGAGTTATTATATGTAATATATGTTAAATGTCTTGACTTAAGTGAAGGGAGCGAATTCGCTCCCTTTTTTATATGCTCCTTTGCTTTTATCCCTAAACTTATCCATGAATTTCATCATTCATTTCATCAAATTATAACTTATTTTTCCAAATTTTATTATAATATTATGTAACTGGAGACCAGAGGAGTGTAAAGATGGAAATTACCAAACGAGTATTAAAGACTTGGCACTTAGTCGAAGCGTTGGTCCCAAGTGAAGTGCCTGGTAAGGGAGAAACGGTGAATAAAAGTTATTTCACAGACAATAAAAATCGGAACCGCACACGGTTCATTAATCTTAGTGAAACTCCGTGGAAGAAGGACCTGGTAAAGAATCATGAATATCAGATTCAATTCCGCTATTATCTAGGTTGTTTTGAGCACCACAAGCTGGTCAGCTTTATACGGGAAGCTTTTATGAATCAGGATGAGATTGTAAATAAGGATCATAAAACATTGTTTAGTTTTTCTTTTTTGGTTGATGATCAAGGCAATTATATAAAAGAGTCCATATTTGTTCCATTTTTGATGTATGTAATACAGTTTCTAGCAAAAAATTCTGAGCTGAAATATGAGGATCTGTTAACTCCTTTTCAAAGTAAATTGAAATTATTCGAAGAACAAGCACAAACCATTTTTATGAATGGAGTAACTGAGGAAGCCATCCTCTTAATTCAACAAGAATTTGAGCAATTTTTCCATAGATTCGAGGATAATTCATTACAATATGTAGAGATTGAAGTGATGAAAGTTGGCCGAATTTCTAATCAAAAGAATTTTAACAGTTTCTATATAAGTGACTTGGAACTCATTATAAAGAAAGGAGAAAATGAAGCGCTTCGTCAGTTTGTAGAAGGAGTAGCTATTGAACACCGCTTAGATATAGATGAAAATCAGGAATATATCGAAGATATTTTACAGCCCATCCATTTACCCCATGGCCGGTGGCCATCTCCCGTAGAACATAGACTATCTTTAATGCAGCAAGTTGCTGTAAATCAAATTATTAATAGTAATCAAAAAATAAGTTCGGTGAATGGACCGCCTGGCACAGGAAAGACCACTTTATTTAAAGACATCTTTGCTGACATTGTAGTTCAAAGAGCTGAAAAAATAGCGCAATTGGAAACCCCGTCCCAAGCTTTTACAAAAGTAAAGTCAATTAATTTAAATGGTAGGTTTTATCCCATCTATTTATTGGATTCAAGTATTACGGAGTATTCTATGGTAGTGGCTTCAAGTAATAATGGAGCAGTTGAAAATATCTCTAAGGATCTACCTAAACGAAATGAAGTTATACGTTCTTCTTCGGATAAAAGTAAGTTCAATCATTATGAAGAGTCGTACGCTGTAGAGGCCGAGGATTTATCTATGTATAAAGTTGCGGCAATGGATTTGCTAGGCAGTAACGATGAGGCATGGGGATTATTTTCGGGAGCTCTTGGCAAATCAGATAATATATCAGCATATGCTTGGAGTTTGTTTAGGAAGAAAGAGGATGGAACCGATTTTCTACAACAGCTGGAACAAGACAGTAAACAGGTAGACACGAAGTCCTGGGAGAATGCTGTAAAAGAATTCGAAGATACGCTTAACTCAGTGAAGAATAAGAAGGAGAGTCTCCAGAAATTTCACGACGAATATAAGAGTATGAAATCTTCTATTGTCCTATTAAGAGAGTTAGAGGAACAATACCCTGAACTTAATCAACAACTAATGGATCTTGGGAGCGAGAAATTCCATTTAGAACAGCAAAAGCAGCTCACTGAACAACAAATTCAATCGTTGCCAAAGCTTTCTCTTTTACAAAGAGTCTTAGGTAAAAAGAATACGAAAAAAATAGAATTAGATAATGAACTCTACGATATAATTACTCGGTTAAAAGAAGAAGGAAACAAGTTTTATATAAAAAAGGCCGAGGTCGAAAAATCTAAAAAGAGGATAGAAGAACTCAAAGAAAGAGAATCTGCTTTTGCAAAACAGCTGGATGATTATAAAAAGCAGGGGTTAATATTACCGGATGAAGATTATTGGTCGAACACACAACAAGCATATGAATTTCGGCAATTAAATACGATTTGGCTGACAGATGAACTGAATTTCGAAAGAGGATTGCTGTTTTTAAAGGCTATGAAAATCCATAAAATGATGTTGGCCTTCAATTATAATGCCATTAAATCAACTTTACGCTTATTGATCAATCGTGCAAATCTAGATCTTAACAATGAGGAACATAGAGAATACTTGAAGAATATGTGGCAAACGGTTCATTTAATTACTCCTTTGGTAAGTACAACTTTTGCAAGTTTTAGTTCGATGTATAAGGGAATAGAAAAAGATTTTATCCATTATTTATTTATAGATGAGGCAGGACAAGCGAGTCCACAACAATCGGCGGGTGCAATATGGAGATCTAAAAATGTAGTAGTAGTTGGTGACCCAATTCAAATTGAGCCGGTCATCACCTTAGATCAAACCATTTTAGGGGATATCAAGAAATATTTTAATGTAAGTGAGAGATATATTGGAATGGGTTCCTCCGTTCAAACGATAGCAGATACAGCTAATCGATATGGACTGACGAGCAGTAATGGTCAGTGGATCGGCATACCCTTATGGGTGCATAGAAGATGCTTAAATCCTATGTTCACTGTTGCAAACGAAATAGCTTATGATAACAAAATGGTATTGGGTAAAGAGGGCCGGGGCAAAAGTATCTGGTATGACTGTAAAGGATCAGCTAATAATCGTCAATTCGTAGAAGAACAAGGTGAATTGGTGGCAGACCATATAATTACACTATGGAAGAAAAACGCGGGTCCTCCGAATGTATATATCATTTCTCCCTTTACGGCAGTTAAGGATGGTATTAAAAGAATTCTAAGAGTGAAATTAAAGAAATTAGGGATTTCTAAAGAAGTATTAAATGATTGGTTGAGGAATTCTGTAGGGACGGTCCATACCTTTCAAGGAAAAGAAGCAGATCTTGTTTATTTAGTAACGGGAACCGACGAGAACAGTGATGGAGCAGCAAACTGGTCATGTTCAAAGCCTAATCTATTAAATGTAGCTGTGACGCGCGCTAAAAAAGAGTTTTATGTAATTGGTGATTATCAGCGATTTTCTAAGAAACCTTATTATTCTTCTATTGTAGAAAACGTAGATGAAGTCAAAAGCGGTAGTGGTTTGGCGGTAAACGCTCAATAATGTATAAAGAGTATTTCTACAGGGGGAGGACGAGTATGTTAAGAATGTATACAGACCCTAAAGGGGAAGCTTATAAGCAAGTGATAGATTTAGCAATAGAAAATTCAGAATGTTTTGTGTTTGGTTACAAAATGGGGGATTTACCTAGAGAGAATCAAAGGTATCAAAACGTACTGGAAGAATTAAAACCATATTTAATGAAGACCATCGTAATCCCTGACAATCAAATGGAGAAAATAACAGAAATGAGAGAAGCATATCGCAGCCATGCTTTTTATTGCTCGGGAACCTACTATTTTTATAAATCATGTGAAGAAAGCGGTCTCCTCTTAAAGAAATTTGCAGGAAGCCTTTCGGATTGGATTTTCCCCAACCTACCAGAAGATTTGTGCTTCTTAACAAAAGATGGCGAAGACTATCTTTATTCCGTTGTTCATGAGCGTATGTACGGGATTAATGTGACAGAGAATGAGGCAGTTGAGCTGATGGATCAAATTACAGGACTTTTCATAGAAATAAAGGCACATCGGGACTTCAATCGTCTGCTGGATGATGCTATTAAGCAAAAAACAGATCGGCTCTATATAAGTGGATATAGACTGAAGAAACTGCCAGATCGAATCCGCGAACTTACAGAGTTGCGATGGCTAGAAATATTCGAACAAGATCTTTATCAACTACCTGAGGCGTTATTCGAGTTAAGTAAGTTAGAAAGTTTGAAAATTATGACAGCAGACCTTGAAAGCATTCCGGAATCCATTGGTAAATTAAAAAAACTAAAAGAACTGCAAATCAGTTGTGCTAGTTCAGATAGACCGGATTCCACTTGGCGGATGAAATCAAAGGAAGAGATCAGTTTGCATCGTATCCCCCCTGAGATTGGAGAACTTGAGCACTTGGAGCAGCTTACGATCAACTATACTTCGATTTATGAACTACCAATCGAGTTAGAGAAACTTAGGTGTCTTAGATCTCTACATATCGTAAGTTGTATGATAGATGAGGAACCTGCTTTTCTTCAACGGATGAAGCAGCTAGAGTACATTAATGTTTCAAGGAATTCAATCTTAGAAAGTCTTGCTTTGAATAAAAATAAAATGGATTAAAATTATGTTTGAAAGCTCGTAGAGAGGGTAAGTAAAGAGATAGATGTTACATTCATTGTCTAATCATGAAGTTTATTAAATTGGATGTATATAGATGCCTGAAGTGTTGTCAAAGAAAAAAACAAGGTCAAATCTTTCCTATGAGCAGGGAAGAATGACCTTGTATTTAATAAAACTATATCATGGATTACATTAAGCGATATGTGGTTCGATCGCTTGATGGTAACTGTATAGGGATTCGTCAATGATGGTATGCAAGAAAACGGGATCTATGTCCCAGAGTAGTGATTCCGCATAACGCCAAGCATTCTCTTCAATGCGCAGCCGGATTTCAGCTTGTTCAGATACAGTGAGAGGCCCATCAAGAAGGCCTGATAGATGTTCCAGTTCTGCATCCTCAGCATGACCCAATTCATGAGCTAGAATGACAGAAATATAGGATTGTAAGGGAGCGAGAGAGCCGAATAACATTCTGCATTGCTCCATAATTTCTTTTTGATATAGGTACACAGTATGACTACTCATGTGATATTTGCCGCCAACGAGGCGATTGTCCGGGAAAGTAGATTCAATCTGGACAAGCGCAAGACTGCCTGAGCGTTCGAGCAGCTCAGTTACAGCCTGATTAAATAGTTCTATGTTCAGTATGATTCACCTGTCTTTGAAGTAGAATGAAATTCTTATTAGCAAAAAGTACCGACATTGCTTCTTTCGTATATATAGTATATATCAATTATTGAGCCATATGTATATTTTTTTTGTTTTTTTTTTACATATGAGGGGTAGAGTGTTTTGGGCTCGTCACTACTCGAATCACCGTAGAGGGATGATTTCGTCTGAGAGGATTAGAATATAAACAGAGCAACGGGTCAGTGCGATCAGTTGCTTTTTGGTATGTTAACTTTCTAGATTGATTGAGAAATAAACGTATGGCTTGTATAAATTCCATATAAATGAAGCACCGTATATTTAAAAAGGATGTTTCATTTGAAAATCAAACATTGTGTGCTTCTTGTCATCTTAATGAGTGTTCTTTGTAGTATTCCAACTCTTTCGTTAGCTTCAAACTCAGAGGTAAGGGAAAAACAGCTTGAGGAAGCTTTGTTGCAACAGCTTCATTCCAACATAACTGGAGCACTCAAACGTATATATAAAACAGAATATGTTATGGTTGGATGTACAGAGATATCAAATATTCAGCAGCTCGAAGCCATGATAGATCAGAGTGAAAAGAGAAGCATCAATGTAGATGCAATGAGTGGCGGGAAATACTTCGAGCTAACTATAAGATTATGCAGCGTAGGACCGAAAGAGGACAACGTCGAACTATATTTTAGAAACGATACTGCCGGGGCTAATTATTATTTGGTCGATTATAAAATTAGTACTGGCGAAAACAGTCAGAAATTAAACGAATAATTACAGAGGTACCATTTCGATGGTGAGATGAGTAAGCTGTGTAATGGGGACAGCTTCGCTAGAACGATAATTGGAAATTTTATAATAGAATCAGTCGACTTAATAAGTCTCAACTATATGGGTATATTCATGATTTATTATATTATGACATGATTTTACATAAAGTGGGTAAGTAATTTATAACCTGTAAGTTAATATATGTTAATAAACGTTGTCTTTAAGACAACGTTTTATTCTTATTTCAGCCGGATCACATGAGGAGGAGAATAATGTTTAAAGATCTTCAAAAATCAGAAAACTGGTTAGCTGGGTTTCAATGGTTTTTTTTTATTTTTGCGAATATCGTGATTATCCCACTAACCATTGGTAAGGCCTTTGACTTATCAGATAATACCATCATGACCACTTTACAATATTCTTTTGTAGTAACGGGTGCAGCATGTATAGCCCAAGCTTTTTGGGGACATAAGCGTGCGATCCTCGAGGGTCAATCTGGTTTATGGTGGGGAATGATTCTAACTACAGTTAGCATCGCCACTTCCCAAGGGATTTCGTTAGCAGAATTAGGTGGGAGTTTAACCGTCGGAGTATTGATTTCTGCGTTATTAACCGTGTTAACAGGTGTATTTGGATTAGGCTCTTTGCTTTCCAGATTATTCAAACCGGCTGTGATGGGCGTGTTTATGATGATCTTTGGATTTCAGCTCATTCAAATCTTCCTCAAGGGGATGCTAGGTATTCCAATGGGAAATGCTCCGGATCATGCTCGTATAGATCTAAATATTTCACTTATATCTATGATCATGATGCTCTTGATCATCATTGTGAATGTAATGATGCCGAGCAAGATTAGTAAGTATTCACTTCTGTTAGGGATTGTTGTTGGGTGGGGTGTTTACAGTATTTTTTTGGGAGAAGAAGAGACGATTAAGAATAGTGCCTCATTTCATTTTGAATGGTTCTCACTTGGTAATCCAGCCTGGAATGTCGGAATTATCATTGTAGCTGTCATTACAGGAATATTAAATTTAGCAAATACTTTTGGTGCATTGAAGGGAACAGAAGGGTTATATAAAAAAGAAACAAGCAAGAAACAATATCGTGCTAGTTTAATGATTTCTGGGTTCTTCACTGCGATCAGTGGTGTGCTCGGACTTGTTCCGTATGCACCTTTCGTATCCTCCATTGGCTTTTTGAAGCAAGCAGGAATTATAAATCGGCTGCCGTTTATTATTGGAGGTTTCCTATTTTTACTTATGGGTGTCATTCCGCCTGTGGCTCATTTCTTCTCGGATATCCCCTTAAGTGTAGGCAGCACAGTTTTGTTTGTATCTTATTTACAGCTGTTATTATCGTCCTTTGAATTTTTCGAAAAAGTGCCATTAAATAAACGAAATATATACCGGTGTGCGGTTCCTATATTTTTGGCTGTTGTCGTTATGACACTCCCAAGCGAATACTTCTCTTCTTTTCCTAGTTTTATTCAGCCTTTTATTAGTAATGGTCTTCTTGTAGGAATCACTCTGTCCTTAATTTTGGAAAATATTATGAATTGGGATCGTATCCAGGAAAAAATGGATAAAAAAGTTTTAGAATAAATGAATTGGTTAAAGGACTAATTAGTGCTTCTAGCCCACTGAAGAAGCAACTCTAATTTAGGGAAGGTGAGCAGATGGATAATAAATCTTACATGGTAGGACGTGAAATTGATCCTCGTTATGGAAGATCTTACATTGCAAGAAAGTCAGCAGTAGCGACACCGAGCAATTTAGCGTCCATGGCCGCTAACCGTATACTAAATGAAGGTGGCAGTGCAGTGGATGCTATGGTTGCGGCTAACAGCGTGTTGAGCGTTGTTTTCCCGCATATGACCGGTGCTGGTGGAGATTCATTCTGGTTGATCTATGATGCGAAAACCGGAAAAACACATTCATTAAATGCATCGGGAAGGTCTGGGTCTAAGGTCTCTATCACAGAATACTCGAAGAATGAGGGGATTGATATAAGAGGCCCAAAGGCAGCTATTACCGTCCCTGGAGCCGTTAGTGGCTGGATTGAAGCCCATCAGAGGTTTGGAAAGGTATCTCTTGCCAAGTGTCTAGAGCCTGCAATCGACTATGCAAAAAACGGATTTCCTGTAGAGGACTCTGTGGCCAGATTTTCTGAATTTGCTCTCGATCTGCTTAGAACATATCCTACAACGGCTCAAACCTTCTTAAAGAATGGGGTTGCCCCATTTGTGTCAGGAGATATTATGAACAATCCGAACTTAGCAAGGACGCTTGAGCTAATTGCTGAAGATGGTGCAGATGCCTTTTATAAAGGTGAGATAGCGGAGCAAATCTGCAGTTTCTTACAAGAACAAGGAGGCTTCTTAACAAAAGAAGACTTTGCTAATCATAAAGCAGATTGGAATGAACCCTTACAGATTGGTTACCGAGATCGAAAGGTAATTGCTCCACCACCCAACTCAGCAGGGTTCGTAACCTTGCAGATTCTTGGGATGATGGAACAGCTGGATATCAAGGAGCTGGCAAAGGATGAGGCCAAGTTTATCGACGCTTTTACTCGTGCCACAGCTTTTTCTTTTATTGATCGGGATACTTACTTAGACGATCCAGACTTTAATCATATTCCTATGGATACCTTACTCAGCAAAGAATATCTCAAGGATCGAGTTAAACGTTTATATGACCCTTCCTTAGGACCACCTGAACAAGGAATGGGGAAAAAGGGTGATACGACTTTTAGCTGTGCGGTGGATAAGGATGGAAATGCAGTTGGTGTCATTCAGAGCCTTTATTGGGAATGGGGTTCAGGTCTTGTGGCGGGCGATACTGGCATTCTTCTCCAGAACCGTGGAACTCATTTCTCTTTAAATTCGAATTCACGTGATAACCTTGAGCCAAATAAACGCCCAGCGCATACATTAACCTGCTCGATGGTTATGAAGGACGACAAGCCTGAGATGGTTCTAGGTGCCATGGGCGGTGACGGAGAACCGCAAACTCAAGCACTTATTACGATGAGGGTCATTGATCAAGGTTATACAGTTCAGGAAGCTATTGATGCGCCCCGATGGCTTCTAGGGCGGACGTGGGGAGATCACGTGCGAGGTCTTCGGCTTGAAGGTCGATATAATCATAAATTAGCTGAGAAATTACGTGAACTAGGCCACGATAATGTAGAAATTATTGAGAATTTTAGCGATTTGATGGGACATGCTCAAGCGATACGGATTTGGCCTGATCATTTAGAAGCAGGTGCTGATCCGAGAGCAAATGGACTGGCGACTGGCGACTAGTACATTTCAAAGTATTAAAAATCAAAAAAAGGATAGGTGATCTTTTTATGATGAATAAAACAATGAATGGAAACATCCCTCAGCCGAAAAAAGGAGACAAAGGTGGCGACATTTGGGGAGCACGCAATATTGAAAGAGATTTACAAAACCCTGATATTCTCGTTCCACCAGATACAGATAACGGTACGATGCCGAACTTGAAATATTCTTATGCTGATTCTCATATGCGAGTTGAGCATGGAGGCTGGTCACGTGAAGTTACAATTCGTGAAATGCCGGCATCTAAAAAAATTGCCGGTGTGAATATGCATTTGGAGCCAGGTGGTGTAAGGGAGCTTCATTGGCATAAGGAAGCAGAATGGTCCTTTATAATTAAAGGCTCAGCAAGAATTACTGCTATTAATCCTGACGGTAACATATTTGTTGATGATGTAGAGGAAGGCGATCTATGGTATTTCCCTTCAGGTATTCCTCACTCAATTAAAGGACTAAGCGAAGGAGTTGAGTTCATTCTTGTTTTTGATGATGGAAGTTTCTCTGAAAACAGTACATTCTCCCTTACAGACTGGATGGCTCACACTCCAAAAGAAATCCTGGCCGCTAACTTTGGTATATGTGAAGAATCTTTTGATAAAATACCAGAAAAAGAAGTATATATGTACCAAGGCGAAGTGCCCGGTCCCATTGTCAATGAACTGCCTAAGGAAGTCAATGAAGCTGTACAAGAGTCCTTCAGCTTTAAGCTAATGAATCAAAAGCCGGTAGAAACTTGCGGTGGGAAAGTTTGGATCGCGGATTCCAACAATTTTAAAGTCTCTACTACCGTTGCTGCGGCATTGGTTGAAGTTGAGCCTGGAGGGATTAGAGAATTACACTGGCATCCTAACGATGATGAGTGGCAGTATTATCTTGAAGGACAAGGACGAATGACGGTATTCGCTTCAGGAGGAAAAGCGCGCACTTATGATTACCAGGCTGGTGATGTAGGCTATGTGCCGTTTGCGATGGGTCACTATATACAAAATACCGGTGATAAACCTCTTAGATTCCTAGAGATGTTCAGAAGCGACCATTTCGCAGATGTGTCTCTTAATCAGTGGATGTCTCAAACCCCATCTTCCCTATTAAAAGAGCATTTAAATGTAGATGATAACTTTATTGAAAAAGCGCTTCATAAAGATAAAAGACCTAATGTTAAATATAATAAGTAAGAATGATAATGTGCAGGGAGCACTCTTTTATGATAAAAGAGCAGCTTCCTGCTTTTATCATGTGGTATTTGAAACATGCTTATGTTCCATTTGTATTGAAATATTAGCTTTATCATGCTTATAATAGATCGATAAATACAAGAAAAAGGTGTCTATTGATGAGTATATTAAATGTTGAAGGCTTAAGCCATGGTTTTGGCGATCGTGCCATTTTTAAAGATGTATCCTTTAGACTTCTCAAAGGCGAACATATTGGATTGATTGGAGCTAACGGTGAAGGTAAATCGACCTTTATGAATATCGTTACGAACAAGCTTCAGCCTGATGAAGGTAAGGTAGAATGGTCCAAACGTGTGCGTGTTGGTTATCTTGATCAGCATGCTGTACTGACGAAGGGGATGACGATTCAGGATGTTCTTCGCAGTGCATTTCAATATTTGTTCGATCTTGAGAAAGAAATGAATGAAATGTATGACAAAATGGGCGAGGTTAGTCCTGAAGAACTGGAAAAGCTGCTTGAAGAAGTTGGAACCATTCAGGACACATTGACGAATCAGGATTTCTATTTGATCGATGCGAAGATTCAGGAAACTGCGCGTGGACTTGGTATTACTGATATAGGACTCGATCGGGACGTTAATGATTTGAGTGGCGGGCAGAGAACCAAAATTTTGCTTGCTAAACTTTTACTTGAGAAGCCAGATATTTTGCTCCTCGATGAGCCTACAAACTATTTGGATGAGCAGCATATTGAATGGTTGAAGCGTTATCTGCAGGAATATGAAAATGCGTTTATTCTAATCTCGCACGATATTCCATTCTTGAACAGTGTAATTAATCTGATCTACCATATGGAAAATCAGAAGCTAACCAGATATGTTGGTGATTATGATCAATTCCAGCAGGTATATGAAATGCGGAAGCAGCAGCTTGAAGCGGCTTATAACCGTCAGCAGCAAGAAATTGCTGGTTTGAAGGATTTCGTAGCTCGTAACAAAGCAAGTGTGGCAACGCGGAATATGGCGATGTCGAGACAGAAAAAGCTCGATAAGATGGAAGTAATTGAACTGGCGAAGGAAAAACCGAAGCCACAGTTCAACTTCAAAGAAGCTAAAACTTCCGGTAAAATGATATTCGAAACAAAAGACCTCGTTATTGGATATGATAGTCCGCTATCCAGACCACTTGATCTTCAAATGGAACGAGGACAAAAAGTAGCCTTAGTTGGTGCGAACGGAATCGGTAAAACTACCTTACTTCGCAGTATTTTAGGTGAAATTCCTGCAATATCCGGCTCTGTTGAGCTTGGTTATAACCTTGAAATTGGTTATTTTGAGCAGGAAATGAAGGAAGGGAATTACAACACTTGCATTGAGGAAATATGGGAAAGATTCCCTTCATATTCTCAATTTGAAGTGCGTGCCGCTTTAGCTAAATGTGGACTTACAACGAAGCATATTGAAAGTAAAATTGCTGTACTTAGCGGTGGAGAAAAGGCGAAGGTACGCTTATGTAAGCTTATTAACAGTGAAACGAATCTTCTTGTACTCGACGAGCCAACAAACCATCTGGATGTCGATGCTAAGGATGAATTGAAACGTGCACTAAAAGCGTATAGAGGCAGTATTCTAATGATCTCTCACGAACCTGAATTTTACCAAGATATCGCAACGGATGTTTGGAACTGCGAATCATGGACGACCAAAGTATTTTAAGGTCAAATGGACCTATATAGATTTTGTCTATAACTGTTCATAATTCTCATCAAAACTTCATAATTGGTAAATTTTAAAAGTCGCCTTTGTGCGGCTTTTTTGTTCTCTTTGTTTTCTTAATAAATATAAGATTCATGTCCCCTTAGCTATTGAGTTAGAGAAAGGTTAAGCTTATATTCCTATATGACAGGTGATGAAACATCCTGGGGGAACCCACGCACCACCAAAGAGTTGATCGCCAGGATTGCGGAACAAGGGTACAACAGTATCTTACATATGAGGGGTAGAGTGTTTTGGGATCCTTCACCAATCGAATCACCTTAGAGGGATGATTCTGCCAAGGGGATTAGAATTTAAAAAGAGCAATTGGTCAATGCGATCAGTTGCTTTTTAGTATGTTAACTTTCCAAAATAGTGTGAGAAATAAACGTATGACTTGTATAAATTTTATATAAATGAAGCACCAATAAGCTTATGTAGAGTAGGACTCAAAGAGGACAACGTCGAACTATACTTTAAGAACGATACTGCCGGGGCTAATTATTATTTGGTCAATTATAAAATTATTACTGGCGAAAATAATCGGAAATTAACCGAATAATTACATATGTTCTAAGAAAGAAATGAAAGTGATGATGCTTTTATAAAGATCCAAACCTATTATGGGAGGTTTATTATGAACAACGAATATAAAGAGTTGTCACCAGAACAACGTGACGAAATACTCAGAACATTAAAAACTCGTTTTGAGAAAAACATGAATCGCCACGAAGGACTTGAATGGGCAGCAGTAGAAGCAAAACTGGAACGGAATGTAGAAAAACTGTGGTCACTTTTTGAAATGGAAAGAACCGGAGGGGAACCTGATGTTACACTTTATAATAAGGAGACGGGGGAATATATTTTTTGTGATTGTTCGGCAGAAAGCCCTAAAGGCCGCAGAAGTGTGTGTTACGATCGGGCCGCGCTCGAATCAAGGAAACAACACAAACCGCAGAATAGTGCTATGGATATGGCAGTTGAGATGGGGATTGAAATTTTGACAGAAGAGCAATACCGGGAGCTACAGAGACTTGGGAAATTTGATACGAAAACATCGAGCTGGGTGAAAACACCTGATCATATTAGACAACTCGGTGGTGCCATCTTTTGTGATCGTCGCTACGACACTGTTTTTGTGTATCACAATGGAGCAGATTCTTATTATGGTGTCAGAGGTTTTCGTGGCTCGCTAAGAGTCTGAATTTGTTTGTTATTTTCTAAAGATGTTACGATGAATCAATGGAGTTATCCGGAAAGAAGTAGATAGTCCCATTAGAAGTCGCCTATATGGCGACTTTTTTCGCGTTGCTTTCATAAGTAGTAACGAGCGAAATAGTAAGTCTTCGTCCGACTACAATTCCTTGTATGAATGCGATCAACAAATAGTTATCGAGCCTGGGTCATAATTCGTTAATAAATATAAGATTCATTTCCCCTTAGCTATTGAGTTAGAGAAAGGTAAAGCTTATACTCTCAGATAAAGAAAGCGATTACAGAGAAAGGAGGGCAGGTAACCAATCCCCTTTTTGTTAGCTTACCGCTCAATTGCACCCACTTCAACGTGTTCTAACAGATTATCAAAGCCAAAAATATAATAAAAGGACTGGGTATGAATAATAAAAAGAGTTTTCCTTTATGGGCAATGCTGATGTCTTTGGTTTTAATAGCAGGTGTTCTTTTTGTAGTGGGTCCCCTCATTTCAGCTGAAAAGCAGAAGGAGAAGAAAAGTAAAATGCAAACATATGTAGAAAAAATGCAGCCAGGATGGAACCTCGGAAATACGTTTGATGCGACAGGTGATGAAACATCTTGGGGTAACCCACGCACCACCAAAGAGTTGATTGCCAAGATTGCGGAACAAGGGTACAACAGTATCCGTATTCCAATCACTTGGCAGCACCGTATGGGCGATGCTCCTGACTATACGGTGGATCCGGATTTTATGAGAAGAATTGAGGAAGTTGTAGATTGGTCACTGGATGAAGGACTGTATGTCATGATTAATATCCATCACGACTCCAGCGAATGGGTGAGGTACATGGATACGAATCATGATGAAGTATTAGAGCGATACAGTGCCTTGTGGACACAAATAGCGGATCATTTCAAAGATCATCCAGGCAAGCTCATGTTTGAGAGTATAAATGAACCTCGATTCTCAGAGGATTGGAATAAAGATGAACCTGAGTATTTTACCATGCTTGGTGAATTGAATGATTCTTTTCATGACATCGTACGGACTTCTGGAGGGGAAAATGAAAAACGCCCGCTAGTTATACCTAGTATAACGACCTCTGCTTCCGAAGTCAGATTAGAGGAACTCTACAAGACAATAACCAGTTATAACGATCCGAATCTAATTGCGACCATTCATTATTACGGATTTTATCCTTTTAGTGTCAATATGGCAGGAGCAACTCGGTTTGATGAAGCTGCTAAGAAAGATATCATGGATACGTTTGATCGGACATATGAGCGGTTTACGAAGGAAGGGATTCCGGTCATTGTGGGGGAGTTCGGGTTACTCGGATTTGACAAGTTTTTGGGGACGATCCAGCAGGGAGAGAAACTGAAATATTTTGATTTTGTAAATGATTATGCCACTCAAAAAGGATTTACCACGATGCTGTGGGATAACGGCCAACACTTTAATCGCAGGGAGTTCCAATGGTTTGATGAAGATTTGTATGCTGTTATCCAAGCTGGTTTCAAAGGTCGTTCTTCCCATGCGATGTCTGATTTTGTCTATTTGAAGAAGGGGGAGAATGTACAGGACGTATCCATTCCTCTTGAGCTTAACGGGAACGAATTTCGAAATGTCATTATGAACGGAAAGACACTAATAAAGGGCCAAGATTACACTATTCATGAGAACATGCTCACGCTAAAAGCCTACTTCCTTGGTCAGTGGTCTGATACTGCTTATGGAAAGCAAGCAGAGCTTCGTATCGTTTTTAATTCAGGGGCTGATTGGAAACTTAACATAATTACCTGCGATGTACCTGAGCTAAGTGAGGCGTCTGGATCTTCAGATGAGCTGATCATTCCAGTCCAATTCAATGGAGATGAGCTGGCTACGATGGAATCGCTGTATGAGAATGGACAAAATGCAGGGCCGGCGGATTGGACTTCGTTCAAAGAATTCGGGCACTCATTCATTCCATCCTATGAGACAAATGAGATCAAATTAACGAAAGCTTTCTTTGATGAAATCAAAGATGGGAAAGTGACTTTGAAATTTCATTTTTGGAGCGGCGAAATGATAGAGTACATCATTGAGAAAGAGGGGACTAGCGTAACTACCATTAAATCCTGAGGTAGTTGTGGTTCCATTTTGAAAAAACAAAAAAATTCACCTTTTAAAAAAGATATTACATCGTGATTTATGCAGGGGCGAGATATAATGATCTCGAACTTTAAACAAAGTAGTTATAAAAGAAACAACTAGAAGGGAGGCAAAGGGATAATTTCGAGCTCGGCTGCACTTTTTCGTCATTTTAGAAAGCGCTTTAATTACTATTATATTAAAGGAGAATCAGTATAGTGGGGAAAAAGAAGCTAATTTCGATTCTTACAACAGCCGCCTTATTTCTGAATTTGATGCCGGCTGGGCTCACATTTGCAGAGGAAATCCCCAAAGAACTGGGAATTGCGAATAACCCGATTATTTGGGCTGACGTGCCTGATCCCGATGTCATTCGTGTGGGTGATGCCTATTATATGACCAGTACGACAATGCACATGAACCCAGGCGTTCCAATTATGAAATCGTATGACCTCGTACACTGGGATATTGTCAATTATGTATATGATATTCTGGACGAGACCGATCATCAGAGATTGAGTAATAATAAAAATGAGTATGGAAAAGGTTCTTGGGCTAGCAGTCTCAGGTACCATGACGGTAAGTATTATGTAGTGTTTTCTTCCAGTACAGCAGGAAAGACTTATATTTATCAAACAACGGATATCGAAAATGGACCTTGGACACACTCGGAGCTTCCTTTCTATCACGATATGTCCCTTCTATTCGATGACGATGGACGAGTGTACCTTGTACATGGAGGCGGTGATATTCGGATTGTTGAGCTAAATTCGGACGCCACTGCGGTGAAAGAAGATGGAATGAATAAAATCATTATTAAGGATTCGAGTTTAATTGCAGGACCAAATGTGGGACTTCAAGCGGAAGGTGCTCATATCCAAAAAGTGAATGGGAAATATTATATTTCACTAATCACTTGGCCGAGCGGCGGCATGCGAACACAATTGGTGTTCCGCTCTGACACCATAGACGGCCCTTATGAAGGGAAAGTCGTATTGCAGGATCAGGGGATTGCACAAGGCGGGCTGATCGATACGGTTTCAGGAGATTGGTATGCCTTTTTGTTCGGTGACCGTGGTTCCGTCGGGCGTATTCCATACTTAGTTCCCGTCACATGGGAGAATGACTGGCCGGTATTTGGTGTCAATGGCAAAGTCCCAGCTGAAATTTCTCTTCCATTACATAATGGGGAATCCAATATTGTAAGTTCTGATGAATTCTATAATCGCTCAGCACGATCAGGTCTCCCATATACTTCTGAAGACAGCAACGCACCAGATGTATCTTCAGAACTCTTTGAAACGGATATGCTTGCAGCCGCTGAGAGATCAGGGAGGGAACTGTTAGTTAACGGTGGAATCGAGAGTGGTGTTGAACCTTGGACTGGAAACGGCACAGCCTCCGTATCCGTTACGAATGATGTTTATGGCAGCGGCGCATCTGCTCTGAAAACGACGGGGCGGACAGCGACCGGAGATGGTCCAATGCAGGTAATAACGGGGAAAGTAAATACCAATGTCACCTATACCTTCTCTGCCAAGGTAAGGTACGATGAAGGGCCAGACCAGAAACAGTTCAATTTCAACATACAGAACGGTCCAAGCTGGCAAGGAATTAAGGTGCTTGGTTCGGCTGTGATCAACAAAGGTGAGTGGGGAACGGTCCAAGGTACGTACACGCTTCCTGCGGATGCCGATTTATCTCATACCTTTATTTTTATTGAGACACCATGGACCGCCACGCCTGATCAAAACACAGATCTGATGGACTTCTATGTCGATGACATTTCTTTTGCAGATACTTCCGTCTCAGAGCTAATTATCAACAGCGATATTGAAAGCGGTATCGAGCCTTGGACTGCTAATGGAGCAGCATCGGTATCTGTTTCAAATGATGTATATTACAGCGGTATATCAGCACTGAAGACGACCGGACGCAAGGCAACGGGAGACGGGCCGATGCAGTTGATTACCGGAAAGGTGGATACTAATGTCACTTATACCTTCTCTGCGAAGGTAAGGTACGATGAAGGGCCGGAGCAGAAACAGTTCAACTTCAACATCCAGAACGGACCGAGCTGGCAAGGAATCAAGGTGCTTGGTTCGGCTACGATGAAGAAAGGGGAATGGGGAACACTCCGAGGCACATATACACTCCCTTCCGATGCGGATTTATCCCATACTTTTATTTTCATTGAGACACCATGGACCGGAACTCCGGATCCTATCACAGATCTAATGGACTTCTATGTTGACGACATCTCGTTTACAGCTTCCTCTGCTCCCATTCCAGATACACAAAAGCCAGGAGAGAGTGAAGGTAATGGCTCCAATCTAGGGCTTTCGTGGCAGTGGAATCATAATCCAGATAATAACAACTGGTCGCTGACCCAGCGTTCTGGATTCTTACGTCTAACAACGGGCAGAAAAAGCACAGGAATTCTAGATGCACGCAATACACTTACACAAAGAACGTTTGGACCTGAAAGTTCAGGTTATATTGCTATTGAAACTGATCATATGAAAGACGGAGATGTAGCGGGTCTTGCCGCTTTCCAAAAAAATTATGGTTATGTCGGTGTTAAAAAGTCAGGAACCGCAAAATCGATCGTAATGGTTAATGGCAGCGGCGAACAACCGAAAGAAGTTGCCAGCATCCCGCTTGCTGCGGATCGAGTTTATCTGAAAATTGATATGGATTTTAAAAAGCAAACAGACAAAGCTTATTTTTATTACAGTCTTGACGGGGTAAGTTGGACAGCAATTGGAGAGCAGCTGCAAATGTCGTATACCCTGCCTCATTTTATGGGTTATCGTTATGCCTTATTTAATTACGCGACCAAAACGGTAGGCGGATACGTCGACTTCGATTATTTTAGAGTAGACAACAAGATGACTGGAACAGGGGAGTCAGCTCCTATTCTTTCTGCAAGTCTGGATGATGTCTCGGACGTTCTAGGCGTTCCAAATGTAGAATTCGAAGTTCCGGTAAAAATGGAGGCATTGCCTGACGGAACTTATAATGGAATCTCTGCTTCCTTCGATATTCCGGATTTTGTATCCGTAACCGGAGTATCATTTCATACAGACAATATTAGTGGTACACCATCTTACTCATTTGCTGACCGCAGACTGGAACTGAAGGTTTCCGGCAGTAACGTGAATTTTACGAATACCTCATCTGATCTGTTCGCTACGATTCAACTGAAAATGAAAGATTTTGTTCCGAAGGATCAAACAGTAAAAATTCGTACGGATTATATCAAAACAGAAGGCAGCAATGTAGTTTATAACGTGAGTGAAGCAGTTTCTGCTATTGATTTGAAGGCATTGGACACGAAAGCTCTTGCTAAAGTACCTGGATATGCGAACCCGCTAATCAGCCATAAGTTTGGCGCAGATCCCTATGCGCTTGTCTTTAACGACAGAGTATATGTTTATATGACAAGTGATGCATTTGAATATGACGCAAATGGGAATTTGAAAGATAATAGTTATTCCAAGATCAATACAATCACTGTCATCTCATCAGAGGATATGGTGAACTGGACCGATCATGGAGAGATTCCCGTAGCAGGCCCGAATGGTGCTGCCAAATGGGCGAATAACTCTTGGGCGCCTGCGATTGCTCATAAGGTAATTGAAGGAAAGGATAAATTTTTCTTGTACTTTGCTAATAATGCTTCCAGCATTGGTGTCCTTACTGCCGATAGTCCAATCGGGCCGTGGACGGATCCACTGGGGAAATCATTTATTAACAGCAGTGTACCAGGAACAAACGGGGTAGTGTGGATGTTTGACCCGGCTGTTCTGGTGGATGATGATGGAACAGGTTATCTGTATTTTGGCGGGGGAATCCCTGGCGGAAATAATCCGACAGAAGAGCAAATTGCTCATCCGAAGAGCGGCAGAGTAATTCAATTGGGTGACGATATGATAAGCACAGTAGGATCAGCAAAACTCATTGATGCTCCTTATCTTTTTGAGGATTCCGGAATTCACAAATATAACGGTAAGTACTATTATTCTTACTGTTCTAATTTCGCCGGTACCCATCCGGAAGGTTCTCCGCCGAAAGGAGAAATTGCATACATGGTCAGCGATGATCCGATGGGGCCATTTACTTACGTCGGAACCATTTTGCAGAATCCAAACGTCTTTTTCGATGTCGGTGGGAACAATCATCATGCCATTTTCGAATTTAAAGATCAGTGGTATGTTGCTTATCACGCTCAAACCCTTGCTAAGGCGATGAATAAAGCGAAAGGATATCGCTCTACACACATCAATAAAGTGGAGTTTTATGAGAACGGATTTATTAAACCGATCAAGGGTGATATGGAAGGAGTGGAACAGTTAGCTGTTCTAAATCCATACCAGCGCACCGAGGCAGAAACGATGGCATGGCAGTCCGGGATGATGACGGAGAAATCCTTGCAGCCTGGTAACATGGTGGAGAGCATCAACCTCAATATAACCGATGTCAATGATGGAGATTGGCTTGCTGTTGCAAACGCAGACTTCGGTACGAGTGGACCAAGTATTTTTGAAGCCAGCGTAGCAGCAACTGCTGGGGGAACGATTGAAATACGACAGGACAGTCCAGTCGGTGATGTCATTGGTACGTTTGATGTGACGCCTACGGGTGGCGCAAATCAGTGGAAAACGCTGAAGACAGACGTCAAACCGGTTACCGGTGTTCACAATATCTTCTTTATGTTTAAGACAAAAGGTCAAGATTCTCTTCGAATGGATTACTGGCAGTTTACGAAGAATGAGATCGAACCGGAAGTGATTCCTCTGGAGTCTGTCTCCATTATAGGAGAAGCTACATCTGTTAAAGTGAACAATTCACTTACGTTTGATTCTCAGCTAAATCCAGTCAATGCGACAAATCCAACATACCGCTGGGAAGCATTTAATAATCTTGAGATTACAGGTGACAGTGATAAAGAGACGGTAAATGTAAAAGGAATCTCAGCTGGCAATGGTACGTTGACTTTAACCGTTACTGCTGGCGGCAAAGAGATTACTACTCATATTACAATTAAGGTAAGCACCGAAGACGAAGGAAGCGGTACGCCGTCTGTTCCAAACCCAGCCCCTTCCACACCAGCTCCACCCGATAGACCTTTGACTCCAGCGGCACCACAGCAGACCTTACCTGTCGGTAAGAAAGATGCAGAAATAAAAGTTGGCGACAAAGAAGTGGACTTGGGTACGATCGGCACGACAACCCAGCAAAACAAGAAAATTACGACAATAGCATTTGATCAGAAGAAGCTGGAAACTTGGCTTTCAACAGCGAAGGAAGGCGATGTGATTGCCGTTACAGTTAAGGCAGACTCGGAGCATGTAATTACTCAATTTAATAAGAATATTCTAAAAGCCCTTCAGGATAAGAAAATCATATTGGAACTATGGACGGGTCTAGGGATTTTCAAGGTTCCAGCTTCCAAAATTAGTACGAATTCTTTGCCGTCAGCAGGCGATGGAACAAGCACGGAAACGACGATTCAAATTGAGATTGCTGTTCCAGATTCATCGATGAGCAAGGTTGCAGAACAGGTAGCCAAGGTAAAAGGCTTTAAGCTTAGCTCGGATCTGCTTGACTTCAATGTTAGAGCAGTACAAGGAAATAACGTTACAGATATCACTCCATTTACTGGATATGTGGAGAGAATGATTCCACTTTCGGATAATTCATCAGCTAACCAGGTATCTACTGGTGCTTTGATCGAATCAAAAGGTACAGTTTATCAGGTGCCGACTCAAATCGTTACAGAGAACGGGAAACGTTACGCAAAAATTCGCAGCTTGACTGGCGGCACCTATGCAGTGGTTACGAACTCCGTAACATTTACTGATCTGACCTCGCACTGGGCACAGGACAGCGTCAACAATCTCGGATCTCGGATGATTATTGATGGAACGGGAAGCGGTTTATTCCTTCCAAATACGGAAATCACTCGTGCCGAATTTACTGCACTGCTTGTGCGGGCGCTTGGACTTCGTTCAGAGCAAGGAGAACTTACATTAACGGATGTAAAGACTACGGATTGGTTCGCTGAACATGTGAAAACGGCGCAAACATACGGCCTGATCACTGGGTACGAAGACAACACTTTCCGGCCTTATGAGAAGATTACAAGGGAACAAGCCATGCACATTGCCTCTCAAGCGATGGAAATTACTGAGCTGAAGAGAAGTTTGACAGAACGATCAGTGGAAGAGATGCTAAGCAGTTATGAAGATGCAAACCGCGTCTCAAGCTGGGCCAAATCAGGTGTGGCAGATAGCTTGCAGGCAGGTATCGTCTCCGGAAGAAGTTCATCGAATCTAGCGCCTAAGGCGTATATCACCCGTGCTGAAGCAGCTAAATTGATTCATGAACTGATGAAAAAATCAGGGCTGTTCTAGTTATGTAAACAGGTTGTAAAGTAAAACCGATAAACGAAGAGAAAGGGCAGTCCTTAATCGGATTGCCCTTTCTCTTTGTTATGATGGTCAATTATGCATTTCTATGATTTCTGTGTTAATAAATTCTGGCATTGTTTTATCTTGTGATAGACTGCGCAGGGTGTTAATGATCGCTTCGCCCCAATTCTGCTCATTTTGGGAGATGATGCGGGTAATTTGACCGTTTTCGAGGGATTGATTGACATAGGGAGTAAGACCGAGCGCGACATTATATCGTTTAAGCCCTTTAGCTTTCCAGACTAGAACTGAACTCGAACTAGAAACGAAATCCAGGTTGATCAGCGCACTGAAGTGCGGGTGAGCCGATATCATTTCTTCCAACTGCTGAATGGCTTTTTCTTCGCTGGCATGGTTATGGCGAACTTCGAGCACGTCTATTTCGGTATACTCATGTAAATAATCCTGAAACCCTTTTAGCCGCTGAGTTAATCCAAGCATTTGCGGCATGCCAGACTGGACTAGGACCATCCCTTTGCCGCCAAGCAAATTGTCTACGGTTTGGGCAATCACTTTCCCCGTCTTATAGTTATCCGCACCGATAAAAGCATTCCGCTTACTGGACGGAGAGTCCGACTCGAAGCATATGACAGAGATTCCGCTGGTCACCGCTTTGTCGATGACGTCAATTAAAGCTTCGGAGTCCACCGGAATAATTGCTATGCCGTCGACCTTTTGCTTGATCATCATCTCCATGATTCGAATCTGTTGCTCTAAGTTTGCTTCATCTGGCGCTTGAACGATCAGTTTAATGTTATAATCGCTGGCTGAGGCTTCCGCGTTTTCCGTAATCATCTCGTATGTGTCGTTTACCATAGGATAGATGATGCCAAAGGTAAGTTCAGGATCGTTTTTTGAAGGGAGCGAAAGAACCTCTTGATTCTGATTCCATGTCTCCATTGTAGTACGAGCCTCCATACATCCACAGAGAATTAATGTGATTCCGAGTAGTAACGTCAGCGTCTGAACGGCTTTGAATCGGAAATTCACAAGCGATCTCCTTCTTTCGCAGTGATCTCAACTGACTCGCCCTCAAGTCCATGTTTGCGATATTCCATGGGTGTCATTCCGGTTACTTTCTTGAACAGGTTAGAGAAGTAATGTTGATCACTATAACCTACTTGAAAAGCAATCTCGAAGGTTTTACAGCGAGTTGTTTTAAGTAATACTTTCGCTTTGCCAATTCGCGTGGCGGTTAAGTACTCTGTCATGGTCTGTCCGGTTTCTTGGCTGAATACTTTGCTGAGGTGGCTAGAGCTGACTCCAATCTGTCTTGAAGTTTCATGAAGGGAGAGCTGGTCATTGTGATAATTCTGCCGAATGTATAGTTTGACTTTTTCGATTAACTCTCCATACTTGTCAGACCCTTTTGACCGCCAGACCCATAGCTGTTCATATACTCCAAGTAAATAATGAAGGCACTCTTCCACATTTGAAATTTTCCGAATTTCCTTTTGCAACTCATGTATCATTTCTGCTTGATTTCCTTCTGTGCGGAAAGTTAACTTTGCGGTCTGAACTAATTCTAAGGTGATATCGTTGATCAGGTAGTAGGCATACATGGAATTAAAACTGATCTGATGAAGGCCGGTCCCAAGCTGACGAATAAAAGAGGGCGCTTCTTGAGGATTACCTACCTTAAGAAACTCAATTAGACTGTAGCGGTCAAGCGGCACACTGCCTGGTGTCTGGTCGATTGAGGACTCAATCAGAGCTGCTTTGTTCTGCTTTGACAGCTTCTTGATCATTCGGTCATCTTCGGCCTCTTGGAAGGAAAGATGGATGCCTTGAAGGCGTTCATGGACACTTCCGCAGCTGATGGACAGTTGCAGACCAAGATGAATACTTCGTTGTTCCAGTACTTGGATCAGAAGACCGATTCTGGTTGATATTTGATCCGGGAGACTGTCCTTTAGAATAATCACCGTTTCTGTACGGCTGCGCCTAAAGTAATAAAGTTCGGGGTACTCAATTAGTGTATTCATAATAACTAACTCTGCCGCTTGAATCTTAGAATGTACAAGACTCAATTCGTCCAAGATGGGTGGAACAATAGATAAGATAATGACAGCGTAATAAGGAGCGATAAGCTGCAGATTCAGCTCAGCAGCAGCTTCGATCGCGGCTCCAGTACCAATTAGTCCTCCGCAAAGGTCGGCATATAGCTTATCAGGACTATACATATTTTTCTGTTTCAATCGATTCTCTTCATCAATCCTGGTACTGACCGCATTCAGTAACTGGAGTAGTTCCGCGGCGCTAACTGGTTTCAGGCAGTAGTCTTCGGCCCCAAGCCGAAGAGCGGTTTGGGCATACTGAAAATCATCATGGCCGCTTAAGATGATGATTTTGATGTCAGGAAATCTTTGTTTAACTACGGAAGCCAGTTCGAGACCGTTCATAAAAGGCATTTTAATATCTGTGATTAGAATGTCTGGTACTTGTTCTTCAATGAGCGGCAGTGCTAACTCTCCGTCAGGAGCATCACCGCAATATAAGAAACCTTCCTTCTTCCAATCGATAGAATCCCTGATGCTCTCCCGAATCAAAATTTCATCGTCGACGAGTACAATTTTCTTTATCGTCAGTTCCCCCTGTTCTTATTTTTAGGTATTCGTACAAATATGGTCGTACCGGCACCTGCGATACTTTCAAGTTCAACCCCGTATTCACAGCCAAAATAAAGTCGTAGCCGCTGATGTACATTTTGCAGTCCGAACCCTCCTTCGGCGGGTTCTTCTTCCTCAGACTGAAGGGGTTGTTCGAGCTGATGTCTTAGCATTGCTAGTCGATCTGGTGGAATTCCTATCCCATTGTCAGTAATAGTAAGAATAACGGCTGATAATTCCAAATAACCTCCAATGACAATAAGGCCTTTTCCTCTTTTATTTTTAATTCCATGATACAAGGCATTTTCTATCAGCGGCTGAAGAGTCATGTTTAAAATTGGATAATCTAAAAGTTCAGGATCGATGTCGATCCGATAGTCGAGTATATCCCTGTATCTCATCTGTTGAATAATCAGGTAGCTGTTAGCGTGAGCTAATTCAGTGCGAATCATTACCCAGTCTCGGCCTTTATTTAAGCTGATCCTGAATAGGTCAGATAAAGCTTTCACCAGCTGGATTACTCCATCGTTTTTGCCCGCTTCGGCCATCCAGATAATTGAATCCAGTGTGTTGTATAAAAAGTGGGGATTGATTTGAGCTTGCAGTGTTCGCAGTTCTGCTTTTTGCAGCTGCTGTTGTTTCCGTATACTTTGTTCCAAAAGTTCTTTTATCTTCTCTACCATGATATTGAAGCTTTGCCCAAGATCCGCAATTTCATCTGTTCCAACCGGTTTAACTTTAGCTTCAAGATAACCGCTTGCAGTAAGCCTCATTTTATGTTGAAGAAGCTGGATAGGCCGGGTTAGCCGCTTGGTCAGCAAGTAATGAAGCGTAATTGCAAATATGATACTGAGCACTACGCTAAGTATGATCAGCTGCCTGATGCTGTTAGCTTCGGCAACGATCTCTTGCAGCGGAGCGATACCGATAATCGTCCAGCCTGTAGCAAGAGAAGCCGTATGTACGATAAAACGCGGCTTACCGCCCGTTCGCAGTACATATCCGTCTTTACTAGACTGATCGGGAAAAGGAAGGGGCGTATTTTGAATGATGTTTTTGTCATCGTTCTCTATGGGAGGGACAAAAATCGGATTGTTATGCTGATCCAGAATATAAAAAAAACCCGTCTTGCCGATCTTCACCTGATCACAGAATGTCTTAATAAACGAATCGTCTAAATCCACGATAATAAACCCAATGACTTCATGGGTAATTTTTTGCTTAACTGCTGCCATAATCGAAATAACTCCCCGATCTTCATAAGCAAAACCATCGATTTGATCAAGGTTGTTCATTTGCGCGGATGGAATTCGCAGCACGGAATCAGGGTTCTCAGCAAGCTTCTGAAAATGTTGATTCCGCAGTGGATTCGTATTGGACTGAAAAATCCCTCGGCGTTCGCTGATTCCTTTTCCATAGAGATTAATCAAGCTAATATTGAGTACGCTTTCATATTTGTATGTGTCTCGGTAAAGAGAAAAAGTCCGAAGAATATCTTTGGCTTCCTTATAAGTCTCCGACGGTGATAGAAGAAAATGGATAACCTTGGGGTTATTGCTTAGTTCAAGAAGCCTCTCCGTATCTATAAACAAATTATCGATATTAGTCCCTAGCATTTCAGCTTGGAGCATAGTGGATGCCTTACTGTGGCTTGCAACTGAATGGTAGGATTTCTGATATGAAATCATTCCCACCGTCATTAGCGGTATGGTGGTGAGGACAATAAACAAGGCCAGCAGTTTTGTCCGTAGGCTTGACGAAATCCATCGCTTCATCCTCATCAGCAGTTCCTCTCAGGGGATATGGTTCTAACCACTTATAGTGTATACCAACTATGATCTATTCGAAAGAAGGAAAAGTAAGCGTAACCAAATATTATACTTTTTAATTAAAAAATCACACTATGGAAAACAGGATTGTGATGAAAATCAAAAAATTAGGAAACAAACGCATAAGACAGTCCATATCATGTTGTTTTGTAAGCGGTTTATAATTAGACAACGCCAGGGAATGGTGATTGATGAGGGGGAGTACAACAGTTATGAAGAGATTTGGAAAAATAAGTTTGGTGTTATCGTTAACCTTGTCCATGTTGATGCTTGGAGCTTGCAGCAGTAATAACAGCGGAGGTGCTGGAGAGGAGAACGCTGGTGGCAATTCCGGAACCAAATCAACGAAAAGCATCACGCTCGGTTTCTCTCAAGTTGGAGCAGAAAGCGGCTGGCGCAGTGCAAACACAAAATCAATTCAGGATTCTGCGAAAGAGGCAGGATACACCTTAAAGTTCTCGGATGCACAGCAGAAACAGGAGAACCAAATCAAAGCTCTCCGTTCATTCATCCAGCAAAAAGTGGATGTCATTTCTTTCTCACCCGTCGTGGAATCCGGGTGGGATACAGTACTTAAAGAAGCCAAAGATGCAGGAATTCCCGTCATCTTAACTGACCGGGCAGTCGATTCAAAGGATACTTCGCTGTATGTTACATTCCTCGGATCAGATTTTGTTGAAGAGGGACGGAAAGCTGGTCAATGGCTGACTGAACAATATAAGGACGCAGCTGAAGATATTAATATCGTTGAACTGCAAGGAACAACAGGTTCTGCTCCTGCAAATGACCGGATGCAAGGATTCAAAGAAGTGATCTCGAGCAATCCGAATCTTAAGATCATTGCTTCGCAAACGGGCGATTTTACACGGGCTAAGGGGAAAGAAGTTATGCAAGCTTTTCTGAAAGCCCATAAAGATATTGATGTTTTATATGCACATAACGATGATATGGCGCTTGGTGCCATTCAAGCTATTGAAGCTGCAGGTCTAAAGCCTGGGGAAGATATTATAATTATCTCAGTTGATGCGGTTAAGGACGGAATGCAGGCTGCCAGTGAAGGAAAAATCAACTTCATCGTTGAGTGTAACCCGTTGCTCGGTCCTCAGTTAATGAAGGTGGTTCAAGATGTGGTCGATGGTAAATCAGTTGAAGCCCGTATTGTAACGGAAGAAACGACGTTTACCTCTGAACAAGCGAAGGAAGCTCTGCCGAACCGTCAATATTAAACCTAACTTAGTATTTCAAGAAAAAATGGTTTACAGCGCCACTCCGCCCCTTCTTAGCCAGCGGAGTGGTAGTAGTTTTCTAAGCCAAGGAGTGGATGAAGTGATGAGTGATGCTACCCCCTTATTGCAAATGACCAACATACATAAACGCTTTCCAGGAATCAAAGCGCTTACCGATGTAAGTCTCCGCCTTTTTCCAGGAGAGGTTCATGCGCTGATGGGTGAGAATGGTGCTGGAAAATCCACGTTGATTAAAGTGCTGACCGGCGTGTACTCCATCGATGAGGGGACTGTAGAGATGGAAGGTAACCGAGTAAATATTCACAGTCCGTTAGAATCACAGGGGGCCGGAATCAGTACGGTGTATCAGGAAGTGAATCTATGTCCCAATCTAACAGTGGCTGAGAACATTTTTATTGGGAGAGAACCGCGTAAATTAGGCCGGATTTTATGGAAAGAAATGAACCGAAAGGCAGAGAAGCTGCTGAAAGATCGCCTGAATCTGGATATAGACGTAGATCAGCCTTTATACATGTATTCAGTGGCTGTTCAGCAGCTGATTGCGATTGCCAGAGCATTGAATATTTCTGCCAAAGTTCTGATCCTGGACGAACCAACCTCAAGTCTAGACAAAAATGAGGTCGAGCAATTATTCATTGTCTTGAGAAAGTTGAAAAGTGACGGCCTTGCTATTCTTTTTGTTACTCATTTCTTGGATCAAATGTATGAGATTTCGGACCGGGTAACTATTCTTAGGAATGGGGAATTTGTCGGTGAGTATTTAGCGGAAGAGTTAACCAGGCTTGATCTTGTTTTGAAGATGATCGGCAAAGAACTGAATTTGTTGGAAGAGCTGCCTGTTCTGACAGGAACGAATAAAGATAAACCGAGCGAGGAGCTGCTTAGAGCGGAGGGGCTTGGCCGAAAGGGCGCAATTGAGCCATTTAATCTGACGATCAATGAGGGAGAAGTAGTCGGCCTTGCAGGTCTTTTGGGTTCTGGACGCACTGAAGCAGCACGGTTACTGTTTGGAGCAGATAAGGCTGATACCGGTAAGCTGAAGTTTGCGGATGGAGGAGAAACTATACATTCCCCGCGTGATGCCATTCATCGGCAGATTGCCTTTTGTTCAGAGAATAGAAAGACAGAAGGCATTATCGGAGACCTTACGATCCGGGAAAACATTGTTCTGGCTTTGCAGGCTAAACAGGGCTGGTTCAAGACAATATCCCGCAAGCGGCAGGACGAGATTGTAAATGAATATATCCGCATTCTGAATATTAATCCACCTAATCCTGATCATCTGATCAAGAATTTAAGTGGAGGAAATCAGCAAAAAGTATTACTCGCCAGATGGCTTTTGACGAAGCCGAATTTGTTAATACTAGACGAACCGACACGAGGCATTGATATTGGTGCAAAAGCAGAAATTCAGAAGCTGGTATTGTCACTTTCACGTGAAGGAATGTCTTTTGTGTTTATTTCTTCAGAGCTCGAAGAGGTAATACGCGTCAGCGATCGAATCGCTGTGCTGCGTGACCGCCATATCGTAACGGAAATTTCAGATAAGGATATGAACCAGCATACAATCATGCAGGCGATAGCAGGGAGTTGAGGTCATATGAAAACCATTTATAAACATCATTTATTCTGGCCGCTGTGCGTACTGGCTGCACTGATGTTATTTAATTTTATTTATTCACCTGATTTCTTCTCAATTACGCTGCAAAATGGACATTTATACGGTAGTCTGATCGATATTCTCAACTTTGGAGCCCCTCTGATCTTGGTAGCGATTGGAATGACGCTTGTAGTGGCTACGAGAGGGATTGATTTGTCTGTTGGATCGATTGTGGCGATATCAGGTGCTATTTCCTGTCTTTCTATCAGTAAAGCTTCGGATCAGAATATGCTCTCCTTGATCCTGTTGTCGGTGCTTATGTCAGTGGGACTATCTCTTATTCTAGGTATATGGAATGGGGTACTGGTATCCGCTGTTGGAATTCAGCCGATCATTGCGACTTTGATTCTTATGGTGGCTGGGCGGGGAATAGCTCAACTCATTACGGGAGGGCAGATTATCACCGTAACAAGTGAAAAATACTCTTACATCGGTTCCGGTTCCCTTGCTACTTTACCATTCTCCATCTTTGTAGTTGCTACTGTTCTCCTGATTGCAGCACTGCTCACACGTAAGACTGCACTTGGGATGTTCATCGAATCGGTGGGCTGTAACCCCGTTGCGAGTCTGATGTCTGGTATTCGAGCCCACTCGGTTATCATATCTGTTTATATGTTCTGCGGATTGTGTGCCGGCATAGCTGGATTGCTGTTAAGTTCAAACGTATCGAGCGCAGATGGCAACAACGCTGGATTATGGTATGAACTTGATGCAATTCTCGCAGTCGTAATCGGCGGAACTTCACTTAACGGAGGACGATTCTATTTGCTCGGAACGGTTGTAGGTGCCTTGATTATTCAAACGCTGACTACAACGATCTACATGATAGGCGTTCCGCCGGAGATTACGTTAGTTGTGAAAGCTTTCGTAGTTCTTATGGTCTGTTTAGTCCAGTCACCTGCTTTCCGATCCGCCATTGCCTTGCGCTGGAAAACGCGGCATTATCCAGGAGAGAAGGAGATTTCACGCCATGTATCTTAAAAGCAAATACATTCCGATTATAGTAACGATAACGCTGTTTCTGATCATGTTCGTTGCAGGATCTTTTCTATATACTGGCTTTTTCTCTCTGCAAGTGCTGTTGAATCTATTCGTAGATAATGCTTTTCTGCTGATCACGGCTGTTGGTATGTCCTTTGTCATCCTCTCGGGTGGGATTGATTTGTCTGTCGGTTCAATGATTGCGCTCACAACAATGGTGTCAGCGAGCTTAATTCAGCAGCAGGGGTGGTCTCCAGCAATCGTTATCCCGCTAGTACTGGTTATGGGTGCCTTATTCGGTTCCGGAATGGGAGCTATTATTCATTATTTTAAAATTCAACCGTTTATTGTGACTTTAGCAGGGATGTTCTTGGCTCGCGGATTATGCTATGTAATCAGTATTGATACGATCACAATTGATAATGCCTTCTATACCACGGTTGCTCAGACGAAAATCACACTCCCAGGGGGAAGCTTTATTTCCATTAGCGCTATTATTGCTTTGATTGTTACAGCCGCTGCAATCTTCATTGCACACTATACTCGGTTTGGCCGCAATGTGTACGCTCTTGGAGGAAACGAGCAATCAGCACTCCTCATGGGGCTTCCGGTAGCACGAACGAAAGTACTGGTCTACACGTTTAGCGGATTCTGTTCTGCATTAGCCGGAGTTGTGTTTACGTTCTATATGTTGTCAGGATATGGGCTGCATGCCGTGGGCTTTGAGCTGGACACCATTGCAGCGGTCGTCATTGGTGGGATTTTACTTACTGGAGGGGTCGGTTATGTCCTGGGAACTTTCTTTGGTGTTCTGATTCAGGGAGTAATCCAAACCCTCATTAGCTTTGATGGCACACTCAGCTCATGGTGGACGAAAATCGTTATCGGCTTGCTTCTTTTCGTCTTTATTCTGTTTCAGCGAATACTCAGTGAAAGACGTGCGGTGTTAAAGCAGTAATTGCTGTCCATACGTTAGAAATGCTGATACAATTAACATCGGGAATCCAGTTCGAACCCAGTTCTGGTTATCCGGTGTTTTTTTTGTATTTATATGTAATCGCTATCATTGAGAGATAGGGGGAACGAGTAACATTGGCGAAATGGCTGACATGCCTCATTTTTTTGTTGTTAACGGGTTGTTTTCAAACAGGAGATAGGATAGCCCAGCCTTCAATTGCCCCAGCGGAAATTCCGACAAATATTAATCATCCATCTGCAGAGCTGCCTGCAGCCAAACCCATTGTCATTGGTTTCTCCCAGTTAGGTTCAGAGAGTACCTGGAGAGCTGCAAATACGAATTCGATCAAAGCGGCAGCCCGTGAGGCTGGTATCACATTAATTATGAAAAATGCGCAGCAATCTCAAGAAAACCAGGTGGAAGCAATCCGTTCGTTTATAGAGAGCAAAGTAGATATCATCGCAATCGCGCCTGTCGTACAGACGGGTTGGGATGATATTCTCAGGGAAGCCAAACAGGCAGGTATTCCTGTCATCATTCTTGATCGCGCTGTTAATGTGAAAGACCACTCGCTATATGTAACCTGCATTGGTTCCGATTTTTTTGAAGAAGGGGTAAAAGCCGCTAAATATATGCTGGACAAAATGCGTAACTATTCAGGACGAATAAAAATTGCCGAACTCCAGGGTACAACGGGGTCAACACCTTCGATTGACCGTGGACGTGGGTTTCGGGAAATGATCAAAGGGCAGGATGCCTTTAAAATTACGCTGACCGAGTCTGCAGATTTTACAACGGCAGGGGGATATAAAGTCATGCGGGAATTTCTGAGGCTGCCTGATGAAGAATGGCCGCAAGTGTTATTTTCCCATAATGATGACATGGCTATTGGCGCAGTAAAAGCGATCCAGGAAGCTGGGCTGAAACCAGGCACAGATCTTATTATTATTTCAGTTGATGGAACGCGGCGGGCTTTTGAACAAATGATTGCTGGAAATATAAATGCAGTTGTTGAATGCAATCCATTTCTTGGTCCTTTATTGATGCAGGCTGCCCAAGAGATTATGTCGGGACGGACTCTTCCAAAACGGATGGTACCTCCGGAGGATATTTTCCCTCAGGAACTGGCGGCAATGGAAGTAGGGAATCGTACATATTAAGGGGGAAGCATATGACTATTTATTTTGTAAGACATGGGGCGGACGATGAAGGATATCGCGGAGGCTGGAGTCAAAGAGGACTTAATGTGGAAGGATATCGGCAATCAGAAAAGTTAGGTTCTTATCTAAAAGAAAACCAGAGTTCATACCAAGTACATCGGGTCGTGAGCAGCGACTTACAGCGGGCACTCGATACAGCGAATGAGATCGCTAAAAATTTGAATATATCTGTTGAAAGTAACAGCGAGTGGAGAGAAACGAATAATGGTGTCATTGCGGGAATGCCTAATGAAATTGTGAATGAACGATTCCCAGGGCTGTATTTCTCGAGTTTACGAATGGAAGAGAGGTACCCTGGAGGGGAGAGTCCTAGGGAGTTTTACCAGCGGATAAAAGAAACATTTAGAAAGTTATGCGAAGAGCAATTAACGAACGACCATCTTGAGAACGTATTCATTGTTACTCATGGCGGAGTGATTAATGTCGTCTACCATATTATAAAAAATCTAGAATGGACAAATAAGAACAAATCATACCCAGCTTCCAATACTGGCATTCATAAAGTGGAATATTCAAATGGACAGTGGAATGTAACCGTTAAGAATTTTTTGGAGCATTTATAATTTTAGCGAATTGCCACCCTAATATGAGGATAGCTCAATGAATTATCAATGTGATATCGAGTTTGTGAACATATGAAAATATCATTTTCTGGATGGTATAAGAATGTTTCTTAATAGAGCAACATTAGCAGATAGAAGTGAATTTTCGTTAACAGATCACTTAACAAATTGTGATGAACGCTACTCTACTATAGAACCCTATGTAAAAGCTTTTATTCCTGAAGATGATCTAAATAATCGATTAAAGAGAGATTTCAGTAGTTTATTAGAAAAGTTTCCCAATGAAAAACCTCCATTTTTCGGTGTTCCTTTCGCTATTAAAGATTTAATTCATGTTAATGGATTTCCAACTAGAGCCGGTTCTGAGCTTCCTGATAACGTTTTGACGACTAAGGAAGGGTCCTTTATTTCGAATCTTCGATCAATGGGTACGATATTTGCAGGAAAAACAATTACCGAAGAGTTTGCTTACCATAGCATAATCCCTACTCGCAATCCTCATAACGTGGAACATACAGCTGGCGGTTCAAGCGCTGGGTCTGCTGCGTCCGTTGCCTCTGGTATATGTCCCATAGCGGTCGGAACTCAGACCCTTCGTTCCGTCGTTGCCCCAGCATCATTTTGCGGTGTTGTTGGATTTAAACCGAGCTATGCTCGTATTGCACTTGACGGAGTTATCTTATTATCTCCCTCATTTGATACCATCGGATTTTTCACACAGGATACCAACAGCATGATCTATGCATGTTCTCATTTCATTCCTAACTGGCGCTCCTTTCAATCAGATAAAAGACCTGTTCTTGGCATTCCAAAGGGTACTTTCATGAATCTTATGTTCGATGATGTTAAACGTGCTTTTGAGAATCAGCTTAAAACATTAGAAGATAGTGGATACACCATTCGTTTTGTCGATATGCCTGGGATGAAGATTTAATATTAGGCGATGCCATGGTAAGAATGGTACAAGGCGAAATGGCAAAGGTTCACGAAACGTGGTTCCGTCAGTATGAGAATCTGTATGGTTCTTCAGTAAAAGCGGCAATCACAAGCGGGCAAGCCATACCAGCAGAGGAATTAGAACAACTCCGTAATGGACAGATGAAACTTAGAATGGAGCTTGAAAAGACCAAAAGAAAAGAAGGTATCGATTTGTGGGTTACACCAGCGCAAGGTGGAGCAGCGCCAAAAGGTTTTGAAAAAACCGGTTGGGCAGGAATGACAGCGATCTGGTCTTATGCAGGACTTCCAACGATCAGCATCCCGATAATGAAAGTTGACGGAATGCCATTAGGTTTTCAATGTATTGGCAGCCATGGGAACGATGAAGAACTATTATTTTGGGCAAAAGAAATAGAACTTGCTGAATCCCCAAATGAAGTGAGTAGTGCAGGAACTCCTTAGAGTTAGAATGGAACAGATCAAATTCACGAAAGAAGGAGAATACAGGAAGTTTGTGTAATAAATATACAACTTGCAGTATTAGGAGGTCTTTAAATGGCGTTTCCGACACATATTGTATCGGCTGGCGGAATTGTAGAAGATGGAAATGGAAATATCCTTTTAGTAAAAGCCCATGACGATGGCTGGGTGTATCCTGGTGGGATAACAGAAGTTGGAGAAAATCTGATAGATGGTGTGATTCGTGAAATCAAAGAGGAAAGTGGAATAGACGCGACGGTTAGCCATGTAGTTAGCATTGTTTCTAATACAGCAATCCATAAGTGGTATGACGGTGTGACAGATGTTCCTACCAAGGTGATGTTTGATTTCGTGTGCAAGGCCGTGGGTGGAGAGTTAGCTACTTCTAATGAAACGAGCGATTGCAGATGGGTTCCAAAGGAAAATGTTCTAGATTTCATTACTTTACCTGGTATCCGCATGCGTTATGAAGCTTATTTAAACTTTAACGGCTCTGTAAATTACATGGAGTATGTCACCACGACAACCTCAGATTGTAGTATCAAACTTCAAAGGCATGTTTAGCTGTAAAAAGAGTAATATCTCCACTTTTTTAATAAATCTTATTACAAATCGAATTGTAGTGCTGTAACAGTATAGAGCAGTTTGCCGGTTGGCAGCAGCTCTATTTTTCGTTAATCTTATGGGTAGTTTACGCAACCAATCTATTCCATCTTCGTCTAACAAAGCAGAAAGTCTTACGCGAAGGAGCTATAAATAATGAGAAAGTTGGTTTTAGGACTTGCCTTGGTACTTGCCCTATGTATACTTAGCGGTTGCAAAGCGTCGCCCGAAGCCACTAAGGGGGATTATATTATTTCGAAGGAAGACCAAAAAATCTTAGTAGCGAAGAATATTACACAGAAAGATTCTGATAGTAAGACCTTTACTGAGCTCAAAAAGAATAATATCGAATTAATCAATTATATTGTCGAGGATGCCCAGCTATATAACGAGCTTGAGATAGGTGAAAAAGTCAATGTAACCCCAAAGACGAATGACAAAGGTGAATATGCTGTAATGCAGTCCGATCCCCCGCAAATTATAGCTGGTCAGATAGAAAGACTTAAGGACTGATAAGACGGTTATGGTGACTAAACAAAATGTTATCATTGTTAAATTAATGGGCGGATCGTTGTTTGAACGGGGAAAAAGGCACGGTAAATTCCGCCCCTTATCGATCTGATAAAAATAATTACGATTATACCTTAATAGATCAACTTTGCTTTAAGTTAGGTGAAGACATTACTTCAGGCCCCATTTCAACACATTGATGTAGGTTATTAAGTTTCGTTTTTTATTGATCTTCTATTTCACTGTTATTTCAAATGCTTCAAACATATGATTATTGACTTGTCTACTCCATGCTTCGACTTCAACACCTTCTTGTATTATTTCAAAATCGGATTCTGTTCGTTTGACATCACTTGACTGGTGAAAAAACATTGTATTTTTAGTTACTGTTAACACATCTCCGGTATCGAGTTGTATAGAATGGAGTACTTTATCTCCATCAATTGTGGAATTTTCTTTAACGATATTTACAATAGTACCTCTGTAATATTCCTGTTGCTTAGAAGGAGAGGGCCATCCTAGTAAAATATCAGAACTTAAAACATACCAAATACCAAGTCCTAATAAGAGAACAAGACTACCCGACAGTACATACCACTTCTTTTTTGTCTTCAACTTCTTACATCCTTCCTTTAGGTAGTTAACATATGTAGACATTATAATCCGAAAATAGTTACAAAACAGAAAACCTTTTTCCGTAAGTTTTTCCACTCAAGTCGCTTATAAATGAAAATAGAGAGTGAAAGAGGAGGACTAATAGATGCAGTATCGTAAGCTAGGTAATACGGGAGTATATATCCCGGTTATTGGTCAGGGAACATGGAAATATGGTGAAGATAGAAGAAAAGAGAAAGATGAGATAAAGGCACTGCGTTACGGTATTAGCAATGGACTTAATTTAATAGATACTGCTGAAGAATATGGCGATGGAGGAGCAGAGAAAATTGTGGGACAAGCAATCCATGATATTAGAAGCGACGTATTCCTAGTCACTAAAGTTTCAGCGAATAATTGTTCTTACAAAGGTGTTCTTGGAGCAGCAGAGGCAAGCTTAGAACGCCTGAAAACAGACTATATTGATTTGTATTTACAGCATTGGCCAAGCAAGCGCTATGGTGTTGCAGAGACGATGGAAGCAATGGCCGAACTAGTTAAGAAGGGTATTGTCAGGTATATTGGTGTAAGTAACTTTTCGATCCCGTTAATGCAAGAGGCCCAGTCCCATTTAGGCAGCATCCCATTAGTATGTAATCAATTAGCTTACCATTTACATGATAGACGAATAGAGAAGGAGATTTTACCGTATTCTAAAGACAATGGTATAACAATCATGGGATATTCACCCTTTGGTTTTGCGCCACATAAATTTGGTAGGAAAGGTTTTCCTCAGGTCGGTTCCCTGGAAAGAAAGATACTGGATACTATAGGGAGCAAGTACGGTAAAACAGCATATCAGGTTGCGATGAATTGGATAGTAAGACAGGAAAGTATCGTTACCATACCAAAGGCAGTTAGCAAAGAGCATATTGATGATAATATAAAAGCCCTAGATTGGGAATTAGATAAAGAGGATCTAGATCAGATTAAGAACTATTTTCCTCAATAAATTGATTTGAATTAGAACTTGAGAATTTAAAGGGAGAAAAATATCGGTACGAAAGTCTTCGGCATGCAAGTGTCATAAAATTGTAGTTGTTCACATGGAGGCAGTTAATCATTGGAGGCTGTCTAGAGCAGAATTGAATGAGTTTATCGAAGAGAAGAAATTAACTAATGATATTCTGGTTTCTAGCGATGGAGATACTTATTCTTTTTAGAAATGATTAATTACAGTGTGAGAAAGTAAGAAGAAATAAAAATATGAAGGAAGCCATCGGATACAAATTGGCTTCCTTTTTTTAATGAACAGATTCCTACTAATATCTAACTTGTCTAAAACCGCTGTTTAGGTTCTTTCCTACAAGGTTTTATCAATCACAATAGATAATTTGTAGTTGGCGTAATTATTTAAATCTAATAAAAATTGGTTCAATGATTCATTACTTGGAAACCTGCATTCAAGCAGATAGCAACCATCACCGCTTATTTTATAATTATTGAGGATATGCTCTCTTTTTTCTTGAATAAATGAAAGAAATGGTTGGTGGTGTGTGCTTTTTATATAAATGTTAAGAAATGCATACGTAAAACAACCTAATTTTGTTTGGTTAACCTTAATGCTGTACCCCTCTATAACTCCCGTATCTTCTAGTTTCTCCACACGGGCTGCTGCTGCGGCACCAGTGAGGTGAACTCTTGCCCCTAGTTCTTTCATTGTAATTCGGCTATTTTGACTTAGCTCTTCAATAATTCGTTTATCCGTTTGATCCAAATCTGGCGCATCTCCTTTAAAAAATAAAGTGAAAAGGTCAATACACTTTAATTAATCTGTGTAATTGAACGTAGCATCTAGTATAAACTGAACTTTGTTGCGAAACAAAACAGATAACAAAAGGAGAATTTACTTTCACATGTTCATTCAACAAATTCGAAATGCGACAATCATTGTCCATTATGCAGGTAAAAAATTCTTGATTGATCCACTGCTCGCGGACAAAGGTCTGTATCCTCCATTTTTGGCAGGGATCAGAGAGGACATCAGAAATCCTATAATCGATCTGCCGATGTCAGTTGACGATATCATCAAAGATATCGATGCGGTAATACTGACACATTTGCATCTAGATCATTACGATGATATAGCAAAAGAAATGCTTCCAAAAGGTATTAAAGTTTTTGTACAGAACGAACAGGATGCTATTCAAGTTAAAAACGACGGTTTTGAACAAGTAGAAACACTTGCTGAAGATACGATTTTTGAGGGTATTCAATTAATTAAAACACAAGGTGAGCACGGTAGAGGGGAAGAATTGTTAGAAAGGATGGGGCAGGTGTGTGGTGTTGTATTTAAACATGCCAACGAGAAGACATTATACATAGCTGGAGATACAGTATGGTATGACGGTGTCCAAAAAGAAATCGATTCCCACAATCCCGAAATTATCGTCTTGAACGCTGGCGATAATGTTTGGAATGATATGGGTTCACTTATCATGGGCAAAGAAGATGTTTATGAGGTGCATAAGGCAGCTCCCAACGCCAACATTATCGCTGTACACATGGAAGCAGTTAACCACTGGACACTATCTAGAAAAGAACTGAAACGCTTTGGAGAAGAAAAAAGGTTTTCCTCCCGTTTATTCATCCCCGAAGACGGAGAATCGTACACTTTTTAATATCCACGACGACGTGAGGAATATGAGTCGCTGTAAAGACCAGTGACCAAATAAATCGGGGCCCTTGAAGGGTCTCGATTTATTTGTGAAATTAAGAATCTATTTATTTACCGAATTAATAAGGTAGGCAGGAGAACAACGATGAGTCAGATAAACACGAAACTTTGGACGAAAAATTTTATTATTCTTTCGTTAATCAATTTCTTTATGACATTAATTTTCTTTTTATTAAACGCGACGATTACGCTATATTCAATTCAAGAATTTAATGCATCTACCGGCGAGGCGGGAATTATAGCAGGGATCTTTATTATTGGTTCCTTATTAGGACGTTTATTTACAGGACGTCTTGTACAAACCAAAAAAATCTTGATGACCTCGTTACTTTTTTTCATTTTAACAACATTACTTTACTTTGTTCATTTTAACATTGGTTTTCTCATCTTAAGTCGTTTTTTGAACGGGATCACATTAGGTATAATAACTACGGTTGTAAGTACAGTTGTCGTACTTAACCTTCCTGCTTCACGAAAAGGGGAAGGGATTAGTTACTTTGCAATTAGTACGGCACTGGCCACGGGAATTGGTCCATTTATTGGTTTGAATATGAGCCAAAACGCAAATTTAAATATGATTTTCATTTTCTCACTGATCCTAGGAATTATAAATGTAGTCATCGGAATTTTTGTGAAGTTTTCTGTAACGAATAAGGCAACGATAAAGAAAGAAAAAGGATTGAAAGTCTCTGACTTTATTGAGCCTAAAGCGATACCAATAGGAATTATTATGTTTATAATGGCATTTTGTTTTTCAGGTATCGTTTCCTATTTGAATGTTTATGCTTTGGAATTAGGGCTAATAGAAGCAGCAAGTTTTTTCTTTATGATCTATACTGTATTTGTCTTGATATCACGACCTTTTACAGGACGTTTGATGGACAAAAAAGGAGCAAACATCATCATATATCCGGCTCTTATTGTTTATGGCGCAGGAATGCTCTTCTTAGGTTCTGCTTCTAGCAGTGCTATTTTGTTATTGGCAGGAGCTTTAGTAGCTCTTGGGTTTGGTAATATTTCATCCATATCTCAGGCTCTAGCAATCAGTTTAGCTGAACCGCACAGAGTTGGCTTAGCAACTGCGACTTTTTTTATATTTTATGATTTAGGAAACGGTTTTGGCCCCTCTATTCTTGGATTACTCATTCCAGCGACAGGATATGATGGTTTATATGTAACACTCGGGTTCATTGTATTAGCAACACTTTTCCTATATTACCTGTTGTATGGAAGGAAAGAACGTAAAATTCAAAACTAAAGGATTTAACTAAAACAAACAAAACATCCTGTGAATTTCAGGGTGTTTTTTCTTTATGACGGATTGTAATATGAAGTGCGACACCTAGTTCAAAATTAAAAATGGCCCATGGCCGGATTCGTGTAGAATGGAGTTACCACACAACACCTACAAGGAGAATCCGCCATGAGCTACACACATCTTAGCATAATTGAACGCAGTAAACTAGAAGTATTACATCAACTGGGGCTGTCCGCCCGAGCCATTGCTCGCGAATTGGATCGTCATCATTCCACGATCAGCCGGGAACTGAGGAAAAATCAAAGCCTAAATGGTTATCAAGCGGTAGCATCAGAGCATCGTTATAAGCATCTTCGCCAAGCTCAGAAACCTAGAGAAAAATGGACGGAGACACTCGGAAAAGAAATTGAACAGCGACTTCACGAAACCTGGTCTCCTGAGCAAATCTCTATGCGTTATAGACTGAAAGGAGAGCCCATGGTTTCGTTCAAAACGATCTATCGCTGGCTTTATCAAGGACGTATGATTCGTAACACCGTTCAGCAGTTAAGACACAAAGGAAAAAGACAAAAACCCCAAGAAAAACGAGGTCGCTTCCTCGTAGGCACTTCTATCAAACAACGGCCTAAAGAGATTCGTTCCCGTGAAACCTTTGGACACTGGGAACTGGACACGGTCGTCTCCAGCCGAGGAAAAAGTAAGGCTTGTGTCGCTACATGTATCGAGCGAAAAACAAGGCTATACACTGCTATTAAAATGCCAGATCGCACTTCATTATCAATGGAAATTGCTATTGGTGTAGTTGCTGCACAGTACCCTGCCCAAACCTTCCAGACAGCTACCGTAGACCGTGGTAAAGAGTTCGCGTGCTTTCGTGAATTGGAAGAGTCACACGGTATGACGGTATATTTTGCAGATCCTTATTCCTCATGGCAACGAGGCTCCAATGAGAATGGAAACGGGCTCCTTCGAGAGTTCTTCCCAAAAGGAAAGGACTTTGCAAAGGTGACCGAGGAAGAATTAGAACACGCCCTCCAACTTATTAACAACAGACCAAGGAAATGTTTGGGATGGAAAACTGCTCACGAATCATTTGAAGAAGAAGTGTCGCACTTGGATTGACAATCCGTCTTATATATAAAGCATAAAATTATTTTTTATTTATACGTGGCTTTTTGGCTCCCGCCGGTGTCTAATTAAATGTAAATCAAGAGGAGGTTCACACCATGTCAGGAGCTCATGACAACACTTCTGTTTATCCGGATGAACAGGATCGCAATACAAGTTTCGATCACACGTATGAGCAGTATCGTGAGAGAATTCGCAAATATTTCGCACTGAAAGTGAATCCCATGGCTGCAGATGACTTGACACAACAGGTATTTTTAAAAGCTGTCGAGAACTTTCACCGCTTTAAAGGCAACGCTCATTTGTTCACTTGGATCTTTAAGATTGCTCAGAATACAGTGAAGAACGAATATCGCAGGTTATCACGGCAAAAAGAATCACCATTTGATTTTACAGATTATGAATCGCAGTCAATCTCTCTTGAATTTACGAAACATGTGGATATTCGAATTGATATTAGTTCTGCGTTAAGGAAACTGAGTGAGCTTGACCAGGAAATTATTGCACTGCGTTTTTTTGTAGATTGCACCTTGTCTGAAATATCTAAAATCGTTGGACTGCGCGAGAGTGCAGTGAAGAACCGATTATACCGAGCTTTAGAAAAATTAAGAAAAGAATTGAATGAATGGGGGGACATTGCCATCATGTCTATTCAGGATATGATTTCCATTGTTAATAAGGGTGACAGTCAAGGTACAAATGAACGTCTAAATAAGGTACATCAAGACTTATTTGATGAATTAAAGATAAATGTGGAACGAGTGACAACCAAGTACAATCACCAGCCTTCTCGTAAAATCGTTATTGAAATCTATCCCGACCTGCAAGCATTCCATCATGCAGTCGGCGAACCAGGTGCACCGGATTGGTTTATGGGAACGTATGAAGGTCATATTCTGAAAATAGTATCTCCTCTAAACCCGGGACCTGATCATACCTATGAGTCTATTTTAAAAGGAGTGGTCCATTTATTTACCATGTGGTTAATCGAAGATATTAATCCTTCGGCTCCCAAATGGATCAGACAGGGAATAGGCGGATACGAGGCCAAGCAGATGACCAAAGAGTATATAAAAAGTTCAACGGAAGATGCCATTCGCCATTTGGCGATCCCTTCTTTTGATGATTTAGATAACGATACCTGGGACTTTGAAACGATGAAAGGATTTCAATTCTCTTATATGATGGTGGAATTTGTGATGGATCGATACGGCATAGATGCTTTAAACAAAGTAATCCGAAATCCTCATGATTTTGAAGGGATTTTTAAGTGTACCAAGCCGGAACTGTATAAGCAGTGGGTAGAATATATCAAACTGTAATTTTAGTAACCTTGAGCCTGGCTATGAGCCGGGCTTTTTTTCTGTGAAAAATAAAGAAAGTTCCTCATGCTCATCCATTAATCCGTTTGTAGCATACATAATTAGCAATTTTGCATACAATATCTTCACTTTAAACTAAAAAATGCCGATAACCTCTCTGTATGACCAAATATTGAAAAAAAGTTCTTTTTTTAAGGAGGTAGGCTAAAAAAAGCCCGTCGGTGATATCTCATATTAGAAAAAATCAAAAGGAGATGTTAAAAATGGAAGCAACGACAAAGTTTTATAATGAAGGTAATATTATTTGGGTAGATCTTGAAGGGTTCGCCAGTTTAGAGTTAACCAATCAGAAGGTTGCTGACTTGAAAGCTACTTTAGGTCCACACATTGCAAATCAGACAATTGTTATTGATTCTACGAATCTAGCTGTATTTAAACAAGAGATTCTACCGGTTTTAGCAGAGTGTTATGAGATTTACTCTAAATTTGGAAGATGCATTATGGTAGAAGCTAAGAAAGCAATTGTTAACATTCAGCTTCATAATACGGCTAAAAAAGTAGAAGGGTTTACAGGTCAGTTTGTAAAAACAACAGAAGAAGCTAAAGCAATTCTAGGATTATAAGGAGTGTGTTTTGATTGCCCAGTGTTAGATTAAAACAGATTGCAGTATATCATCCAGAGAATTCATATACGAATGAGGAAGTGGCTTCTTCTTCACCCGATCGAGAAAGACTTCTTGGGATGTGGGCCCATTTAGGAAGAGATAATAGATATCTAGCAGATGAACAAGAAACCACCGTAACGATGGCGATTGAAGCAGCTAAAAAAGTACTAAAAGCAGCAAATATGAGTGGTGAGCAGCTAGATCTGATAACCATATCGTCCGGTACTCACGAGTACAATATACCTACCGATGCAGCTTTTATTCATAAAGCAATTGGTGGTAAAGATCAATGTGCTATCTATGATCAGAACGCGAATTGTGCAGGTATGGTTGTGTCATATGATCAAGTAAGTAGAGCAATGTTACATAATCCAAAAATGAAATACGCGCTTATCGTAGGAAGTGAGCAAGTAGGCAACTTCTATAAGCCTGAGAACTTGGTACATATAGGTTTAAGCGGTGACGCAGCATGTGCTGTTATTCTAGAAAGAGTAGAAGAAGACGGGTACGGTTTAATTGATTCTTCTTATATTACCCATTCTGAAAGACCGGAAGATTTAGTATTACCTGAGCATGGATTTAAGAATTCAAAAGTAATTCAAACAAGAGTGTCCGATTCCTATAAAGTGGATAGTATGTTTGCTAAGGCACCCGCTGTAATAAATGATCTTTTAAAAGATCATGATCTTACTAAAGATGCCATCACCCATTATTCAATTTCTCAGGTCCTCTCAACAAAGATTGCTTACTTAGCAGAAGCATTAGAAGAAGACTCATCAAAGTTCACCTATGTAGGTAACAAATATGCTTATACGGGAACAACAAGTCCATTCCTTGCCCTGTATCATGCAATTGAAGATGGGAAGCTTAAGCAAGGGGATCACCATATCATGTGGTCGGTTGGAGCAGGTTTTACTTCCTGCGGATTATTAGCAAGATTATAAAAAGTGCAGCAGTTATTTTATGTTAGTAGTCGTTCTTTTACGTTAACAAGCAAATGAAAATAGCAGAAAACAAGAGGCTCTCCGAATCAGTGTGAGCCTCTTTGTTGTGCAACCCAAACAACTTCCATGTAAAAAATCACTGATTCCATAGTAATCCTGTTACTTAGACGTTTAATAGTTAGATAGTATCTCCATCTCATCTAATAACGAGTTAATTCCCTTTTTACTCCCTCTATTTAGAAATGCATTTTTCAAATTACGTAAGGATAATAATACCATTGACATTCAAGTAGATTTCAAAAATAATAGAATGTAATTGAATACGGGTACCTTTAATTCAGTCCAGAGAGGCTGACAAGGGCAGCGGATTTTATAATCACGCGAGAATCAGGGCATAGTCCGTTAGGAGATGCTCTGCATCTTCGCGCGGATTATGATGTGAAAAAGAGGCTACCTGTCAGTTTGAAACTTGACGAGTAGCCTCTTTTTTCTGCTTTTTGGTATCAGGAGACTTTAACCTGGGGGTATTCTGATGAGTAAACACGATCAAGAGTTTTCATGGCAAGAGGTGCCAAAGACGCAAAGAAACAATTTTAGAAAGACGTTTTCAGTAATGCTAGCATTCACTTTCTTCTCGGCTAGTATGCTGGCAGGGGGGACGCTCGGAGTCAGTTTGACGTTTATGCAGTTCATGGGAATTGTGCTTGGGGGTAACTTGATTTTAGGTATTTATACCGGAGCACTGGCACATATTGCTGCTAAAACAGGTCTTTCCACACACTTGTTGGCCAAATATTCGTTTGGTGGGAAAGGTTCATACCTGCCTTCGTTCTTGCTTGGATTTACACAGGTAGGATGGTTCGGTGTTGGTGTGGCGATGTTCGCTGTACCCGTCGCTAAAGCGATGGATTGGAACGTGTATCTTTTAATTTTCATATTTGGTTTAGCAATGACAGCAACAGCTATTTTCGGTATCAAGTCACTCGTTATTCTTGGATATATTGCGGTTCCCGCTATTGCCATTCTTGGCGGTTACTCTGTATTTGAAGGAGTAGACACGCTGGGCGGTTTTCAAGGCTTGTTAGATTACATGCCGACAGAGTCGATTACCGTGGCAGCGGCACTAACGATTTGTATTGGATCATTCATTAGCGGCGGTACGTTGACGCCAGACTTTGCGCGTTTTTCTCAAACATCTAAACAAGCAGTGACTGCGACAGTTATTTCTTTCTTCTTAGGTAACTCACTTATGTTCTTGTTCGGAGCAGTCGGCGCAATGGCTTATAACCTGTCAGATATCTCGGAGGTTATGTTCCTGCAGGGGTTGATCCTTCCAGCGATCATCGTTTTGGGACTGAATATCTGGACGACGAACGATAACGCCCTATACGCTTCCGGGCTGGGTTTTGCAAATATCACTAAAATTTCGAAAAAGTTCTTCGTTATTGTTAACGGCATCGTGGGTACCGTATTTGCTATGTGGATGTATAACAACTTTGTTGGTTTCCTGAATGTGCTCGGCGCAGCGATTCCTTCGATCGGGGCCATCATTATTGCAGACTACTTTGTTGTGAAGCGTAGAAACTATAAGCCATTTGCCGAAATGACATTCAAAAATGTAAACTGGGTAGCGATGGTTGCATGGGCAATCGGTGTAGCCTTTGCTCAGCTGGCCCCAGGAATTACACCACTAAACGCACTAATCGGTACGGCAGCAGCTTACATCGTTTTAATGCTGGTCGTTCCTGCGAAAGAATCCAAAGAAATGGGGAATTTAAATGATTATACAGAACGCAAAATTGCGGGGTAAAGAAGGATTATGGAATATTGTCGTGAAAGACGGGAAGTTTGGGCAAATCACACAATCTTTGGACACGACAACGAATGAGGAAGTTCTTGACGTGAGCGGTGCACTTGTGCTGCCGCCATTCATTGAACCTCATATTCATCTGGATACAACGTTAACAGCAGGCGAGCCGGAATGGAATTTGAGCGGGACATTGTTTGAAGGGATTCAGCGTTGGTCTGAACGTAAGGCATTCCTGACACATGAAGACGTTAAAACACGTTCCAAAACAGCACTAAAATGGCAGGTCGCACAAGGTATTCAGCATGTACGGACACATGTAGACGTGACCGATCCAAGTCTCACCGCTGTTAAAGCAATGCTCGAAGTGAAAGAAGAAATGGCACCCTATGTTGACATTCAGCTTGTTGCATTCCCACAGGAAGGTATTCACTCCTACCCGAACGGCGTGGAACTAATGGAAGAGGCGCTGAAGATGGGCGTTGACGTGGTCGGCGGTATCCCTCATTTCGAATTTACGAGAGAATATGGCGTGGATTCAATGAAGGTTGCATTTGACCTTGCTGAAAAATATGACCGTCTTATCGATATTCACTGCGATGAAATTGATGACGAACAATCCCGTTTCTTAGAAGTTGTAGCTAAAGAAGCTTACGAACGCGGCTTAGGTTCCCGGACAACAGCAAGCCACACGACGGCAATGGGATCTTATAATGATGCTTACACTTATAAATTGTTCAGACTTCTTAAGATGGCGGACCTGAATTTCGTATCCAATCCGCTGGTCAACATCCACTTGCAAGGACGTTTCGACACGTATCCGAAAAGAAGAGGGCTGACTCGCGTCAAAGAGCTGCAAGAAGCCGGGCTTAATGTGTGCTTCGGACACGATGATATCTTTGATCCATGGTATCCGCTTGGTACAGGCAACATGCTTCAAGTACTGCACATGGGTATCCATGCTTCTCAGCTGCTTGGTTACGATCAAATCGTGAATTCAATTGATCTTATTACGAAAAATAGTGCAAGAACCCTGCATATTGAAGATATGTACGGTATTGAAGAAGGTAAACCAGCGAACTTCATCGTTCTTGAAGCAGAGAATGAATATGAGGCGATCCGTAAACAAGCTGCAGTGCTTTATTCTTTCAGAGGCGGCCGCAAAATTGCCGAAACAAAACCTAGGGACACGTCAATCATTCTTGAGAATGGTTTGGAAAAAGTCACTTTCAATAAATAATTAAATGAAGCAAGCGATGCATCAAGCATTGCTTGCTTCATTAACTTTAAACCCCCGCATTGTATACAGGGTGAAAAGAGAACGTATACCGCGAACTCTTCCTGCATACATGAGGGGGTTTTTTGTAATAATAAATTTATATTATCTGCTATGTCATTTTTTAATGGCTAACTTAAAAGAATTTTGAGGGGTCTAAAAATATCCATACAATCAACGCGATGTTTAAACAAGTGAGACATAATCCGCCTATAAGGTAACCTGTAAATACTCTGTTTTTCTTTTTTTGGTAAATGATAAGTGGTACCAAGTAAAGCCATTGATAAAAACCAACAAATACATGATTTAATATAAAGAAACCATCATCGATCATACCGAGTAACATCAAGCCATATGCACCAAAATAAAAAACGATTACATAAACAAAACTTAATAAAAAACTCGATAAAAATTTACTGTTCAACTTTCCACAACCTTTCTTACAACTAAGAAGAGAGAATTACATAGTCGATCATTTGGGTAAATAAAAGGACTTATTTTGAATACGAAAGACCTGGGAAAACTGTATATTCATCGACGTTGAAAAAGTCTACTTTTTTCATAGTTTCAATTTTCCGTTTAGTTATTACAAAATCCCATATTTCTCCTTTTAAAATATCTTCATATAGAATAACTTTCACTCTAACTTTTAAGGAATGAGTTAATTCCTGTGCATCAACAATTTTATAGTCCATAATCGCTGGGTACATTCCACCTATAGGTAACTTATCATAACCTTCCACTGATACTGATTTAATTAATGCATCATCTCTTTCATCGTAACCAATCATAAATGTTCCAATAATGTTTTTAAGACTTGCCCAACCACTACCAATGAAATCAAGATCTTGTTTCCATATATCTTCCTGAGAAGGTATCGATTTGTCATTGATAGTTACCGTTTGATTCTTTTGGTTCCAACCTACATTCGCATCTAATGCCTCTGCTACCATACTTATAGGCACCATTACTCGGTTATTGACGATCTGAGGAGCTACATCTGAATTAACTTGTTGACCGTTAACCACGATCCTAATGTTCACCTTAGCAAAAGCTAAACCAACCATTATGCTAAGAGAAAAAACAACCACAAAAAGTGAGATGAATAGTTTCTTCTTTATTTTTATCGCCTCCATTTGTAAATGTATATAATGAAAGACGTTATAAATTTGATTGTAGTTACATTATTTGGTTTCACTATACGAAAAACTTCTACATTAGAAATATTGTTTATCATTCTATATAGTTATCTTTTGAAAGTTGATATTAAAATATGAGACTATTTTTAAGTGAGATGATAAATGAAAGATGATCAATGAGGACAGTGATGATTTGGAGGGTGCGATACCCTATTTCTCATGAATAAAAGGGGTGATTTACTATTAGAATAGCTCTATTCAATATGATATATTATTTATGTCCTCTTAAGAAAGAGACATTTACAATGTGCATATGATGCAGTAATTAAAGATATTTAATTTATTGATCGATGGTTTTTATTACTAGTTGAATATGTTTTTGAAATATGATAAATTATAAATCCGGTAAGGATTTTCTGACAGATTTTAAGCTGAATGTCCTTTCTAAGGTCTGATATTTTGCTGGTGAGTGTTCACTGAAGATATCACAGCGCAAAAATCATTGTTTGGTGGCGATAGCGGAGGGGTTCCACACGTACCCATCCCGAACACGACCGTTAAGCCCTCCAGCGCCAATGGTACTTGGACCGCAGGGTCCTGGGAGAGTAGGACGCCGCCAAGCAGTTAACCTTTTAGGTTATATTTTTACTGAATCATTTATTTTAACGATGAGGGGCCATAGCTCAGCTGGGAGAGCGCCTGCCTTGCAAGCAGGAGGTCAGCGGTTCGATCCCGCTTGGCTCCACCACTATTCCCTGATAGCTCAGTTGGTAGAGCACTCGACTGTTAATCGAGTTGTCACAGGTTCGAGTCCTGTTCGGGGAGCCAGCGGCCCGTTGGTCAAGGGGTTAAGACACCTCCCTTTCACGGAGGTAACAGGGGTTCGAATCCCCTACGGGTCATTTGATATGGAGATTTAGCTCAGCTGGGAGAGCATCTGCCTTACAAGCAGAGGGTCGGGGGTTCGATCCCCTCAATCTCCACCATACAATTGAAGCAGGACGAAATCCTGTGAATTCATCAAATTTATTCTAGCTCCCAATATGGGGTGTATGGTATAATCGTATTAATTAGCCGGTGTAGCTCAACTGGTAGAGCAACTGACTTGTAATCAGTAGGTTGGGGGTTCAAGTCCTCTCGCCGGCACCAGTTTCATATGGAGGATTAGCGAAGTGGCCAAACGCATCAGACTGTAAATCTGCTCCCTTACGGGTTCGGTGGTTCGAATCCATCATCCTCCACCAGTTTTTAGGGGCATAGTTTAAAGGTAGAACAACGGTCTCCAAAACCGTTGGTGTGGGTTCAATTCCTGCTGCCCCTGCCAATTTTCTAATTGTATAGAATAATGATATATGGCGGTCGTGGCGAAGGGGTTAACGCACCGGATTGTGGCTCCGGCATTCGTGGGTTCAAGTCCCATCGATCGCCCTTGTACAACTTATCGCTGTTGGGGATTAGCCAAGCGGTAAGGCAACGGACTTTGACTCCGTCATGCATAGGTTCAAATCCTATATCCCCAGCCATTTTTTAGTACGAGCCATTAGCTCAGTTGGTAGAGCACCTGACTTTTAATCAGGGTGTCGAAGGTTCGAGTCCTTCATGGCTCACCATGATATATGCGCGTGTGGCGGAATTGGCAGACGCACTAGACTTAGGATCTAGCGTCTTTGACGTGGGGGTTCGAGTCCCTTCACGCGCATCCTTTCATTGCGGACATGGGTCAGCGGTAGACTTTTGCCTTGCCAAGGCAAGAGCCGCTGATTTCCGTTGTCTGCTTTTATATTTTTTGCGCCCTTAGCTCAGCTGGATAGAGCGTTTGACTACGAATCAAAAGGCCGGGAGTTCGAATCTCTCAGGGCGCGCCATTTTTTTTAACAAGCCGGTGTGGCGGAATTGGCAGACGCGCGCGACTCAAAATCGTGAGGGAAACCGTGGGGGTTCGAGTCCCTTCACCGGCATTTATAAATCGGGATGTAGCTCAGCTTGGTAGAGCACCTGGTTTGGGACCAGGGGGTCGCATGTTCAAATCGTGTCATCCCGATATTTATACGCGGGTGTAGTTCAATGGTAGAACTTCAGCCTTCCAAGCTGATAGCGTGGGTTCGATTCCCATCACCCGCTTCATGAATAAACCTCTTTGCGAAAGCGTAGGGGTTTTTATTATGGATTTAGTCAGATGAGTGTGTGACACGCGCAAAACAAAAATTACCCGCTATGAACTGCACTCGGATGTTAGTTGATGTCTATCAATAGAATGTAGTTCATTTTACTAGTAGTCCTGATTTATCTGATTTTACAGAAGCGTAAGTAATGATCTACTCGGGTTTTCCTTTTCCAGGCTAGATATCGATACACACCTAAAAGCGAGGAAGCTGAAATAGATAAATTCATTGAAGAAGTGACTGCTATGGAAGATCCAAATGAACATAGACCTGTTTTTACTGAATTACTTCTTACATACAGCGTCAAGATAGAAGTAAACCATGGTATTCGAAATTAAAAAAGTACAGTGAAGTGAAAATCGACTTCTATTTAAAGTGATCGTATAGTACAATAAGTCATTTTTTTACTCTTCCCTATTCCTTAAACCCCAAGCCTCAGAATGGATTTAATAGGCTTGGGGTTCTTTTTATACGATGACATGAAAAACACACTATATGAATATTTCACAATAGATAATAATAAACATACTTACATACTTCGAACATATCCACCAAATACACCTCTCTATAAGTTTAAAATAGCAAATATTTTAAACTAGTACGGATGTAAAGATTTATTATCTTACACCTTACTATTTATTTATAACCCAAGAAATATATCCTAGTGTACTGCGATAAATCTAAATCTAACAAGAATAGAACATTACAGATTTCTGTCCGAGCGAGTGAGGCAACATAGCGAATAAAGGGCGTAAGTAAAAGACTTCTTTTTTAGTGGAAAATATATGGACAGTACCCGTAAACAGAAGGACGTGTACGATTAGGATGAATATTAGAATTTTAGCTATTGAGTTACATTCTACTTTAGAGGCTGAGAATACATTTAATGACATTGTAGAAATGATTAAAATGTGGGATAAATAGGTGTTTAAAAAAATTGAATACATCAAATTTCAGAAAAATTTAATTGTGATTTTGATATATTCTTACCGGGCAACGGTATCAAATCATGTGGAACTAAGTCACCTTTTCTTCGTATTACAGTGCGGGGATTAGGTTTTTTGTGTGAATCAACATTGAGTACTATTTACTGTATATTCTTGTGTTATAATGCAACAGCATGAACAATTATTCAAAAAGGATTTTAAGGATAGCCACATAATATAAGACGAAAACGGAATTTTTTAGATTTCTTATGATGGATTTAAAAAATTCATATGGAAATCGTAAGTGCGCGAGTGTCCCCATCAATGATTCATGAGGCACTCGCGCTTGTTGTTTATCGCTACAGATATCTAATCACATAATCAAATGTTTGAGGAGGAATGAAGATGATCATAGAAGTAACGGGTCTGGTCAAAAGATACAAAGATTACACAGCTGTAGACGGGGTTAATCTCAGTATCCAGGAAGGTGAGATATTTGGACTGCTCGGACCCAACGGCGCAGGCAAATCAACAACGATGAACACATTGCTGGGCTTGTTAAAAATAAACAATGGAACAGTGAAAATGTTTGGTAAGGATTTTTCCAAGCATGCAAAAGAAATTAAACAGTCGGTTGGCTATGTACCGCAGGACTTAGCTTTTTTCGAAACCTTAAGCGCCATTGATAATGTAACATATTGGGGGAAGTTATATGGTCTTCGAGGCAAAGAGCTGCATACATCCGTACAGGAAGCACTTGAGTTTACTGGATTATGGGACAGAAGAAAAGGTATAGCAAAGACATTTTCGGGTGGTATGAAAAGACGTCTGAACATCGCTTGTGCGATTGTACATAAGCCGCGTATTCTTTTTATGGATGAACCTACGGTTGGAGTAGATCCCCAATCAAGGAATAATATTTTGGAATCGATTAAAATTATGAATCAAAATGGGATGACCATCATCTATACTACACATTACATGGAAGAGATCGAGGCCATCTGCGAGCGAGTCGCTATTATGGATTTTGGAAAAGTGATTGCACTCGGAAGTATAGATGAGCTGATTGATTCCATTTCAACGGGAACTCGCTTAAGTCTAGAGCTTGCATCGAATACGGACGCAGCCATTTCATTGATTAAAGAATTGGAAGGTGTCACCGCCTGCAACAACATAAATGGAGTGCTCGATATTCACTTGGAAAAAGAGGAACGGTTTCTTACGGGGATAATGGAAAATCTGATCCGAAAAGAATTTAAAATTAAGTCCATGACACTGGAAAAACCGAATCTGGAGACGGTATTCTTGCAGTTGACTGGTAAAAAACTGAGAGACTAATCCGGGACGGTGATGAAACGATGAATATACTCACTCAAATTTTTTATTCGGCAAAACGGATCTTGATTGACCCTAAACCGATTTTCATTAGATTACTCAGTTTTTTGTTAATTATTTTAATATTAGGTACTGCGTTTAAAGACCAATTTAATGTTACCTCTTTGGAAAAAGTAAGGGTCATTTATAGCAATGAAGATTCTGGTCCACTTGGAGAAATGTTCATTAGCTCTATGACCGGTGCGGAAGATATTAGCTCACTGGCGGAGTTCGATCCCGTATTTTCTCTTGATGAGGGACGAGAGTTTCTAAATAAGGAAGAGGCAGATGCGTTTATCTATATTCCTGAAGGATTCTCAAGCCAAGGGGAAGCCGATGGATCAAGTAAAACAGTGGAAGTATATCTGGCCAAATCTTCCGGTGTTGATACAACGGTGGTACGGAATGTCGTGGATAGTCTGATTAATGGGCTGAATACCGTAGGGGTAGTCGCCACCATGTCAGGCAATTCGCAAATGGATCAAGTGAATTCGGATACTAGCCTGAAGGAAGTACCTCTAACTGATTCTAAATCGGCTACAGCCATGGGATATTATGCGATTGCAATGCTGCTGATGTATCTAATGCGTGGGCAGGAATATGGCGCTGCAGGAATGGGAGAGGACTATTTGGGTACACTGGGTGATCGGCTCAAGCTAGCACCGATTAAACCTTTCGAACAGTATCTAGGTAAAACGATCGGTCTTTCCTTAGTTACCTTCTTACAGGGCATGGTAATTATCCTGTTTACCAAGTATGTATATGACGTCGATTGGGGAAATAACTTGGGTGTCATCGTATTGATCGTGTTTGTGTTCTCGTTATTAACCACGACACTTGGTGGCCTATTGACCATTATCTTAAAGGATTCCGTAAAGGCTGACACCCTTGCCAATATTGTAACTCTTATATCCACTTTTCTTATCGGCGGGTTTATTATTATTGATTTTGGAGCTATCGCAGCAATTTCCCCAAGCTACTATGCAAAATCAGCGATATTCAACGTTGTATATAACGACGAGCTAGGTTCTGCTTTTGTAAACATTGGACAGATGTTGGCTATCACGTTGTTATTTGCGGTAATCAGCATTGTGGTTTCAAGGAGGAAGAGAGCATGACGATCTTATTTAACAGCATCAAACGGATCTTTCGGAAACCAATAAACATCTTATTTATGCTTGTGCTTCCGATCCTGCTAAATATGTTTTTGATTTCGACGGTAACCAAAGATACAAAATATAATGTAGGCATACTGGACCAGGATTCAACCCCATTCATAGTGGATCTTATATCGGATATGCAGGAGAAATACAATGTAACATTACTGACTCCTGGTGATGATGTAAAGGGCTTGATTGTAAACAAAAAATTAGACAGTACTTTTACCTTTCCAGCGGGGTTCACTGCGGAGATGCTTGAAGGAAAAGATGTATCTGCTCTGAGCTATGCCCTTGAGGCTTCTAATGTGGCGAGACCCGTTCAAGTATACGTATCGAGTTATATATCTTCAGCAAAACAAATTGCGGCAGCTGCCAACGGGAATGAAGATGCCTTCTATAAGGGGATGGAAGCTTATAAGAAGAATGCATTCGCTGCAGAATATAAGAGCTTCTCTACTGGAACTTCTGAAAAATCTGAAAAAGACATAAACACGGCGGTAATGTCCCTAGGTTATATTGCATTTGGTATGCTATTCTTGATTACCTTCTCCACAAGCTTAATCCTGGAGGATAAGCTAACTGGAGTTTATGATCGGATCACCGCAACACCGCTGACACGCTCTCGTTATTTTTCACAACATATGATAGCAAGCTTCCTAGTTTCAACGATTCAGGTTGTCGTATTAATCAGTTTGTTACCGAAAATATTCGATATATCCTATGGATCAACACTGGTTCAACAACTGGAAGTCATGACAGTTTGTCTTGCGTTTGCTCTTGCTTGCGTAGCCATTGGCGTTACAATCAGCAGATTTGCAAAAAGTGCACTGATGGTGAGCTCGCTAACGGCATTAGTCAATATCCCGATGCTGATGCTTGGTGGATGTTTTTGGCCGAGAGAAATCATGCCAGACTTTATGCAGCGAATCGGCGATTTTGTGCCGACAACTTGGTTTTTACAAGCAGGGGAAACGGTGTTGTATGGAAAAGGTTTAAACGGTGCCATTCTTGAACTGTCGTACTTAATTGGCTTCTCTGCTTTGTTATTGATCGTGTCGTTTACAATTAAGTCAGAAAAGGTGAGATGAGTTTACATAATCCTATGTTATGTAAAACTTACTGGAAGTGACACTCGAAATAGACATTGTGATTCACTTCAATTCACTTCAATTCACTTCAATTACTACTCTATTCTTAGAATGTGTAACAAATCAAAACCCTTCAAGTAATGCTCCCCTGTTTAATAATAGGGTGTTAGCTTGAAGGGTTTTTGTATTGGTGAAAAGTATAAACTATATTTTAATGTTAAAAAAAGGATAATGGATTAAGCTGCTTATGTTATAAACAGAGCCTTATGTTGTGAAACTAATCGTGATTAGCATTTTTTTAGAGCCCAGAATAAAACTTCAAGTCGTTTTGAATAGGTCACTACTGAAGGAGGAGCGGCCAGCTCAATCCCATGATAATTCGTCATCGTATTCGTATCTATTTGAAGTTCCGCTTCTTGAATCGGCCATGGCAAATGATGAATATCACCAACTAGGATCTCTCCGCTCGAACTTACCGTATACAAGCAGTAACGTTCAGTTAACCAATGAATAAGTGAACCGGGATTAGCATGGGCAACCTCATCGTTCAAAGGTTTATACGTACCTTGAAATGCTACATCACCTGCAAGTTGATGTTTACGAACACTTTCATAATGAATTGATTCTTGATTACCGTAACGAATAGACATTTGTGCATGATGGTACGGAAGGTGAGCTGCCGTACGCGCTCCGGCTACAGCAAGTTTGCTGGAAGCTTCCAAATTAAAAAAGAAAATACCCGGTTTGCCCTTTTGGTATTATCCCCTCATGGTAGACAGTGAAAAAAGAGAACATGTTACAATGAACTCAAACACTGGAAAACCGGAGGGGATTTTTGTTATGTCAGCGAAGAAAGGTCAAACTTTTAATCGATATAGTGAAGAAACGAAGAAAGAGGCTGTCCGTTTGCGAGTAGAAGAAGGGTGGACGTACAGTCGAATCATGGAGAAGTTTGGAATCAAAAGTGAGAGCCAGATTATCACATGGGTTCGTAAATGCCAAAATGGTGAGGGGTTTGAGGATTACCGGGGACGTTGGGCGAAGAAGCATTTTAGTAGTGCGGAAGAAGAAAATGCATATCTGAAAGCGCAGGTAGAATATCTAAAAAAGCTAAATCCAAACTTGCACGGGGAGGGAAGCTGGATTTCGAAGCCCGGTGCCAGTCCATTCGAGAAATAAGCAAAGTGGCTCCCGTAGTTTGGCTATGTAGAATCGCTGAAATATCACGTGCAGGCTACTATAAATGGAAGAAGAATTTAGTTCATCGAGAGAAACGAGCAAATCGTGATGCAGATCTAAAGGCACACATCTTGAGCATTCATCGAATTCGTCCGTATTTCGGTTACAAGCGAATGCGTACTGCTTTAGGAAAAGAAGGCTTCGTTGTGAATCACAAGAAGGTCCGTCGCTTAATGAGAGAACTTCAGATTCGTTCTGTTATTCGCAAGAAACGTCCGTTTTGTGGCCGCAAACCATCGGCCTTGTTCCCTAATGTCTTAAATCGGGAATTCTCTGCGACTGCTCCTGTGCAGAAGCTTGTGACAGATATTACATATGTCCGGATTGGGCATGAATTTGCTTATCTCTCGGCTGTAATGGATTTATATAACAACGAAATAGTAGCCTGGGAACTCTCCGAGCGCAATGACCTAAAACTCGTTATGGACACTGTGCAGCAACTAAAAGATGGACCCTCTTTGCTCCATTCGGACCAAGGGTTTCAGTATACCTCGAAAAGCTATGCTAAGTTGCTTGAAGAGAAGCAGTTGACAGGGAGTCATTCCCGACGTGGAAACTGCTATGACAATGCTTGTATCGAGTCGTTCTTTTCCCACTTAAAGACGGAAAAGCTGTATTTGGAAAAGCCTAATAATCTGGAACAAGCAAGAAGCCAAATTACGGAGTATATTTCATTTTACAATAAGGAACGTTTCCAAAACAAACTCGGCGACCTCTCCCCAATCGAATTCCGGGAAAAAGTCGCCGCGTAAATGGAAAATCCTCTTTTTTTAATGTCTACTTGACGGGGCTATGACCATTTCGAGTCACATACGTACGAACGTTTAGTTCAAGAAAATCACTAACAAAGGGAAGAGGAGGTACCCCGCGAACGCGTAAAGGAGACAAGCGAAATGGGATTAAACTAATCCATGGTCTACCTTCCCAAAGTTCTAATTCCAGACCGCGGGGAATGAGGGGGAGCAGATCTTCAGTATGTACCGGCCAATGGGCGCATAACAAATCATTCCATCCCTGTTTCATCAGCCATGGCCCTTCTGGAATCGGAAACGGCCGATGCTTTGTGTGAGATAAAATTTCTTTGGGATTCATTTTCATTACTCCTTTCTAAAACAGAAGTGCTTCCTCAATCTAAAAAAAGGGTGCTCTTATAATTTATATTTTAATGATGATGGTGAAACATACCTAACAGCTTTTGCAGCAGCCAGAATATCATCTATGATAATTAACCCAGTCAGAACAAGTATTAACTATAGAAGGAATACTAAATATAAAATGCGAAAAACACTTCATTCTGCAACAAGTATATATAGTGCTTTAATCATGCGGATTGTTTTCATCCAATCTAAAAAGTAGAAAAAAGAAAAAAAGAATTAAATTAAATGTTAATTGACTTATGAATCACATAATACGCGGCTTTTTGTGTTGCTGTTCGCTAGAATCCTCATTGAGCGAGTTAAAATAAATGGATGAACTAACTTCTTTAAAGGTTACAGACTGAGCAAATCCAAAACGCTTTTAGAAAGTAGGAACAGGTTTATCGTGGGTCAAAATGACTCCAGCTGATTACGAAATTCTGACGTTAGTCCTATGACTGATTTGATTATTACTCCCATTTTTATTGAAGAAATTCATATGAAAGTGAGTCCTATAGTTAAGGGCATCGACAATTTTTAGCGAGAATTTTATAGACAAAAAGAATCATTTTTCCGGGAAATTTGATGAAATGGGTGTACGCAGCGTGGTGTATGTACTACGATCAGACAAGGTCTTTTTTACACAAATACGAAATGAACTCAATTCATATCGATCATTGGAGGAACATACGAAATGAAATTAAAGAAATTGGCAGTAACCGTTATATTAGGGGGCGTTTGTTTGCTTGGTGCAGGGTGTGCGGAGCAGAGTCAGGGAGGAAAGACAACACTTGGACAAGCCGTGCAAAATGGTAACGACATTATGATTCCGCACAATGATCGGCTAAATTTATCCACGGATAAGAAATGGATTGAGCAGGAAGGCCATCAATCAGACCTAATCCGGCTGCAATGGACGGCAGAAAGAGCTAAGCCTGCAATAGTCTGGGTGGACGAAGCTGGCAAGAACAAGACAGCAATTATTTCCCATGATAAGGCAAACAATCCTGAGCAACACGATCATAAACATATCTCGTTCGAGACGACAATGTCACCGACTGGCCAATATGCCAACCAACTGTTCACCCGATTGGAAATTCCATTCGATACGGATATAAGCGAGATTCGTACTCATTCATCTAACTTCAATGTGATGAGCGGAGTATTGCGAGTAGCTGGGGAAAAAGGTTCGAATAGAGATATTGAGTTAAGTGTATCCGGTAAGGAGAATGAGACGACACCAAGATGGGTCATGCGGGCAGATAGTTCACAAGAATCGGGCGATAATACGGGATCCAACCTGCAGTTTATCCGTTATGACGATCATGGTAAAGTAGTTGATTCCCCGCTCAGCATACAACGCACTAATGGTAACATTGGGATTGGCACGAATGATCCTGACACTAAGCTCGATATAAATGGGGACAAACTGCGTATTCGCGAGAAGTATACTCCTGCATCGTCTAGTAGCGCCTGTAGCCAGGGACAGATGGCGTGGGATGATGACCATGTATATGTTTGTGTAGCCGAAAATAACTGGAAACGTACAGAACTATCTTCTTGGTAATCTCTCTCTTTTGCATTTTGTGATATATTGAAAATAACAAATATTCATCTAACTCCTTTAGATTTATTTCAAACTCGTAAGCACCTCAGATGAAAAGGGCCAAGTTCGTTCAATTGGCCTTCTTACAACTTCTTTGCCCACATAAGGTGATTTGACCTGCAGTACCAAATCGATTGTCTCTTTTTTTCATAATAATAAACTTGTTGACTAAGAAGTTAAGGGGCGTTTCGTTGAATGATTAACGTTATAACTCCAGTTCCCGAGGGTGATATTCATCAAAATTTCAGTTGAACTAATAGAATATACAGAAGAGGAAGAGATTCTCATTAGGTGTCACCAAGCTGATGAAGAAATACATGCGCTCGTTAATAAAATAAAAACCGAAACTCATGTTATACTCGGTTATTATGAGGATAAAATCAGCCGGATCAAAGTTAGTGATATTTATTATTTTGAAGCTGTTGACGGAAAAGTGTTTGCGTATTGTAGGGACAACATCCATGAAGTAAAACAAAAGCTTTATGAACTAGAAGAACTTTGCAAAGGGAAACATTGTTTTCGCGCTTCCAAATCTACCATTCTAAATGTAACGAAGATTTCCAGTATTCACCCATCGATTAGCGGCCGTTTCCAAGCATTATTGGACAATGGGGAGAAGGTAGTGATATCACGGCAGTATGTGCCCATGCTTAAACACATCCTTGGATTATAAAAGGGGACCTATATGAAGTATTCCGAGCTCATTAAAGAAATGATCAGAGACTTCCTAACTATATTCGGCTCCATCATGATAATCATCACGATCCTGCGACAAATTTATGCTCCAAATGCATATTTCGAATTAAAGACGATTTTTACAATTATAGCTTTCTCTTTACTAGGTGCTTTGACTGGAATCATTTTATATACACCGCATGCGATTAGCGAAAATAAAATGCGTCTCCGTGTGATTTTCCATTTTCTTTTTCTGGAAGCATTCTTAATTACTCTGAGTGTTATATTGAATCTTGTATACAGTACATTTGACATTGTATTATTGGCTTTAGAAATTGCCGCAGTATATGCTATCGTTCGCATACTGTCATATAAAAGTGACAAAAAGGAAGCTCAAAAGATCAATGAAAGACTAAATTCATTTAAAAAAGAGATCTAGAAGATATACATAAACGCACCTAAATTAATTCCTATTCGCAGTGTAAGAATACACTTCATTGTATTGAATTTTTGCAACTTATTGGCCCTCAGCTACAGCTTATCTTTTATGCGTATACACCTGCTCTGCCATTTCTTATGATGAACTCATAGAAGGTGAAGGAGGAGCAGAGAAATCTTATGGAGACTTTAATACTTGTTGGTACGTTGGTCATTGAGCTGGCAATTTGCGTTTATTCTATTGCAACCAAGCAAAACCGCAGCATGATCAAAAGTTTGATGAGAATCGCAATATTTATAGGATTTATGATGCTGATCTTGGGGAAAGTTGTTGTATGGGATTTAACTTGGGGGTTGTTTCAAGGCTTGCTCTTTATACTAGCGTTCAAGGAAATCGTAGCACTCCTGCGCAAACAAAAACAAACTCCTCGTTACAAAACTTTCTCTATGATATGGAAATTCTTTTTGTTAGCGCTGACCATAGTTGTTACCCTTGTTCCGGTCCTACTTTTTCCACAGCATAGGCTGCCGCAAGTGACAAGTCCTTATGCAGTGGCGACCTCTACTTACAGCTATGTGGACAAGAATCGTATCGAAGAATTTACGGATCAAGATGACAATCGTTTTGTGAACGTAGAATTTTGGTATCCAGAACAGGCAGACGGAACCTATCCCTTGCTCATGTTCTCCCATGGAGCATACGGGATAAAAGCAAGCAACTCTTCTACCTATACAGAACTTGCGAGTCACGGTTATGTGATTGTTTCCATCGACCATCCCTACCATTCTTTTTATACCTTTTCCGAGGATGGAAAGATCGTGACAGTTAATCCCGAGTATATGCGAGAAGTAAACAATGCAAATAAAGCAGGAATTTATTCGCTTGGAGAGTATTTCGAGCTTACTCAAAAATGGATGAAACTACGAACAGATGATATGAATTTTGTCATGGATACAATTCGGGAAAAAGCGGGGCATGGAGAAGATTCAGTATATAAGCTCATTGACACACAGAAGATCGGCGTGTTCGGTCATTCTATGGGCGGCGCAGCAAGCGTAGCACTGAGTAGAGAACGCCATGACATTGACGCCGTGGTAAATATAGATGCTCCGTTCTTTAGCGAGCTTGTGTATGATGAAGTTACTAACGAAATATCTGCAAAATCCGAACCTTATACCATTCCGCTGCTTAACATTTATTCGGATGATGTATGGAAACAACTGGACAACAGTCCTTCGTATATTGCAAATAAGATTTCAAATAAAAATTTTATTGGTGCATATACAGTTCATTTTAAAGGCGCAAAACATTTAAGTTTAACTGACTTGCCTTTATTTTCTCCTATATTGACATACCTGTTGCAAGGTGGAAAAGCAGATATCAATAAATACTATGCGATTGAAACTCAAAATGAAATTATCCTTCATTTTTTCGACTATGCGCTAAAGAATAAAGGCCAGTTTGTTCCGAAAGTAACCTATTAAGTTTCTATTTTGTATGCAGGGAGTAATACTAATCTATCAATATGAAGATTAATAGGTATTTCATAATTCATATGGACTGAAATGTGATATCATCGAAATGATATGACTTTTACTTTTTAAATAAGATAACGGGAGGATATTATGAAAAAAGGTATGCTCATTGCTTCGTTTGTTTTATTAATTTTGGTAACCGCAGCTTGTAATAACCAAAGTAATAATAGTGCATCAAATGAAGCTGGAACATCGAATATTAAAGAAAAAGTGCATGCGTATAGTATTGGTTCCTTTGAGGATGTAAGTGCATCTATTACATCAGAGGAACTGATTGTGACGGATCATGGCAAAAAGACATCTTTTGACCTTCCAGAGGACGAGTTTTTTGTGTCCATTGCACCGTTTATTGAAAACACACATGAATGTGCTATCCACAGTCTCACGGGGTGCCAAGGGGAATTAGTAGAAAAAACCTTCGACGTACTTATTCAAGATGAAGAAGGTACTATAGTGATGGATGACACGATGACTTCATTTGAGAATGGTTTTATTGATCTATGGCTACCGCGTGATCGGACATATCAAGTGAAGATAGCGTATGAGGGCAAAACAGCAGAATCTGAGATCGGTACTTTTAAGGATAGCAATACTTGTATTACAACGATGCAACTAACATAACATTCCATTCCATTCCATATATAACGAAGCCTGATCATTCAGGCTTTTTTTGTTTTATAATTTAAAGTAGTTGAATCAATTTCATAATACCTTTAGTTGCTTTAATCAGGGGTATATATAGATCAAAATGGTTTTGTTTGTCTATATATAGTTACAAATTCATCATTTTAATAAGTTATGAAATTGATTCAGTTGCACCTAAAAATATAATCGTTTCATGTTGGGAGTAAAGTCATGATCGAAACATTCCTATCCTCCAATAGTACATGTACAGAAAATTGCCGTACGGTGGTTTGCTTTTTTGCTGGTGTACTGACTTATCGTAATAATTTTGAAGCAGCGGCTAGTGAGATTGCAAAGAGATATCAAGATGTAAAAGTGATGACGATCTTTCCCTATGGGACTGCAAACGGTATAACGAGGTTCTCTTTTATCCGGCTTTTGACAAAGCAGCTTACTAAAGTCAGCTATGATCTATTCCATGACGAGTCTAAGCGAGTAACAAATGTATCACAAATCATCAGCGAGCGGGCGAAAACTTCGGATCGCGTAATCCTTATTGGGCATAGTGCTGGAGGCGTGATCGCTTATCGAACAGGACTTGTATTGGAGCAAAAATACGGATTTCAGCAGCTTCAAGTATTTGCTGTCGGGTGTCCAAAGTTTCATTTGAAAGACATTCCATTTAATCATAGGTTTACATATATTACAGGACAGATTCGGGACAGAATCACACAAATTGGCAAATGGCGTAAGCCGGGTTCTAGGGTATACGCAGGTAAACCGGGACGTGAAATTCAAATGGAATTTAACCCAGCCCATCAAGGATGGAAGTTTCATGCTTCCTATTTTTTGAAATCGGACTGGACGGATTCGAACCAAGTGTTTCGTTCCAATTCAGAAAAATTAGTCGCTAAAATTCACGAACTGGATCAGGAAACGAATTCTCAGGATAGCTAATCTAGTGAAAATTGAATGTTCCATACGTTTTGGAATGAAAACATATTCTAACTTTTACGGTTGTCAATCGTTATGAGGACTTATAGGAGTACTTATGTTTTAATAAAATGAGCAGGATCAACAAGAAACGAGGAAAGTGGGATTCTATGAAGCGACTAACAATAGGCCTGTTCGCCCATGTGGATGCAGGTAAGACAACTTTTGCGGAACAGCTGCTGTATCATACGAACAGTATCCGGTCGCGCGGGCGGGTGGATCATCAAGATGCTTTTCTGGACAACCACGACATCGAGAGAACTAGAGGCATTACGGTATTTGCAGATCAGGCAGTTATGGAATATAAAGGAGATACCTATTATTTGATAGATACGCCTGGACACGTCGATTTCTCTCCGGAAATGGAGCGGGCAATTCAGGTCATTGATTATGCAATCCTGATTGTAAGTGCGGTTGAAGGAGTTCAAGGTCATACGGAGACGGTTTGGCAGCTGCTGCGAAAACACCGGATTCCTACATTCTTCTTTATTAACAAAACGGATCGGATCGGCGCAGACGTAGACAGAACGGTGGCGGATATCCGTCAGCACTTGACGGAGGAAGTATGCTGCGTAACTCAGAACTTGGCTGACGGCATGATCGGTGAATCGCTGCGGGAGACGATGGCAGAGCGAGACGAAGATTTGCTGGAAGCGTTCCTTGAGGGAAGCGAGGATCCGAACTTCTGGATGGATGCCTTGCAGAAGATGATAGCAGCAGGTCTTCTCTTTCCCTATGCTTATGGTTCTGCACTACAAGATTCAGGTGTCATTGAATTTCTAGAACAGCTGCATATGCTGACAACAACATCTTATGATGAGAAAGCTCCATTTCAGGGACGGGTTTATAAAATTCGGCACGATGAGAGCGGAATGAGACTCACATTCATTAAAGCGCTTGGCGGGCAGTTGAAAGTGAGAGAAGAGCTTTCTTACGACAGCAACGGGGTTACATATGATGAGAAAATTACACGGATCTTCTTGATGAACGGCCTTAGGTCCCAACCCGTAGAACAAGTGGCAGCAGGTGATTTGTTTGCGGTTGCTGGACTGTCCGCGGCAGCGGCCGGGCAAGGCCTGGGATTGTTATCAGACAAGTTAACTTACGACTCGGAGCCGACGTTACAATCGAAGGTATTATTCGACAATAGGGTACACTTACAGAAGGTTCTAGCGGCTTTTCGTATACTGGAGGCAGAGGAACCGTCTCTAAACGTCGTCTGGGATGAGAAATTCCAAGAGATCTCTATCCGCGTTATGGGACTAATACAACTAGAAGTGCTGGAACAGATCGTGAGGGAGCGGTTTGGTTTTGCTATCTCTTTTGGACAACCCGAAATCTTGTATAAGGAAACGATTCAATCAGCTGTAAAAGGATATGGTCACTTCGAACCACTCAGGCACTATGCAGAAGTCCATCTGCTGATTGAACCAGGAGAAAGGGGCAGCGGGATCAAGTTCGTTAGCAAATGTCATGTCGATGACTTGAATGTCAGCTATCAGAATTTGATTCGGGATCATCTATACGAAAGGGAGCATCACGGTCTGCTGACAGGTATGCCGATAACCGATGTGAACATTACACTGCTGAGGGGCCGTGCACATAAAGAACATACCCATGGCGGTGATTTTCGTGAAGCTGTCTTCCGGGCGCTGCGGCAGGGGCTTGAGAAAGCTGATAATGTGCTGCTTGAGCCTTATTACGATTTCAAAATCAAGGTTGCTATGGATGAACTGGGAAGGGTACTGTCTGATATTCAGCGGGCTTCAGGTGTTTTTGATCCACCGCAAACGAACGAAACGCAAGCAGTGGTTACAGGCAGGGTGCCCGTGTCGACTTTCATGAACTACAGTACAGATTTTGCATCTTTTACACATGGACGAGGCAGTATTCGCTGCGTGTTTGGCGGTTACGATCGATGCCATAATACTGAGGAAGTCATTGAGCAGATAGGTTACCGCAAAGAGGCAGATTCACTATATACTTCTTCCTCCATCTTTTGTGCTAAAGGGGCAGGATACTCGGTTCCATGGGATGAGGCTGAAGCCAAGATGCATCTTGCATTAGAAGCTTGAGTTATTAATCAGGAAAATTCATAGGATACTAAGCAGCTGCGAAATTATCATCTGTCGTTAATCTGATAAAACGAGAATGCAAATAAAGGCACTCCAAGTGAGTGTCTTTTCTATTTAACCTTTACAAACCTATATGAAAAATCGAAAGGTAAAGGTGTTACTTGACTGGGGTTTACCAGATATCACTACTTTTCTCGCCTAACTCATCCCCATTTTTGTTCCAAACATTGCCATACCCATAAAATTTAATTATACTCTTAGCCAAAATAGAAACGCGTATTTCTACCGAGGAGGAATTGAATTCTGATGAATTTAGCCGTCAAGTTAATGCGGGAATTCAAAGACTATGATAATCGGCAAAGGTTGAAAGTCTTTCGGGATAAAGCAGAGCTTGTCAGGAAAAGGAGTTTAGAAGCATGGGACGAACAGCAACTGCAGCTTGAATCTCTCCGGCTGAAAAAAGAAGCAAAGTCCGGTACACCTTTGGATGAACTGCTTGTTGATGCTTATGCATTAGTCAGTGAAGCAGCGAAGAGAACGCTTGGTTTACAACCTTTTGATGTTCAAATCATGGCTGCTATCGCTCTTCATGAAGGCTTTTTAATCGAGCAGCATACGGGTGAAGGGAAAACACTCTCTGCTGTTATGCCTGCTTATTTAAATGCGTTAACCGGCAATGGCGTTCATGTGCTCACTTTTAACGATTATTTGGCAAAGCGAGATGCGGACTGGATGGGCAAGGTCTATCATTTCCTCGGATTAACGGTAAGCGCGGTTCAATCAGGCATGAGCTTGTCTGAGAAACGAGAAGCCTATGCTGCGGATATAACTTATGTTACGGCCAAAGAGGCGGGATTCGATTATTTGCGAGACACGATCGCTCTGAGTGAGGGAGATACTGTGCATCGTCGTTTTCAATGTGTCATCGTTGACGAAGCGGATTCACTGCTTCTCGATGAAGCAAGAGTGCCGCTAGTTATAAGCCGGAGACCCGGAATCTTCAAACAATAACGGCATTCGTTTCGCAGAGGTGGCAAGACAGCTCGTGCAAGATGAGCATTACGAATTCGATGAGTTCATGCGGAACGTTTTTATTAATGATGCGGGGTCCGCAAAAGCGGAATCACTGCTGGGATGTGGCAATTTGTACGAAAGCCGTAATAGTCATTTGTTGTCTTCATTAAATTGTGCGCTGCATGCGGAAACCTTATTGAAAAAAGACGTTGATTACATCGTTCGTGACGGAAAAATTGAGCTCATCGACGAATATACCGGGCGTGTGGCAGAGAATAGACATTTGCCGGAAGGACTTCAAATCGCGCTTGCGGCAAAAGAAGGACTCAAGTCCTTATCCGGCGGGAAAATTCTAGGTTCAATCACTCTTCAACATTTCCTCAGCCTATATCCCAAGATTTGTGGAATGACAGCTACCGCGTACGTTTCCAAGGTGGAATTCGAAGAAATTTATGCGCTGCAGGTGGTGCAAATTCCGCCAAACCGCCAAAACAAACGGATCGATCATCCTCACCGGATATACACCCATAGAGAAGCCAAACATAAGGCGCTTGTTAAGGAAGTCTCCTCCGTCCACCGGACAGGACGTCCAATTCTCATTGGTACATCTAGTGTGGAAGAGTCTGACATATTGGCAGAGGCACTAGCCACAGCTGGTGTATCTTGCCATATACTCAATGCGAAGAACGACGAAAAAGAAGCCGAGATTATCGCCAAAGCAGGAGAAATTGGTGCTGTGACAGTTTCTACAAATATGGCTGGACGCGGTGTCGATATTCGGCTTGGCGGCGGTGACCCCGTCCAAGCGGAAGTTGTCGCTAAGCTTGGCGGGTTGTATGTAATTGGTACGCATGTGCACCAAAGCATGCGGATCGATGATCAGCTTCGCGGGCGTTCTGGTCGTCAAGGCGACCCGGGAGCTTCCGTATTTTTTGTAAGTTTAGAAGATGACTTAATCCTTCAATTCGGAATCGATAAAGCGATCCCGCCTATGTATCGAGGTCTAAGGAAGGAAGAAGCCCTTGGAGAATCGGTACTCCATAGCAAAATCACGCATATACAGCGCGTTATTATGGGACAAAACTTTCATATTCGTCAGGAACTGAATCGCTATTCTGATATGGTAGAGGAACAGAGGCGTCTTTTATACGAGGAACGGCTTGGAATTTTGAAAGGTGAGACAGCGATGAGCCCATCGGAGCAGCGGGTACGACTTTATTATATGGACAAGTTCTGGGCTGACCATCTGGCATTCGTTACTTACATACGCGAAAGCATCCATTTGACAAGCCTTGCTAACCGAAATCCGATAGACGAATTTCATATGCAAATTATCCAGGCATACGAGGAATTACCGGATAAAATAAGGAGAGAGTCGGCAAATATGCTCTCAAAGCTGGGAGATTCAAATAATCCAGCCTTGTGGGAAAAGTTCGGACTGAAGACCCCTACTTCAACTTGGACTTATACTATGAACGATCAGTATATGGAATATTCTCAAAATCCCGGTTCATGGTCACCAGGAACGGTAATCGCTTTCTGGCTCCGTAAGATCTTGAGACCGGTATTCGGTTAGCAGAAATTTTGAACCGACGAAATATACGGTCGAAAGCTTGAACAAGCAAAAAAACATAGCAAACAGAAGAAGCGAAAGGTCAGTTGCCACAGTTGACCATTACGCTTTTTCTGTATTCGTAGACCAAGAGATCGTTAATTGAGGTTAAGCAGCAAGATAGAACCGTATATTCTCGGGCTATTAAAAAAGCGGGTATAAAAAGTAATTGCCTCCGTTCCTTATTCACAAAAATCGTAAAAGGTAGTGACTCATTATGGGTATGTATGGTAGTGTGCTAATAATCTGGGTTCTTATATCATTCTAACGAATGCGGTAGGATCTTAGGCAAATTGTAGTTTTTACATAATGTAAGGGAGAGAAACAAAATGAAAAAAAACAGAGCGATATCTCTCGGCAATTTACTGTTTTTTATTCCAGTAATATTGTTAAGTTATTTCATGTGGAATGATTACAAGGATTACATTGATGAGTATCAACCCTCCTTTGAGAGTGTCTATATGCTGGATGAGGGAAAGAAATTAATTGGCTTAGCTAAACACCCTGTTGGAGAGCAATACGATGTTTATCTTTTTGATACCGATAAAGAAAACATAATGAAAGATACGACTGTACATACCAATTTTCAAGCTGGTCTGGGACCGGCAACTTACAGCCAAGATGGAATCATTATCCCAACCTACGACGATTCACATGGGCTGCAAATAAATTACTTCCATTCAACAGGTAAGGTTGAAGAGCTGGCTCAGGATACGATGCACCTTCCAGCATCATGGAGATCAAATGTTTATTCCTGGCGCGGCAGACTCATTGTAGCAGGGGAATCGGATAATTCTGAATGGTACATAGCTCAGGTAAAAGACGGAAAGCTGAATAAAGTTAATTTAGCTGAACAGGATCTGCTTCCAGCCAGGCCTGTTCGGATAGATGAAGTGCATGGTAGTTTTAAGAACGAAAAGGCAGTACCCCTATTTTCAGTGGCTTTAAAGAACGATAGTACGGCATTTGTGAGCGGAATACTAGACGAAAATGGTGATTTATCCGTTCTGCTTCAGAGCGAGGACGAAGGAACGTTTGCTGCACAAGATCGGGCCGGCGCTTTGTTCGCTAAGGTCTTTGGTTTCAATAACGCCAAGTTGGTACGTGAGAATGGGAACTATCCTGAAGAAGCATCATTTTATAACGCTGACGAGAACCATTGGGGTAAAGCCGTTCCTACGCCAAAGCCGATCTATCAAGCTCGAGTATTTCTATTGAATGATGAGGAAGTTCTGATTGCCGGATCTACTGCAGAAGATGAATTAAATGGAAGTGTTATGGGATATGTGTTCAATGAGAAATCGGGAGAATTCCAAGATGCTACTGTTCTACTGGAGCAGCTGTCCTACGAGATTTTGAAAAATGATCAAACTGAATTTTATAAGAATATGGACAGTGACGTCCTTTATTATAGTGGTGGAGATATTACAGCAGGCTATGTCGATATGGAAAGCCAGGAAGCTAAGGTTCTATCGAGTGAACAGGTCGAAAAGTGGATGCTTACTGAATCTGAAAATAAAGTCTCGATTCAAAGTTTCTGGAATTATGTTAGACAAGGTGGGCCGATCGTTATTAACTGGGCGGTCTGGGTCTTCATCATTCTGCTCACATTTCTAAGCGTTGCAGTCGCCCCTCGAATGTTGGCCGGAACAAGAACGAAAAAAATGAGGGAGGGTAAGCAAATTCAAGGCCGGATTATTAATATGGAAGAGACCGGTTTATATGTGAATGAACGTCCGCAGGTTCGATTTGTCGTTCAGTTTGAGGATGAGGGTCAATTGAAAGAGGTAGAAATCAAGCAGGTCATCTCCTTTGTGGATCCTACTCAAGTTGGTGATCCGGTGCTGATCAGTTACAACCGCAAGAAACACAAGGCTATGTTCATTACTGAAGAGGATCTTAAACATACGGCGCAAGAGTCCAAACCAGAAGTTATTAAAGACGCGGTTCTTATCCGTATCGAACGTTATGGAAAAGTAAACCGAGGAGAAGCCCTTCAGCTTCATTTCTCAGCCGCAGGACAGAACTACACAGTACCGGTTGTTCAGCCTATAGGATTTGAATATCGTACGGGTGAACGAGCCAGCCTTATTTTGATTCAGGGAATGGCTAGAATCTTAAGATACGGCAGCGAAAACTTAGAAAAGGCATCGAACCAACTCTCTCTGCAGGGAGAAGTGATCCATGTGCAAAAGATGCCGATCGTTATTGATAATAAGCAACTTATGCTTATGGAAATCATAATAACAAGCGGGGCGGATAGAATACGTAAAGTTAATAGTCTTTTTGTGCCACAAAATCAGTCTGTAAATGTGGGTACCGTCCTTCCCGTCGCCATGGAAATAGACGATTTACAAAAGGAAACCCGATTACTTCGAGGTAAGCAAGGTGCGGTTAAAGTATTCTCCGTTCAGTTTGACGGAACAAAAGGAGAACGACCACTAGCCGACATTATCGTAGAGAAGGATGGAGTTACCTACTACATTAAACAGACGATTGAACCAGTGCATGGTGTGGTGGCGGGAGATGAATTGTGGATAGCCTATGATGAACATACGAAAGAAGCCATGATTATTAATTATTCTTCTAGGTAGTAAGATAATTTGAACACCGCGAGAACTTTAGTAGAAACAACTAGGCCTGTCGATTTGGCAGGCTATTTGTTTTGATATATTTTCAACATTTGTTGAATCTTGAGTGTCTATCAACTTTTTGTTAATCTGATAATTAAAGAGACGTAAATAGGACGGGAAACATGATATTGAGATACATGAGAAGTAAAATCTGCACACTTATTTGATATTTAAAACTGAATATTAAAAAGGGAATGATGAAAAATGGAAGTAAGGCAAATGTCGACTGCCTTCTTATTTCATGAGAACAAGGTAATTATGATGAAGAAAGAAGCAAGTAAAATCACAGATCCTGTGTTTTGGACTGGACTTGGCGGATATTTAGAAGCTGATGAGTTGAATTTTCCGAAGAGGGCTTGTGTTCGAGAAATCTTTGAAGAATCTGGAATACTAGAGGAAGAGATTGAGGAACTAAAATTAAGATACATATTATTACGAGTAAAAGAGAAAGAAATTAGACAGCAATTTGTATATTTCGGAAAAGAACCAGAAATGCAGTGGTCCGAACTTAAAGATCCAAAGATATTTTAAAGCACATCGTTTATACGTAACACATAGAAAAACTTTAGATGAAATACATATCATCTTTATAGGAAAGGATTTTAAATAATGGACATTTTCGATGAAATGAAATCAATTGGAAAACATACCTGTGTTGCAAAAATAGGTGGATTCCGCCCTGAAAATACAGATCTTGATTGGTTCGGCGGGAATTTTTTACGTGATCCGAAGGAAGCATGGCCAGAAGTTAATGGATCATTATTAGTACCGCTTCTTCAAATCTATATTCCAGATATCAAAGATGGTCATAAGATTTTTGGAGATCATATGTTAGTGCAAATCTACATTGAGAAAGATCATCTACCTATGGATATAAATAGGAACGGAGATGGTTGGAAGATTGTTTTTTATAAAGACATAAATCTATTAGAAATTACAGAGACGCCTGAGCCTGCTAATATACTTAAACCTTTTCCAGTACGTTGGAATTTGAACGAAGTACTAGATTATCCGTGTTGGGAAGAAGCATGGGAATATGTTGACTTGACCGAAATTAATGAAGAAGAAGAATTAAACGACCGATTCTTTGATGAGTTTAATAGATACACTAAAACCAAAATAGGAGGATATGCATCGTATATTCAATCGCCTATTTCTGATGAATATAAATTTATTCTACAAATCTCTTCAGAGGAAAAGCCAGGGCTGATGATCGGTGATAATGGAAACATCTATATTTACAAATCAAAGATTGATAATGATTGGTATTTATATTGGGATTGTTTTTAAAAGGGAGTGATTATTGTCTGTAGATGGTGGTCAAAGTTATAGAAAATTCATACATAAGGAAGGTGTAACGATTGCTGAGTGAAAATAATCAAAATAAACTCGAACGGATCGTTCGCGAATATCAGTTTGAACATGCGATGGATTATTTAAAGGAAACTGTACGGCAAGGCATTCGCTTATCTAAAAAAGAGATGGAAACATACAACGAAATAGGTGTTTCTCGTATAGGAGGCGATCCCGATCTTCCCGCTACCGTAAAATGGCCGGTGAATTCCGATGGCATTCCAATGACCTTTCTAGCCCAGCTCCAGTTAATAGAATTGGTTCCCCATGATGTATCAGCACTGCTTCCTGCAAAAGGTATGTTGTACTTTTTTGTAGGAGTAGATGAACCTGCTTATGGTATTGAGCACAAGGTGATCTATCTATCAGATGATAATTTGCAAGAAGCTAAACGTTACCATTCACCAGAAGTGACTGCCCTTGAAAGTGAATTTACCGGTTACCGTGTAAGCGCCAGACCAACCATGGAACCTCCCAATTATGGCTATGTAGATTACGATATAGTGGAAGATGATGAACATGACTATGAACAGTATGAAGAGTTATGTTTTGAGCTAAGTGATGAAAACTCAGCTGATTTGGCAGTTATGTTTGGTTATCCCTCGACTCAGCACGGAGACTGCGAATACGAAGCAGCTCTTCATCTGTTGACTGGCCTCAAATATAACTATTCGGCAGAATCAGCATTGAAACAGATCACGGATCATTTTCAAGGTGATTCTATTAGAGCAAAGCAGGAAATTGAGGATACCGTATTGCTGCTCGCGCTAGACTCCGATCAGGATGTTGGATTCTGCTGGTGGGATGCGGGAGAACTGCAGTTTTATATTCGAAAGGAAGATTTGCTTGCAGGGAACTTCGCAAATACGTATTGCTCTTTATATTCGAGTTAGCTATTCTTTCGGATATTATGCATTATCCTGCGAAAACCCGAAACACCCTATCGTTATTGAAGAACATTAGCTCGGTATGATCAACCAAGCGAAATGGAGTGAAGATATTGAAATATTTAAAAGATATACAGGAGTCAGGAATGGGGACCTGGTATTTTGAAATTGATAATGCCGGTGCAGCGTACAGACAGATGGTGTATCATGATGACGACATCTGTATCACATCGAATCGAAAGCATCATTCCTATCACTTTATGCTGGCAGAACATCCATTAGATGCGGAGGAACCTTATTACGAAGAGATTAGTCAGCAAGAATTCGAGATGCTATGGTCCGAGCAGCTTCAATTAGGTATGGAAGACTGGCGCAACACCAAAAGTCTGTTCCCTGTTGGAACTCGAGTGGAAGGATATATAGAAGCTTTTTTCCACAAGGTACCTTGATTAACCTACTGGAACCTCATGCCGTAGGTATAACGGGCACATCCGATTTGAAATCCGTAACTCCTGCTGAATGGATGTATCCACGCTATCGTGTGATTGCTGAAGTATGTGGATACGATGAAGTTAATCACTGGATACTTCTTACTCGGGCCGAAGTGACGGGAAGTCAGTAGGTAAAGGTGCCTATTTGCACCTTTCTAAAAATGTAGTATTAGATTCTACAATGCCTCAGCTGATGAGGAAGGAAATTAAAATTCAATAAGTTATGTTAGTACAGAAATGAGGGATTAGAATAGACAACAAATTAATGACCCGCATCAAGGGCGGAATGTACGGTGTAGCTGTCGGAGATGCTCTTGGCGGAACAACAGAGTTTATGACGGAACAGGAGATTAAGGAAAAGCATGGATATTTGACGGAAATCATTGGCGGCGGGGTATGGAGCCTCGAACCTGGAGAAGTAACCGACGATACAATGATGACGCTTTGCGTAGCTGATGGGATACTCGAAAATACGGAGGAACCTGTAGAAGCCATCGGGCGTTTTTTTAAGGAATGGTACCAATCACGGCCGAAAGATATAGGAAACATTATTCGCCGTGTTTTTGAACAATTTGAAGGAGATTGGTTTGAAGCAGCTTTTATTGCACACATGGACATGGGGCAAAGCGGCGGGAATGGCTCGCTCATGCGATGTCTGCCGGTGGCGCTGGCATACAAGGAGCTGTCTGATATCGATCGAGTGACAATCATGCAGTCTCGAATGACGCATTATGATCCTAGGTGTGCTGAAGTCTGTGTCATGTACAACCGAATCGCTCACCGTCTACTGCAGGGGGAAGATCTTGTAACATCAATCAAGGCGGAGATTGCAGGAAGTGAATACGAAGAAAGTATAAAATCAGTTCCGGATTGTCCGCCAAGTGGTTTTGTCGTCCATACTTTCCGGTGGGTACTACATATTTTGCTTCATACAACTACTTTTGAAGAAGTTGTACAAAAGGCGGCTAATCTAGGTGGTGATTCTGATACCATTGGTGCCATTGCTGGAGGGTTGGCTGGTATTTATTATAGTTATGAAGGCATTCCAGCTAAATATAAAAATGCGATTCTCATTAAAGAGAGACTGGACCATACGATTACGAAGTTATATGTAATGAAGACTTCCTAAGGCCAAATAGTAAACAGGATAGGTTTAAAGTGAACTTTGACCTGAGGTGAGTTAAAGATACAATTGAAATTTGAAGAAATAAAATGAAACCAGCCGATGAGTTATCGACTGGTTTTCGTGTACCATTGAACTTAAATAGAGTTTTTCCCTCACCCGTTATAAATGAGAATGCCTAAAGGAGCTATCTTCATGCTAGTTTTTCTCTTTATTCACGTCTTAAAGAATCAACAGGATCCAATTTGGCAGCTTTGCTTGCTGGTAATAGTCCAGATAACATACTTATGACAATGCTTGTCACGATCCCGAAAGTAATATAACTCATTTCCATTTGTACAATATTCATATCAAACAAGCTGGAAGAAATGCGGTTTGCAATCCAGCCTAATATAGAAGTGATCGTAACGGCAATCATTCCGCTGAATAATCCAATCAAAAAAGCTTCTGATACAAAGATCCGCTTAATATCTTTTCTCCTCGCTCCAATCGCTTTTAGGACACCAATTTCTTTCGTGCGTTCTACAACGCTGATGTAGAGAATGACCAGAATCATAATTGCTGATACAAATAAAGATACACCGGAGATCGAAGCGAGTACAAACGTCAAGGCATCAATCATATCATTGAATAACTTCATCATCGCTTCTTGTGCAGAACCTTTGTATCCTAATTTCTCTATTTCTGCTTTAATCGCATCTGTATGACTTTCATCATCTGTTACTAAGTAAACAGTTGTCGGCTGTAATTCATTGCCGTTGTCAGCATAGACTTGCGCCAAATCTTCAAAGTTCACATAATTGTTATTCGCAATCCCGCTGACGATAAAGTCGGCGCTATAAAATTGTTCGTCTACGAGCCATTTGAGTGTGACAGACTTGCCAATCATATCACCGCCAAGCGCAGTGGCTATTTCATCTTGAATCACAATTTCATTGTCACCCGGGAAGGAGCCATCCAGAAGTGCCGAGTCTGTTACATTCGGTGACATGGTCGATATGGATAACACAGAAGTACTTTCGTCTCCATAGATAATAGAATTGGTACCAAAACCCATGATGTTCACGGATTTGTCCATTGAATCTACATGTTCAATCTTCGATAATGTTTCAAGATCGGCTTCTGTAAAAGGTGTCGAATTACCTGACAGGGGGTTCATCTCTTCCTTGCTTACGGAAGGTTCTTCCGTATGATTGTCCATATTTACTTCAACAACAAGTGGATTGATCATACTGTTAATCGTTTGGTTCACATACGCTTTTAATCCGCCGCCGAGGGAGAGCATGAGAATGACGCTCATAATCCCGATACTTGCGCCTAAAGATACCCAAATATTTCGGGTTATTTTCGCTTTCATATTTTGAAAAGCTAATGTAACAGCAGAGGCAAAGCTTAAATTCTTCGTTCCTTTCGGGAAGTCTGAAGAGTCCGCTGTTTCTTCTACATATGCTAGTTCTCTGCCTTTACGGTCATCAATAATTTCACCGTCAGCGATACGGATGACGCGCGAAGAGTGTGCTGCCACTTTGTCAGAGTGGGTAACCATAATGACGAGCTTACCTCGTTTGGCAATATCTTCGATGATTTTCAGTACTTGGTCGGTTGTCCCTGAATCAAGTGCTCCTGTCGGTTCATCGGCTATAATTACTTCCGGATCGTTGATTAAGGCCCGGGCAATCGCAACTCTTTGCTTTTGTCCGCCTGACAGCTGATTCGGCTTTTTGTGTATGTGTTGTTTCAAGCCGACTTGTTCGAGAATTTTTTCAGCACGTTTCTTACGTTCTTCTTTGCTCACATTTGATAAAGTCATTGCAATCGTTACATTATCCAATATCGAAAGGTGGGAGATTAGATTAAAGCTCTGAAAAATAAAACCGATTTTATTTTTTCGGTATTCATCTAGCTGCTTTTCACTGTATTCTCCTATGTTTTCGCCGTTAAATAACAGCTTGCCGGTAAAATCAGAATCCAATCCGCCGATGATATTCATCAGCGTTGATTTACCGCTGCCAGACTCACCAATGATGGAGACCAGTTCACCTTTCTTAAATGAAACACTGATATCTCTCAAAGCATGATAGAGTTCTCCGCCAGTTAACTTGTAGTTTTTGTCAATATGATGCAGTTCTAAGACGTTCATTCTGTTCCTCCACTTTCTAATATGGTTGCTTGTTTAGAGTGTAAGGATTGAACATAAACTGAATATCAACTGGATAGAACATTGGTTGTTGATTTTTAATTTATCTTTTTTCGTTAAAATAAGTTCATCAAATCGTATGGAGGTAACCGTTTGTTTACAATTCTCGTAGTTGAAGATGATCAAAATATAAGAAAGTTAATGTGTGCTGTGTTAAAACAACATGGCTTTACTACCTATTGGGCGGAGGATGGCATTCAAGCACTTGATGTAATGGAAAAGAAGCATATTGATTTAGTCGTTCTTGATTTAATGATGCCGAATATGGACGGTTATGAATTGACAAAACAAATCCGGCTTTCATGGAGAGATTTGCCGATTTTAATGGTGACAGCCAAACAGGAACGTGAGGATAAAAGAAAAGGATTCCTTGCTGGAACGGATGATTATATGACAAAACCGGTGGATGAAGTAGAAATGGTGTTACGTATTAAAGCACTGCTTCGCAGAGCGCGGATTGCCAGTGAACATAAACTGAGGATCGGGAAAGTGGTGCTCGATTATGATTCATTGACCGTAACAAGGGAGGAACAGGTCTTTTCGTTACCACAAAAAGAGTTTCAGCTGCTATTTAAATTACTCTCGTACCCAAACGTCATTTTTACTCGATTACAGCTGATGGAGGAAATATGGGGACTTGAATCAGAAACCGATGATCATACGCTTAACGTCCATATAAACCGTCTGCGAAATAGATTTCAGGATTGGCAGGAGTTCGAAATTGTGACGGTTAGAGGACTGGGTTATAAAGCGGTGGTGCACAAGATATGATCCAACGTTTCAAGAAGCGATTAAGTCTAACCATAACGTTAGTGTTATTAGTCTTTGGTGTGTTGGTGACGACTTTTATTTCCATTCTACTCATTGCTATACTGCTGCATTACCTTGGGGTTATTACGTTTTCTGAATCCCAAAATCAACCGGGGAATGAAGAAAGTCCGCTGCTCGGTTTATTTAATCTATTTATCATCTGTATAGCAATTGGAACGTCCTTAACCGCTTTCTTAAGTAAAAAAGCTTTAAACCCCATCCGTAAAGTCATTGCCTCAATTCACCAGGTCGCAGCCGGCGACTTTAGTGTAAAGGTTGATATTAAGGGAATAGGAGAGCTGGAGGAGCTTTCGGAAAGCTTCAATAAAATGACGCAGGAATTAGCCAGCATCGAAACACTCCGAAGTGACTTTATCAACAACTTTTCTCATGAATTTAAAACACCGATCATGTCTATTCGCGGTTTCGCGAAGCTGCTTCAGGAGAATGATTTGACCGAGGAGGAAAGGCAGGAGTATTTAGATATTATTGTGGCAGAATCAGAGCGTTTAGCGACGCTTTCTTCCAATGTTCTTACGTTAGCTAAATATGAGAATTTAGAGATTGTTGTTGATCAAGCACCATTCCGATTGGATGAACAAATTCGAAGAACCATTATTTTGATGGAACCGAAATGGTCGGTCAAAGATTTGAATGTAAATCTAGATTTAGAGGAAGTGACCTTTGTCGGGAACGAAGAATTCATTCAGCAGATTTGGATCAACCTGTTAGATAATGCGATCAAATTTTCTTACCCAGGCGGTTCGATTGATATTAGACTGACGAAATCGGATAATGAAATTCGGTTTATGATTCAAGATGAAGGAGTAGGGATGGATGAGGCAACGATAGCTCATATTTTCGATAAGTTCTTCCAGGGAGATGCTTCTCATGCCAAAAAGGGAAACGGACTGGGACTTTCCTTGGTCAAACGAATCGTTGATCTATGCGGTGGTGAGATTATAGTACAAAGTGAGCTGGGAAGCGGCAGTATATTTACTGTCTTGTTTTATTCAAAAAAAGGATAAAGATAAATCAATGTCTTCTTTCCTTTAGATTTAAATAATTGATAATACATGGTTCACTATATATTAGAAAAAGCAAGCGGCAGTGGGATGATTCCGGCAGCACACCAAAGTCATCCCACTGCCGCTTAAATCCTTTAAAAAATGTCTGCTTTATAGGTTTCAATCTGAAGCAGACTTTTTCTCGTTGCTAGAAATTGAACTAATCTGTTATTAAGCTTCATTTAGTTGCTTCATTATTTCCTCTGTAAACGAATTGGTTAATCGGAGAATCCCATCATTCTGTACAATCCGACCTTCCTTGATGCGTTGATCAAGCCAATCTGTAACAAAGGAAGGTGCGTATCCACCTTGCCCGAATTCCCCTCCAAAAGCGATTATGTTCTGATAGGCTGACACATATTGATCGCGACTAGTGTTCGGGTATGACTTCGTATACAACCAAAACTGTACATCATACATCACATAAGATAATTCATTTGCATGAAAAGTAAAATGCCCTTTTTCTTCAACAATCCGTGCACATATACTGCGGATTTTCTGTTCCATTTGTTCTACTTCGGTTACACGGGAACAGAGTTCCTCCAGCAGAGGAGAGAATTTCCCGTGCATTACTTTATCTACATCATGCTGCTTATCTTCCTCAGAAGTATCATATTCATCTTCACTCACTAGACCTCTAATAAAAGCTTCAAAGTTGTCTGCTAAGAAGGTAATCTCATAATCATCTTCTTGATCGACGTGAACGACTTCAGGTTCGCCATCTCTGCCACAAGCTCGGTAGTCTAGCATCACCACATCATGTCCTGCGGAAGGACAATCACAGATTACCACTCCAATGTCAGGATATCCCCATTCCTCTATCATAAACGGACTGCCAAACTCACCGCATAGTGAATAGTCTTTCTCGCGCCCAATGCCCATAATGCCTGTGATCGCAATATGATCCTCAGCCCATGAGGTCGAATCTTCTGTTGGAAGAATGGTGTTTCTCGGTATCCCGCCATTCTGCTGTTTCATCAGTTGGATATAAGAGGAGGGGAGCTTGTAACCAAGCTCTTTCTCAATAGATTCAATTCGTTCATCCGTAGGCGGATCAGACTGATAGGAGGTTCTCGCATACTCGCTGTCATCCCAAAAATCAGTTAGGTTCATATCTGAGAAAGGAAGCTTTCTCTCTATGTAATCGCCACGCTTGAGGGAAGCTTTCTTCCTCGCGAGCCGAAGTTGTTCTCTTTTCTGTTTTTCTGCTTTTTGAAAGCTCCGTCTTAAAAAGTACTCTGTACTTTGATCACCGGTTTCTAATTGATCTGATCTATGAAAAGCTTGAGCCGCTTCTTCATATCGTTTCAAATGATAAAGACTATAACCTACTCGATAATGCCACAGGGGATCCTGTTTGCCAGCTTCAGCAATGTTCTCAAGTTGGTGGAGCGCTTCTTTATAAAGCCCCAAATTGTTATAAGCTCTAGCCAGGAGAGAGACTGCTTCATAACTTTGTTCTACATCTGGAGTAGTTTTCAGCAAATCTACAATTTTCTGGTATTCCTCTTCTTCGTGCCAATTGTTTAGTTGTTCAATAAGCGTTTGTTTCATGTCTACCTCCAAGATGATTATTTAGAAAATAGCTTCATTTGTTCTTGAAAGCTTCAACCTTTAAAATAGTAAGAACTATAATAGAGGATACTATAATTTTCCATAATGAGGTACTAAAGTTGGGCAAGTATTCCGAGATAATTTAGAAAATAAGGCTATTTTAACAAGGAGAGAGAAGAGAGAGGAAAAAACCTGCTGTATAAACGAAATATTGTGCTATAATGACTGGCCACATTACCATAAGAAACAACAGAAACGATAAAAGAAGCCGTGACCCTACTTATAGGGCTACGGCTTCTTATTCGTTTCTTATTCATTAAGCTAGTCTGAATTTAAAATCCTGATAACCGAACTCGCGCACGATCCGGCAATCTCCATCTTTGTCCTGTACAGCGATCGCAGGTAATGGCATTCCGTTAAAGGTGTTCGTTTTTACCATAGAGTAGATCGCCATATCCTCGAAGACCAATCGGTCACCGCACTTCAGCGGCTGATCGAAGGAATAGTCCCCAATGACATCGCCCGTAAGGCAGGTAGGACCGCCAAGCCGATAGGTGTATGACTTCTCCCCAGCTTCGCCGGAACCGATAAGCGGCGGACGGTATGGCATTTCCAGAACATCCGGCATATGACAAGTTGCTGACGTGTCCACGATGGCAATCTCAATCCCGTTCTTATGGATATCCAGCACCGAGGTAACCATATAGCCTGCATTCAGTGCAATTGCTTCTCCAGGTTCAAGGTAGACTTCCAAACCGTATTTATTCTGCATCCGCGAAATACAGGCTTCCAGTCTTGGAATATCATAATCATCTCTTGTGATATGATGACCGCCGCCGAAATTGATCCATTCCATTTGCGGCAACCAAGGCCCGAACTTTTCTTCGACTGCATTCAGCGTGGTCTCCAAGTCGTCCGAGTTCTGTTGGCAAAGGGTGTGGAAGTGCAGTCCCGTAACGCCTACAAGCAGTTCGGGGAGGAAATCCTCCCGTTTGACTCCGAATCTAGACCCCGGTGAGCAAGGATCATAGATTTCATGTCCTAACTGTGTTGAACATTCCGGGTTGATCCGGATCCCAATCTTTTTGCCGGCCGCAATGGCTTTTTCCTTATACTTTTCCAGCTGGGAGAAGGAATTAAAGATGATATGGTCGCAAATAGACACAATCTCATCGATTTCATCTTCACGATAAGCTGGGGCAAAGACATGAGTTTCTTTGCCCATCTCTTCATGACCCAGCCGCGCTTCGAATAATCCGCTCGCCGTTGTCCCGCTGAGGTATTTTCCGATGAGGGGATACATAGCGGTCATAGAAAAAGCTTTTTGCGCCAGCACAATCTTGGCTCCTGTACGCTGCATAACGCCGTTCAAAATCTTCAGGTTTTTTTCAATGAGTGCTTCATCGACTACGAAACAGGGTGTCGGTAATTCCTCGAACCTCATATTAGCGAACGCGCTCCGACTCTTTAGCTTCCTCAGGCAATGCATCAACTAGCACCGGATTGAAGTCTTCTACCCATGGAAGGCCCCATTTGTTCAGTTCTTCCATGAATGGATCTGGATCGAACTCCTCAACATTGAATACACCTGGTTTATTCCATTTGCCAGTCATGACCATTGCCGCACCGATCATAGCAGGTACGCCCGTTGTATAGGAGACAGCTTGGGAGCCCACTTCTTTAAAGCACTCTTGATGGTCGCACACATTGTAAACATAGTAAGTCTTGTCTTGGCCGTCTTTTTTCCCTTTGAAGATACAGCCAATGTTTGTTTTACCTACCGTGCGGGGACCGAGAGAAGCAGGGTCTGGAAGCACAGCCTTCAGGAATTGAAGCGGAATGATTTGTTTTCCTTCGAATTCGATTGGTTCAATGGAAGTCATTCCTACGTTTTCAAGTGCTTTCAAGTGCATGAGATAGCTTTGACCGAAAGTCATGAAGAAACGAATGCGTTTCAGTCCAGGGATATTTTGCGCAAGGGATTCAAGCTCTTCATGATAGAGAAGATACATATCTTTTTGGCCAACTTCAGCAAAGTTATATTCGCGTTTGATTTCCATTGGTTTCGTTTCGATCCATTGTCCATTCTCCCAGTAACGTCCATTAGCGGACACTTCGCGGATGTTAATTTCCGGATTGAAGTTGGTTGCGAAAGGATAACCATGATCTCCGCCGTTGCAATCCAAGATATCGATATATTCGATTTCGTCAAAATAGTGTTTCAGTGCATAGGCGGAAAACACGCCTGTTACGCCGGGGTCAAATCCGCTTCCCAAAAGTGCTGTAATTCCTGCTTTTTCAAAACGTTCGCGATAATCCCATTGCCATTTGTATTCGAATTTTGCCGTATCTTCCGGCTCATAGTTTGCTGTATCCATATAATGCGTTTTAGTAGCCAAACAAGCATCCATGATCGTTAAATCTTGGTAAGGTAAAGCCAGGTTCATGACGATATCTGGTTTTACTTCGTTAATTAGAGCGATTAACTCATCTACGTTGTTGGCATCCACCTGTGCAGTGGTAATTTTCGTGTTGCAACCATCCAATTTTGCTTTCAGCTCATCACATTTGGACTTCGTACGGCTTGCAATACAAATTTCTTCGAATACCTCGCTGTTTTGAACGCATTTATGAATTGCTACTGAAGCTACGCCGCCGGCGCCAATGATTAGTGCTTTTCCCATTTTTCAATCCCCTATTCTAAATTAGATTTTTATGTAAAAACGGCAACAAAAAAAGCAAGCGAAACACGCATCATGCGCATCACACTTGCTTCAATATATAGTCAAATAATAAGAAAAGTCCCAATAAACATGACTGGACAAACCTCTTGCGTGTTCATCAGCCAATCATAAAATAAATCGTCTCATGGAAAGGTTCTTAATATTCAACTATACAATGTTAGGATCAGAGTCTATATAGCAAATAATTACTTTTACCACTCTTATTGACCGTTTCACAAGTTGTGTGCAAAATGCACTGGTTGTAAAGTAACCAACTTATAAAATTCGAGCTTTTAACTCAATCAATAAGGCAACAAAGTTGCCAATCGGCATTTGACCCGGCTGTCCGTATGGCCTTGACTTCCAGTAAAGAAAGTGGTCAAAGATTATCTGCTTGGAAAGATCCTAAATAGGAGTTGAATATTTGCTTTCCAAAAATAATGCTTCTTCATAGTAGCAGGCTTGAAGTTATAGCGCAAGAAAAATTTTCAAAAAAGATGAAAAGGTTGAAATCACTTTAGAGTCAGATGAGGGTTAGATAAGGGTAAGATGTGGAAAACTGCTGCTTGAATAAAGTGGTTCTCGTAACCGAGAAAAAGTCTAGTTATTACTTTTAACAACGTTGAATTCATACTTTATTGTTGACGGCTCTCTTAATAAGGAGTAGGATCTTACCAATTTAGCTTATATGCTGGGAGGATACATATGTCTAATATTCAGGCACTTGTACTAGACTTGGATGGGACCTTGCTGAGTAATGATAAATCAATATCTCCAAGGAATTATCAGGCTGTCAAAAGATGTTTTGATTCAGGAATTCATATTATTATCGCTACGGCACGGCCGCCTAGAGCAGCTGATCAATTTTTGAAAGAATTTCCTTTTGTAGACTATATGGTTTATTACAATGGTGCTTTAGTTACATGTAAATCGAAGCAGAATGAGCAGCATATTAGTATCCCTATAGAGATAAGCCAACAGATAAGCCAGTTCATCGAGTTACGCGCACCTAAGTCCATTATCTCATATGAAGTGAACGATTCGTGGTATACAAGTAGTCCAGTACCTGACTCCGAGTGCGCTCCATTGGGTATCCGTATAAATGACCCCAAACCCCAAGTTATGGATAAAGAATATATAAGTTCGCTTTCACCTACCAAAATACTGGTTCTAGGTTGCAATGCATGGAAGGATATAGGCGAACAATTCGGTGACCATGTGAACGTAATCGCAACCGATGAAGGGGTACTAGTTCAAATTATGCATAAGTCAGCTTCCAAGGAACAAGGGGTACAATGGGTGTTAAATGATATCGGTGTAAACTCAGAAAATGTAATGGTGTTTGGGGATGACTTTAACGATTTAGGCCTATTTCATATGTCCGGATTTCCCATCGCTATGGAAAATGCAATCGTCGAACTTAAACATTGTGCAGCCTATGTAACCGAATCAAATAATAACGATGGTGTTGCTGTTGCAATCGAAAGGTTTATGGTGTAATGATGTGCAGATGGTGATTGAACTAACGGGGATCCTTTATTTTAGTCAGGACTTAAGCAAAAGCATGTTAGCAGCCGATAAAAACGGCTGTTTTTTATATACCCAGGTAGAATAATTGTTTTTATTTGTATTTTAAAAGTAATTGATTATAAAAATATTTTACCTGGAAATCATCTGGAATTTTGAGGTAGAATTTATAGCAGAATAGCTGAAAGGAGCGATCAAACAATGTTAAACAAGGTGGTTATTATTTAGGTCCACAGAGGATTTATCTCGTAATTGGATTTCCTCTGTGGCAATTTCATCGTTGCAAAAATGTTAGCTGGAGGAGATCGTATAAATCATAATAAGGTTATTAAAATCAGTGAAGAATATTTACTTCCATTAGCCTCAGAGTTGTTCGAATTAGAAGGTTACAATATGCAGCTTATTCCGGCACATGAAGGTGGGCGGAATGTTGTATACTCCTGTGAAAAAGAGGGGAACGACTCCAAAATACTCAGGATTGCATTCTTACCTGACAGGAGCCGGGAAGATTTTCTGGGAGAACTTGAGTATATCAGGTATTTATTCGAGCACGGAGGAAGTGTCTCGAATGTTGTCAGCTCCAAGAAGGGGAATTTGCTGGAAGAAATCATTCATAATCATCATAGCTATTTTATATCCCTGTTTCATAAGGCGAAAGGGAAGATGCTAGTCGAAAATAATTATCAGTACCGGGATGGAGCTCCAATTACTGAATATTACTATAATTCCGGTAAAGTCCTGGGCAAATTGCACCAAATATCAAAAAGATATACTCCTATCCATCGCCGTTATAGCTTTTTTGATAAATACAATGCCTTGTATATCGATAAACGGATACCTGAATCCTTCTCTTTGCTTAAGGAGAAACTAGTCGAGCTCCTTAATACCTTACAAGGATTAGAGAGAAACCAAGAGACTTTCGGTATGAACCATTTTGACTATAATGATGGGAATTATTCAATTGATTTTGATACCGGACAAATAACCGTATATGATTTTGATAATACATGTTACTGCTGGTATATGTTTGATCTGGCAGGACTCTGGATCAGCGGGGTAGGCTGGATACAATTTGAACCAGACGCTGGTAAACGCAAAAAGTTTATGGATGATTATTTTGAAACAGTCCTCGCAGGGTACAGATCTGAGACAAACATCGAAGATTCGATGTTGGATAAGTTGCCTTTATTTATTCAGGTAAACATCTTGGAAAGTATTGTTGATGCATTTGAAGTAATGCATCACACCAGTGAGGAACCGACATGTGACGAGGAACTATCCTATCTCATAAAATGTTTAGAAGATGATATCCCGTATAAAGGCTTCTTTCATCAAATTTATTCTTACGAAGAACCCTTTGAGTTTGAGGAACGATTAACAGCTTTGAGCGAGAGCGAGATACCCAAAAATATGGATTAATAAATAGGAGGCAGCCGGTAAACGTCGGTTGCCTTCTTATTAAACGACGGATTGCTAACCATTTCCTAGAGTTAAGCTAACAGGCAGTTTGCTTGATTAAATACGAGACTTCATAAGGGAATGTTAAGAGAGAAAATAGATATAGATATCGAATACAAATGGAGGTGTTCCTCAATGAACATGGATGACAAATTATTTAACTATTATCTGGAACTTAAAAGTCCTGAAGCTGGTGAATGGAATTCCTCACCTGAATGTATACATACTGAATTGATCACTAGAGATTACGTAAGAAGAGAGTTCCCAGTCACGGATGGAATTAAGGTATGTAATGTTGGAATTGGAACAGGGGATTGGGATGATTACTTGGGATATTGGCTAAAAGGAAAAGGTAACTTAACAAGCATTGATATTAACAAAGATATATGCGAAATATTCGCTTACAGACAGCAACGAGAAGGTCATCCTAATCCATCTAAAGTGTTATGTAAAAGTATTTTCGATAAGGAAATAACGAATGAAAAGTATGATATTGTAACCTTAATCGGCTCTGCAATCAAAGAAACTGGAGATTTTGAAAGATGCTTAGATTCCTGTTTTGATTTACTGAATACAGGTGGATTTCTTATGTTTATGGCTAATTTAAAATACTCATTGTTGGAAAGGTTAGAAGAATATCTAACAACAACCAATTTTCAGTTAGAACAAAAGAATTTGTACGAAGTTTATTCTGAATACGCTTTCTTCATTTGTAAAATCAAAAAGTGATTCAACTCATGGATACAGAAAATCAACTTATGGTTTAGTTGTAAACTATACCTCCATACCATTAGATAGCAGTGTAATTATAATTAAAGTATAAATTCATGGAGGTGTTATAAATCATAGAAGCGAATGCTAGTCATTTTGGTGGAAGAATCAGTCAGCTTCGTCACAGCAAAAGTATGACACAAGAACAATTAGGTCTATTACTAAATGTTTCTGCACAAGCAGTGTCTAAATGGGAAAAAGGCGACTCCTTACCCGATATTTCCCTTATAACGGAGTTGGCAACGGTCTTTGATTGCACAACCGACTTTTTGCTTGGAAGAACTAGCAATTTACACGCCATGCTGCCTCAAATTCAAACGGAACTTCGGACGATGACTCAAGAACAAAAAATCAATTTTTTAGGCGAGGTGATTGCTGCCACATCATTCAATGTACAGACACCCGCATCAAATCCATCGTTGACTCAAATCCAGCTAGGTCCATCTGGATTAGGGCTATGGGCGAAAGATAGATTAGTTTGTATCGCTACCTCGCTTTTTTTAAACAAAGCTACTGAAGCAATGAATGAATCAGTTGAGTTTCCAATGAATATCCTACCTCCGGATATGATCACTGTGCTATATGAGTTATTGCTTAACAATGAAAACTTACAGCCTGACTTCACTCCAGTAGAGGATTCAATACTTCGCTCACGTCTACCCGAGGACATAAATTTTGACAAAGTTATCATAGATTGCATTGAACTTGGCTTTGTGGATAGGGTTCGAGGTGGGTACAGGCTTAATGTTAAAGGTGATATTGCCACTCGGTTGTTCTCCATCGTTCATAGGGTGGTAAGTAAACCTAGTTCGTTTTCCTTTGATTTTTCGTAAAATCTCGCCTTGATCCGAAACAAATGAGCAGCCGATCAAAAGACCGGTTGCTTTTTCTTTTATGTTCATAGGCAGGACTTTCTCAATAAGATGCAGAAATCCATAGGTTGCCATTTCATTTCATAATACACGAGGTGCGATTTGAACTTAGTACATACGATTATAGATAGATTTAACCTGAATGTTATAAGTATAGATCATGTCCCTGAGTCTTATAGTTCACAAGTATACAAGCTGAGTCTTACTAATGGAGAAACGGTATATGCGAAGGTTCCATATAACAGAGATAAACTATATCGCGAATATCGAATGCTAGAAATGTTGAGAGAGGTAATACCGGTTCCAAGAGTGTTAGATATCTGGAGTGGGGACGACATAATCTCAGGTGCTTTACTTTTATCGGAGATAAAGGGTATACCGTGTACAGGAACCATAAACGATGAATTAGCTTTCCAAATGGGAGTATTACATGCAATGCTGCATGAAACTAAGATGCCTGGATATGGTGCTCAAGGAACCGACGGTTTTCAACTATCCAATCAGAACAATTGGAGACTCTATATTAAAAATAACTTTGAAAAGCATAAAGAACCTGCTAAGGATGTGCTTGAAAGAGAGCTTTATGAAAAGTGTATAGATCACTTTGAAAGTGCCTTTTCCGTTTTACCACAACCTGATGGTCCCTGTGTTGTACATATGGATTTTAGACCAGGCAATATATTAATAAATGATAATGAAGTTGTTGGAATTATTGATTTTGAAAGTGCTCGGGGCGGATCCTCAGAAATAGATTTTACTAAAATCAATCGATATGTCTGGGAAGTGAATCCTCAAAGTAAAACTTCTTACACAGAAGGGTATACAACAATTCGTCCTATGATCGATTTGGAAACGATACTGCCTTTTTATACTTTTTACGATGCTTTTAGTGCGGTTGTCTGGTGTAAAAATAGAGGGATTGATAAAAATAAAGCGTTCCTCATGGAAAGTATCTCTGTATTGCAGAAATCCGTAGGTTATTGAGCTAGCAGATAAAGAAGCTTTTTCCTAGTGTATAACCAGACAATTGAATCGAGAGATTGAAAGTATGGAATTGAATCATGCCGTTGGAAAACGAAGTAGTAGGGGAGAAACCATGGAGGATAACGAATACTATGTATATCACTTAGTTACCAAGAAAAAAATGACTTTGGGACAGTTCATCTGCTTTGATGACAACCAAAAAAATGCTCTGTATCACTTCTTTTTTGAAAAGGAGCGTTTGAATTCCAAAGGCGAGGACTTTATTCAGATTCTAAATGGTCATTATACAGCTAACGGTTTAAAGATGGATAAAGAAAATGCGGAAGTAGCCATAAGTTATGTTGGACAGACAATCAGAGCGATTAGGGAAGTTATCGTTGAAATGGTAAGACTACAAGAATATCCTGAATACCCATCAAGATTATCTTGTTTGTACGCTGCTAAAAGCTATGAAGACGCATGGAAATGGAAAGATCTATTCGATTCCTATAACCGAAATGTATTGCAACTTGTTAAACTTCGTGTTATAGGAAGTATATTTGAGGGTGATGGAAATCTTTTACCGAAAGAGGATGCAGTACCCTTCTCCGTAAAAATTGAACAGGCTAGAACCTATTGGAAGGGAAATGCCGAAAAGGAACTCCCTGAGCTTTTAGTTAATGGAAAAATTGAAGTGATTGAAATTATTGAGGATTTCTGCGCGAATTTATAAATTTTGCAGGTAGCAGGTAGCAGGTAGTTGCATGATGCTGTAACAGGCAGCAGGGGTTGTACTAATAGATGGAGTTATCTTCGGCATACTGACTTTTTCGTGCAGTAAATGCTAGGTATTCATTTCTTATCTACGATAAATTGATATGGAAGGGAGGGGAAGCGGGTGGATTGGTTAGAGAGGATGAACGGCGCCATGGAATATATCGAAACAAATCTAGCGGACAACATCTCCTATGATGAATTAGCACAGAAAGCCTGTTGCTCTACATACCATTTTCAAAGAATGTTTCCATTTATTACAGGAGTCTCGTTATCTGGGTATATTCGACGTCGACGGTTGACACTCGCAGCATTTGAACTTCAGACCACGAGTGCAAAGGTTATTGATGTAGCTATGAAATATGGATATGATTCGCCAGAAGCATTTGCACGGGCGTTTAAAAATCTTCATGGGATCATGCCGATATCTGCGCGCGATAAAGGTGTTTCTCTAAAAGCCTATCCTCGAATGTCCTTCTCTATTTCAATAAAAGGAGATGTCGAAATGAATTACCGAATTGAACAAAGAGGGTCTTTTGAGATGTTTGGAGTTTATGGTCTCATTAATTCTGACAGGAAAATAGCTTTTTCTGAAGTTCCTGAGTTCCGTAAACAATGTGATGAGGATGGCAGTGTTGATCTGATGAACGAATTGTTGGGACGCTTTACAGACACGATGTTGCATGCTGCCTTATATGATGATAACGGAGAATCTTTTAAGTACATGGTATGTTACAACCTACCAAAGGGGCTTGAAATCCCCGATAAATTCACAAAACTTACGGTTCCTGCTTCAACCTGGGCTATTTTCTCAGATCCGCAATGTGACTTACAAAAACTATGGGATCGTATATATTTCGAGTGGTTTCCAACATCGGAGTATGAACAGATTGAAGCACCTAGTTTTGAAATGTACTATGGACCGGCAGGACACCATACAGGGGAGATTTGGATACCAGTAAAGAAAAAATAGTTTTTATTTCATACGGCAGGTCTGAATAACCAAGTCAAAGAGAAAGCGTCCACAACGTTGTGGACGTTTTTTTCTCTTTTTATTAGGGAAATATTGCTTGAAGGATAATGATAATGGGCAGATGAGTTGAACAAAATAAGTGGAGGTTTTATGTCACATTTAACGCATACTGCGCAATAAAAAACGGGTGAAGAGCTGGGGATTTAGTTAATGTCAACCAACATTATTCCTGATCTTAACTAACTCGTTAATAAAATGATCAAGTTGTTTCTTAGTTGATTTAATAGAAGCGGTACGATTATTGTTTTTGGTTTTATAATCCTGTTGTAAAGCTTCTAGCGCTAATCCGGCAGCTAGCGCAGCGATTCCATCACCTAATGTAGCAATGGAACTCCCTATAAAAGCAAGCTTGGCAATTTCTATATCTCGTAGGTCCTTATCAATGGGCAATTTCTACGCCTCCTTATTTCTATATGTACTAATATATGTTCTTAATCGTGAATTGTTAAGTACACGTTTCAGTGAGCGGTTTGTGAAAAAGTGGATTAATCCAATTACTTCTTCTACTTTAATTGTAGGATTCATATTTCTAAGTTCAAGCATGTAGCTCGAACAAAAGACTAGCGCGGAGTCAGATTTGAAGATCTGAACTGCGAAAGATGAGTAAGTGATCTTTTTAGAAAAATGGTGATTGATTCAAACAATCGTGGGCACTTTACATCCTATATCTTTAATATAGGAAGGACTAGAATAGTATGTGCGGAATTGCAGGAATATTAAAGTATAACGGACAGCAACCACAAGAAGAAACCTTAAAACAAATGACTGGGGCAATGAACCATCGAGGTCCTGATCATGAGGTGTTTGGCTCGATTCTCGATGGGTCTCGGTTTCCGCAGGTTGTCGGTTATAGATTTACGAGACGGCAACCAACCAATGGCGAATGAAAATGGTACCCTTTGGATTGTTTTTAATGGTGAGATCTACAACTATAAAACCCTGCGAGATCAACTTAAGCTAAAGGGACATCATTTTCATACGCAGTCAGATACAGAGGTCATTGTGCATTTATTTGAGGAGTACGGTAAGGACTGTGTTCATCATTTACGTGGAATGTTTAGTTTTGCGATTTGGGATCTTAAGGAGCAAACTCTTTTTGCTGCAAGAGATCATTTCGGGATCAAGCCTTTTTATTATTTCAAAGACGAGAATAATTTTTTGTTTGCATCGGAAATCAAAAGCATACTTGCGGTTCAAGGGGTTCCTAGAAAGCTTCAGTATCAAAGTTTATTCAGTTACTTAACTTTTCAGTATGTCCCGCAACCCGATACGATGTTTGAAGATATTCATAAATTAGGACCTGCAGAAAGATTAATGGTTAGCTCAAATGGTGACATGAAGATCGAGAAATATTGGGAACCTAATTTTCAACCAGTAGAAAGATCATTAGCAGACTATGCAGAAGAAATTCAGTGGAAATTGAAAGAGTCTGTAAATCTTCATTTACAAAGCGATGTGAGTAGAGGATGTTTTTTGTCCAGTGGAATTGACTCCACGCTCATAGTAGTTTTTTACATCCCGCGGATATTGTTAGACCTTTTTACGATAAGACAGTTCACCTAGATCCTACGACGAGAATGCAGTATATTGATATGAATTTTTGGTTACCTGGAGACATTTTATCAAAAGCAGATAAGTTGTCCATGGCACATTCATTAGAATTAAGAGTACCTTTTTTAGATAAAGAGGTCTTCGAAACGGCGAAAAAAATACCTGTATCCAATCGGATTGGCAAAAAAACAACAAAGCTTGCTCTGCGTAAAGCTATGGAAGGAATCGTTCCCGAAGCTATAGTGAATCGCCCGAAATTAGGATTTCCCGTACCCCTTCGTGATTGGCTGAGGACTCCAGCTTCAGATATATTGTTTGAAGAAATACGATATAGCGGCATTGAAGAGATATTCAATACCAATATAATCGAAAAGATGTTTATCCAGCATCGGAGTAATAAAGGCGACTACTCACGTCGAATATGGTTAATATATTTTTTTTCAGTGTGGTACAATCTTTTCATAAAACAAGATCTGAGGCATTTAAAGAGTGCCATGTTGTAAATAACCAAGGCATAGTCACTGGACAGAAGAAAGCATATTTTGTGGGTTCGCAGTGACTATGCAGTCAATAAGGATAGCTGAAGAGTTGTTCATGATGAATTTAAAGAAGTTAAGGAATGCATCTAGATATGATTATTATGGTTATAGTGATGAGCAGATGATTTTGAGGCTTTAATGAATCGCTAAATCCCTTGTTTGAAATTATAATTGTGAATTAGGAGAAAGACTGCCAGATAAGTGGCAACCTAAACGTGAGAAGATTGCTATGAATTCGACCAGACCTGCGATTCTAATGAGCGTTACCTCTCACCATAATTTAATTATACCAAAGAAGGGAATAATTACCAGTCTGTTATAAGTTTGAATAAGTATGTATAATCCATATATCCCTTCGAAAAGGTTGGTGGAAAAATGGATATTTATGAAAAATTCAATCAACTAGTTAACGCTAACGATAGTATCGAAATAATTGACCTCCTTCATGATTTCAAGAAATCGAAGAAGCTATCATTAGATGAAGAAGGCTGGGTATATTGGAATCTATCCGATAACTATGCTTTACTAAGGAACACGAATGATTTGTACCAGAATCACTTAGAGTTTGTTAACTGGGGGAAGACAGCATTATATCCTGAAAAACTCCACTGGTTAGTATCAGACGGTACCCAAGCATTAACTTTGTCCCTAGCAGACCATTTCAATGAATGGACTGAATGGTATCTATACGCCTGTACACATTCGAATAGATCGCGTGAAAACCGGGCTGTGCGTTTTGAAAGTCATCGGACCGCTGCGGCATCCTCATTAAAATTAAATAATATACAATTACTCGATATTGCTCTTGAAAATATGCTGAGGTTAATTCAAGAGGACGACACTTGGCAGAATCTTCTTTTCTCAAAAATTACATATTTTTCGTTACTCTTGGAACGGAATTATTTACATAAAGATGAAGAGGGGATAAATTCAATTATTTCTTGTATATATCAATTACTTCCAACACTTTTGGATGAAATTTGCTCGATAGAAAATGTTGAATCAGTACCACCATTGTTGGGAAGTTGGAGTCAACTAAACTATCCCCGGACTTCAAAGCAATCATTACTCATCGCTCTAAATAATTTGGGATGCTCATTTACTAGAATAGAAAAACATGAAGATTCTCTAAGGATGTTTGGACTTTTGTTAGATAACGGACATAAACTGAATTCTTACGGTCTTGCAAAATACTTATCTTCACTATGGATAACAGAAGGAGATAAAGATACTGTTATGAACCGATTCTTGGAGATAAACGAAACAGGTCAAAGCTTTTCTGATTTAACAAATTTTGAACCTGGATTAAAGGAATTCGTCCTTTAAGATATTTACGGACGTTTCAAAAAATGTACTGAAAATGCTTCTCTGACGGAGAATACGTTAGTAAAAAACAGCAGTTTAAAAAGGACATGGTTAAACACTTGAACAACACACTCTGATATAATTGCTGGTAGCAGCTATCTGTTTTCTATGGAGGTGAGACTATTGAAAACAATCGGGGTGGGGTTCTTACATGCATGTCTCTATGCAAAGCCAGTTAAGGATATGGCAAAGCTTTGCATAGAGTTTAGGAACAAACATTTTGCCAACGACGAATCGTAATATTCTGTTAACTGGCTTTGCACCTTATTGATTTATTAAATAAGGAGTGAGGCCCATGAAATATTCAAAAGCCGAGTCTGTTTTTCCAGAAGAATTGCTACGTATCATTCAACAATACATTCAAGGCGAATTGGTTTATATCCCGAAACCCAAAGAGGCACATCTAAAATGGGGCGAAAAAACACAAAGCAAGAGTAAGGTCTCTGCTCGAAACGCGGAGATTAAATCCTTATTCCACAATGGAGTCAGCATAGACGAATTGGCGGAGCGATATTTCTTGTCCTGCGAAAGTATAAAGAAAATTGTTTATAAAAAGAACTAATGAAATCCGCTAAACTGGTTGTATCAACAGTTTAGCGGATTTTGTTCATTTGTTCAAAGATGGATTAAATCAACTTATACATAGTAACCGCACCTCTAAATCGATAGACTCAAGTTAAGGTTGTAGTGATGAAAGACGGCCGGATTATACGAAGGTGGTGCTACGAATGGACGAAATTATAAAGAAGAAGCTGCTGGGTAAAAATAAACTTCTCATTAACATGGTGATTGAACGGGTAAAAAGAGATTTTCTAGACGATATCGCAATTATTGGGCTTACCGGTTCATTTAACACCGGGGACTTTCACGAGAAGAGTGATCTTGATTTGATTATCATTAATAATACAGAAAAGGGATGGGCAATATCTGATTGCTTTATATTAGACGACGTTGGATATGACATCTATTGCACGCCATGGGATTCAAGAATACAAGAGCAATCCACCTTGGAGAGTCATAACGTATCAAGTTTAACCGATCTCAAAATACTCTACTATGCAAAGCCTGAGGATTTAGAGAAATTGAACGCCTTCAGGCAAAGAGCACTTGATGCACTTGCGAATCCCATAGGAGAAGCATGTCTTTATCGAGCGAATAAATGGATCAATCTGGCTAAACAAGCATACAGCGATACGATGCTAGGTGAAGATATCGGTTCAGTGCGACATGCATCTGCCGACGTTCTGTACAATCTAGTCCATGCTTTGGTAAGTATGAATAATACGTGCATCAAACGAGGAATCAAGCGATATTTGGACGAGATACCTCGTTGCGCTATGTTCCTGATGACCTCGAATCCTTATACATGTCAATCATCGAGGCTCGTACCATTGAAGATATCCAAATAGCATCTTTTAATATGTTGAGTAGCGTTAAGAGGTTACATAACACGATGTGTGATAACTTCATTGTTAAACCTGCTCCGACCTTTGATAATCTGAAGGGAACATATGAAGAATTATGGTGCAACTACCGCAATAAAATTTTAAACAGTGTTATAACGAATGATGCTTCCTACGTCTTTCTTTCGATCTATGGAGCACAAGGGTATCTTGATGAAATGACTCTGGAGAAAGGAACCAAGAAATTTGATATTATGCGGTACTTTGATGCAAATAATTTACCAGTTATAAAAGAGAAGTTCCTTGAAGTGATGGATGAATATCTAGACGAGTATGAGAAGGTCGGCAGAGAAGTCGAACGCTTTACAACCTTCGAGCAGCTATATACCTATTATATGAATCACTGATCTTACATCCTAGTTCGTAATAAGCCCGGAGAGGGTAGTGTAAATCAACGATCTGATAAAATAGAATTTTAAAAGGGTCCAAAATTTTTAGTTTCGTTACGATCTATTTTCTTGAAGGTTTACAATTTTAGGACACATGGATTAAGCTTAGATATCATTTGATTTGTCTTGGCTAAGGAAACTTGTAAAAAACGAATTAATAAGACGTGAACGTGATAGAGGTAAGAGTATGTGGTTATTAAGATCCCTCAGAGTTTTTGCACAAAGAGTTAGAATAAGTTAAAACGGGGAAGCATCAGAAGCATCATGTTAACCGGCAGGATAGTTCAATTATAATAGTTTTCTCAACCCTGTTTATATATTGAAACTGTTAAAGTGTATTTATATTGAACGAATAGGGGAATAAAAGATGAGCAAAGGGAAAATTGTGTTTTTGAACGGAGTAACTAGTTCAGGGAAAACATCTATAGTAGATGCTATTCAGTTAAAATCGGATGAATTTTTTTATGTTGTTGCAAACGATCTTTTTGAAAATACAATTGGCGATAACTATCTTAGAGAAGATTATTGGAAATATTTAAGTGATGCAATTATTATGATGTATCATACCGCCAAACTATTTTCTGACCATGGTAAAAATGTGCTTGTCGATGGCATTTTGGTAGAAAGACCTGAGTTAAAACCACATTATGAAAAAGTTAAAAACATATTTGAGGGGTACCCCTTTTATATTGTTGAAGTGTTCTGTCCGTTGAAAATTTGTCGCCAAAGAAATATTGAACGTGGCGATAGAACCGAAGATCAGTCAGACTGGCAAAACAAAATTATGGCAAAAGATATACAGTATGACTATACTGTCAACACACACATAAATTCTTCAGAAGAATGTGCTGATCTGATTTTAAAGTATTTGAGTGTTAGGTCTAAAGGTTAATTACGTTACGTTCAAGGAAAAGCGTTAGATGAAATACAGCAGGGAGCTATTTACCAGTTGGCAACTGCTCCCTTGTAGCTGATTTTACAGGAAGGCCACTTGATGATCAGGAAATCCAGAAGATAGCGGATTCAATGCTATAATCTAAATTTATTGTTACGCTAACGAAAAAACGTTAGTTGTAGCACAGGAGGGAGTAGCTTGCTGCTTCCTTTTAAGTTATGCAAACGGGCAGTTTAGTTAAATAAAATGGTATATTGAGAACATAAATAAAGTACTAGAGTGAGGAAAATCGTGAATAAAAGGCTAAGAAAAAAAATGGGGTTACCTTGGAAACAGAAACATAATGTTAAGCTAACTACTGTGAGATTAAGTCGCAAGAAGCATCATAACACAACATGGTATGCTTTAAGGTATAGTCTATTACCGATGGGTGAGCGCGATTACAAGCTCTTGAACAACGAATACTGGGATGAGGGAATGCAGGTCAGTGAGTATTCATATGCAACACACTGGTTTATTGCAGTGTATTGTTTTAATAAAAACGGATTTCGAATTCTTTCTTTCCCTTGCGCAAGTGATGGAAGCAGCCCAACCATTTCACCTGTACGTATATTTGATTATGATCGTCCTGGGTGTAAAGTGACAGTCTTTAAGGACTTCGAAAAGGAGAAACAACAAATATTGAATGATAACTATTGGGATTAAAAAATGGAGTCCGTTAATCTAAAGGAAAAACGATACTTGAACACCGCAGGGAGTAGCTTGCCAGTTGGCAGTTGCTCTTTTTAGTTATGCAAACGGGCAGGATAGCGTAACTAACCTGCTTATTGCTTGTTTATAAAGATATAGAACATCCGAATGTAAGGAGGTGTATGATAAAAAATTATGGCTGTACTTCGCATCGCATTAACCACTTGCAGTAATTCAAGATATCTACCTGTTCCCCCAATCTGTTCAGAATATTCAGATGTTTAGGACATTAATGTAAGGTCGTATTGTATTTGATTCTTTAGCATGTTTATTGAAAGGAATGTTAAATGTAATGAAAAACAAAGTCTTAGTGATTATTAGTACAATTGCATTGTCTATTTCACTCTTTACTGGAGTTTTTATTGTTTCGGAAAATAATGTAGATACAAATTCAAAAGAGAGAAAGGAAATTACTAAAATTAGTCCTTCTATACCTAATGAAACACAAATACTATCTTGGGATTTAATTGGTGATGAAGTGCACCCTGTGAAAGATTATTTTGTGACAGTTGGATATCCGCACATTAAACTTGATGCAATAAATACAGGAGCACACTCTTTTAGAGTCGAAGTAAAGCACAACAGTAAAAATACAGTTATCTTTAATGAAAGCATTGCAGAAGGTGCTACAGTAGAATTCATAAATAACGATCATATGCCACTTGTTCCTTCAGGTGCTTATACAGTGACTATTTACGGTGGAACTGGAAAGCCAAAAGGACAAGTTCATCTTACACAGTCAAATGCACCGTATTAAAAAGGGCTTCCTAATGCCGATTGACAAGGAAGATCATGTTCGACTTTTAAATCGTCGCAAAAATTAATAAACGGGTTGTTTTTTCTTTGATTTTTTTTGAAGATTGGATTAGGTTGGGGGGATCGAAAGTGAAGTACATAATCTTGACGGGAGCTTCACGTGGGATAGGCGAAGGCCTTTGTAGAAAACTTTTATCAAAAAGTCACCATCTGCTATGTATTTCAAGAAAAAAGAATGAATCACTGATTGCTTTTGCTCACTCCCAAAAGCATAAGATGGATTATTTCGAATTCGATTTGAACAACGTAAACGAAATTGATGAATTCATGAAAAAAATAATCGAGAAGATAGATTCATCAAATGTTGAATCAATATACCTAATCAATAATGCTGGTATTGTTTTTAATCAGCTTATCGAGGAGACAGATCCAACTTCAATAATTCAAATGATGAACATCAATTTGGTTTCACCGATGATTTTGACATCTTGTTTCATAAAATACTCGGAGCAATTTAATGTTGAGAAAAAAATATTAAATGTTTCGTCTGGGTCATCCTATAATTTGTCATCAGGCGGAAGTTGTTACTCTACATCAAAAGCTGGCCTAGAGACATTTACGAAAAGTATTGGTATAGAAAAATTGAACGTTAAAATAATGGCGATTAGGTTAGGTATGGTTGATACTGACATGCATGAAGCCACTGAAAATAAGAAGATGTTAAAAACACCTGAGTATGCAGCCGATAAAATACTAGCTTTTCTTATGAATAAATTTGAACACGGAAAAACGGTAACAGCATGGTAAGAAATTGACTTGTGATTTTATAGGCGTACGCATGTGATCATGTTTCCAAACTTGTCGTTAAGCTTACCGGCAGAGTAGTTTGATTTAATGGTTTAATCCTTTCTTCAGAAGGGATTCATCTTGGTGATGAAGAAATAATTATATAAGTAAATATCATCAGAGAGAGGGATATTGATATGAAGTGTGTTAGTGATTCTATGCTTTGTGAAAAATTACCGATGCAGGGTTTCGAGACTTGCTCCATGCAAAGTCTATATGACATTAACGCGGTTGTTTGCATGGAGCTTATTATTCTTACCGTATAGCAAGGAATGAACGGCAAGAAACCGTTTCTCATGTAGGCTTTGCAACTTACCATCGATATTAGATGAAGGGGCGAAGCTAATGAAATATGTTTCAGCAAGTGAGGTTTTACCAGAAAATTTACTTCGTGAAATACAAAAATATATACAAGGCAAGACTTTATATATCCCCGCACCCAAAGGATGTAGAAAAAAGTGGGGACATGATTCAGGGCAACGTGAATTTCTTTTGAACCGGAATGCAGAAATTCGGAAGCTTTTCAGGCAGGGTATGAATGTAGATCAACTCGCGAGTTCCTACTGTCTATCCCATGACAGCATTAAGAAGATTGTTTATAAAACGCAGGCATAACAAAAGGCTCATGTCGGATAAAACCAACATGAGCCTTTTTGTTATGTAAAAAATGTATAGATAAATACTCTGCCTATAAAGAATGCGATATTCACCTTATACTGATGCTAGGAAAGAATTAAGGTATCCGTGATATCGTTGATTGAGAGTATCGGAATCGGAGGAGTTGCAAAATGGATTTCATTAATCATGAAGTAAGTAAGTTAAATGTTACCGTTAGACTATGCGGTATGGAGGAGAAGTTCATTATCAATAATATTTATCCTCTTTATCTGCATGATTTGTCTGAAATATGGGAACGCAAGACCAATCGTTATGGGGTGTTTGAGAATGACGATACCCGAACTTTGACTGAACAGAATCGCGTCGTGTTTGATATTTGGTGGGAACACCCAAACGTATTATTCCCTTATCTTATCACAGTGGATGATATACCTGCGGGGCTTATTTTTGTGGCTACTTCTCCTTTCATACCATGTCCTCACTATATCGATTATTACATGAATGAGTTCTTTCTATTACGTAATTATCGAGGAAAGGGTGTTGGAGAAGAAGCGGAGCGACAGATTATTGGAATGATGCCAGGGCAATGGGAAGTGCAAACAAATCCCACAGAACGAAACGAACGTGCGAAACGTTTTTGGCGTAGAACACTTAACACATGTACCAACGGGAAATACTCCGAAGAACTTGGTCATCATCCTGATGCTGGAGAAATGCTAGTCTTTCGCTTCAGCACGAGTTCTGAAAAAGTGAGTAATTAGAGAGGTATGCTGACCTGCAGTATTGTTTAGCTACAATGAATATTCCTATTACGAAATCACAATATGTTGCATAAAATTTCAGGAAAATCAACACCCAATTAAAGGAGAAATACAATGAAAGTTGACGTACAATTAACGGACAAAATAATGCATATGTGATGAAAAACCTGTTACCGTTATACCTATATGACCTATCCGGCCATTATGACAGACTTCCAAACACACATGGGATCTATGAGGAGAATGACGACTGCAGAACATTAAGTGAGCAGTACGATGTTCAAAATATTTGGTGGGAGAAGCCGCCAGGTATCCTATTCCCCTACTTAATTTTAGTAAATGGGATACCAGCGGGGTTTGTTCGAGTAGCGACCCCTCCGTACTGTAATGAAGGAATTGATTATTTTGTAAATGATTTCTTTTTAATTCAATCGTTAAGAGGTCAAGGGATTGCTGAACTGGCGGCAACTATGGTGTTTCAACAATTCAGAGGGAATTGGGAGCTGTTTACTAACCCTTCAGCCAAAAACGTTGTTGGACAAAAGTTTTGGAGAAAAACGGTTTCTAAATATACGAATGGCAATTACGTGGAGGAATTTGGGGAAACCTTCGATGGATATAAACTTATTTTCCGCTTTAATAATCTTGCATGAGTCGGTTGTATTGTTGGTGCTTGGGCTGGAGCTTATCAATTTACCTGTTTAGGTGCTTTTGTACTATTACAAAAGATGAGTTTAAAAAACCCCATCCTTTCAACTAATGAAAGAAGGTTAATTGGACACAGCAGGGAGGGCTTGCTAGTTGGAAGCTGCTTCCTTCTAGTTATGCAAAAGGGTAGTTATCTTGAGGAATTTCTTGACTAAGGTGACGCGAAAGAGTAATATTTAACCAATATCCGTAAATTATTGATGGAACAAAAGTAAATCATCAAACTCCTCACAGGAAAGGGTTTCATGACTGAGAAAACCCTAGAGTGCTGATTGAAAATGCCAGTTCCAGAGTATGGCTAATACCCATCGGTTTGACCCGTTATAGTCAATTAAGGTGGCTGTGTGAAAATACAGCAACCTGGGTGGTACCGCGATTAATATCGTCCCAGAGCATTTGGCTTTGGGGCGTTTTTTATTTTGGGAGGAGTTTATATGATATTAGAAAAAGTTATAAATAGAATTGAAATACAAAGTGAATATAAGGATTTTGTTGATAAGTATATAGATAATATACTCACCGAATTTAAAGGTAAAATTCATAGCATTTATATGTGTGGCTCGATTCCAAAAGGAACGGCTAAACCTTTTAAGTCAGATGCAGACTTTACTATTGTATGTGTTAATCCCAAAGATATTGATTACGAAAGATTATCAAATATTAATGATATTTTTCTAAAAAAATATCCAGTATTAGCTAAAATTGATACGACAATTTGCTCGATTGACGATGTATTAAGTAAACCAAATGAGTGGGGTTTTTGGGTTAAGATCATTTGTGTTTGCATGTATGGTCATGACATTGGTGAGAAAGTACCGCCAATCGTTATTTCTTCAGAGTTCATTTTAGACTTAAATAGAGAGACCAAGGAGGAAGTGAATCGTATACATCGTGCACTTTCTAATGCTACTGATAATATGTTGAAAACTAGATATATCAAAGGTTACTCTAAGAGATTAATTCGTGCATTATACTCTTTAGTTTTAGAAGATACAGGTGTATGGCAAGATGACATTAGTACGATGAAGAATGCCATATTAAACTATTGTGAGATTGACTTCGCTTTAGTTGAGTATCTGTATGATTGTTACTCGGATGGTAATGATGTACTTGTCGAAGAGTTTCTGGGAGTTGCAGATGAAGTATATAGCTATTTTGAGAACGCCTTAAATGCAATGGCTGACTCCAGAACTTCCTTCGACTAACAACATATTGACGCTTCGGGCGACTCTGAGAAGCGAGTGGCCTCATTCAGCTTCTGAAGCCCGTCAAGACGTCACTGCATTAAGTGTCGGCAAGCCTCACAACTATTAGTAGCGACTCTAATTAAAACATAAGACTATTGAGCTTGCGAAAGAACGGTAGTAGAAAATAGCAGGGAGCAGCTTGCCAGTTGGTAACTGCCCCCTTATTTTATTAAGCCAACCGGCAAGATAGCATTCTAGGAGTAATTGATAGAATAAGTGAAATAATTTAAAATTTTCTAATTGTAGTGAGTGTTTATATATTTATAGTGATCAGTTCTTTTCTTTTTAATACTTATCAAATTTTTGAGTGATAACTTCTGACGTACTAAGACCTTTAAATCTCGGTACAACTTCTTACGCTATATATACAAAGAAATAACAATGTTTCATTAGGAAGAAGTGGTATCTTGCGTGTCTTCAACTCTACTAAAAGATAGTGAAAAAGTATCTGAAATTGGATTAAGGAGGGATCTGCATTGAAATGGGACGGTCATACACATACTCCTTACTGTTATCATGGTAGTGGTATTGCACAAGAAGAATATTTAGAACGAGCAATTAAATTAGGATTTGAACGTTACACGCTGAGTGAACATGCCCCTTTACCATTAAATTGGCTAGATGATCCTTCATTATACAAAAGACTTGCAATGCCATATAGTGAACTCTCTTTGTATATCGAACATGCCAAGCGTTATAAGCAAAATTATATTGGAAAGATAGATGTTACAGTTGGTTTAGAACTAGATTACTTACCGGGAAAACTCGATTTTACGGAGAAAATAATATATGACTTTGGTCAAGAGTTAGAAGACATTATTTATTCTGTGCACTATATACCCGGATCAAATGGAATGAGATTAATTGATTATCAACCAGATTATTTCAGAGAGAATATATTAAAATATTACGGAACGATGGAGAGGGTTGTGGATGAGTACTTTAATTATATTGAAGAAGCTATTAGGTGGATATCTCAATTCTCTATAGGAAACGAATTGGACATATTAATCTAATTGTAAAATTTAAAAACGTATTACCTGAAATAGATGAAGGACAAGTTAAAAATCGCTTGGAAAAAATTATATCACTCCTATATAAAATGAATGTGGGACTTGACGTGAATACGGCAGGATTAAGAGTATTAACATGTGGAAACCCCTATGTACCAGAGTGGTTCTTGTTAAAATGTAGGCAACATGGTATTTCATGCATATATGGATCAGATGCCCATTATCCAGAACACATAGGAACTGGATGGGATTGGTTTGTGGAGGGTGAGCATTACGCTAACGGAAAAACGTTCCCATCTCCCTTCCTTTAACTGTTTATGTAATACATATAAAAAGAATAAGAGGTCTATGCTCTAGTTTTAATATGGCGCTCTAGCCAGTCAGTATTTAAAAGCCAAAGTTAGGTTGTCGGTTACTTTGGCTTTTATGGAGGTGACTCAATTATTCTTTAATTTGACCAATAACATTCATGATATCATCAAGAGTACCTGTTATTGTAGAGGCAGTATAGAAATGATCCGATGTCATCAAATGAACGACTTTTCTATTCTCCCCGTCTACATAGGCAGCAGTGTAATCATTAATTTTGGTTACCTGTACTTGTTCCAGATGATAGGAGTTTTCTAAACTTGCAATAGTTTTTTCATCAGTTAGAGTAGCTGGTACTTGAGTAAAGAGAATTTCACTACCAGATTGAGTGTTATAAAATGTCCGGAGCTGAAGCCCAATATCTGTTTTCCTTGCATATATTTCACCTTCGGTTAGAAATACATTACTCTTAGTGACAGAAGATATATCTGGAACAGATTTAGGGATAAAGATTTCATTAGCCGACACTGTGGAAAGATCCACAGTCCCTTCCAGTTGAGTATCTTGATTTACTGTTGCGTCATTGTTTACAACTTGCGAAGACTGACCTTCTTGCTTAGTTACTACTGAGCTTGTTGTAGCTTGTGTTTGTGCACTGCTATCCCCATCAGCGTAAGAATGGTAGATGAATCCTCCACTTGCAAGAATAGTGGCCACGGTTGCAACAAATAATGTTTTTTTCATTTTTCCTCCTCCTTAATAAAGGCTACCAGAGTTAACGACGGTATTATTACTCTTATTCAATAATTGATAGGAATAATTAGCTTTGTTATTTTTGTTAGCGTAAATCGCCCAATATGTTAAGCTTTCCCTGTCCATAAAGAGAAACTTACATCAGCAACCTCTACAGTAGTATAGAAACTCATCTTATTCCATGTCACTGAACCAACTATACCGTCAGTTGTTAGTTTGTGACTACTTTGAGAGCTTTTTACCGCGTTAAACGTACTTGTTCAGAAACCGCCATCGATACTTCCGACTGTAGATTGTAACCTCAAGCATTACAAATTAAAACGCCTTTACATAACCACCACTATTTCCACCTTAAGTGTAGGGAAACCAGGAAAATCCACTGCTGCGCTTGCAGAAGCTATACCCGCCGATAACGAGGAACCCTAATAGGTCCAATGGAATAAGCTGTGCTAATAGTTTCATATATTAGAAACACGTGAAAGCAATAAAAGTTATATCTATCGGAAAAACAATAGCTCTATAAATAAGAAGATACGGCAACCAGCATCAATGGATGTCGTCTTTTTAACTAACCGGCAGGACAGTGCAATGTTCGTAGATTATTTTCACCGAGTTGTAGTAGACACTTTTAAATTAGAATTAAAATCGGTATTAGGCTGAACGTTAGGCTCTGCCTAATACCACACTGAAAGTGGGGTCAGTTTTCCCTTATGCTCTTTTATATCTTTAAGCGGATTGAGTTCTTTTTTTGTCTTGCAAAAAAATTATAAGAAAACTTCTGTAAATGGATTTTGTTACTAAAAAAAGTACAATTACATTGAAATAAAAAAAATAAACTAGCGTCACACCTGAACGAGTCTTTTCAGTTGCTTTAGCTGAGAAAACGATCTCCAGGACGACGAATAAAGCAAACTCTATTTTTGGGCAAAATCAGCCGTAAACGCTGATTTTGCTTTTTTTCGATTAACTCTAAAATGGAGCAAAGGAGGGTTATTTCCCAAAGATACGAACTCTCATTTTCATAGTCTAGCTTTCAATTACTAGGCAACTTTTGTGTGCAGCCGTTCTAACATATTCACAAAACACCGGATTTTAGACATTATTAAAATAAAATTGTATTTATCTTTGATAACAGACCAGTTTATATGCTAAGATGAAGTGAAAGGGAGAGTGTTTATGAGGGGACGAATAACGTCTATATGTGTAATGTTTGTCGTAGCTTCACTTTTAGGGGCGAGTGCTCAAAAGGTTGCTTATATGTCTATGTTTGATAAAACAGGTTTCGGTAGTCCCGAGGCATTAGTGTGGTCAACTTACTTGAGTTGGTTCTTCTTTGTGGTGATGTATATACTTATAGCTGTTTCTGCCATTAAGAAAGATACTAAAGGCAGTAGTGTGAAGAAAGTTATATATACGTTGTTTGTAATTTTATCGATACCCATATCGGTGTGGGCGTTGTTTGTATTTGGGATGAATATAAGGTATTAAAACACCAATGTTATACTTATAGAAACGAACTTTGCTGAGAGATACAGCCTCACAAATTTATTTAAAATGTTCTGTTCTAAAGAATGGGGGAAAAATGTTAAATAAACTTGGTGCAAAGATTGGCATCCGCATATTTATGGATGAATACGCATTGAGCTAACAGAAAAAACGTTAGTTGATTAATGAATAAGTAAGCAGCCGATTAAAAATCCGGCTGTTTTTTTTGAGTTAACAGAAATTCAATTTCCAAATATGGCGAAATAAGGATGCATTTTTGAGGTTAGGTGTGAGGTACCCATGAAAGGTCAAAGGGAAGCGAACTGGGGCATAATTCGAGCCTCATATATTTTTGGAATAATTGCATTCTTATCAATGTTTTTATTTACTGTACTTAGCATTACATTTTCAATATTATCATTAATTTTAAGTTTGATAGCAGTCGCTTTTTACAAGAATAGAAGATCAGTTAATGTGCTAATCTTTAATATTATAGTATTTTCTGTAATCATTTTAGGGATGTATTTTATTATTTCGAACTATGTCATTTTAGAATAGTTAATTTTCAAGGGACTAAACTAACGAGAAAACGTTAGTTCGTTATGAATAAGTAAGCAGCCGCTCAAAAGACCGGCTGCTTTTTCTTTAAGGATAATTTAAGCATAATTATTCTTTACCTTCATAATTGATATGCTTATTTAGTATCATTAAAGTACAACAAAAGTTTTAACATAAACAGGAATTTATAACATGTCTCTCGATATCGAAAGGAGCTATAATGGCTAAAACGAAACGCGGTAAAAGCTTATGGAATACACCTTCTAAAGGTAGAGGTACCTGCCCAATTTGCCTCTCGACTAGAATAAAGTTGCTTTATTCTGCGACTAACTCAGACGGTAAGACAATGCCAGTCTGCAAGAAATGTAGCTCAGTAAACGCGAAAACTGCTGATAAAGCTGTTTCTACAGTGAATTTAGGATTTAGGGGAAAGCTACGTAGAGAGTTGAACAGACAGAAACAAACTGTATAAAAATGTTTTGAAAAGTAGGTATTCCAACTTCATTTGGAATACCTACTTACAAAGAGGAGAAATATGATCACAAGACCAGGTAAGAGTGAATATTTGCCATTAGTTAAGAAATACATAGATTTAGTTCCAGAAGGAAACATTATCAGCATTTTACGAGAGCAAATTGAAGAAAATATATTTATACTAAACAAACTTACTGAGGAAAATGCTAACTTTCGATATGCTCCAGATAAATGGTCAATAAAAACAGTTATAGGGCACATAGCTGACGTTGAAAGATTGTTCAGCTATAGAATATTACGTATAGCACGTAGTGATGTACGAGAGTTACCAGGGTATGATCGTGATGTATTTGCTGAGATGTCGTCTTATGATAAATTACCTCTAAGTAAAGTGCTCAATGATTATGCTGCAGTACGAAATTCTACAGCTTGTTTAATCGATAATCTTCCTGAAGAGGCTTTCACTAGAGAAGGAGAATTTAATGATCACATATTTTCCGTACGCGCGATAGTTTATATCATTGCAGGACATGAAACACATCACATAAATATTATTAAATCTAAATATTTGAATCATACGTAGAAAGAACGATCTATCTTTAGGGAAGGAACTATGCAAATTAGAACTGTGAGTGTCATTTTATAATGGCAAAAAAACATCGACATCATCTAACAACATATTTAGGGGGAACTGATCATTCAACTAACGGAAAATTTAACCTCAGAAGAATACAGCTCCTGATAAGCTAAATGTCGAAAAGAATGTATAACTGCATAAACAGAAGGAGAGGTACTTTGTTAAAAATTAGGAGAGCAACAAAAGAGGAAATGATAGAAATTTATAAGATGGGCTATGATGCTTGGGGAGATAATCTGCCATATGAAGAATATATAACTATGTGCCAGGCTTCCAATAAGTATAAAAAGGGAACCTGGTACGTTCTTGAAGCAACAGATACCAAGCAACTATTAAGTTCCCTCATCGTATATGAACTAAATCTTTCTGAATCCCAAATTGTAAAAGGGATTGGTTCAATCGCTACACCTGTATATTTAAGAAAAAATGGATATGCTTCTTTATTGGTCAAAGAAATGATAAATAAATTAGAACAAGAAGAAAACGGTAACAACATATTCCTTTATAGTGATATTGGGATAGAATTTTACAAAAAATTAGGTTTTATTATACTACCTAATAATAGTCAAAAATATAAAGACAGTGTTTGTATGTATTACTCAAAAGAAAATGATATCGACTCCATATCACTTGATATCCCCGATTACTTTTAAACATGTCCTCACTATATCGATTATTACATGAATGATTTCTTCCAACCTAATTATTGGGGAAAGGGTATTGGAGAAGAAGCGGTGCGACAGATTAATGGAGAAATTCCAGGGCAATAGGAAGCGCTAACAAATCCCACCGAACAAACGAACGTGCGAAACGTTTCTGTCGTAGAACACTTCACACATGTACCAACGGGAAATACTCCGAAGAACTTGGGCATCATCCTGATGCTTTAGAAATGCTAGTCTTTCGCTTCAGCACGAGTTCTGGAAAAGTGAGTAATTAGAGAGGTTAAGCATACCGGCAGATTATTGCAACCAATTCCATCCAATTAACGTTGTAACATTAGCGGGGGAGGGGATGTGTAATGAAAGGGATATTGTGTACGTTGCTTCTTTTATTGTGGATGATCACAGGATGTTCTAATAATTCTGCTTCTAACATGGAGAACAACAAGAAATTGGCAGAGGCTGTTAAGCAAGAAACCGAAATGCCATTAGAAATGCCAACCGATTTTAATTTCATGGTTAGTTTCGGTTATGGTGATGTAACTAAAAATGTAATAGACACTTATGAGGGAACAGTAACAAAAGATTTGATTATTAAGGGCTCGGCAACAGCAGAGATCCTATTTACCGCCGATGAATTACGTGACATATATGACAAAATGAAAACGATAGACATAATGGGACCGAAAGAATTATCAAAGAAAGGTAATTGTTTCCAAACGCCAAGCAACGAAGATTTATGGAAAGTAACGGTGGGTGGCGAAACAAAGACATTTTCGTGGACAGACCAAAAGTGCGGAATAACGGAGGACGCAAATCAATTACGAGAATTAAGAAACTACATCCAGCACATGGTTGAGGGGTTGGAGGCATATAAAACTTTGCCTGAAGCCGAAGGGGGTTATGACTAAAGTAAGGGCATATTATAAGTTTGTGCTTCATGAAACTGATATTCAATATAACGAAAAAACATTAATTGATAATAGCAGGGAGCAGCTTGCCATTTGGCAACTGTTCCCTTTTCGTTATGTAAACGGGGAGATTAAGCAGAACATTCCTTTGATTTTAGCGTTCAATATATAAGTGTATTAACGTTACGTCGTATCAATGAAAGGTGGATCCTTATGAAAAAAGTGATATCTTTGTTGGCTTTGAGTTTAATCCTCTTATTATCTGGTTGTACAGATAACGGATACAAATCAATTGAGGCAACTATACGAAGTGAAGGAATTCAAAATAAACAGATTCTTTATAAGCAAGAACTGAATCATAGCACTATTTTAATATATGAAAATCCTAATGGAGGGGTAGATGCTGGAATTGTTTATAAAGTCGGGAACAAATATAAATGGAGCTTTGGAGGAGGCGTGTCGCTTCTTTCTAACGAGACAGATGTTACTTGGAGTTGGGTTAACTTGAATGCTAAGGAAGAGGAGACGCAGTATCAGTTTTACATTGGCATAGTAAGAGAACAGTCGATTTCCAGACTCCATATTAAAAGTGTAGGAATGAGTAAAAATGTTGATAAATATGCTGAAATAGTCGAACTACGTGATGGAACTAAACTATGGTTTGCATTACAGGATAAATATAGTAACGTTCAACCTGGATTTATCTTGAATGGTTTTGATAAAGACGGTAAGCGTATATTTCATTATGAAGCAGAGCAATCCATTAATTAAGCTATGCGTTTTATGGATCAGATGCCCACTCTCCAGAACAAATAGGAACTGGATGGGATTGGTTTTTGGAGAGTGACCAAAGCACAAACTAGAGTTCCGCCATAAGATATATATCCGTGTATAAAGGAAGAAACCACTGCTCACAATGGAGTGGTTTCTTTAATTTAACTTCTCTTTTGTTGAATATCATAGCCCATTAGGTTCGTTATAAATGATAACTAGGTCTGTCTCTCGTAAATAATCCCTCTTATTCTGTCTTCACTTAAATGAAACACTTTGGATAACTGCTGTATACTTATACCTGATTCAAATCTGCGCACAATTTCTTCATTTCGTCGTTCCAATTCCTGACGTATCCCAGTTGATTCCCCCCAAGTTTGTCGTTCTGTTTGAGGAATATAGATATGTTGTCCCTTCACATATTTTTGAATTTCCTTTATTAAACTTTCAGGTAAAACTTCCCGAGCATTCACGTATTTTCTCATTTGTTATACCGTTTTAAACAAAAGAACTGTACAATTTTGATCAATGCCAGGATCGTCAAATCCTTCACGAATGAGCATGGAGAAAATCTCAAAATTCTTTAAAGTGATGCGTGAATATACATGATAAATACCTAATTGCTTCATAGAAAGTAAGGAAGCATGAAGCAATCTTTCCTTTTCACTCTTATCTAACTGATATCTGGGTCTAAAGTGGATTCCAAAGCCAGAAGCATCGAAAAACTCATTATTGCTACCTTCATTGGCTATAATAACTCTATAATAAGCGATACCAACCAGTTCCTTGGTCTCTTTATCCATCATGGTAAGGACGATCTGATCTGGGCTTTTAGTAACAAATTGCTTACTGACTAATTCTGCTATCAATTCTTCTTCATCATCAATTAATATCTGCCTAATATCGGAAAGTTCCATATCAGTAGCAGGATAGATATTTTCATTATGAAAATCATCTGGCACATTCCAATCCCTTAAATCAAGGGATATTATAATATCTGAGAACTCTTCTGAGTTAAAGCCCAACTGTTCCCACAAAGTAATTTCTCTATTTCTGATCTGACCAAATTTACTAGAGGCAAATCGGAAGAGTTTTTTTCCACCTTTTTGATTCACTATGGAAGAACATTTATCAGTCAAACCTCTTAGAACCTCTTCATGTCCCTCAGCCACACCAAATTCGATATAACCATTCGACGTTACTTCTGATAAAGAAACTCCCATCACTGCAATCACCTTACCTTCTTTTTCAACAACATATCCTTCTTTATTGGTGCCAGAAGAAAAATAACTATCTTTGAGTTCACTAACTGTCATACCTATGCCTAAAAACTTTGGATCCGGATTATATCTGTTTGCTGTCTGATTGATTAGGCTGAGCAATAAATCAAAATTATCATTTTCGGAAAGCTGTCTTACCACATTTGAATTATTCATTTTATCATCTCCTTCGATTTTATTATGTCAATTTATTACTATATTTGAAATACTAAGAATTTTTACAAAAAACTTAGCCGATTGTTGCTTTAAAAAAGGCAGGGTACAGAGCTATGTTATAGCTCCCCTGTATCAATAATTACAACGATAGTTTAATAAGAAAAAGTCAGTAACCGCTCAAAAGACGGGTTGTTTTTTAAAGCTATTGGGCAGTTATACGGAGAGTTATGATAGAGTAGACCTTACTTTAAAAGAATAATCCGCCACTTCATTCCATCCAAGAAAAGAATCGCTGAAGAACACAATAATGGGACTAAAGAAACCTTAAGTTAGTTGAAAAGCATTAATCGAATGTTACCCGCATTGAAGACTAAATCATTGCACTTTTTACTAGAATAAAATAGAGTTAAAGGTAAGAAATGAGAGCAGAAGAAGTATACCTTTCAGGAGTAAATCATACGAATTTTATTTTTATCAAGAAAAGAGACAACTTTAAGAGGCGAATTTGTAACCGTGATCCAGTTGGATACGGTCCTAAATTAATTAGCTGTTTCTTTTGTCTGATGGAGGAGAATATAAATATGACTATAGAAGAAGTGTGTGAGCGTATTTGCTTACCGGATCAAATGAAAAGAGCTGTGCTTGACTTTGCAGGCGAATTCGATGAGAAAGCAGTAAAGCCTTTTTTTGCTGCCCTATATGATCCATCTGACTGGGAAAAGGGAGTTAAAGAAATAGCGGCGGTTCTGGGAAATGATCCAGATGGGAGCAAAATGCTCACTTTTATGCTTCTGCGTGCAGTAGAGACACATAGGGAATACGAAAAAAGAGGAATCAGCGAGACCATTTTTGTGGATACGATAAAGTTCTGTACCAGATTTATTGAGGAACATTACGAGGTATATGGGACATATGCATTCACGTGGGGATGGTGGTTTCCAAGACAGATTTCACTTCGCGAATTCCGTATCGGTGCTCTTGAATATGAAATGATCGAGCAGGAAGAGAAGAAGATAATAAATATACATATCCCCGCAGATGCAGATATGAGGCTCGATAGTTTGCGGAAGTCATATGAGGATGCTAGGGGATTTTTTGCAAAATATTTTCCGGAGTATGGTCAGTCCGATATGGTGTGTGATTCTTGGCTGCTTTCTCCTGTCCTTGCTAAGCTGCTGTCTAAAAACTCGAATATTATCGGCTTTCAGAAGGCATTCGACTTGATACGTGTAGATGATACGAACGACAGCTCTATTAGATGGGTTTATGGAAGGACTGATATTCCAATACACGAACTTCCGCAAAATACATCCTTACAGAAAAAAATTAAAGCCTGCCTGTTAGAAGGCGGTAGCATTGGCGCAGCCTATGGAAGATTGCACGAAGACCCCTGGAAAGGCGTTAGGCTGGAAGAAGATTAAGACTTTCCCGCATGGTGATGCTTCGAAAATAGTATCTATGGAGAGGAAAACAAGTAGCAAAGAAACTTTAAACGTCACTTGGTTTTATAGAAAATGGTGAGAGAGACGAAGATGGGGATGTCTTTTGAATATTAATTTAATTTCTATATGGAACTTGCGTTGGCAGATATAAATTGAAGTTACCACAGGTAGTTTAGATTGATTATAATTATTCTTTACTTTCCGGAATCTGGTTTTAAATAGTAAGATTAAGCTATGATCTATAGATTGGTTAAGGGAATGTTCTTTGCGGGGAATTACATAGCGGAGCATGTAATAAATCATTTTTCTACTTAGAAAGGACAACACTCTTCGATGATGATAAATAGTAATGACTACAGAAACCATGATGGGTACCGAGGAAGCTTCAATCGACTTTCCAAGCTAGTATTTGGTATTGAGTTTGAAGCATGGTACCAAAAAGGAGCCTGGGACGACCGTTATATTTGCCATTCATTTATTGCCGATGACGAGGTCATTGCGAATGTTTCAGTAAGCAAAATGAGCTTGGTCATTAATGGTGAATCCATACGGGCTCTACAGATCGGAACTGTAATGACTCATCCTGAGCATCGGGGTAAGGGATTGTCGAAACAACTAATGGAGCATGTATTGGATACATACGAAGACACATGCGACTTGTTTTTCTTATTTGCGAACAGAACCGTACTCGAATTTTATCCCAAGTTTGGATTTGCTCCCTTCCCTGAACACCAATTTCACTTAAATATACCTGATGAACCTCAAGCTAATATAATATCACTGGATAAGCTGGATGTTTCCAGGGAAGAGCATTGGAATTTAATTAAAAAGAAGATTAGTTCCCGTAACCCGATTTCAAAACATTTTGGTGTTACTAACACCGAAGGGTTATTTCAATTTTACGCTTTAAACGTATATCCTGAATGCCTTTATTATTCCCACACTGACGATGCCATCATAGTTTTTGAGCATGAAGGCGATTTGATGCATTTATATGATATTGTTAGCGACAAAGAGGTAGACGTTGAAGCGTTGGTTTCACGGATTACAACGGAACAAACAAGACAGATTCGGTTCCACTTCACCCCAGACCAAATTATTGAGAAAGTGTATACAGAACCTTTCGGCAAGAATGAGGATGTCTTGTTTATAAAATCACTTTCTGATTTAGGAAAGCTGCCTGCATTTTGTATACCTAAATTGGCTCATGCGTAGTGCTAAACTAACGATAAAACGTTAGTTTTAAAAAAAAGGGAGCAGCTTGCCAGTTGGCATCTGCCCCTTTTTGCTAATCAGCAGGATAACTTAAGAGGTACTTCACTTCTTCAATTACAACTTTTCCCTGTAATAATCGTTATATTTATAACTAAGGTGAATGGGAAGGAAGATCAATTATGAATTTTTTCATCTATTTAGGGATCATTCTCATTCTTGTTTCTGGTCTTTGCATTAGATCTTGGACGACTGATTACCAACAAAGAGGTAATTTTAATTCAAAGCCTACGGAAGATCTTGACATGATGAAGAAAGTTGCTACATGGTCTACTTTAGCAGGAATCATTTCGTTTGCAGTTGCTGGATTGATTTATTTATTAGGTTAAAGAAAAAAATAGAAAAAGTAAGCAACCGATTAATAAACGGGTTGCTTTTTCTATGAGTTATTGGGAAGCTAAGTTTAAACCTTACTCGGTCAAATGAATAACAGTCGTGGTAAAGCAGAAAGAGCAATCCTAATAAAGATGAGGTATATGTGATGCCAAAAAACGATAATATGCTGGCAATTCTATGGATGCTGAATTCGGGCGTTAAAATGACCGCAAAACAAATATCCGAAAAGTTAGAAATAAATATTAGGACAGTTTATCGGTATATTGATGCGTTATGTGCCAGTGGAGTGCCTATAATATCCGACACGGGTCATAACGGTGGATATAGCTTGCTGAATAATTTTATCAGAGCACCTCTGCTATTTGATATGGAAGAAAAAAAAGCACTTCTTCATGCTACTGTTTTTGCAAAAGAAGCCGGATACCCTTTGAGTGACGCTTTAGGTAATGCGACATCCAAATTGAAAATGTATTCGAATCAGGAACAGGAAAGTGTGCTTAACCGTCATTTAGCCGGTTTTGAAGTTATCAACCGCAAGGGAGATCCTTCTATTCAGCCAGTTTTGGCGGAATTGGAGCAAGCAGTAGCAAACGAGTTCTCTGTAGAAATTGAATATCGCACACGCCGTGATGATAAGTACAAGACTAGGGTTATAGATCCCTATGGAATAGTCTACTGGAACAATAAATGGTATATTGTTGCATTTTGCCACCTGAGAAATGAGATGCGCAGCTTTCGGGTAGAACGAATTTTACAAATCAAGCGTACTCAAAACCTATTTAAGCGTTCCGAAGCATTTTTGGCTCGCGAATTTTTCTTAGGAAATCTATTAGCTGATTTAGTCGACAAGGACAAATTAATTACCTTAATTATTGAAGGTAGGTCAGAAGCATTGGATGACTTATGCCTGCATTGGTTTTTGGGGCATCATCTGAAAGAGCGTACAACAAATCAAGCAATCTTTTTACTTGAGGAAAAAACACTTCATACCTATGTTCCTAATTTTCTCTTATCCTACGGGAAATCCATTCAAGTAGTCGAACCACAGAGTTTGAAGGGAAAACTTGTTGAAGTTGTGTCAGAGTTAATGGAATTTTATCAACTTTAAAGACTTCACTGACAGCGGATGTCAGTGAAGTCTTTTTATAATGATGATAATCATTGATTACCGGCGATTGGTATCACTTGATGAATTGTAATATAAGGAGAATTTAAAATGAATAATACAGTATATCTTTATGTGTTTGACACAATGGCAGACTGGGAAATAGGCTACTTAACTGCGGAACTAAACTCGGGAAGGTATTATAAAAAGGGGCTTACCCCATCCAAAATAGTTACCGTGGGAATTGATAAGACTCCAGTAACTACAATGGGCGGACTTACAATACTGCCTAACATCCAATTGGATGAGTGCAGCATTGAAAGATCTGATCTATTGATTTTACCCGGTGGAGATACATGGACAGAAACTAGTCATCACCCCATCCTAAAAATCGCTGAGAGATGTTTAAGGGAAGGTATATGGGTTGCTGCGATATGTGGTGCTACAATGGGACTTGCCCAGGTGGGACTACTAAATTCATATGGGCATACAAGCAACGATCTAGAATACCTTAAAATGATCTGTCCTACTTATAGAGGAGAAAAGTATTATAAAATGGAGTCGGCTGTAACTGATGGAAAACTGATCACAGCATCTGGAATAGCTCCATTGGAATTTTCTACACACATTTTAAAAGCATTGGATGTGTTTTCTCCACAAACGTTAGATGCTTGGTATAACCTTAATAAGACTACTGATTCTAAATATTATTATGAGCTGATGAATTCATTACAATGAAGGAATCAGAATTTAAGAGTAAAAATGAGTGAAAGCATAAAAGATATGTGTGAGTCAGGTAAATATACATGAAGGAAACATTTTATTATATCTGACTCTCCTAAATCAAGGAATACGAAAGTATGATATGAGCTAACGGGAACATCTTGAGTAAGAAGCGGTAGCTTGTTGATTAACTAGTGTAACAGGCATAAGTACCTATGCTCTAGGCTACAACACCTGTTTTATTTTTTAGAGCTGCAACCAACGTCAAATATAACATACTTGAAAATAGCCTTTCGATAAGTAGTTTAATGTAAGAGTATTTCCAAATTTTAGAATCTAATTTTTAGTCGTTTACCTGGCATCGAGTTAATTAAGTCTGGAGGAGCTACAGTATAGTTTCTTCTTGATATTCATAGTTTGTAGGCCTGATTTTCCCTTCTACTAGGCCGTACCTTACGATTACGTTACCTATATAATGTCCTGCTGATACTTGAACTGGTATCTCGGCAATAATATAACCATCATGGAGTCCATATCTCACAATATTTCCTGTGAATGGTTCGTCAGACCAACTTCTAGATTCATCTTCATTAAATTTAAAAGTTCTTCCTTTTCCTTGAATAGAGATAGTATACTCCCGTGTATTATCTTTCTTTTTTAAACCCCATTTTATTACATCAGCTAATTTATCTAATGGATCAGTTACCTCAATCTCTGTAAAATCCCTATTTAGAACATAAATTTCGGATTGGCGAACACTGGTGCCTTTTTCAGTAGCAAGAATAAGAATAATTTCATCCTCTTTGTCTTCGTCTATATTACTGACCAACAACTCTGGATAGAAAGATGGATTGGTTATATTGCGCCAAGGGAAGGTCTTAGTTTCGCTATCTATTTCTACAATAATAGAAGAAAAATAGCCCGTTTCTTTTTCACTTGTACCATAGATAGCAATTCCTTCGGTTACATTCTGGTTCAAGCCCACCTTGACGTTGGAAACTTCTTTTGCACTTGTAGATTTACTTTGTTCCATTTCACTTGTGTTAACTGCAGAATTACTCTCTTCTGCTTTATTCGTGCAACCTGATAATATTACTCCAAGCATAAAGATGAAGATAATTATTTTCATTATGAACCTCCATTTCTTCATTAAGTTCTTTTTATGAGGTATAGATGACTACCTAACAAATGGAATAACACAGAAAAAAGATACAGAAATAACTCATTAAGTACACCTTTTACATTACCTTACGAATTTAGAGATCTATGCAGCAGAATATATGAACGATCGGAAAACAACAGTAAACACATCAAAAAAATCCTATATACATAGAAAGTAATAGATTGAAAATTTTAGAGTAAAACGACTGCAATAATTCCACTTATGTTTTCTTTCATAAAAATAAGTATTATTAGTATTAGGATACTTTTCCAAATATAGTTATTATTTATGATAACTGTTTTATTGTGTGTCTGTCTATTGCCTAGTTTAGCTATTAAAATTTTTTGTTATTTTAACTTATTGATATTAGAACAACTATTATGTATGCATAGTATCAAACTTATTTAGATGGGTGAAATAGAGAAATTAGCTAACTTTGAGATGAGCGGATTAATGAAGATTATTAAGCTCACACGAAAGAGGATACTCCCAACCTATATGGAACTCTTATATATTAGGTGTTTTCAGGGAGGGTTCAATGAGTGGAGTTTAGAGAAATAACGTGGGATAACTATATTGAATGTATTGAGCTACAAGTTACAGAGGAACAGAAATGCTTCATCTCATCTAATCAACATGCACTCGCAGAAGCTTATATTGCCTCAAAAGAAGGACAAATTATTATTACATATGCGATTTATAAAGACGAGGTAATGGTTGGTTTTATAATGATGTATTATGACGATGGTGATGGAAATTTTGAATACAGCAGCTATGGCGTTTTTAAGTTTATGATTGATAAACAATACCAAGGCAAAGGGTATGGAAAAGAGGCCATGGTAAAAGCGATAGACCTTTCAAAATCCTCTCCTTATGGGAAAGCCAGGGTCGTTGAACTTACCTATAAACCTGAAAACGTAGTATCCAAAAATTTATATTCATCACTAGGCTTTGTTGAGACAGGGAATATCCATCCTTCGGGTGAAGTATACGCTGAGTTTGTCTTGTAGTCGTGATCGATTAGGTCTACATACCAATTAAATGAGAATAGGGAAATAGACAGACTGTTAAAACGACTGATGGCTTGGGGGGAATTATGAACAGAGTACAACATGAAGTTCCTTTGAGATGTAAAGGCATTGCAGTAGTGTTACTTAAAAACACACCTTATGGTTACAAAGTGCTGTTATTAAAGCGAGCTACTCCAGTATTAAGGGGTGTATGGTGCTATATTGGCGGCGGTATTGAAGAAGGGGAAAAAGCTTGGGAAGCTGCGCTAAGAGAGATTCGTGAAGAGACAGGTATTACAGAAGTTTCCCTTTTTAATTCAAATAAATATGATCAATTTTACTCTGCCAATGAAAACTACATTTATGTTGCGCCGGTATTTGTGGGATATGTGAATGATGGCCAAGAAGTGACTTTAAACAATGAACATAGTGAATACGAGTGGTTGACATTTACTGAAGCGATCGAAAGAGTTCGTATCCCCGGTAATGATGACGTTCTTACGTTTATCGAGAAACATTTTGTAAGAAACTCTCCTATGGAATTTTTACGTATAAATTGAAGTAAAGCTAAACAATCCACCAGCCGAATTTGATGAGACTCGGTTATTCATTAGGATCTGAAAAGGTACTAATCCTTCGTTAATGGTGAGGATTAAGGACGAACTAGAGCATTTAACTCTATAAATACAGAGGCAGCCGGTTAATAACCAGCTGCCTCTGTAATCGTATGTCGTCTGATTTCTTCTGTTTCAGAATAAACTGCATATATTCTAAATACGCTCTCCAATCACTGGAGTAAATGTCCATTTTTTAAAATTTTCAAATCAACTCATTTGGTTCCCCTCTGACGATCTCGCTTATTCGTTTAGAGGAATGAGTAACAGAAGTAGGATGGCAAGACCGAAACCATTGAAGACAGAATATGAAAATTAAAACGAGATCGATCAAGTCACCCCCATAATACATCAGTAAACCACCTGTTTGCCCCTGATCTAGAGGGATTCCTTCAGGAGGATTTGCATAAATCTTCTTCGACAATATTCCGTGACCTGCAAAGGCCACGATCATCGTAAGAGACCGCAATGTGTAGCTGGTTCGATGCGGGTTAGGTTCTGTATAGATCATGGAAGCCGTAAAGAGGTAACCAGCAGCAAAGACATGAAAGTGAACCAGAGTATGAATAAGCATATTATATTGCATCACAGTATAGAGACCTGTCCCGTATATTAGCCACAGTCCACCGATATTAAGGACAGCCGCTGATATGGGATGGGTTATTAATAATAAGGGTCTGGATCTTAGCAATTGGGTGACTCGTCTTGCCCAGTAAACTTTCATTGTCCGAAGAGCAAGTGTGAGTGGCGAGGACAAGACGATAAGTAGTGGTCCTAACATGCCCAGGAGTAAATGGCCTAACATATGCGCCCTAAAGTCTAGGTGTGCCCAAATAGCGAGCGGACCAGTAATGGCTAACGCTGAGCACAATACACCGATACCGAAGCAAGCATAGCGATAAGTTGGCCACTGCCTGAAGCGCTGATTAGATGACCAGGCAGCATATAGATATAGTCCCAATGCTGTTAAAGAAATTAAGACCGGAATCAACAAAGATGGACCGAGACTAAGAATTCCACTATGTGAATGACTCATATGGTGGTTAGTCATATTATTCTTTTCCTTCCGAAGCGATTCGTTTCGGGCTTGCTTGCATCGTAATAACAATTCCTATAATTAATAATACGAGGGCTGCAAAATTCCATACCAAATCATATGGAAGTATATCAACATGGTAACGAATCTGGTGTAAACGCATCACTTTATGCTGAATAATACCGTCATAAAGCTGAAAGGAGCCAGCTCCTAGCAAAATGCCCCCAACCCACCTTTTTAGCGAGAAAGCATCTCGGCGTCTAAGATCAGCAAGCATGAATGAAGATCCAATGGTTGCAAAGAAACTAAAGGCATGGAATAAGCCGTCGGATACAAGGCCAATGTCGCTGGTGGACTTATCATAAAAGTGATGCCAGTGCAGGAGCTGGTGAAACACCACCTCATCTATAAAAGCAATAATACCAAAACCAAATAAAATTCCAGTCCATAAATTACGGGACGAGTATTGATGACCGTTATACTTACGAATCCTTACTCTCTCATTCCCCATGATTAGTCTCCTTTGTATGTAGTAGTGATCCTTACATCTTTATACATCTATTGATAGTCTTACCCTCAAAGAAATAAGGTAAACCACAGATAAAATTACTGAACAACTCAGAGTCATACGCCTTGATAGATTAGCATGTGAGACTAACTACTAATTACTTAATTACTTTCCTTATGCGAATGGAGAATGATGATGGGTGAAGAGATGTTTCCTGGGTCATCCAACAAGCAGTGTATTAATTTAATGGATGCCCTGGTGTATGATTTCTACGGAACGCCAAAAGTCTTGCGGCTAGAAAAAGTAAAAATCCCAACGCCTAGGGAGAAAGAAGTCTTGATCGAGGTTTATGCGGCTTCGGTAAACTCCTGGGATTGGGACCTTCTGAGAGGGATACCACTCATGAATCGTATTGTGCATTTCGCAAGCCACGATACAGAATTCTCGGAGCTGATATAGCAGGAAAAGTTATTTCAGTTGGAACGCACGTCAAACGATTCAAACCAGGAGACGAGATATTTGGAGATCTTTCTGAGTTATTCATTACAAGAGGCAGCTCAGGCCTTTGAGTATTTTGGAGCAGGCCATGCAATTGGCAAGGTCATTATAAATATAAAATCGGAAAATGAACCTTATCATTCAGGCCTGTTTTAAGGAAAATAGCTGACTACAGATAAATAAACTCATTGCTGTTTCGTTGAAAAACATAGTGCAGTTACGCGAATGAAGTTGCTTTGATCCACTCCCTGGTTATACATCAGTCAAGAAATGTTTAAGACCTTTACCAAAGATATTAATTTAAGGTAAAGGTCAAAGTTCACTTCTTAATATCATTTTTTGATGATCCTTAGTGCTTATCTATGTTCTAGAGTACAGGCTGCTGCACAGCTCGAAGTGCATTGATTCGCCCCTGTGTCCAGTAGGTTCCCGTTCCTGGTATCGGATCGCAGGTAAAAACAATACAATCTCTTACATTCGTATTGGTTCTACCTTGAGATGCAAGGAGCGCTGCTAATCCTGAGACGTGTGGAGCTGCCATCGATGTTCCGCTTAAGTAAGCGTAGCTGGTTCCCGTGTAGGTAGATAAAATTTGTTCCCCCGGAGCAGCAACATCAACCCATGTACCGTAGTTGGAAAAGGTGGATTTAACATCCGAAGAATTCGTTGATGCAACAGAAACGACTCCGGGAAGAGAGGCGGGATAAACGGGGATCGTGGAATTGCTATTACCTGCAGAAGCGATAACGACTGCTCCTCGGTCCCATGCATATTGTACAGCCGCTTGAAGAAATGAATCATTCGCTAAAGAACCCAGACTCAGGTTAACCACATGTGCTCCGTTATTAGCAGCAAAGACGATACCATTAGCCACACTCGACAATAATCCATTTCCGTTATTATCTAAGGAACGGATCGGAATAATAGAAGCAAAGGGAGCCATACCCGCAATACCAACCCCGTTATTTGTAGCAGCAGCTGCAATTCCCGCCACATGTGTTCCGTGTCCGTTACCATCACTTGTATTAGGATCCCAGTCTACATAGTCGTACCCAGGTAGCAACTTTCCTGCAAGTTCAGGGTGATCCGACTGAACACCTGTATCTACAATGGCGATTCTGATATTCGCCGAACTTTGTGTAATGTTCCAAGCAGCAGGAGCTTCAACTCTTTGCGGCCCATACTGGTAACCTGGGAAGAACGGGTCGTTTGGAGTGAAAAATGCTTCATACCTATGATTGGGTTCAGCAAATTCAATCAGCTTACTTTTCGAATATTGTTTAAGTATTTTGCGCATTTTTCGCTTCGAAGTTATCCGGAAAAGCCTAAATCATCGTATGATTCCATAATTTCGCATTTTGTTTTCTTATGAAGTGCATTCATATCCTCCTGCGATATTCCATCCATAAATTTGATAATAAGCTCGTTTTTAGCATGGGGGTGGAACTTGGAATCAGCTCTTGTATCCAAATAGCGATAGAGAATAATCGTGTACATAATAAGGATAGCGATAGAAAGCCCTAACCATAACAACATCCATACTCCTCCTCTAGTGAAATCTAGTAGATTCGGAATATTGTATGGATAAGGGAGCAAAATAGTTTGGACTCTCTATAAAATTAGTGACAGAATTGGGAGTGGCTTATAATGTGACATTGCACTAGAGGTTCAGTTAACCTGAAAATTCTGTTACAATGAGGAGTTTGGAGAGATTATTATTTTTATTCTAGATAAGGATAAATAACAGAAGGAGGGAAACCGATTGTCTATTTGGAAATCATATATTGTAACAACTGTCGAAGTAGTAGGATTTTTAGTCATTGGGTTCATCGTAACGGATACCGTATTGAGACCCACACTTGAAGGTTATGGTATTCGTTACACGGGAAACATATGGGAAAATTGGTTCGGAGTCTCATACTTATTGTTTTTTCTATACACCCTGATCCGTGGTCTGTTCGTTAAAAAGCATAACACCTTTTTCAGGCATCGCATAAAATCTATAGCATTTTGGCTTTTTCTTATTGGCTCTGCCTATATTATTTTTATTCCTTTTATAAAAGGAGAAAACCCGTTTTAAATGAAGATTTAACTTGAACTATTATTTTTAAAAATCTAATTGTTGTAAAATACTCTAAGGTGTCTAGTTCCAAAGTTCTTTCATTTTATTCTTTAAGTAATCAACTGTTCTCCCATTCGTTATATTTGTAAAGCTACTGATTTCTTCCGAATCACTATCAAAAGCAGAAAGAACATAATGATCATCTACGATATAATAGGTACCATAGCGAGTAAAAGAATAACTTCCTTCTTCTTGCTGTGGACCAGCCATTTTCTTAACAGCTGCAATAATCTTCATTCCCGGCCTTAAACGTGGCTCCATCTCCGATAACTCAGAATTATACATGATATTTGCTGTATCTTTCACTTCATCACCAATAATTACTTCATCAACGGTTACTTCATACGCTATGAAAATCGGCTTATAAGACTCAAATCCTCTACTCTTATCTTTCTCAGCTAGTTTACCTTCGGGAGTACCTGGCTCTGAAGGTAATTCTACACTGACATCTGCAAATTGGCTGATAACTTCTGCAACGATCACTGAATCTGTAACGTCTAAAATTTCTTTAAAAGGGATATCTCTCATATTTATATAAGGAACAGTTCCCGTAGATAGGGGGTAGTCCTTCCGGAGTTCTTGTATTCTTGATTGTTCTAATGCATCCGTAGATGTATTAGAACAACCAATGACGAAGACTGTCGTAAGTATGACAAGAGCCGCTTTCCGTTTGAGTTTGTTCATATAATAGTCCTCCTAACTAAATATTTAATTTTAAGTTAGTTGGTAAAATGGATCTGTTTTACTTTTAGTTGACGCTAGGCGTACTTTCCCGAGAGTTCTGGTGCACCATCTTTTTCTTTCTCGGCTGTCCTCTCCAAGAGAGGTAGACCCCAATTCGAAGTGCATGTTCGACCGGACCACTACGAAACTTCTTCAGATAGATAGGACTAATCCATAATTGAAAAGCATAGACGGCAACTGCGATGACCGCACCGACGAACACACCAGCACGACCAAACAGTCCAAAACCATATCCATAATAGATCGTCGTACAGATCACACTTTGCATCAGGTAATTTGTCAATGAGAGGCGACCGACTGCTTCGAACCTGTCAATGAGAGCTGGGCGGTGGCTTCTCGTATACAGCAGAGCAAAAGCATAGATATAACCAAGTGCAAGCAGCGAACCTCCGAGCGTTTCCCCAATTCCCATGCCAGGCCACCCTTTTACGCCGAGCTGCGGAGTAAGTACGCTATACGATTTGAGTGTCAAACCGATCAGAATCAGAAACATGGCACGTCCAAAATAGGTACGTCTCATCGTTTGTGGAATATCAAAAGTCTTAAGTCTGGCAGCCCGCATGCCGAGCAGGAACATGGGCATAGTCATAAGCGGAGCCAGTATTAGCGCAAAAATTAAGACCTTTGCCTCCATCTCACCAAACGGATCAGCATTGTTACGGAAATTCTTGATCTCCACATAATTACCGCTGCTGTATACATCCTGACTTTGATAGATATAGTTTTGCATATGCGGTGTCACAGAAACCAGTTGATCCACTGGATTTGAAGCAGGTAAACCAAGAAGACCCGCTCCTGTGAATAGTAGTACCGCCCAGACCAATAGAGTCTTCGGTTTCCGGTTTAAAAACAGTAGAAGAAAGAAACCAGTAGCGCCGTAAAACGTTAGGATGTCCCCCTCCCATAGAAAAACGGAGTGCAATATTCCTAATACGATCAGCAGTATAAAACGGCGGCTCAGATGACATTTCGGACGGAGATCTTTTGCTTTCAAGCTTTCCGACAGTTTCATCATTCCGAAACCGAACATAAACGCGAAAATCGGCATGAAGCTACCCACTACCGTGATGGAGAGGAATGAGTAGAAAGCAAGGTCCATCCCCTTGATTCCGAACAACTGCGGTTCGCTGCTTCCAAATTGACCATATTGAAAAATTAGCATATTCGCTAGCACGATGCCAGTAAGACTGAACCCTCGTAGTCCATCGATCAAGTGGACGCGATTTTTATGTGTATTAATTTAATCACCTCTGTCTTCAGAAATACGTTCCGTTCTATTAAACGTTAAAGACTTCCTTAATGTTTCTTAAACTTCAGAAAGTGTAACATGTATTTAGTACTCAAAAGGAAGGACAATCCAATAATAAAGGTATTTACTTGCTAAATATTGTAAAATAGACCCAGGGGTTATGGATATACTATCTACAGGGGGATAGTGGTTGTCGAAACAATGATTGCGCAGAGTAGATAAAAACAAGGAGGCTAAAAGTTATGAAACCATTTCTAAATGTGTGTATATATTTTAGTGCTCTTTTGCTGATAAGTTATTATTTTGTAGATGTTAGTTTGATAAAGGGTACACAGATGGCAACTCTAATTACAATTCTATATATTATAATCCTTTTCATAGAGAGGTACTACAAAAGAGGACAGGAACTTTAAATTCAACTAAATGCTCTAAATACTGCGTTCTGCTTTTTCGCTTCACTAACGGCCAAGATAGCTTACTAGACTCAATAGAATACCTTAATCGGATTTTAAATTTAGGAGGAGTATGGTAAATGGAGTTTATATTTATCCGGCATGGTCATGGAGAACATCTCAACAATTATCCAGATCGTTTGAATACTCTGCATCCTAGTCTTACAGAGTATGGCAAATTCCAAGTAGCTCAGCTGCGAGATCATATTAAAATTGAACCTGAAGATTTAATTCTTGTAAGTCCTACTAAACGTACAATTGAGACGGCAACGATTTTAACACAGGGTATGGACTTCATAATATCTCCACTTGTTGGTCCAAGAATGTTTCCTCAGAACCCTGAATTTCCTGATTTGATATGTGATCGGATTCTATCTAAAACAGAGATTTTAGATCTCTATGGAGATACTGAAGTTCTTGATTTTAATCTAGATTGCTGGAGAGAAGGAGTGAATAGGATAGAACAAGATGTTTTTGAAGGATATGCTGAGCAGTTAGTAGAGTGGACCCGGAAAAGCGGTAAAAAAACATTCATTATTTCACATGATGGTACGATTACGAATTATCGGATATTGCTTGGAGAAAAAGGATTGACCAGAAATGATTTTCTCGGTGAGGCAGGGGTATACCAAATGAAAATCCTATGATTGCACCTCTATTGATGACGTTTAATAGTCTTTTTGAAACGAAACTAGTAGTAGATATTAAAAGATGAGCGACTGTGAAGTATCATAAATTGGGAAAAGAGAGCGTGATAATATTTATGACGATATATACGCTGAATTCAGCAATGGAGTATGCTTCAAAGAATGATATAGAAACATGGGTTCATCTTTTTTTGAATGGGGAAGGCGGTAATGTTGGGTTATCAAAAGGACTGAAATTACAAAAGAGATATTGGCTTGGACCCGTAGAAATGGAAACAAGATTTCTCAAGAGAATTGTTGGACCTGAATTAGATATGGAGTATGTCGAAGATGAGAAATGGTGGAACCATAATATCAATCAGATATGTAAACGGTTAGAAGAAGGCTGGGATATGCCTCCATTAATCGCGGAGAACAGGAATGGATACATAAGTATAAGAGACGGGAATCACCGCCTGGGTGCACTGCAAAAGTTGAAGAAAGATAAATGTCATATCCTAATCTGGGATGATCAGGGGGTAAGCAACATAGTAAAAGCTTTAGAAGAGATTGTTAAAGATTAAACAGTTCTATTAGAAATTTCTTTGAAGTCGCTATTTTAGCGAATTTTATGTTTTAACGTTCCAAGTCGAGGTCAGAAGTCGATTATTTTCGTTTCTTGGGCTTGGTCAAATGATAACTTTCACGAACCATATCATAAATTACAGATTTTGATAATTCGCCTTCTAGATAAACCGTGTTCCAGTGTTCTTTATTCATATGATATCCAGGTTTTACATCTGTAAATGTATCTCGCAACGTGCCCGCATGATTAGGATTACATTTTAAATTGATACATAAATGATCATTGAGATGGAAAATCAGAGCATAAATCTTTCCATTCCCCTTATGGCGAATTGCTGTCCAGCCGTCACCAAATGGATGATCTTCATACGAGTCTGGATACGACAAACAGTGTTCTACAATGTCCTTCATATTCATATACATCACCTCATGTTTATTTTACTTTTAAATCCATTATTATTAAAATGAATCGAAAATATATATAACCAAAATAATATCATATATTTTCACCATCAAAATTTAGTGCTAAACGAATTTGCTCAAAAAAATGAGTACGGAAGACGAGTCTAATTAATCGGGTTTAACACGATAAATAAATAGGAAAGTCTGTAACGTTGAATTTATAATGTAACTCCTTCCAATACCTCAACGTTGTTTATAATGAGCTATTGTTTTATAACTAACCGGGTAGAGTAAAAAAGGAGGGGAAACAAAAATGGAATTTAAATTCGGGGATGCTTCTATACTTCTACCTCCTTTACACATTACGATCATCGCAGCAATTATTCTTTTCCTATTAGTCAGATGGAGCAAGCAATTAGAAACGAGACGATTTACGGTTTTCTTTTACTTTTTCATTAGCACTTCCATTACTCCCATTTATTCTAGAGGTACAAGGGAAAGTGTGTTTGAGCTATGGATTCCATTAGGATTTTTGGTGGTATTATTTTATTTGTTTCGCAGCGAAAGAAATCATCCTTCTAAAATGAAGGCGAGTTTCTTAGGACTTTCCATTGCAATCTATCAGTTAATTCTTCAATACAATGGATAGATGGATGAAATCCAAAATTTAATGAGGCATAAAAAAAGAGAGCAACAGTTTTCATGAGTAGAGTCAGCATAACCATATTAATAGTAGTCTGAGTTAAAAATTTCCTTTTAATGAAGAGCCATAAAGGTTGCCAAACAAGATATTTCTCCTTTTTCAATCCATCGATTTTCATAAAATAACCGTAACAATTCAATTGAGATACTATAGTTAATCAAAATAAATCCAAAGAAGACTCCAAAGCCACTGTAGAAGTGGAGCTGGAGTCTTCTTTGGGCTGTCTTAAGTCATGCGTGCTTCAAGCCGCCGTGCCACGATGGACAGCGTGTAATTGATGACGAAGTATAGTACGGCTGCGAGCAGCAGGGCAGGAATGACGTAATCAAAGCTCTGACCACCGAGGATCTGCACGTTGTGCATCAGCTCCGGCAGGGAGATGATAATCGCCAGTGAAGTATCCTTCAACAAGGAGATAAACTGGCTCACCATTGGAGGCGACATGCGCCGTAGAGCTTGGGGCATAATGATCGCGATGAGTGTCTGCATATAGCTCAGTCCTGATGAACGAGCCGCTTCGACTTGACCACGTTCAACCGATTTAAGTCCGCTGCGGACAATCTCAGCAATCATCGCGCCTTCAAAAAGACTCAGCCCAACAACCGTGGACCAGAAAATGGGCATTTTAATCCCCAGTTGGGGCAGCACGATATGAATGAAGAAGATGATCAGCAGCAGCGGCAGATTCCGGATGATATCTACGAGAACTGCCACAATTTGTGACAGGACCGGAATACGGGTATATCGAACGGTGCCGAGCACGGTACCGAGTACAAAGCTGAATACAATGGATAGGCCTGCCACTTGCAGGGTGATCAGGAATCCTTGCAGCAAGAAACGAAGGTTGGGCCATGCGTAGGCCCCGCTAAAGTCCATAATCTTCGGCCTCCTTCTGTAAGCGGGAATAGGTTAAGGATGACGGTCTTTTTTACATGGGAACCTGACCTGCTTTATTGTTCTTTTTCGGTTTGACTTTATCACGGCTGGCATCAGCATCACTTTGCCCAAACCGGCGTTCCATATAGTGAACTAGGAAACTGAGGGGCACGGTGAGCACCAGGTAGAAAAGGGCAACAATGGTGTAGACACTCAGCGGCAGGAACGTATCTGAGTTGATCAGATCAGCAAAATACATCAGATCCATGCCTGCTACGACCGCTAGGATGGAGGAGTTTTTGACCAGATTAATAAACTGGTTGCCAATAGACGGCAATACAATCTTGATCGCTTGCGGCAAAACAATCAGATTCATAGCCTGTACATAAGACAGCCCGGAAGATCTCGCGGCCTCAAGCTGTCCGCGAGGAATCGTCTGAATACCCGCCCGGATTGCTTCCGCAATAAAAGCTGCCGTATAGATGGTCAGACCAAGTGTACCGGAGATGAATCCATCGAGTGAAATACCGAGGGTCGGTAACCCAAGATAGAAGAAAAACACGACGAGCAGCAAAGGGATGTTACGGATAAATTCCACAAAAGCCGTTCCGATCCAGTTAAGCGGTTTGACGGGGGATATCCGAAAGATAGCAATGATGGCGCCAAGAATAAAGCTGCCAATCAAGGCCATGATGCTCACCTGGATGGTATTCAGAAACCCTTCCAGGAATCGATCCGAGTGTTTAATTAATACACTGAAGTCCAATTTGCCCATGTTAGCGAAGCCTCCGTTCTAGAGAGGTGGAAACGGTGACTAACATCCTGTCCATGCATGCAATTATGCAGGCGAAGTCACCGTTTTAACCATCAGTAATCGGGGTTACTCGGGCTTTGTGCCGAGCCATTTCTCATGCAATGTATCATACTCTCCGCTGTCCTTCAGGTTTTTAAGCAGGCTGTTCACTTCTTTGACAAAGGCAGTATCGCCTTTACGAATTGCTATGCCATAAGGTTCACTCGTGAAATTGCCGCCAACCAGCTTGTAGTTGTTATCCGTCTGCTGCATACCGATCAGGATGATGTTATCTGTTGTTAGAGCTTCGCCTTTACCTGCTTTGAGAGCAGTGAAGGCATCCTGATAATTGTCGTATTCGAGCACTTCAGCACTTGGGGCTTTTTCGCGAATGTTTTGCGCAGAAGTTGAACCTTTGACAGCAAGTACCTTCACACCGCTGAGACTCTCAAGGCCCGTAATCGTGCTGTCATTTTTCACAAGCAAGGACTGGCCTGCTTCAAAATAAACATCGCTAAAATCTACTTGTTCCTTGCGTTCATCTGTAATCGTCATCGTAGCGATGATGAGATCAATGTCCCCATTTTGCAGCATGGGAATTCGCGTTTTGGACGTTACTTCCTTCAATTCCACCTTCGTTTCGTCTCCAAGAATCTGTTTGGCAAGTGCTTTGGCAATATCAATATCAAATCCTTCGACTTCACCGCTTGCAGGATCTTTCAAACCGAATAATTTGGTATCGTATTTAACGCCGGCAATAAGCTTGCCTCTCTCTTTAATTTGTTCAATTGTGCCTTTGGCTTCGGTACTTCCATCAGAGCCACCGCTCGTGCTGCAACCGGACAATACAAGGGATAGGATTAAAATAAACATAAATAACGGCCACTTCAATACATTTTTCATTTGGTAAAAACCCCTTTCAAAATGGATTATGATCAGTGGTGAATCAGACGACTCAGGAATTGCCTGGCCCGTTCTTCTCTTGGGTTGTCGAAAAATTCAGCAGCAGAGGCTTCTTCTACAATTCGGCCTTCATCCATAAAGATAACTCGGTCTGCGACCTCGCGAGCAAACCCCATCTCATGGGTTACAACGACCATCGTCATCCCGTTGTGGGCAAGAGATCGCATAACATCTAGAACTTCCCCGATCATCTCGGGGTCCAGCGCAGAGGTGGGCTCATCAAAAAGCATGATTTTCGGCTCCATGGCGAGACCTCTTGCTATGGCTACACGCTGTTGTTGTCCGCCGGACAACTGGGAGGGGTAGCTGTCTGCCTTATCGGCAATGCCTACCCGGGTCAGGTATTTCATCGCTGTAGAAGCTGCCTGTTCTTTGGATTGTTTGCGCACCTTCAGGGGTGCAAGGGTAATGTTATCGATGACTTTTTTGTGAGGATAGAGATTGAAGTGTTGAAATACCATGCCGATGTCACGGCGGAAGAGGTTGATGTCCACCTTTTTCTGATGCAAAGGGACACCATTGACGACAAGTTCACCTTCGGTAATTGTCTCTAAACGATTGATGCAGCGAAGCAATGTGCTTTTTCCAGAACCGGAAGGGCCGATAATGACAACGACCTCTCCTTCTTCAATCTGAAGATGAATATCCTTGAGGACATGAAAATGACCATAATGCTTTTGTACACCCCTGAATTCAATCATGGAATCCCATCCTTTCTGCTGCGTCTGTTTGAAAAGGAATCGTAAGGAGTAAATTGGAAGTTATTTCATCATACATACTCATCCTGCTAAACGCAATTAATTTGTCATGAAACATAACATAGATAACTGCAATTAATGAGTTTTGTAGATCTTAAGTCAGTGATAACGTAAAAAAATGGTGATGCAACTAAAATTGTTGTTAGGAAATCTGCCGATAGCAAAACTATTCTACTGTTTCTTTACAGAAATTGAAGTACATATAGAGAGTATACGGGAAGGGATGCTTACTTTATGACTCTGATCATAAAAACAAACAACAACAAAATATGAATTGTACATGGTAAAAAAAACTCAATCCTATGCTATAACGTATTGGTATCATGAGCGAGAATTCGCTATTCAGTAGGTATTGCTATCTTTTTAGACAGTCCTATCTATTGATAGCTAGAAAGGTTATTTTTAACGAGAAATATATCGATATGACATCCCACTTGATCGTGAGAAGGTACTGTATCCATTATGAAGAATTATGAAGTGAGTTTACCTGCCATATCTAACCGAGATGAGATAATCAAATTACAGGCTAATGGAGCAAGCAGGGCAATAAGCCGTCAAGGATGAATTGGAATTGAGTGGTAACGGGGAAAACCCTGAAAAATGAAGAAATGCTTATGCTGCTTACGGATGTCATTCGGGGCAATCGCTGCTGTTATTATATCCGTAAATAAACATACAAAATCCCGATCAGATGCGTGTGCATCCGGACCGGGATTTAGGGTTTATATGAAATATTCTAGCTTGATTGTAATTTGGGTACGATTTTGATTGATTAAAAGTTAAAGTTGTCCGGATCGGAACCAAAGCGCTTATTCTCGTTGAGTTGATTAATACGCTCCATTTCTTCCGTGGTCAGCTCAAAATCAAACAGGTCCGCGTTTTCGCGAATACGCTGGGGTGTAACGGATTTAGGTATGGTCACTATACCATTTTGTAGATCCCAACGCAGAATAACCTGTGCTGGCGACTTGCTGTACTTGGCAGCGATGTCCTGAAGAAGCGGATGTTCTAGCAAATGTCCCTGACCTAGTGGTGACCAGGCTTCAATCTGGATCTGGTGTTTGCTGCAATACTCCCGAAGCTCCGTTTGGGTTAGTAATGGATGCAGTTCTACCTGATTAACCGCAGGTTTAATCGTGCTGTCTGTCATCAGGTCCTCCAGATGGTGGATCTGGAAGTTACTCACCCCAATGGCGCGAATGCGTCCTTCCTTATGGAGTTTTTCCAGTGCTCTCCATGTATCCTTGTACTTGCCTTTGACAGGCCAGTGAATCAGATAAAGATCTAGATATTCGAGGCCCAGTCGTTCCATGCTTGCTTCAAAAGCTGCCAGCGTGGATTCGTAACCTTGGTCCCCGTTCCACACTTTGGTAGTAATGAACAGATCCTCGCGGGCGATTCCGGATTCACGAATACCTTGAGCTACACCTGTTTCGTTGTTATACGCTTTCGCTGTATCGATACTGCGATAACCTGCCTGAATGGCCGTTTTGACGGCTTCAACAACTTCTTCTCCATCCTTAACCTTAAATACACCCAAACCCAGCCAAGGCATTTTAACTCCATTATAAAGTGTTGTTGTGTCCTGCACATGTTTCATGGTCCGAAATTCCTCCTCTGATTTGATTTATTATTCATTATGTATGTACTCTGCTGAACGTCAGCCAGTGGGAATAATGGCCGCCTGTACATGATTATACTAGAATCCAATTGGTAATAGATAAAAAGTTGCTAAGATTCGCTCCTTTGGATATGATAATCTAATCCTTAATATAGGTTTAAACGATGATAAAGGAAAGTGAGTAAACGAAATGATTGCAAAAACAGAAGAAGACTTTCAAGGATTAAAAGAAATTGGCAGAATTGTAGCTTCCATTCGAGATGAATTGGTAAAAAGAACAGTTCCCGGCGTGACAACAAAAGAACTTGACGATATAGCGGGAGAGCTTTTTGAGAAAGAAGGCGCAGTTTCAGCTCCAAAAAGTGAATATGATTTCCCAGGCTATACTTGCATTAGTGTCAATAAAGAGGTGGCACATGGAATCCCAGGAGATCGGGTTATTCGTGAAGGGGATATCGTAAATGTAGATGTATCTGGCTCAAAGAACGGTTATTTCGCAGATACAGGCATCTCATTTGTAGTTGGCGAAGGGGATGAAGTGCTGACTAAAATATGTGAGGTTGCCAAAAGAGCATTTGAAGCAGGTCTGAAAAAAGCAAAACCTGGCTCCAAAAAAAGCGGAATCGGAAAAGCTGTATTCCTAACCGCAAAACAGCATGACTTAACGGTCGTCAAAAACCTTACAGGACATGGGGTAGGGCGTGCGATCCATGAAGCACCTGACCATATTTATAATTACAACGATACAACGGACGATGAGCTATTAAAGGAAGGGATGGTTATCGCATTTGAACCATTTATCTCAACCTTAGAAGAAGAAGTATACCAAAAAGATGATGGATGGACCTTTGCTACAGAAAGAAGCTATGTAGCTCAAATTGAACATACGATTATCCTTACTAAAAACGGACCTATTATTGTCACGCTTTAGTTTCAAGAGACCGATTTCCAACCCGGAAGTCGGCTCTTTTTTGTTGTCTCTGCCTGACAGGCATATAACTATTTTTCAGTGAAAGTCATTTCATCGTTCCTTGACAATCTATAGCTAATCCTTTAAATTATATGCATGTGCATGTATATAACGGGAACAGTTAGATACCTTTATCTATCCTATCTTTTACATATCAATGCTAATGATTACTATTCAATTGGAGGTTAATGAAATGTCTTATACAGAATCTGTGCAACCCTTATTTCGTCCATATACGCTAGGAAAGCTTACACTAGCAAATCGGATCGTGATGGCACCAATGACGCGAAATTTTTCTCCTAATGGGATCCCTGGGCCAGACGTAGCTGCATATTACCGCCGCAGAGCAGAGAATAACGTGGGTCTAATTGTGACAGAAGGTACGATTGTGGATCATGCGGATTCATCTTATCAAGAAAATGTTCCTTTCATTTATGGTGAGGAAGCATTAGAAGGCTGGGCAAACGTCGTTTCGGAAGTACATGAAGCAGGCGGGAAAATCGTTCCTCAAATCTGGCATATGGGCGCTAGAAAAAACGTTAATGATTATTCTGAATCTGAAGTGGTTGAGATCGTGAATGCTTTTGCTGAGGCAGCTTCTAATGCAAAACGCATCGGGTTTGACGGCATCGAAATCCATGGGGCACATGGCTATTTGGTTGATCAGTTCTTCTGGGAGAAAACAAACGAACGTACTGATCGCTATGGCGGCAGCCTAGTTGCGCGCACACGTTTTGCTGAGGAAGTTGTGAAAGCTTGCCGTGATGCAGTAGGCCCTGATTTTACGATTATACTGCGTATTTCGCAGTGGAAGGAATCGGACTTCACCGCTAAACTAGCTAAGACGCCTGATGAGTTAAAACAATTCCTCACACCGCTGGTTGAAGCAGGAGTGGATATCTTCCATTGCTCTACTCGCCGATTCTGGGAACCTGAATTCGAAGGATCCGATTTGAACCTTGCAGGTTGGGTTAAACAAATTACAGGAAAACAGGCGATTACTGTTGGCTCCATTGGCTTAGATGGAGATTTTATTTCACTATTCAAAGAAGGCAAAGGTGCTAGTAACGTAGGGATCGAAAGTCTAGTTCAAAAATTAGAAAATGATGAATTTGATCTCGTTGCAATCGGTAGAGCCTTGTTAGTAGATCCTGAGTGGGCGACTAAAATTCGAGAAGGACGACTGGATGATTTAGTTCCTTTCACTGCTGAAGCACTTAAGACATTGTCCTGAAAATAAATTATCTCAATAAAAAAAGGCTGGAAATTCTCCAGTCTTTTTTTGTTAATTTATAGTAAATTGGTACTATAACGGACAGAGAGCCTAACAAGTAGATCGAACTTTCACCTGAGAGCAAAACGTTTACACCATAATTCTTACCTGAATTTCTGTTAAAAATTCTTCTCTATTCATTGTATCTCTATTATCAATTTCATATATTTCAAAAGGGTCACCTGATATCGGGTACCCTTTTTCTTTTGCAAAATTTAAAACATCCATTATTCTATCTGAGCTCTGACGATAATCTCCACGGTAGTACAGCGAGAGGTATTCGCCGGCAGGAAGAACAAAATCATATTCTGGTTCATCAGACTCAAGAATAAAAAAGACAGCGTTAAATACATCTTTCTCACCCTTATATAGATCTTCAATCGATACAGAGGCTCCAAAGAGTTGATTACCGAAATCACGAATTTTGCTTTCATGCTTTTTGTGCAGCTTTTTAATAGCAAAATCCATTTCTTCATCCCGCGTAATACGGGTATTCAGATGTAGACAATGTCGTTCGGGAAATGACTTGATCGTGAATTCACCAGTTGTCATTTGCATCGCTGTAGTTAGTACATGTATTCTTTCCTGAATCATCCTTTGTTTCGTCTGAAGGCTGCGTAACTGTTCCCTAACTAGATCTTTTTCTTTATGTAGTATATGGAGAGTGTTTTCGATACTTTGATGGTCCAAATAATCTTTTATTTGTTGCATAGTAAAATCCAATTGGCGAAGATCCCGGATCATATTTAACTTATAAATGTCCTTAAGGCCATAAAGTCTATATCCGTTCGTGTCACGACGAGGGACCAACACACCTATCTTTTCATAATATCGTAAAGAATCGGCACCAATTCCGTATAATTTTGATATCTCGTTGATCTTATAATACTCTTTCAATTCATTTCTACCTCTCTACATTTCTCGCTCATAAAATCTTGACCTTCGTATTATACCAGGGTGTAGTGTGATTTATGCAAGTTTGATATATCATAATACACCATGTAGCTGGAGTGAAATGTTTTGACACAACAAGAGAAATTCGATCAAGTATTTGACCTAATGAAAGTATCTTTTCCTGAGAGTGAGTATCGCAATTATAAAAATCAAAGAAAATTACTGTCCGATCCGCGTTATTACCTTCTTACAGAAGAGAATAACCAAGGCGAAGTTATTGCATTTCTTGCAGGATGGGAGTTTGCAGATTTTAGATACGTAGAAAATATTGCTGTTTCTCCATCGATTCGGGGAGGAGGAATAGGGAAGCAATTAATGAACCGATTTATGCGGCAGTCTACTTTGCCAATCGTCTTGGAAGTCGAGGATCCTAAGGATGACTTACAAAGAAGAAGAGTTCGATTCTATGAACGTCTTGGATTTTGTTTAGGTGAGTATAAATATGTTCAACCGCCCCTGCGGGAAGGAATACCCGGATTACCTTTGCGCATTATGAGCTATCCAGAGAAATTAACAGCATCCAAGTTTGAACAGGTGAAAGATGTGCTTTACAGAGAGGTATATAACGTACACCAAGTAAGTAACTCAAGTAAGTAACAAACTTTTATAACAACAATCTCATCTTCTAACTCGCAACTGAAAATGATTTTTAATATGAGTTATATAAGAAACTTTATTAAAGTAACGACCATACTTAGGAAAGAATGGTATATTTGATGTTGAGAACACAGATGATTGGATGGGAACCCGTTGATAAATGAACAAGGACTGTTTGATGATGTAGGAAAATGGCAGAGAAAGATTCTAAACGGCTATTGGATTGTGGTCTTGATTTCCTTCGTAGCTGAGATTGTTGCCCTTATTATTAAGATGAAACTTGAACCCGAAAGAGTGCAACATTACTTAATTTATAAAATGATGATTCCTACCAGCGTGCAAGTCACTCTTGTCACAGTGAATGAACTAATAGAGAGGTACTATAGGAAATCTTTCCCCTTACTTACCATCTTAACGGGTACCCTGATTGGTGCTGTTCTGATTTACGGCAATATGAGGGTGATCGGCATACAATATGTCATGATGATTCCCATGTTAGTCGCAGCCTTTCACTTTACTAAAAAATACTTAACCTTCGCTTTTTTGATGGTGATCGCTGAGCTCGCAATTTTGTATATCATGTTTCCATTAATTTGGACTCATATGACCATATTTGAACGGTTCGCCCTGTTCTATATACTGACTGGGGAATATTTAATCCTGATCCAACTACTCCACAGAGGGAATGACTTACTGGAAAGACTGGTTAGGACTTCACGCTCGGAACGTGACTTACTGATTAATAACACCATTATGGAACGATTAAGTAAAACGGACGCATTGACAGATCTATATAACCACAGGACCTTTCAAGAGTATCTGGATCATTTGATTGAACATTGCGACACGAACAAGATCCCCCTTCAAATGGCGGTGATCGATATTGATAATTTTAAATCTATCAATGATACTTACGGGCATGCGGTCGGAGATATCATTCTGAAAAGAGTAGCCGGCATTCTGCAGCAATCGCTAACTTCGGACGAGATCATCGCCCGCTATGGGGGAGAAGAATTCGCCATTATCTTTCCTGAGAAAACGTTAGATCAAGCCTTCGAGATCTGTGAACGTGCCCGGGAATCGATCTACCTGCTCAATCATCTCGAAATGGAAAATCGCCGGGTCACAGTCAGCATTGGACTCTCTGGATACGTTCATGGTATGGACAAATCACAATTTTTCAGAGAAGTGGATTCCTTGCTCTATACAGCTAAAAAAGAAGGCAAAAATAGAACAGTCTATCCGCATGACATAGAACAGTCCGTTCCCTTTAGCGGTCACAGAGGTTTTTAATGTTAGGTGTACTACATAAATATATGAAACAAGGTAAGAAGCATTCAAAGGACTATAACTCGGATGCTTCTTTTGTTATTCAATATGATATATAAAATTCAGTTTATAAAAATCAATATAGTCAGTTTCTTTCGTCTTACTGTAATTCTAATAGGAATTTTAGTTCAATAACTCAAGTAGCTGCTGGATAAAGGATCAGCTGCTTTTTTCATTAAGCTAAGCGGCATGTTAGCTTAACTAGATATTTATACGTAGCTAACAAGGAGATGATTTTTTATGCGTTCAAAAATTAAGAGGACTTAATTTAATGAAAATGATACCAAATAAAATTTTAATTAACCCATCAATTATAAAAAAAACGTCTAGAGATATGTTATTGATGATCAATCCTATAAAAGCATTGATCATCAAAGTGAACGAGAGAAAGATCATTAATTTTCCGTGTACTGGAATGAAAGGTAAAAAGTGAATTGCTACACCTAACATAACTAAAAGCCAACAAGTTCTATAATCATCGACAAATAATTGACAAAAAACAAAGACTAAAATAGCTAATAAAATTATTGAAAAGTTAGCCCATTTCTTTTGTACTCGTGTTCCAGAACCAACTGATAACTTCTCTCTTGTTTTGGAGTTTAATTGCCAAACCATACCTAATACGTAAACAATAATAAAAGGATAAATATTTGGATAACCATTATATCTTATTAAAAGCAAAAACATTGCTAAGCCAGCAATTATTAGCCAAATACCATTTATCTTTTGCCTAGGATATTTGTAGGTTTGTGCTTCCATAAACCATCCTCCGATTATGAAATATTGTATTGCAATAAAAAGGACTCTTTTTTTGTCTAAGTAGACTTTAGATAATTTACGATTTTTTGTTCTCTTCAATTAACTAATTCTTAGTACTGTTTAAAAATATAGCGGATTTTTTTCTTTTTTATCTAGTTAATCCTCGCATTTTCTTCACTGTCCATTTGATTACCAAGAAGAGTTTCTTTGAAATTAATGACGAGATTAAATCTAATCCGATTTTTTTATGTGGCAAGCAAAAAAAGCTTAGTAGAGCTTTTCAATCATTTACACAGCAATATGAAAATAGGTGATGACTTAGAACTGTATTGGTGTTGGACGCATGAACAGAAGAGGTACTGGATGCTCCTAACAAAGACTTGATCTCGTGATTGATCTAGCTACATTTCGATTGGGAAATCAGATCGAGTGGAAAGAATGTCAGTATATATGAAGTGAATCAAGAAACAGTTAACTGTTAACATAAAGAATAAACGAGAGTTAAACACATAGCAATCAGATTGCCAGTTGGACACTACTCCTTTTTATTATGCAATCCGGCAGGATAGCTTCAAAAGGTCTTTGTAACTTTTCCCTATAATAAACGTTATAATTAGAACTAAGGTGATTGGGAAGGGTCAGCGTAAACGGAGGAAGTATGAAGAAATCAAAGTGGATTAAAGTGATTTTAGCATTATCGCTTATTGGGAATGTTGCCTTATATAAAAATCAAGAACGTGATAACAGAAAACTAGAATTAAGATATGAGTTATTGAATGCAGCCATTTACCGAGATTTAAGTCAACTTGAAGCACTATACAGCATCAACTAGATAATAACTGGAATAATGAAACACTTATTACTCAAAAACTAGATGATGCCATCGATTCAATTATATTACACATAGGAATGGAAAAAGATGATGATAAGCAAGGATATCCTTTGGGAATTACACGATTACTTGAATGAATTCAAGGTTGGTGATGGAACTTTAGATGTTAGTTTAAACGATAAGCAACGTGCCGATTACATCCATTTAGGAGAGAAGCTGCGTTCTAACGGGTGGTCGTTTAATGTAGGATATGATACAAACTGGGATATATTTGCCTCTAAAGTAAAGGAGTTCGTAACGGAGTCATAGAAGTCATAAATCTGCAAGTGGTTGCGGATTACTAGTACGGAAAGATCAAAATTGACAAATGTTTTTAAAAGTAACTTATTTAAACTAACGAAAAAACGATAGCTAAATACACAAAAGGAGCCGTTGTCCAATTGGCAGCTGCTCCTTTTGTGTTGGGTTAGTCCCATGTATATATTGCTCAGCGACCTTAAAAGCATTTACGCTTAAGTAAGGTTGGTTCCGTGCATTTAGTTAGCTCAATGTGGAGCCCCAGTCATAAGGATCCCTATGGTCTGTATAAATTCCTTTGACTACACGATAGGCAAGCTTGGGTTTGCGATATTCATTGACCAGTCCTTTGTTGTTGAAGGAACGAGCCCGGTCTCTAAAATGGGGGAGATGACTCTGAAGCTGAGCTCTTGTATCCGCAAATTGCCATACATAGGTTCCGCTAATTTTCGGATCAGATCGGAATAGTTTCAGCGATTTGCCGAGCAGGTCAGCTTGATAGTCCTCGCTGAATAGGCGGGGTTCCCAGCCGGAATCCCCATATACACCTGCGCCGCCAAATTCGGTCATAAGCACCGGGGTGTTCTCAGCTCCATATTCCTTACAACGCTCATGAAAGACTTCGAGCATGTCTTTGAATTCAGCATGTCCGAAATACCAGCCGCCATAGTAATTGATCCCAATAACGTCGAAGAGTCCAAGACAGATGTCTGTCATAGGATGCATAGTGGCATAAGTCACGAGTCTTGACTGATCCTTACTTTTAACGAGTTCTGTCATTTTAATAGACAGCTCAAAAGCTTGCTCGGAGCGTGTATCGATTTCATTATGGACAGACCAGAATAGAATAGAGGGATGGTGAAGATCCCGATCAATCATCTCACCCATCATGGTCATCGCTCGTTCGACGAAGAGGGGATCGTCAGTTTCTTTCGCTGGAAATGCGGCACCCCATATCGGAATTTCGCTCCAGAAAATGATGCCTTGTTCATCTAGCAGATCAATCCAGTATTCACTCTGAGGATAATGCGAACCACGTACAGTGTTACATCCCATCTGCAGGATAATATCAAGTTCCTTGGTCATCAATTTGTTGGGGAAAGAAAAGCCCCAATCGGGGTGCTCCTCATGGCGGTTAACACCCTGTAAGTACAGCTCCTTGCCGTTTAGAAGAATCTTCTTATTGCGGGTCTCTACGCTTCGAAACCCAATTCGATCTGTCTTGTCGTCTTTGCCGACAACGGCTCTAATCATATAGAGGACAGGATCTTCCGTTTCCCACCGTTTCAAATCAATCCAGTTTTGTTCCACAACGAGTTCTATGTTACCTTTAGCAGGGAGGTAAGCGCTGTCAGAATAGCATATCTCATGGTTTCGATAGATGGTTACAGGCACTTCTGCAGGTGTATCCGATAAAGATTGAAGCTTTAGCCGGATTTGAACATCAGCGCTGGAGGCGCCCGTCAGATCATAGGTGATGCTCATCCCATCTATCCAGACATCAGGCAAATGCTGAAGCTCTACTGGGCGTATAATTCCACCGTAATGAAACCAGTCCACAATATGGTAGGGCAAAGTATTATGCTCCAGTGTACTATCTGTGCGGACAATGAGCTCGTGAACTCCTGCAGTGACATTAGGTATTACAAAATCAAAAGGAGTAAATCCACCATAATGGTATCCCAAATGTTGTCCATTCCAGTACACGTCCGCATGACCCATTACCGCGTGGAACAATAAACGCAGATGGCTGCTATCCTCAATTGTGATCCACGTTCGATACCACGCTACTCCTTCGTAGTCATATTTGCCAAGCTCATTATTCCAACAGGCGGGTACGGGTACTCGATCATGGTTGGAAGGGAAGTTTGTATGCCACTCTTCAGATAATCCAATATTATCCTTGTCAAAAACGAAATCCCATAATCCGTCAAGCAATTGACTTTCTCTTAGTCGGTGCTGCTGAAATGTGCGAATCATATTCATCATCTCCAATAAGTAATCAGTATGTAGTTCATCATCATTAACTGATGGTCTCTATGTTCGGAGTTTAGCACTGGCAGCAAGAAAGCGACAATGGCAAAAACAATACTATTCATTTATCATAAATGATACTTATTAGGTTAGGAGGTAATACCATGGAATATGCTTTGGGGAATTTGGTGGTACATATACACTGGGTCATCGCGAAGCCTGCACTGCCAGGCTGGGAAGATATTCGTCAGACAGTAACCGGGCATACGTTTTACTATATATACAGTGGTAAGGGGGTGTTTCGTTGTGAAAATAAAGATGTTGAGGTAGAGCGTGGCACAATAGTATACCTATGGCCGGGGCTTTCTCTTTATATGAAATCTTCTGAAGCATATCCTCTTCGGATGACGATGCTGCTCTTCGATTGTGCTTCTTTAAGAAGAATTGAAAACAAATGGAGTACTCCAGAACCTATCGAGCGGATGCGAATGCCATTTCTACTACAGTTGAAGAGTGAGCATATGGGAAAGATCGGAGAACTGTTTCGGGAAGCGGAAAGGGAGTGGGTTCCTGGCGATTATGTGCGAGAAGCGAGAGTAAAGTCGGTCTGGTATCGCTTGGTGCAAGAGTTACATGAAGCGGCTGAAGCAGGGGGAAGGCAGAGCGGTGAGGAAGAAATTACGGCGGTTCTTCGCAGTTTCAAAGAGAAACTGGATACCGAATTCGCCGCCGAGCTGCGCATTACTGAATTGGCGGAGCAGACAGGTTTCTCGCCTGTTTATATACGTAGAACCTTTGCAGCTCGCTATGGTCAAAGTCCTAAGGAGTACCTAGATCAACTTCGTAACGAACATGCCATACGCAGGCTGCGATTTACCGGGGAATCCATCACGGAAATAGCGAGTGCATGTGGTTATTCAGACGTCTACCAGTTCAGCAAAACATTTAAGAAGCGGAGCGGTTTCTCTCCTTCAGAATATCGCAGATTGAGGAGAGATTAATCCATACACGCATTCAAGAAAAGACCTTATTCAAATACAACCATTTCTCCTACATTTATAAGCGTCCGATCAAATAACACAAAATTAGGTGCTTTGAACATAGTCTAAGATAAATCCAACTTCTTTTGAAAAAAGAAGGGGGGCCATTGGCATTGGCTAGCAGATCCTGATAAAAATAACTTATGATATTAGGATAATATTCCATAAAAATCGGTTTTTTGGGGAATATAAGCAAAGAGCCTCGGGAAAAGGAACATCAACTTTCCTACTATTCAATTAACTCTTCAGGAACCCCCACAGTGACGACTTCAAAAGTCTCGTAGTTTATAAGGAGAAACACTTCTGTATCCGTATCTTCTGTCAAATGTCCATAAAGCCCCACGTCCGTCCCGAGATCGGGGGGATTAAACTTATGGCGCGTAAATTCTACGTTGAGATCGTATTTATCTTTAAAGTACATTTTTCCTGCTTCCATAGCTCTGTTAACAACTTGAGCATCTTCGCGTGAATCAGACATGAAGCTACATCCTCCCAAGATTAGAACAAAACAACCAAATATAAATATGAACAGAGATTTACTTTTTACTATAGTGCCCACCCCTTATATCTGCGTAATATGGTTTTATTACTGTATTATAATTTTCAGAGTAAATATAGGGGATATTTTTTTGAAAGCTTACATTTCAGATGAGACATACATGAAGTTTTCTAAGCTTTTATATCAAGACATTCTATTGAATTTACCGTGACTTATTATTACACATATACATAATAGGTCTTCATCCGGAATCCATTAAGCTAACGGGTCAGAAGGATTTTTATAAATACAGTAGAGAATAATTCTTATTGCTATTATGTACCTCTAACTATTTATAACGAAGGATAGGTTAGTAATTATTCTTATTTTTAATAAAGGGTGAGCTTAATTGAAAGCAGTCATTCGAAAGATTGGTTACATAAATTACATTTCAATCGGATTCCTTCTATTGTACATATTAGTCTCATAACCCCAAAAAATGAATGCAAATAACCTTGATAAACGTACAAAAAAGAGTGCGTTTTGAAAAAAGATGGATTAAAACATACTCTTTTTGTTTTCATTTTCAAATGATTCACCCTTTAATAAAAAGTTAGATCATTTCCTATCCATGTTGCTCATCAATCGTGCCCCTTAGCTTAATAAGAAAAGACCTTATTCAAATACAACCATTTCTCCTACATCTATAAAACCAAATCGTTTATAGATGTTTTTCCCATCATCTGAAGCCTGCAATACAACTGGTTTTTGTTTATCCTTTGTCTGTTTTAAAAGAAATTGAAACATTTCGCTGCCATAACCTTTGCCTCTAAATGTTTCTTTTGTCATCACATCATAAATGCCATAACTATCTTTGCTTTCTATTAATAATCCAGTAGATACGGTTATTTCATCTTTGCATCCAATAAACATTTGAACTTCTGCACCTAATTTGGCTTGTGAAAACTTACTAAAATAACTTTCTAACGCATCTTTTTCTGGTGAACCTGTAAACAGGCTTATAAATACCTCTTTATATTTCATAAAATCAACCTTACTTTTCACAGGGGTAATAATAAGCTGATGAGCATCATTTTGACCAACATTAAGGGTATTTTCAAGTTTCATCATTGCATTACGTTCTGCTTCGTTAAGGTTATATTCTTGCATCAGTTCTTTCCAATCATTATTTAAAGACTGTGCATCAACCCAAGTACTAAAGGGATAGCCTTTAATAGAAAAATTATCGATTTCATATCTAATCTTATCTGCATTTTTGATATTAGGAGATTTTGGCAAAATGATATTGAATGTATCAGTGGGAACTTCTGTATTTGATATGACGAAATCTTCTTCACTTGTAATTTTCCCACTAACTGCATGAGTAAATACTTTTAATTTTTCTTCAAAATTGTTTATAACTAATTGTTGATCTGTATTCATGTTTTTGCACCTTCCAATTAATTTAGCGCTCTCTTTTTAGTATAACGTCAATTAAATTCTAAATAAACTGAGTTCATAGTTTTTATATTTCCTAGAATTTTAAGAAAACTAGCGTATATAGAGCGACACTTGAATCGAATGCTTCTTTAATCATTAGCTAACGGGCGTGATATCAAGGGAATTTTCGAACGAAAGAAGCTATTGATTGACCTCCGAGTATTCGAATACTATGAAGAGTTAAGTAACCCTGTGTTTTCTGAGCGTAACCATTTTTTGTTGTTACGGCAAATTCAAATCCAGCACGCTTAACAACCTTTATTACATTCTGATTGAATTCACCCGAAGGATAAGCAAAAGCAATTATGGGATGCCCCAATCTCTCCTCCAACCTTTGTTTGGCTCCCGAAATTTCGTCTACAAGATGTGCCTGATTACTTTTTGTCAAATCTACATGATGCCGAGTATGCACAACACTTTCAATGAGACCTGCTTGTTCCATCTCCTTTAATTGACTCCAATCGAAGTGATTGGGTGAACCAATATAATCGCTGGTGACGAATATTGTTGCTTTCATTTATAGATTTTTTAAGATTGGATAAGCGACAGTAAAATTATCTAAATAGCCATCGTCAAAAGTAATTAAAATCGGTTTATCTGGGATCGATTGATTCGTTTTCCAACTCGTTAAATCCTTGAAAGTGATTGTAGAATAAGAATCAAGGAATGATTCAAGTTTCCGCTAACAAAGCACTAGAGTTGAATCATGATATAAAGAAAAGAGGTTCATTAAGGGGGGGATTTGACGAAACTGACAATTATAAGTTCATGTAAATTACATAACTCATTAGATAAATTCTTGATTAGATAAATTATTACCAATCTTCGTTAACAACATGCGCTAGTACGGTGAGGGACAAAAACTTGCACCGTTTACCGATTAGACATGGATCTCATCGATGTACGCACGTTAATTCATTAAGCTAACGCGGGGCAGTTTAACGCACAACAGAAGTCGCATATTCTGCGACTTTTTTCTGTTAAACATTTAAAAACATGTAAAAACTCTATTTTAAATAATGACAACAGCGACTATGAAAAATGAGTTTGAGTTATTGAAAATGAAATTTTCAAAAAAATTATAGGATGTAGTGAACGATTTCTTGTACTTGTTCGTAATATGTTTGATTGCATAAGTCGCGTACGTACGGATGTGGTCATATGGCAAATATGTAACCGAGGAAAGGAGCAGGGATTGCAGTTGGAAGAGCACAAGCTAATAAAACGCGCGCAGCGCGGGGATAGTCAGGCGATGGCGCCACTGCTGCATGCCCACTACTCCTTTTTAACAAAGTATCTTATCAAAATGACGATGAATCCTGAGCTGGCCGAGGATGTGGCGCAGGAAACCATGCTGAAGTGTATTGAGAAGATTCATCAATATAACGGAAAATCGAAATTCTCTTCATGGATGATCACGATAGCTACCAGGATTTATATCGATCAGATGCGTCGCACTAAGGTAGAAAAGCAGTGGAGGGACCGGGAGCAGGCATCTAGGCGAACAGAGTGGCAGATAAAAGCTCAGCAAGAGGAATGGACTGATGTGATGCAGGCTTTATCCAAGCTGGGGTACGAATGGCGGCTGCCAATTTTGCTCAAGCATTATTACGGCTATAGCTATGATGAAATCGCAGATATGATGGACATTCGGGCGGGGACGGTTAAGTCCAGAATCCATCATGGATTGCAGCAGTTAAGAAAGGAGCTGGCGACAGATGAAAAGGATTAAAGGAACGCAGGAACGAACTGCCGATCTGAACGAGCAGGATCATACGCATGGTGAAGGCTTCCACGAAGAATTATCTGCAGAGGATCAGGTTCTGATCGCTGAGCTGCTGCATGGATTCGATCAGATGGAGCTGGCCATCCGGAGTCCGGAGCCGCCGCCACTGCATGAGCTGGAGAAGCTGGTCGCAGCTGAGCAGCATAGGCTCCGCAAACGTGCAGGCCTAGAAGTTGTACTGTTTTTGATGATCGCTCTAGCTTTAATAGGAAGCAATATCCTCTTGGCATCCATGAACATTGTTGTATTTGTCGCCATTCAGGGGCTGGTCTTTGTCGGTGCGATCGCGTTTGCTGTACGATTTTTTTATCGTTCTAAGAAGAAGGTGAAATCCAGCCATGCATAAAACAAATCTCGATTCGGTTCCCGTATGGGTCTTAATACTAGTCGCCTGCATTCTACTGATACAAAGCCTATTTTTGTTCATTCATTCCCGCCGTCATACAAAATACTACTGGATCTGGGGGATCGTCGGACTGATCCAAGCTCCTGGACCGCTTATTGCCTATTGGATTGTTCATATTTATTTGCCGAGAAGAAAAGAACTCCGGAAGATAGGGAATGATCGCAATCAACCAAACGAATAAGGGGGGAAACACTCATGGATATAATGAATTCAAGCATACCTTGGAATTTGATCATGCCTATCATCGTCTTGCAGTTGATTTTGGCGGTGGTGGCATTGGTATCACTATATAAAGCGGAAGCAACTCGCGGACCGAAATGGTTGTGGGTCATCATCATCTTGTGCGTTAACATTCTGGGATCAGTCGCTTATTTTGTCTTCGGAAGGAAGGATGCCTCATGACCCGGACTTTGCTACAGGTAAAAGATTTATCCAAACGCTTCAAAGAGCGTGAAGTTGTCAAAGGAATATCATTCAGTATCACCGAAGGCAGCTGTGCCGCTCTACTCGGACCAAACGGTGCCGGCAAAACCACGACGATCAATATGCTGGCTGGATTGCTTCAGCCGTCAGCAGGATCGATTGAGCTATTGCTAAACGGAAGACCGACTACGGACCGGCGGCCTTATATTGGCTTTTTACCGCAAATGCCCATGTTTTATCCTTGGATGACCGGAGCTGAGTTTTTGCTTTATACCGGAGAGCTTGCCGGGTTGACAAGTCGTGAGGCCAAGAGGGAGACCGATAAGTGGCTGGAGGCAGTGGGCATTAGGGATGCGGGTAAGCGCAGGATCGGCGGTTATTCAGGCGGAATGAAACAACGTTTGGGGCTTGCCCAGGCACTCATTCATAGACCGAAGCTGCTCATTCTTGATGAGCCAGTGTCAGCACTCGATCCCACAGGACGCAAGGATGTACTGACTCTGCTCCGGGACATTCGCCGGGAGACGACCGTCCTATTTTCCACACACGTACTGCATGACGTAGAAGAAATTTGTGATGAAATTATCATGATTCAAAATGGCAATATTGCCCTTCAAGGAAACCTTGAACATATTCGCCGAACATATAGCGAGCCAGTGATCAGGCTGGAGGTTGACGGGGACGAGGCATCACGGTCCTGGTTGGCCGCTGTCTGCAGCAAGGATTTTGTCATCCATTCGGAGATTTCCGGAGGACGTGCGAAGCTCAGGGTTGCGAACGTCGATCAAGCTTCCCTTACACTCATGGCCGACGCTGTATCCCAACGCATTGTGATTCGTTCGCTTGAAGCAGGTCATAGCACACTCGAAGACTTGTTTGAGAGGGTGGTGCAATCATGAGACAGTTCTTATTGTTTTTTCGTAAAGAAATGCTTGAGATGGGGCGCAGCTATAAATGGTTGTGGGTGCCGATTGTATTTTTGATACTGGGGATCATGCAGCCAGTGGTGACACGTTTTTTGCCAGAAATTATAGAATCCGCTGGAAATATGCCCGAAGGCATGACGATTACCATGGAGATTCCTACTGGAACAGAAGTAATGGCACAGACGCTTAGTCAGTATAACTCAGTCGGACTTATGATCCTGGTGCTGTCCATCATGACAATGATTTCTGGTGAGCGTCAAAGCGGGGTTTCACAGATGATTTTTGCAAAGCCGGTGTCTTTCGTATCCTATGTGGCAGCGAAGTGGGCAAGTATGCTGTCTCTTGTCACTGTGTCTTTCGTGCTTGGTTATGCGGGGGCTTGGTATTATACTGTGCAGATGATCGGAAGCGTCGAGACCGGGGCAGCCATAAAAGCAGGACTCCTCTATTTGCTGTGGCTCTGGTTTGCCGGATCGCTTACACTGCTATTGAGCTCTCTCCTGAATTCTGCAGCAGGTATCGCCTTCGTTAGCTTAGCGGTGGTAATACTGCTGTCCATTGCTTCGCAATGGCTGCCATCGTTTACGGCCTACAGTCCAGGTTCACTGCCGCAAATATCGATGCAGTGGCTGCAAGCAAGCGATAAATCTACGAGTGCTTTGGGCGCAGTCATCCTTTGTTTGATATGTATTATGTTCTTTTTTATGATCGCAGTCTATCAAGTGAAAATAAAGAAATCTAAATTTTAATAGTCATTAGGTACAAAAAAAGGTGTTAATAAGAATAATCGCCTGCTTATCGGAATCACTCTGTAAAAACGACGTAAGTACGCTCGGTGAAGATGAATAGTGTAAATCTTTTGGAGCGGCCACGAAATGGATGAATGGTTAAATCAGGTAACTGCTGGAATTGCTCTCCGGCGGCTCAGTGGCGTGGTGACAGAGTTGTTAGAAAATGAGGTTTATTTAAAGTTATAGAGCATGATAAAGATGGATTAATCAATCTTATGTTTAATATAATGTAAACAGATATTCAGTACTGTCTGTCATAGGAAATAATATACGATCAGTGCATCACATATCTGTTTTTAAATACAATCATTTCTCTGGCATCTATATATCCAAAATGCTTATATGTCCCATCATCTGAAGTCTATAATTAACAACCTTAGCCGTAATTATGGTTAAGGTTGTTTTTGTATTTTTGAGCAAATTCCATTTCAAAAAAAGACCTCCGAACACTATGAATGTGCAAACTGAGTGGTTGCTTATTTTCAACTTAGAAGATATTAAGGGATCGCATACCTTAGAAAAAGCAAGTATACTGTTATCATCATTTATATATATTCATAGCAGATTCATAGGTAAAAAGAAGGGATAATGAATGAACAAAACCATTTCAGATATAGCCTCGATTGCTGGCGTAGCGAAGAGTACAGTATCACGTTATTTGAACGGGGGTTCTGTAAGCGAGAACACTCGCAGAAAAATTGAACACGTCATTAAGGAGCATCATTATGTTCCGAATACCTTTGCCCAAAGCTTGAAGGCCAGAAAGACAAATATTATTGGAACGGTCGTGCCAAGATTGGACTCCTTTGCTTCCTCGCAAACACTAATAGGCATCGATGAGGAATTGCGAAACGTTAACTATCATATGCTCATCTCTAATACGAGTCAGGATTTTGAGAGAGAAATTGAGGCAATCTACAATTTTGCAAGGCAGAAGGTATCCGGAATCATTTTGCTTGCAGCCCAGGTGAAGGAAGAACATCTGACAGCGATTAAAGAGTGCGTAGTTCCCGTACTGCTTGTTGGCCAGCAGCATCCTGACCTTCACAGTTTGATACATGATGATTACAAAGCAGGTTATATGATGGGGCGTCATATTCTTGAAAAAGGACACCGCAGAATTGCATACTTAGGGGTGACCGAAAAAGATATTTCCGTTGGCGTCCGAAGAAAAGAAGGATTTAAAAAAAGCTTAGAAGGCAGTTCTTGTTATGTGCAGTACTATGAAACTGGCTTTAAAATGACAGATGCGATGGTAACCACTGCTCATATTTTAGACGAATATGATCCTTCCATTATTGTTTGTGCTACGGATAACATTGCGCTTGGCGTTATGAAAGCTGCGAGTGTAAAACAGATCGATATCCCTCGGGATTTATCCGTCACAGGATTCGGGGGCTATGATGTCACAGAGATCGTTCATCCCGCCTTAACTACAGTACAATTCCAATATAAAGAGGCAGGAAAGCGCGCTGCCCAGAATATTGTAAGACTGGTGCGAGAGGAAGAAATTGAGGATGTTACGATGATGGATTTTGTATTACATGATCGAGAGAGCGTTGACAAACAATAATTTCCTGCTTTATAATTCTAAAAAAACGGTTTCATGATTTTTTCTTGCTCAAGAACGAATTATGAAACTTATTTTTTAGATTGGTTGGAACCGGTTCCAATCTCTTTTTATAATCTGTTTTGGAACCGGTTCTACTCAGAACTTATTCAAATCATTAGGTGGAGATTTATAAGATGGAAATAACAAGAGAAGAAAAATACAGAAAGCTTGAACAAGCTTATCCCGGAGAAGTAGAGAGCCTTACTGCTCTTGTTGGAAAGTCACCCTGGAGACAGTTGTTTCATATTCAGCCGCCTACGGGTCTTCTTAATGATCCCAATGGTTTTACCTTCTTTCAGGGAGAATATCACTTGTTCTATCAGTGGTTTCCGCTCGGAACCTATCATGGGATGAAGTATTGGTATCATACTAAATCGATGGATTTAGCCCACTGGGAGAATGTCGGTATCGGAATAGAACCTGGTGGACCCTACGATTCACATGGTGCATATTCCGGCAGCGGTATTGTGAAAGATGACAAGCTCTATCTTATGTATACTGGGAACTCTCGTGATGAGAATTGGGTAAGACATTCATATCAAAATTTAGCTGTTATGGATACAGAGGGGGAAATTATTAAAAGAAGCAGTCCTGTCATTGATTCGGTACCAGACGGATACACCGAGCATTTCAGAGACCCGAAGGTGTGGGAAAGTGAGGGCTCATATTATTGTTTAATCGGTGCTCAGCGAACAAACGTGACGGGATGCGCAGTAATGTATCGTTCTCCTAATTTAATTGACTGGACATTTGAAGGAGAGATGGTTACAAAATTAGATCATTTCGGGTATATGTGGGAGTGTCCCGATTATTTTGAAATGGACGATCAGGGCGTATTCTTATTTTCACCTCAAGGTCTTAGTCCTGAGGAGGATGCTTTCAATAATATTTATCAATCGGGTTACCTCATTGGAGAGAAGCTTGATGTGTCAACCAGACTGTTCGACCATGGTCCATTTCAAGAACTGGACCGAGGCTTTGATTTTTACGCACAACAGACAACCAAAGCGCCGGATGGCCGCCGGATTCTAGTTGGATGGATGGGAATCCCTGAATCAAATTACCCAACAGACAATCAGGGCTGGGCGAATTGCTTAACTCTGCCAAGGGAATTGATCCTTAAAGAAGACAAAATTATTCAGCGACCGGTCCGTGAATTAGAACAGCTGCGTAAAGAACAGTCAGAGGTTAAGAGCTTACTTAGAGATGAAACTAGAACATTCCCGAATTTTACTGGCACGACTTATGAACTCATCTGTGAATTTACGAATGAGAATGCACAGCAGTTTGGCGTGGAGTTCCGAGCAGGAGAAAATGAAAAAACGGTGCTATGTTATGATCATCTGAACAAGAAAGTGATACTGGATCGCTCCATGTCCGGTGAGCCTATTGAGTCTGCCTACGGAAATGTACGGCGCTGCCGATTAGAAGCGGACAAGGTCAAATTCCAACTGTTCGTAGATACCTCCTCTGTTGAAGTCTTTGTTAACGATGGAGAGGAAGTTTTCACGAGTCGAATTTTTCCTAGCGAGGACAGTACGGAAATTCGCTTTTTCTCAAGCGGAGGAGTCGTTTCACTGGAAGCATCGCTTTGGAGAATTTAACGTTAAGAGATTATATCTTAGCTCTGTTGATTCGGTGATATGTTCTATGCAACATGTTCATTTGAAAGCGATTATATGGGTTAAAAGCAAGGAGCTGAAGTGAAAGGTATATAGTCATCCTAGTAAAAAAGGAGCGGTGTTACATGTCTGAGAATCGTGAAATAGCGAAACAGGTAATCGAGGCCACTGGCGGTAAGGAGAATATTGCTTCATTTGCCCATTGTGCTACTCGTTTGCGTATAATGGTCCACGATAAGGAGCTTATCGATCAAGCGCGTGTGGAAAACATCGATAAGGTAAAAGGGGCATTCTTTAACGCAGGACAATTTCAAATCATTTTTGGAACCGGTACCGTTAATCGGATCTTCGATGAGGTTGAACAGCTTGGAATTAAAGGTACGACGAAAGAAGAAGTGAAGAAGCAAGGGAAGAAAGAAGGAAACGTATTTCAAAGAGCCATAAGAACATTTGGCGATGTTTTCGTCCCGATTATTCCTGTACTCGTGGCAACCGGTTTATTTATGGGTTTACGCGGGCTGCTTACTCAAGAGCAAGTTCTGGCGCTGTTTGGAATAACGGCTGCAGATATCTCCCCAAATTTCTTGCTTTTTACTGAGATACTGACAGATACCGCATTTGCCTTTTTACCCGCGCTTGTAGCCTGGTCTGCGTTCCGTGTATTTGGCGGAAGTCCGGTACTTGGGATCGTACTTGGTCTGATGCTAGTAAATCCGGCACTTCCGAATGCCTACAATGTTGCTAATGGATCTGAAGAGGCGCTTTACATGTTCGGATTCATTCCGATCGTGGGATATCAGGGGTCTGTTCTTCCTGCATTCTTTGTAGGCTTTCTTGGAGCTAAATTCGAGAAATTCTTACGAAAACGGGTGCCCGAATCCATTGATCTCATTGTAACCCCGTTTATTACACTGCTTGTCATCATCACGCTTGGATTGTTTGCCATCGGACCTGTGTTCCATACGGTCGAAGATTGGGTCTTGCACGGAACCATGTTCTTATTAGATCTTCCTTTAGGAATATCTGGTCTCATTATCGGTTTCTTCAATCAAATCATCGTAGTAACCGGTGTCCATCATATATTCAATTTTTTAGAAATCCAGCTGCTGGAGAAGACCGGTTCGAATCCATTTAACGCGATTGTTACTTGTTCTATGGCCGCTCAGGGTGCCGCATGTCTTGCAGTCGGATTAAAAACAAAGAATGCAAAGCTAAAAGCACTTGCACTTCCTTCATCGTTCTCATCTTTTCTCGGCATATCGGAACCCGCAATCTTTGGTGTGAATTTACGATATATGAAGCCATTTGTTATGGCACTGATCGGCGGAGCTGTAGGCGGTTTTATGGCATCCCTATTCGGTTTAGCAGGAACAGGGATGGCGATCACCGTAATTCCCGGAACGCTGCTTTATTTAAACAATCAGCTGTTTCTGTACATTTTATGTAACGTTGTTGCGATGGCCATTGCTTTCATATTAACCTATCTGTTCGGTTACAAAGATGACAAGATCGAGGCAATCTCGGAAGGCGTGCAAAACAACGAACCGGTTCAGAAAGCAACAAAGACTAGTAGTGTTACTGCATCAAATGTATCAAGTACATCAAATGCACCGATTAGATCTGAAAACAAGGCTCAGAAAAAAGAAGATGGATACACTCTAAGATTCCCATCCCCTATTACTGGGAAGACAATACCGCTTGAATCTGTCCCAGACCCAGCTTTTGCTGAGAAACATATGGGAGAGGGATACGCTATTGAGCCTACGGAAGGTAAAGTATATGCTCCTTTTGACGGCGTTGTTGCACATCTGATGAATAAAAGTAAACATGCACTAATATTGGAACACGAGAGTGGTGTACAGCTCTTGATTCATGTAGGGATCGATACGGTTTCACTTAAAGGATCGGGATTTACAGCTCATGTACAGACGGGTGATACCATAAAAGAAGGACAATTACTGCTTGAATTCGATATGGTTCGCATCTCAGAAGCTGGTCTATCTACGATTACTCCAGTGCTCATTCCTGCGGGGATAGAAGAGGTTGCCGCTATGAATGTGAATACAGACACGCAGATGACTGCGAATAAGGATGAAATTATGGTTGTCCAAATGAGTTCAAAGGTAAATTAGAACAAAGGAACATACCTAAAGTCGCTGTCCTAGCGGCTTTTTTTTATTGATCTCCCATAACCGCTGGGCATATTTCTAATCGATTACGTTCGTTAATTCTAAGCCAGCGGACAGGAAGAATGGAACCTGGCAACGAATACATCATTTATCTGCTCTAAACCGTCTTAATAATACAGGTTTCGACATTCGAATAATAAAAGCCTTATAAATCGAAAAGGAGTACTTTTACAATGAAGAATATACATAACTTAGTTTCAGATTACACGAAAGATAAGAAACATGTACAACTTGTTATCGGGATGATCAGGGAGGGAGATGTAGAATATTACTCGTTCTGTAACAGTAAAAAGAAAAATACGATCCCCCCTGAACATAGGTTGTTTGAAATCGGCTCCATAACCAAAGTTTTTACATCCATACTCTTATTAGAAATGGAACGGGAAAAACTTCTTTCCTCGGATGACATCGTTGGTAAGTACGTGCCAAATGCCAACAATGATTATCTAAATAAGATTACTTTGAAAAACCTTGCTACTCATACCTCAGGATTACCTGTGTTAGCAACAAACCACATTTTATCTAAAAACAGATCAAATCCTTATTTAACGTATACCGAGGAAGATTTAACTGCTTTTTTATCTACTGCAGACTTCACCGAAAACATCGGTTCATTTGGATATTCCAATATCGGTGCGGCTATACTTGGAAACATTCTATGTAAGGTGTCAGGTCATACGTATGATGAACTGTTGAAAAAATACATAACAAGTCCATTAAAGATGAACGAGACAGCCGTTATGCTTGATTCAGAACAAAATGGCAGGTTTTTAAATGGACATGCTTCAAGTGGGAAAAGAGTCCCTCATTGGGATGATCTTTCTATACATGAGGGAGCTGGGGGGATTAAGTCATCTGTTAGCGATTTAAGTTTATTTGTTCAAGCTAATCTAAATGGGGATAACCTGGTAGCCTCTACACTACAAAAAAGTCATCTCCCTATATCGATTGGAAATTCAAACCGTTATTTTGGCTGGGCTGAGGATAAACTTCTAGATCAAGGTATTCTCTGGCATAACGGGGCTACCGCTGGTTTTAATAGTTATCTAGCTTTCAGTAAGGAACACCGTGCAGGAGTTGTATTACTATCCAATTATTCGTTTTTCTCGAATTCTCTTATCGATTATTATATCTCTCAACTAATGAAATGGATTACTAAAAAAGAGCCTTCTCAAGGAACGATGATAGACTCTACAGGCAAAAAAATACTTGAAGCAATCATAAGTAGTAAAACTCATGAAAATGACAGAGAGTTTCATAGCATCGGTAAGCGTTAAAAATGAATTGTACTTGGCAGTAAACAGTGTTAATCTAAAAGTCTGTGTTTGGCAAAACAATTGATTGTAGACACCATTTTCGTTGTAAAGAAAGGTACATGATGATAAAAGTTGATAACTTATCCTTCTCATTCCCCCAGAAAGAACTGTATAAAAACATCTCATTTACGCTTGAAGAGGCACAACATTGTGCATTTATAGGAACCAGCGGCAGTGGAAAAAGTACGCTGATCGATATACTGATGGATCCGGAACGATATTTATTTGAGGGCAAGCTAGAGATCGATCCCACATGCAGCATTGGGTATGTAAGTCAGTTCTCACAAGTAGACCAAACGGAAGAAACGACCGTTTTTGAATATATAGGAGAAGAATTTATTAAGATACAAAATGAAATAACTTCTATATGTACCGAAATGGAAACATCACTAGATATTGAACCGTTACTTGAAAAGTATCAAGCGGCCTTAGATGCATTTGATTCTATGGACGGGGATAATTTTGAAAGCAATATTAATAAAAAATTGAATCTAGCAAATCTAATGAAGCTAAAAGACCTAAGGGTGTCTGACATAAGCGGCGGGGAATTCAAACTGATTCAAGTGATGAAGGAAATGCTGAGTAGTCCAGATTTAATGATAATGGACGAACCTGATGTATTTTTAGATTTTGAAAACCTAAATGCGCTTAAAAATTTGATTAATTCCCACAAGGGTATGCTGCTTGTTGTAACACACAACCGGTATCTATTGAATCATTGTTTCAACAAAATCATTCACCTTGAAGATTTGGAGATCCAAGAGTTTGATGGACGATATATTGAGTATAATTTCTCTTTACTTCAGACAAAAATAGAACTGCAAGAAATCGCCGTTGCTGAACAAGAAGAAATTAATAGGTACGATAACATCATTGATAATCTTAGAGCGATCGCAACTATTAATTCAGAAGCATCTAGAGGGAGAGCGTTAAAAGCGAGAGTTCGGTTCCAAGAGAGATTGGAAGCTCGTAGAATTAAAGCACCCTTTGTTGATATTAAGCAGCCGAATATTCGTTTCGATACGGATCATGAGATGGAAGACACTACGGTTGTAAATGTCAGAAATTATCGTGTTGCATTCGATGAGCTATTGTTAGACAATGTTAGCTTTGAGATTAAATCTACAGATAAAGTAGCTATTATCGGTCCAAACGGTACTGGGAAAACGACGTTACTCCGAGAAATCTTTAAGAATCGTCATGATTCCATTGAAATTAATAGGGATGTTACCGCGGCTTATTTATCTCAGGTTCAAGGCGAGATGTTAACGGATTCGAATACCATACTAGATGAGTTCATCGATGCTGGGTTTAGCACTTATGATGAGATTAGATCGTATATTGCAAACTATGGCTTTGAAGGAGAAATCCTTACGCAAAAGATTGGATCATTATCTGGTGGAGAAAAAAACTTGCTTCAATTAGCTAAAGTTTCTGCCACGAAAGCAAACGTCTTACTTCTTGATGAACCGACAAGCCATTTAGACACCTATACACAAATCGCACTAGAGAATGCCATCCAAGACTACAAAGGTGCGATCCTTATGATTTCTCATGATTTCTATTCTGTTGTAAACGGGATGGACTACGTTCTAATCATTGAAGATAAGACGATTAGTAAAATGAGTATGCAAGAATTTAGACAGATGATTTATACGAGTCATTTTAATAAAGACTATCTAGAAATGGAACAAAAGAAAAAATCGATTGAAATGAAAATAGAATTGGCTTTAAAAGATACTAATTTTGAATTAGCAAAAGTATTAGTAGATGAGTTAGAAGAGCTAATTAAACTGCTATAAACGAAAGAGACACTGATGAATAGAATATCAGTGTCTTTTTGCTGTATGGATTTTTTTCTATGAGGGGGAGAGATCTATACAGGAAGGAGAACTCACCAATCGGCAGCAAATTGAACGGACTGGCAGGACATTTCAAACCTCTCGCGAATACTTTCATCCAGCAGAATGTGCCGAAAAGATATTAAGTTATATTAAGTCGGATAAGGAATACCGACAACACATATTCAAAACAACCTCCAACCATATCAACTGATTGGGGGTTATTAATATAGAGATTCGAAGGGGGACGTCAATTGAAGTACTCAAATATATTTGATGAAGTTGTTTCTATTATGCATCAGGATTATGCGGGTTATGATGAGAAAAAAGGATGGGATCATCCTGATTATTTCAAAAAGAAAATAGAGGATCTTGAAACAAGTGGAATTATTACGCCGAAGCGGTTTACTGAACTTGTGAATGAATACCTTCTTAGTTTCAAAGATCGTCATATGTACTTTAATTTACATAATTCAGAAAAGGTAGAAGTAAAAACTTGCGGTTTTACGGTAAGGAATTACGAAGACACTTTATATGTAACAGAGACGAAGGAAGAGGATCGATTTGAAAAAGGGACAAAAATTGTTTCTATCGATGGAGAATCCATTTGTTCGAGAAGAAAACTGCACCATACCATGCTTAGGGAATCTCATCCTGAGAGAGAAGAATGGGATGAAATCCTGAATAAAGCTTCGTATTTTGAGATGATGAACGAGAATAATGAGTTAGAAAAACTGGAATTAAAACTCTACAAAAAAACTCCTAGAAAATCAACGTATTCTATTGATCTTATTAACAAAGACACCTTACTATTCACCTTTTCTGATTTTGCAGATACCGATAAAATAGTGAATTTAATAGAAGAACATAAAGATGACCTGCTTAAAAGTAAAAATGTGATTGTTGATGTTCGGAATAATAGGGGAGGGAATTCCCATGCTTCTTCTTCTCTACTTAGATATATCTTTAAAAAAGGAGAGAAGCCAAGTTCTCCTCTTAAAGTCCGAGAATTTAATTGTTCTGACCGAAATGTGGAACTCTTTTTAGAGCAGGCCGAAAAAGTTCGAAGTTCAACAAATAATGAAGAAACTCTGAAAATGATAGAGTACGGTGAAAACCAATTTAAAACATATCGGAATCAAGGATTTGTTGCTTTTGATTTTTCGGAATATATTGCAGATTTAGAAAACAATTTCGAGGGGGAAAACAACCCAGAAAAAGTAATCATTTTATCTGACTATTACTGTGCAAGTGCGGCAGAAGAATTTGTTGAAACGAGTAAAGAATCATCCAAAGTAACGATAGTAGGACGTGCTACCATGGGATTAAACGATTATAGTGACATCGTGTGTGTCCAGTGGGACAAGCAGTTCTCCCTATGTTATCCAATATCAAGACTTCAGCAGAAAACAGAAATAGACCCCATACATGGAAAGGGAATTCAGCCTCATGTATATATCAAATGGACACCTAAACATATTGAAAAAGATATAGATCTCCAGCAAGCATTGAAATTAATAGAGAAGGGTTAAGGAACAGTTTTAGCGAGAAGAAGAATGGAATTCAAAAACAAATCGTTATTCAATGTTCGCAAAGGTAACGGCTATCCCAACCGATATAAAAATAACTGAAATAAAGAGCCCTCTAAATTTGCAGGACTCTTTTTCTCACTATTTAAATGTATATCCAGGAAAAACCCTATGAGAATCTACGGGGGTAGATTTAACTAAAACTTTCTTTTTCACAACGTATTCCATTTTTCCTCCTTCAGTAGTAATAAAACCTTCTTTATTAGTAACAGTCGGAGTCATTACTACATTCAAATCCCAGTAATCTACTGTCGGACTGTCTAGCCATGTTTGTATAGCGACTCTAACTTGATACTCGGGTGATTGGTCTGGTTTATTTTTCTTGATCGTTCTCATATCGATGATTTGAGAGGATAACATGGTAGGTCCCATTGAATAATGTTGTTCGGAAAGTTTGTCAATATCCATTTCCTTGGAAGTGCTTATTTCGAGAAGCTGCCTATCACCTGTATCCATCCCTGACATAAAGGTTTGGACTGTATTATTAATATGTGCGAACGTGAATGCTCCTAAACTATCATTATTTCCATCTGCCGTAAACGTTTCATCCCATACATTCTCAAAAAGAATTCCATTACTTTTAATGGATACCGTCTGCGTCTTTGAATCCCATGCTACATTTGCTCCAAGTGCTTTGGAGACAAAACTAATGGGAACCATAACTCGATTATTGACCATCTGAGGTGCGACATCCGTAGATACTTGTTTCCCATTAAGATTGATTTTAATAATCCCACTTGCATAAGCTGCACCTAATGTTACGGAAACAGATAATAATGTGGCCATTACCGAAATAGCTAGCATTTTCTTTGAGATTTTAAAAACCTCCTCTTTTTTATTTTATAGACGTAACATTCCTGGAATAAGTTATAGTATAGACATATAACTTCATTAAAATGGATTTGTATATTTAGTGTACTGTAAAGAACTGTATAGACTCACTTAAAGACCTTTACCTTAACGAAAAGGAGTGATACTTATGTTTTTCTTTATTTGGTTCCTATTGGTTGGGATTTTTGGCATAGTTATGGGGGTTAGGGCCTTAAGAAGTCCTTATTCCTGGCCTTTTAATCGTTTTAGAGATAGACATGGCGATACTGATATTGTTCAAGTAAAATTCAGAGGGATTTTTATCTTGGCTTTAGGTGTAGCCTCGACGATCCTATCTTTTCAGCTACTTTAATATTTCTGAAAAAGAACAGCAGATTTTATTGATAGTTTTAGATCTGAATAATCACGTTTCCTTTTTTACGTTCAGTCTCAACATATCTGTGGGCATCTGGCAAACGCTCGAGCGGATACCGACGATCGATCACAGCATTCAGTGTCCCATTGCAAGTGAGGTCCATGAGGAACTTCAAATTCGCTTTGTTTTGCATAAGTCCTGCTGTGGCGAAAACAGCTCGTTTTCCTTTAAACAGAGATGTCCACATCATTTGCATCACGGTAGACAACTTGGGTGCAGTAGTTAGATACTTTCCCTTGTCCGTGAGCATATGCTTACATGCAGAGAAAGAGCTTTTGCCCACAGCATCAAAAATAACATCATAGACTTTGTCCCCTTTCGTAAAATCATTCTTCGTATAATCAATCACAAAGTCTGACCCTGCTTTTCTTACCAATTCTTCGTTCATACCTGAGCAAATACCCGTTACTTCAGCGCCAAAGTACTTAGCCAATTGCACAGCGTAAATACCGACGGCACCTGACGCGCCATAAATCAGCACTTTCTGTCCTTCCCGTACATGAGACTTATCCCGTAAAAACGTCAATGCGGTAGCACCTCCGTCACAGACAGCCACGGCTTCATCAAAAGTGACGTTATCTGGAATAACAGCAAGAGGGCAGTCTTCGGAAAGGCACTTATATTCGGCATAAGCACCGAAGTTTTTGACGCTCATTCCTAACACGCGATCTCCTGGCCTGAAATGTTTCACTTCCTTACCGACCTTTTCAATCACTCCAGCTAATTCGGTTCCGCCTACTTTAAATTTTGGCCTGGATAGCCCATATAACAGTTTAATCATAAACGGATTTCCTTTACGAAAAGCACAGTCCGACGGCCCAACTTTAGCAGCTTGAATACGTATGAGGATTTCTTTGTCTCCAGGCGTCGGTTTTTCGGTTTCTTGCAAAACATATACTTCAGGTGATCCATACGAAGTTTGAACCATGGCTCTCACGAATAATTGCCTCCTAATCGTAATATCACAGCAAAGAACATTTACAAACAGCTTCCCCATGTATAGAAAATGGATATAAAAAAATAACGATGGAAATTGAAATGGGTAAGAGAGAATGGAAGACATTCTATACAAATACATGTCGAAATGGACTTCTCTTAATAAGGAATATCAGCAATCCATAATGAACGAAATCCGTATAGAACAATTTGCGAAAGGAGCCGTTCTCATTGAGCAAGGAGATGTTCCTAATGCATGTTATTTCATCCTGAAGGGCTGTGTAAGGCAGTATTCCATTGATGAGGATGGCAGAGAAGTTACATCTAACTTTTATACTGAAGAGCAGGCAATTGCGATTTTCAATCATCATAAACCTGATAAGACTTCCAATTACTCTTTCGTGTGCATAGAAGATTCGGTACTGGTCGTGGGTGATCTGGATAAGGAAAAGGACATGTACAACAAGCATCCTCAACTAGAATCAATGACTCGCAGGATGATAGAGGAAAACTTTAGTGAGGTCCAAGAGGAGTACGCTGCTTTCATCGCTTCTTCGCCTGAAGAACGCGTCAAGACACTACTACGGAAACGCCCTACTCTTATCGACCGGGTACCCCAACATCAGCTGGCTAGTAACCTCGGCATTACTCCAGAGTCACTAAGCCGAATTAAGAAAAGAATTCAGTAAGAAGTTAACTGGTTTTAACACTTTCATTGTATCTGGGGAAGGACTCCCTTTGCATTGACTTAAGTCAATAGGAGAATAGCTTTAAATACAAAGGGCACCACTAAGCGCCATTTAGGTTCATTTCACAAAAGTTATCGATCTTGCGAATCGACTAGATAGAATAGATCACCGAAGCTATCAAGTGACTACCACTACCAGTACGATTTTTAATGATAATCAAACTTCCTTACTTCAATCTCAAGTTTTGAGTTTAGTAACTTTGGTAAGTGTAAAAATCCATCGATCTAATAGGTGCGGTCCCAGAATCAAAGGATAAATGGAGCTTCGCTAAGGCAGCCAGTAGATTGACCGGTTGCCTTTTTCCTACTTTTAACTAAGTTATTGCTGTAACATATATGTGTTTTAAGTCGTCTATAGCAACAATAGGAGGGGGACATAGTGAAGAATATTTTAATTTTATTCGTAATGTGCTTCGTACTTACAGGATGCTTCTCTAAACAAATAGAAAAACAGCCAGTTCATGTGGATGGGGTAGAAGAAGTACTGCCCTTAGATGAAAAGAATGTCTCCCTAGATAAGGTAATAGAAGCCCTGAAAAAAGAGGGGATGGGATTGTCCATAGTGGAGGAGCAACATTTTATTTTGAATAGCGTTAAGTCCAGTAATTTCTCTATAAACGAGTCTGATGAAAATGAGGAAGGGGCTTACCCTGAAACTATTTCGATTTACATATATGATTCGGAGCAAGCTAGAAAAGAAGGACTGGATGATTTTAACATACAAAAGGAAAGGTATAATATGCAGATACCTAGTATATATGAACAGAAAAACGTTCTTTTGCTCTATTGGCATCATGAGAATCTAAATAATAGCCATAACGCTAAATACAGTAAGCAAATGGAAACGGCGATGAATAAGTTATAATTCTATGCTCTAAAAGGAGATACGTTATTATGATGGTTACATTCAAAAAAATGTTTTTAGCTGGAACGTTAATGATAGTCTTAGCCGGTTGCTCAGATACAGATGATAATCAAAATACTCCCCCCTCATCTGAGTCATCGGTTAACGTTCCGATTGAAGATAATACAGCTTCGACTGACGATAACAAACTTACTTTTAATGAAAAAATGAAGATGTATAGCGAAACTAAGGATATTAAAGATATGGCTTGGTCTGAAGCTACGGAAAGGTATGTTTACATCAAGGAAGCAGGGATTGATAAATTTGACGTGTATGTAGGGGACTATAAATATGAAAAAGAAGAGATAGTAATTAGCCACAATTATAACTCTCAGGATTCGTCTGTATCTATGAGCCCTAAAGGAGACTACTTTTTAATCACTCGTTTAAAAGATGTGAGTCCTGATCGATATAATTCTGAATTATATTACACGGTAGATAAGAAAAAATATTTTACACTGTTCAGCATAGGTAAACCCCATTGGGATCAAGACGGAAAATTAATACGATCTACTGAATACATAGACAAATACCCTGTAACTTACCAAAGCGTGATATCAGTTGATACGTTTAAATCTGTTCCAAGTGATAATGATCCTTTTGAAGAGACAGTGTATGTGGTGAAGGGGAAAAAGTACGAAAAAACAAAGGTTGTTTTTAATATTGAAGATATAGAAGATAATGTAATCATCTACGCAGAAACTGATCTAGATACAAATAGCTCCATACAAAAAGAAGTAAAGTACTAATCTCTTCTTGATAATCTGGAATAGTAGGAGGAAACGATGAAAAACGATAAACATAAATTTTTATCAATATTTCTTGTTGTTGGATTTATTATGGGGGCTTGTATAGGCATGATCGTACGTATTTTCTTAGACCTTAACATAGGTTTCAGTATTGCACTGGGGGGAGGTTTTGGAATGCTATTAGGCATTGTTATGGGTTCCGTAATAGATTATGAAAGGCAGAATAAAGAAAGGTAATCCAGTTTGTCTACAATTTAATATTCACTGAATTGATGTCGCACGTAAAGGGCATGAAAAAGGTATTCGGCACAATTTGTTGTCCAGAGCCAAGAAGAAGAACATAGACCGATTATCGATCTGATACATATCTAAATAGTGATTAGATGTACTGGTTAAATGGAGTGGTATCCCCTTGTTGGGGTATCGCTCCATTTTTGTGTGTTAATTCTACAGATACAGCACTTTCACTTGTTTTAAGTTCTTACCAGCTTTGCAATTCAGCCGCGAATTAGACCTTGTCGTTTACTATGACTTACCGAGCATTTCTGTTTACATGCTTACTTTCATAAAAATGTTCATTTTGTACTATTTTATCATCATGATAATCCTAACGTACCGATCATCCTCTACGTTACAATGACATCAGTATAAGACAAGATTAAGATTTAGATTAAGAGAGGGAGACTGTGATGTATAAATTTAAAAAATATCAGAAACCTGAGGTTTTGCAAAATCATTTAAATCTTGGAGGAGAAAATCCTGCAGGAGAAAAGATTAATGTAACAAGTTTATATATTACACGCAATGGTAAGCCTTCTATTCCGGTCATGGGTGAATTTCATTATTCCAGATATAATAGAAGTGACTGGTATGAAGAGCTTTGTAAAATGAAAGCAGGCGGAATTACGCTTGTATCTACCTATGTGTTCTGGATCTATCATGAAGAGAGCGAAGGGGTATTCGACTTCTCAGGTGACAATGATCTCCGTGCTTTTATATTGGAATGTAAGAAGGCTGGACTTGAAGCTGTCATAAGGATTGGACCATGGGCGCACGGCGAATGCAGAAACGGCGGACTTCCGGATTGGCTGCTCCAGAAACCATTTAAGCTGCGTGAGAACAATCCAGAATATCTTAAGAAAGTACATATCTTTTATGAAAATATTTCGAAGCAGGTACAAGGACTTTTCTATAAAGATGGAGGAAACATCATTGCCGTTCAGTTGGAGAATGAATTAACCAATGATGCTGAGCATCTGGCCACCTTAAAAGAAATGGCTGTGGAATGCGGCATGATTGCTCCAATATATACGGTAACTGGATGGAATGCTGTGGAGGGAGCTCGAATTCCTGTTGATGAGGTGTTTCCTGTATTTGGAGGATACTGCGATGCCCCATGGGACGATCATCTAAATCAACTTCCGCCATCTCCTCATTATTTCTTTACTGGTATGAGAAATGACACAGGCATAGGAGCTGATCTCCTTCCTCAAGCAATTGAAGAAGATGGTCAATGGCGATTGCCATATGAAAGATATCCATTTGCAACTTGCGAATTGGGTGGAGGTATTCAAGTCACACATCACCGCAGACCAATAATTAAAGGTATGGATATTTACAGCATATCGCTTGTAAAGCTTGGTGATGGTAACAATCTGATTGGCTACTATATGTACCATGGTGGAACCAATAAAATTGGCAAGCTGTCGACTTTCCAGGAATCAAAAGCAACAGGTTATCCGAATGATTATCCCATTCTTTCATATGATTTTCAGTGTGCATTATCGGAGTATGGAGAAGTTCGAGAGCAGTACAGACTGCTGAATATCCTTCATTTGTTTGTACAGGATTTTGAGGAAACACTTGCACCGATGACCAGAGTAGAAGCTGAGAATTCAGTTTCTAGAGAGGATACTACCTCATTACGATATGTGATGCGGACAGATGGTAAGAGTGGATATGTATTTGTTAACCATTATCAAAGGCTTTCTAAGCTTAAGGATGTGCGGAACGTTATAATTGATACAGGCAGTGTCATATTCCCGTCGATTAATGTATGTGGTGAAGTAAGCTTCTTCATGCCGTTCCATATGGAGTTGTCAGGTATTATTCTTGACTATGCCACAGCGCAACCGCTATGCAGAAAAGGAGATACCTACTTCTTTGCGCAAATTCCAGGAATTACACCAGAATATCAATTTAGTGATGGACAGAATATAACAGCTCAGGCGGGGTTTGAATCTGCATTTCAGGTCAACGGCACCACTGTTGTTACACTTAGATGGGATCAGGCACGTTATCTGCGCAGACTGGATGGGGAGCTTTATGTAGGTGATGGATGTGACCTGTACAAAGTTGCTGGTGAAATTCGTTCTGTGGAAGACGGTGAATTCCAATATTGGTATTGGAATGGTGTAAGATTTAACCGAAATTCTATTCAGCAATCTTATACAGCACCTGCTATTACGTATTATGATGTAGAACAGCCACCTTTTGAACCGAAACATACAGAGCAACTTCATATAGACGGGGAGCGAAAAGTCAAATGGCAAAAAATTTCCGTTACAGGATCAGAGGGGTTCTTAGATATTGATTACTATGGCGATGTAGCACAAATCTACGCAGATGAAGAACTCGTTGCTGACAGTTATTATTATGGAGATGTGTGGAGAGTACCAGCAAGGTTGTTGAATGGAAAGCAATGTTACCTTGCGGTATCGGAAATGCGAGACGATTTCTATAGAGAGTTTGAAAGCAAGAACCGTTAAGAAAGTTATACAGCAGATTTGAAGCAGCGTAGATTTATTAACATGAGTTCACTTATTTAAAAACCAGGATCCTACATTTGAGAGGGTTCTGGTTTTGTTTAACGATGGGTAATAACCATGAACTAAGTTCATCACCTCATGGGGATTAATCAATCCTCAGTTCATTTCCATTAATTACTGATCTATAATTACATATAAGTCTAAGATTAGAATATAACTACATTCAGATTGCAGTACTTCAGAATAGTATTGTTGTCTCATTTTGAAGGAGAGATCTAAGAGGAGCATGTTACCGTTCAGGCTTTTTCATAATAAAGGCAAAATCGAATTACCATTGTCATTATATAGCTGCGGATTACATCACCAGCACATGATGCATCGGCCTATTGGTTATCCAACATTTCAGTGCATGATTTGCTTTGGAGGATCAGGGACCTTTCACTTTGAAAACATGCCTTATATTAAGATGAAAAGGGGAGATATCTTATTTTTGCCAGGCAAACTCGCTCATGACTATGGTCCATCGGCAACTGAACTCTGGCTATTAGGATATATGGGTATTGAGGGAAGCTTTGTTGAGCCCCTTGTTAACGCACTGCAACTTACAATTATGAAACCAATCTCAGTGAATGAATCAAAGATACAGCAGCTTGAATCAGATATCAAGGAGCTATGGCATATAAGTGAACCTAAGGAGAGCGATCCATATCATACCGCTTCTACGAAAATATATAGTATGTTAACGTACATTGCTACAGCGACTCAAAGCGAGAAGCCAATGCAAAACTATCGAAGCAGCACAAGCGCCAAAGAAATGCTTCGCGCCTCGGTACAATATATGGAACAGCATTATATGGAAGACTTAAGTCTCGCAAATATTGCAGATACGGTCGGTTACTCCAAACAGCATTTTCAACGTAAGTTTAAAGAGATATATGGCGTGAATCCCAGTCACTATCTGCAACGTCTTCGATTGCACAAAGGGGCACAGCTTCTATCTGAACATTCAGAGCTGTCTGTAGGTGAGATCGCGACGATGGTAGGTATGGATTTAAACTATTTTGTACGTATATTCAAACGAGAACATGGAATCACTCCCGCCAAATACCGATTCACGGATTAGTACTACATGTTCCCATTACCGATTAGATGAATATCTATATTAAGGTGGTAAGTTTCAGAAGTAGAGAAATTAAAGATAGCAAAAGAAAATGACTAGAATAAAAAATGGCTTGCCCTCATTGTTACATCGACTTCGTCTATATGGACGGGGTCTTTTTTTGCGAAAAATTAATGATATAGACCAAACTTTTTCACCCCGTTCATTCGTCTTGCCTATGTAACCAAATAAAAGTAAGGATGATACATCATGGATAACATCAAGAATGTAACAAAAAAACGTTATATGCCAGGACTGGATGGACTAAGAGCAATTTCGGTCCTAGCTGTTATGGCCTACCACTTAAATGTGGAATGGGCTTCAGGTGGTTTACTTGGAGTTGCCATTTTTTTTGTACTCTCAGGGTACCTTATTACGGATCAGATCTTACAACAATGGAAACATGATGGCAGACTCCATTTAACAAATTTCTGGATTCGCAGAGCAAAAAGATTATTTCCATCCATGATTGTGATGCTTATTTTTGTTGCCGTTTGGCTTCTCATTTCAGATCCTTCCAGACTGTCTGCTTTGAAAGGAGATTTTGTTTCATCAGCTTTTTACTTTAACAACTGGTATCTTATCTTTCATAAAGTTTCTTATTTTGAAAGTTTTGGTCCGCAATCACCCATAGGTCATCTATGGTCCCTAGCGATTGAAGAGCAGTTTTACTTGTTGTGGCCCCTGCTTTTGTTCGGACTGCTGAACCTGACAAGACAGAGGAAAAACCTTTCTCTTCTCATTATAGGGGGGAGTATAGTGTCAGTGCTTACTATGGTGATATTGTATTCTCCGGGTACAGATCCTAGCAGAGTCTACTATGGTACAGATACGCGTGCTTTTGGTTTACTGATTGGAGCGGCCCTAGCTGTTATTTGTCCGACCGTACCTGCAAGGAGTAGAGTTCCCGCCAACCACTTGAAGTTGATGGATGCCGCTGGTGTACTTCTACTGACTATTCTTTTGTGGATGATTGTCCATACTGATGAATATGGAAGTTTTCTGTATCAAGGCGGACTGTTTCTCGTATCTATACTGACAGCTTTGCTTATCGCTATACTTGCCCATCCGCAGAGCAGACTCGGAGAAATAATGGGGTTACGCCCTGTGCGCTGGATTGGAGTAAGATCTTACAGTCTTTATGTGTGGCATTATCCGATCTTCGTACTTACTTCTTCAAATATAAATTCGGATCAGGGGAGTCTAGTCCGAATGATATTGCAAATCTTAGCTAGCTTTGTGGTCGCTGCTATTTCTTATACCTACATAGAAGAACCGATACGCCGCGGTACTTTTCATCATTTTTGGAAGAGAAGCAGTTTGAAAAGAACACTGACGTACAGGCCATTTCTTCTCCTTGTGGCTAGTCCCTTATTACTGGTTCCTATTTCTTGTAGTGTTCATAAATTTACAGCGACTGATCTAAGCGTATCAACAGAAAAGCAGAATAATTCAACGGTTGTAACTACAGAAACATCTGAGGTTTCTAAAGAACAAGTGATTACGGAACACTCTAACATTCATGAAGGGCATGTAGATGTAGAATCTGAAAATAATCAAGGGAATGATCAAACACAAAAAGACGAATCAAAAGATACATCGTCTGCGGAGAGTCTCTTACAAGGAAATGAGATTACGATTATTGGGGATTCGGTTATTTTAGACGCATTGCCATTTTTGCAGAAGAGTGTGCCGGGCATTGTTATTGACGGGAAAGTAGGCAGACAAATGTCTGTAGCAAAAGATGTCGTTAGTGAACTGCGAGCACGAGGAAGACTGGGTAACGTTGTCGTGATCGAACTTGGGACGAACGGAGCTTTTACAGAAAAACAGTTAGTAGAATTATTAGACTCTCTTGATGACGCGGAGCATATTGTCCTTGTAAATACAAGAGTCCCACGTAAATGGCAGAATCGGGTGAATAAAACAATATCAGAAGCTGCAAAGAAAAATGAGAAGGTTACTTTGCTGGATTGGTATACGGCAAGTGAAGGGAAGTCATTTTTTTATGATGATGGTGTTCATTTAAAAAGGGAAGGCGCTGAGTATTATGCTTCGCTCCTTGTCAAAACGTTGCAGGAACTGAATAAATAGAAGTTATTTTTATTTTATTATTTTTTATCACATGAAAACAAACTTTTTCATAGATCTTAAACGTCTTACCTATGAGCGGACAGAACTTAAGGAGAGAGAAGGGTTACTACGTTGATATGTTTAACAAACGAAAAGAGAAATGGCTGATTACATGTATTACAGAACATAAGGAAAATGTGTACAGAATTGCATTCAGTTATGTGAAGAATAAAGAAGATGCTCTTGATATTGTGCAAGAATCCATATACAAATCTTTGTGTAATGTGGAAACCATTCGCAATCAGGAGTCAGTCAAAAGCTGGTTTTATCGAGTTGTAGTGAACACTTCACTTGATTTTATACGAAAACACAAAAAAGAAATTATTACGGAAGACGAAAAGCTGGAACTACACATTGAAGGCGCTCCAGACCATTATGAGAACATGGATTTGGTTAAGACACTTGATGAACTGCCTTCGAAGTACCGAACTGTCATTATACTTCGCTTTTTTGAGGATATGAAGATAGAAGAAGTAGCTGATGTGCTTGAGGTAAATGTGAATACAGTAAAAACGAGGCTTTATCAAGCACTGAAATTGATTAGATCATCGGATTTTATTCAACATTATGGAGAGGAATAACTCAAATGACAAAACCTAATTTAGAAAAAATCAAGCAGGATTATGCGGAAATAGAAATACCGGATGAACTTGATAGTGTGGTTAACCGTGCCTTGAGATCGAATCGTAGATCGATACGTAAACGTGCATACTCCCGAATTGCTGCAGGAGCTTGTGCTGCTGCTCTAGTGATAGCGATCGGGATTAATACGAGTTCAACGGTTGCAAATGCTTTTGCGGCGGTACCTGGACTGGAAGGGCTAGTTAAAGTGATTTCCTTAAAAACTTATCAAGCTGAGAGTCCAACTCAGGATGTAGATATGGAAGTTTCACAAATAGAAAACCTCTCTAATAAGGAACTGGAAAATGGACTAAATGAGAAATATGTAGAAGAAAATAAACAACGATATCTTGAATTTCAGAAAGAAATGGACCAATTAGAGAACAAGGAGGATGTTCATGCAGGTATTTCTTCAGGATATGAAGTGGTTACTGACAATGAGCAGATCTTCTCCATAATGCGCTACACAGAAAATGTGATGGCTTCTTCTGCAACGACAACACAATATGATACAATTGATAAAATTAATCAAGTACTTATTACTTTACCTAGTCTTTTCAAAGACGAACAGTATATTGAGACCATCAGCGCTAACATTAAAGAGCAGATGAAGACACAAATGAAAGAAGATCCTGAAAAAATTTATTGGATCAAAGGGGAAGATGAAGATAACTTGGCAGAAGGCTTTGACCAGATTTCATCTGAACAAAATTTCTATATTAATGATAACGGCAAGTTAGTCATTGTTTTTGATGATTATGAAGTTGCACCTGGTTATATGGGCACAGTACAATTCGAGATACCTACGGATCTTATTGCAAATGAACTTGTTAGTCATACCTATATCAAGTAAGGAATAGGATGGACTATATGAAAAGCACAAAGATGATATTCATTCATCTTTGTGCTTTTTTTGCCGAGGGACAAGAATATGGTCCCATTGAAAGTCGCCATTTTAGCGGCTTTTTAGTTTTATCGGTACAAGTTCTTGTACCGAGCCATATACCAGCTAATAGCTTGTCAAGATTACCAGTAAAAAATTAATAGAAGAAGGGAAAGATGAAGAGGCTAGAGACATCTATTAATCTTTGGCCAAATTTTATAACAAACCACAAATCAATCTTCAGTGTCCTATACTATCGTCTTATGGGCATTACAGAAAAAATTGGCGAGCAACTTTTATGAATAATTAACGTCACTATCATTAGACATCAGTAGAAGAGGGGAGATAGGAACGTAATGAATAAGGTTTTATCAAGCCTAGTATTAGTTCTGGTGATCTTGGTCAGCTTACCAGGAAGGGCATATATGGAGCAGGCTTCACTGGACATAAGTTTTCAGGACGAGCAATTGGAACAAGCAATAAAGCAGATTTTAGAAAAGAACGAGACTGCCGCCGTTACGCAGAAAGATATGCAATCATTAACCTTACTTGATCTTTCAAGACGAAACTGGAAGCCCAGCGATTAGTGATCGGGAGTAGAACTGCTTATGTAGGGGAGAGATCCTTTGTGCTAAGCGAAGCCCCGTTTATAGCATCGAGCAGAACATATGTCCCGATTCGATTTGTCTCAGAGCGATTGGGTTCGAAGGTAGGGTGGAACCAAAGCAAAAAAGAGGTAACGATCAGCAAAGACAACACGACGATCTGCTGGATAGTGAATGAGAAGAAAGCAACCGTAAATGGAGAAACCGTTTCATTTGATGCAACATTACTGTTGAAGAAAAGCAGTTCGTTTATACCCGTACGCTTAGTGTCTGAGTTGTTAGGATCCCCCGTAGAATACATGGCAAATCCCAAAACGGTTATCATATTTGAACAAAAATAACTTATTCAATTTCTGCTTGATCCCTTCGGCATAAAATGCTGGAGGTTTAGTTGTAGACTTTACTTTGGTTAAAGTATGAAGGGATTTGATTTATCGCTGGGATTAATTAATTCATATAAGGATATATGATTGTTTCAAATAATCTAAGGAATTTAATGAAATAACGGGAGGAAGCATCTTTGAAAAAAACAATAATCATACTAACTCTATCTTTAGTGTGTACTTTAATAATCGGTAGTCCAGCGATAAGCTTCGCCAATTCTTTTACGAATATGGTTGACAACGGAAAAATTGAAAATGGAAGAATGCTAATTCCATTACGTTCAGTTTCAGAGAGATTCGATTCAGAAGTGGTCTGGAACCAGGAAAAGAAAAGCATTACGATTACTCGTGGAAAACGAGAGCTATTGTTGCATATTAATTCTCGCGATGCTTTATTAAATACCGCTGCTTTCAGCCTTGATGTGCCAGCGAAAATTTATAGTGGAACAACCTATATACCAGCTCGTGCCTTTGCTGAAGCGTTTGGGGGAACAGCGCTGTGGTCTCAACAAGAACGAAAAGCAACCATTACGATCGGTCAAGAGCAGGTTTATATTTATACAGAGCCGCTCAAATCTTGGAGAATGAGTCAGGAAAGAATAAATGTACTTAATGAAAAAATTAATGAGGCCACCGATCTCTCAAGCTATTCCCAAATCCGAACACATTTCAGACCTTATTTTACGGACTCATTTATAAACAAGATTATTCACAGTAATGGCATTGAAAATAACGCTATACTAACAAAAATGGCGGATATTACTTACAGCAGTACTACATTAGCGAGAATGCACCAATCTGCTTACTTTGAAAGCGGTCCTATCAACCTAGAACTCGTTGATCGTTATGTATTTTATAAATTTGTTGATAACCAATGGAAGGTAGACGATGTGAACGTGGGCAGGCAAATTATTGTGCCATAGTACGGACAAGAGCAGGATTCTGACCAAATGAATTTATATGTCGTTGATGATAACTTAACAGAAGATTTTAAAAACAGCAGATCCACTTAGGGATCTGCTGTTTTTGTTCAACTAACCGGCAGATTAGTTGAATAGGTCATTACGTACTAATAAGGGGGATGATGAATTTTTGGGTGAAAGAGAAAGAGCATATTCACAAAAAGGATTAATATTAGTAGATAAGAAAATGAAAATAACTAAGAAAAGAGCTCATGTTGCTTCATAACAGAAAACTTGGCTAGAGCAACAGTTTGAAAAATATATTTGATGCAATAAAAACATTCATAAGCAATGGTAAAAAGTATGAAGTTCAAGGTAAATAAAGTCAGACTGCAAAATAGAATTGTAGGCTAACATTGCTTCGTTAAGCAACTGGAAGGATTTTCAAATAAATGCGACGAAACATTAACCTAATAACTCTACTAAGGAGGAAATTGTTAGATGACTGAGCAAATGGTCGAACTGTTGAATCAAGTGTTGAATGAGGTTCAAGCTGTAAAAAAAGAAGTGCTTAATAAGGTGGAAGATGACGAACGCTTTGAAGGTATTATAGATAGGCTTGATGGCGTGGAAGATCGACTTGACGCAATTGAAGATCAACTTGACGCAATTTTGGAAGAATTCGAAGATCAAGAAAATTTGGATTAAGGGAAAACGTTAGTTGTTTAGATAGTCCCAAGGTTTAAGGAGGATTTATGAAAATAGGAGCAAAACTAAACATATGGTCTATGTTATTAATGCTATTCTGCTGGGCAGCAATTTTTATACCTATACCATCAATTCCATTTAATCGACATTACGTCATCTTGACTACATCGATTATTGTGTTCTTTTTAAGTGTGATGGGTCTAGGTTTGATGATTGCAGACCAAGTAGCAATGGAACTGAAAGTCGAAAATATGTTAGCTCCAGATGGTGATGAAGTTAAGGGGGAAACACTTTAAAGGAGAGAGGTATTCATTCTCTGACGGTGCGCCATGGAAGGGGAGAAAGAGATCGAGTTTCACTATTGGACCGAAAGTAAGCAAAAAGATATATATGAAAAGCTTATTTGCCCGATAAAGGGATGACCGTAAAATGTAAGCATGATAAGAATAATCGTCGAGTTAAATTTTTAGGTAATGATATTATGGAAGTCAGGAGGTGAGAGCTATTGGAAAAATACTCAACAATACAAACCGTACTGGAATATATTGAGGACAATGTGGAGGCATGTTTAGACAGTGATACCCTTGCGGAAATCGGCTTTTTGTCGAAATCCCATTTTTTTAAGCTTTTCACCCTTCACACAGGCTACACGCCCATGAATTACGTTCTTAGACGGAAGCTCCATAATGCAGCGAAACGGATGATCACATGCAAGGAGAAGATCGTCGACATCGCTTTCCAGTTTGGATTCGAATCGCATGATGTTTTTAGTCGCGCATTCAAACGTGTCTATGGCATTTCGCCTGAGAGCTACAGGAAGAGAGGATACACATTGCACGAAATGAAAAAAGTGGTGGTGCATAAAGAAAGTGAGAGAGGGCATGAGATGGTGGATGTGCAAATTGTAGAGAGGCCTTCTATGTGCTTTCTCGGGGTTGAGAGACAGATCGGTCATAGAGATGGAGGAGCGACCATCGCGCAGGTTTGGGAACAATATTTTCAAAATTATCAGGATTTATTTAGAAATATTACCAACCGAGTGAAGCCGGAGGAGGATGCAGAATACGCTTTGGCTATATTTGATCAAGATGGAAAGCTAAGTTATTTCGTTGGCTTCGAAGTGGAGAACCTTGAGAATGTTCCTACAGGGGCGGTCGGGAGAGAAGTACCTGCTCTCACTTATGCCAAAGCTACTCATATTGGTCCGCCTGCTGAAACTTTAGGCCAAACCTTGGATTATGTCTATGGAGAATGGTTCGCCAACAACGTTTATCGAACCGCACATCTGCGAGATTCACCTTTTTCTGTAATCGAATACTACGATAAACGTTGTTCTTTGACAGTGCCGGAGATGGATATTTATGTACCTATCAGACCGCCATCCGAGAACAGGATCGAAAACGTGCCATCCTTTGAGGCTATGTATTATCGAGCACTCGGTAACGATTTGGTTAAACTGAAATACGAAGCGTTTGATGTAATGATCAATTGGGTAGAGAAGAATGGTTTCGCAAACGATTCATCCTTCAAATTGGGTGTAAAGTATGGTGAAACAGACGATCACGAATCATTCTGTGAAATATTTTACAAACTCACGGAAGAAAAAGCAGTGTTAATCAATTCTGATAAAGTAAAATTAAAAGCATACGCTGGCGGAACATATGCAGTAGCTCTCGGAGCACACCATTTTCTTGAGAAAGATTGGGCTTCGTTTGTGCGCTGGTTGGAGCAGCATTCCGAATACAAACCGGATGGCGGATGTTATGAAGAGTTTTTGATCGAGAACGGTAAAGTGGACTTTTACACTAACATTCATTTCTATGAAAGGGTAGAGAAAAGGTGATGGTAAGCGCTTACGAAGAGGTGTGCATATGGGAGAAGACCGAGGCCGTACAGACATTGCAAAAATGTGGACTTGGAAAAGGCATGATTGCCATGGATCTGGGTTGTGGCTTAGCTCATTACACTATTCCTGCTGCAATTACTGTTGGTAGCGAGGGGAAAGTAATAGCAGTAGATCATGACAAGAAAATAAACAAAACCACTTATAATCGTCTCATGGATGCTGGTATAACGAATGTTGAAATTGTTTGTGCAAATCATCTTGAATTAAATCACATTCCAGATAGTAGCGTCGATTTTCTTATGATCTATGATATGATACATACGAATCCGAGAATAGAAGTTTATCCGGTAATTAAACGTCTATTGAAAAAGGGTGGAATATAATCTTTCCTAGCCTTTGGTGAGATTCGTATTCGGAAAAGCCCAGAAGGTCAATTAATAAAGTCCGATAAAGGCAAAAACATCACAGATACCTATGATGTTGCCTTAATGAAAATACAAGATGAAATTAATTTCCACGGCTTTGAGCTTGTTAGCATTATAGAGAATGGCGGCGTTCACTTTGACCATTTCCATAGTCCTTACCATTGGAAAAAATATGGTGAGGTTAGATTGAAAACACTCGAACGCGGAAATATATACAATTATATAAATTATAAGTGAAATCTCAATAAACGGCCGCGGCTGATTGCGACCGTTTTTTTGTGGGGAATACGAACTAAATATGATCGTTTGTAAACAAGAGTTAGGATTTACATGTTAGTGTACATATGTACAAAATACGGGTTTTGTGAAAATGTATAAGTGAAAAAGCTTATGGACCTTCTTATTAATCAAACTTATGTTGTTTGTGGTTAGTCTTTACTTCTTTCTTTGTTCATTTGCAGCTTTTTTGTTGCTCTTTACTTTCCATAAGTTTTCAAAATTCTAAACGGGTCGATCACAACTCATACAATCAAAGTCATAATCATTAATTAATAAATTTCCATAATGTTCTTAACCTAATATTATTATTCAATTGAAAATTAATACATCATCTAAATGTGGTCATTAAAAACTCCGACAATGAATCTTCACTCACTCATCTCATTAAATACATTACTTTGATTTCCTTATCTAACCCGATTTTCATCACTTTAGTAACTAATAGTAATACTTTTCTTATAACTCCCACTATATATTCTCTGATCTACTCACCTCATTAATTATATTACCATTATTTTCAATTTTATATTCACTGGATCTTCTGCATGTTCTTTTATGACCTATCACAATACCCTCCTCAAAAAAATCTAAAAAAACCGCAACATGATCCCACCAAATCTCCAATTCAATCACGTGGACTTATTAACTACATGTTAAAAAACATCATAATCCATCCTATTTGACAAAACCAATGATATGACTAGAAATTTTATCATTGGTTTGACACAAGCTTTATAAATCGCGAACAAAAAGATTATACAATGAGTTTGTCTTTCAATAGCGAGCGTCTTCCGTCCGCTTTTGAAAATTACAAATATAATCGGGGGTAATGAATTGAAAAAAAGAATCATGCTTTTCACGTTATTCACTTTAGTCATGGCGCTGATCGCAGGTTGTGGAAATAGTGGCAGCAGTTCACCGCAAAACACATCTACCCTATCCTCTTCTTCGTCAGATGCGGATAACAATGAAACATCGAGTGACAAAGGTGCTGAATCAAAGGAGATTGAGAAGCTCCGAATTAGCTTTGTTCCATCCAAAGATCCAGAGGATATTATTACAGCAACGGATCCGCTAAAAGACTTACTAAAAACACAACTAGCAGCGGAAGGTTTTAATGTTGGAGAAATCAGCATTGATGTAGGCACTACATATGAAGCTGTAGGTGAAGCTTTGACCGCAGGCACGACAGATATCGGATTTGTACCCGGAGGAACTTATGCTCTATACGATGACGGAGCTGACGTTATTTTAACGGCAACACGAGCAGGATTATCTAACGATTCGGAATCACCTAAAGACTGGAACGATAACAAGCCAACGGAACCGACAACTGACCAGGCAACGTATTATCGCTCCCTATTCATCGCAGGTCCTTCCGCTAAAGGACAGGCATTAGCTGAGAAAGTTAACAAAGGCAAAAGTCTGACATGGGAAGATATAAACGATGCGAATTGGGCCGTGATGTCTACCTCCTCTTCTGCTGGATATATTTACCCTACGCTATGGCTTCAAGAAAACTTTAATAAAAGCATTACCGATCTAGCACACGTGGTTACATCGGACTCATACGGCAGCTCCTTTGCCCGTCTAGCAGCTGAACAAGTCGATGTTATTGTCGCCTTCGCAGATGCAAGACGTGACTACAGCGAACAATGGACAAATGAATTTAGTCGCCCTGGCTCGATTTGGGATGAAACCAATGTAATCGCCGTAACGGATGGAATATACAATGACACGATCAGCGTTAGTAAAAACAGCCCTATCATAACCGATGATTTCAAAAAAGCTCTTCAAAATGCTTTTATCTCCATCGCACAAACGGAAGAAGGTAAAAAAGTAATTGCGGTCTACAGCCATGAAGGTTACCAAGCAGCACAATCATCAGACTATGATGCAGAAAGAAAAGCGCAAGAAGTGATTAGAGAAATGAAAAAATAGTAGATTATAAATCTTCTAGGTAGGTAAGTAGCTAAAAAAGCGAGAGCATCGTGATTTTTAAGATGTTCTCCTTTTCTGCTTGGCAGCTGAAGACTATAAGATTGGAGTTTTTCCATGATCGAATTTAAGAATGTTCAAAAGACATACCCAAACGGCACAACGGCTCTAAGCAACATAAATCTAAAGATTGAACAAGGAGAATTTGTAGCCGTCATTGGTTTATCCGGCGCCGGCAAGTCGACACTGATCAGATGTATTAATCGGATGCACGACATAACCGATGGGCAGTTACTAGTAGACCATGTAGATGTATCGAAGTTACGCGGCAAACAAATTCGCCGTTTTCGAAGAAGAATTGGGATGATTTTTCAATCTTTTAATCTTGTCAATCGAATAAGTGTGATAAATAACGTACTCGTCTCCTTCGTACCGGATCTATCCCTATGGCGTAAGCTGACCGGCATTTTTACGAAAGAACAAAAGCTCCTGGCATTAGAGGCTTTAGATAAAGTTGGGATTTTGGATAAGGCTTATATCCGTGTAGACCAGCTATCCGGCGGACAACAGCAGCGGGTCGCCCTTGCCCGTACACTCGCTCAGAATCCAGATATCATCCTTGCGGATGAACCGATCGCTTCTCTTGACCCAGTAACTTCAAAAATCGTGATGGAAGATTTCAAGAGAATTAATCAAACCATGAAGATCTCCGTGATTATGAACATCCATCATGTAGAGGTCGCTTTGGAGTATGCAAACCGTATTATCGGGGTTCGTGCAGGAGAAATTGTATTTGATGGTGCGCCTGCTGAGGTGTCAAAGCGAGTTCTGAACAACATTTATGGAAATGTCTCTGATTCTGAAGAGAATAACGAAGAAGTTGCATCTACGTTAGAGGTGGTTTCAGGACATGTATGATAAACTCTTCCCTCCAAAAAAACTGGTTCTGTCGAACGGGAAAATCATCATGAAAAAAAGATCTCGGCTCCCCTTCATAATCTTGATCCTTGCCGCCCTAACAGTGACATCTACCGAACTGACTGATTTCAATATTTTAATGCTCTTTGACCGGATAGATGAGTTTTTTATGATTATAGGCGAGATGGTTCCTCCTAAATGGAGTTACTTCCCTCACCTTTTGGATGCAATGTTTTCAACCTTGCAAATGTCATTCTTAGGATCTATTATTGGCGCTGCTCTGGCTCTTCCCTTCGCCATGATGGCTTCTTCTAACGTCATCCGTAATAAATCCGTCGTAGCTGTATGTAAAATCATACTCAGCCTGCTCAGAACACTCCCTACGCTGGTAACGGCACTGATCGCTACCTATGTGTTCGGCTTAGGTCCGATGGCAGGACTGGTGGCCATTATGCTCTTTACGCTCTCCTATGTCGGTAAATTAGTATATGAACAGATCGAAAACATCGATATGGGAGCTTTTGAAGCGATGGAATCGATTGGGATGAACCGTGTGGAGGCTTTTCGATATGCGATATTTCCGCAGGTACTCTCTCGTTATCTATCTACTTCTTTATTTTGTTTTGAGGGAAATGTACGATATGCGGCTATTCTCGGATACGTGGGTGCTGGAGGAATTGGCCTGCTGATCCATGAGAACATCGGCTGGCGAGATTATTCTAGAGTCGGAATGATTATTTTGTCGCTGATCGCCACCGTATATGTAATTGAAACCATCAGCGAGCATTTTAGAAAAAAGTTAACTTGAGGAGATTGATTGGATGACAACAATAGAAAGACAAATGCTGGCTTCCCCTCGAAATCACAGGTATGTGCTGACCGTTACGGCGATTGTGCTTATGCTGTTCATCTGGTCTTTAAATACAGTAAGCTTTAAAGACATGAATCAGAATGGATTCGTGATCGCCCTCAACATCCTAAAAGGATTGGGCAGTCCAGATCTAGAGCTGCTGTTTAGCTTATCGAAACAAGGTATCATCTATTTACTTATTCAAACGGCAGCCATTGCTTTTTTAGGTACCCTTGTAGGTGCAGTACTATCTGTTCCACTCGCTTTTTTAGCGGCCTCCAATATTGTACCGAAACCGGTCGCATGGATCACAAGACTGCTCCTTATTATGATACGAACCATTCCAGCACTGGTTTACGGGTTAATGTTCATTCGCGTGTCCGGACCTGGACCATTCACAGGTGTGCTAACCATAGGGCTGACTTCGATCGGCATGTTATCGAAACTCTATGTCGACACGATTGAAGAGCTGGATAAGAAAGTACTAGAGTCAATGACCTCCTTAGGCTGTACAACCTTTGAAAAAATTCGCTTCGGCATCTTACCGCAGCTGTTCTCCTTATTCCTATCGGTTACGATCTATCGGTTTGACATGAACATGCGTGAAGCATCAATTCTTGGATTAGTTGGCGCCGGTGGAATTGGAGCCCCACTGATCTTTGCGATGAACAGCTATCGTTGGAATCAGGTCGGCTCGATCTTAATCGGTTTAGTGGTTCTTATTTTGCTTATCGAATGGATATCCAATCGTCTTCGCTCCAAACTCATTCATGGGTAAGTATCGTTACATAGTGGATATGTGGTTATGTTGTTTTGTGGCTATTCGAAAATGATACAGCAAAAAGCTCCCATCCCATTCAATCCATGGAATTGGAGCTTTTTTTGTAGAAATAGTAGATAACGGAATCAATTTCATAATACCTTTAGTTGCTTTAATCAGGGGTATATATAGATCAAAATGGTTTTGTTTGTCTATATATAGTTACAAATTCATCATTTTAATGAGTTATGAAATTGATTCAACGGTCTTTCTTTTAGAAGACGACCTGCCAGTTGTGATCACATGATGCATAGATAACCTTTCGCTTTCTGATATAATCAGCCAAAATCTCTGTCATGTCTGTCGGTATTTCTCGGATCACAGGTTTATCCATAAGCATTTTGAAGTTGCCTCCTCCACCCGCTCGGTAACTGTTCATCACCACTTCAAAGGAAGCGTCCAGGTCCATAGGAGCACCGTTAAACATCAGCTTACTAACACGGCTCCCTTCGGGTCTTGAGATATCCAGTTCGTATTCGATGCCTTCCCACATGTCATAATTAAAGTGCTGCGGTTTCGGTTCTAGATAGCCCTTAGATACTTGTAATCGCCCGGCGTTCTCCTCGAATGTAAAGTAAAGGGCGTTCTGCTCCAGGGCATCCCGAATATCACGGCCTGTCAGTAGAAGTACCTTCAGGGTATTTGGATAGATATAGTTCGATACGACGTCACGCATGGTGATGTGTTCGGAGAACCCTTTTGCCTTATTGGTAAAAATAGAAGTGCAGGAGATAGCCGCACCTGTGACCTCCATCTGCACTCGATTAATAAATTCAGTGAAGGCATGATCCTTTTGTCTAGCTGTAAATGGATCGGGAATCGATAAGTCGCCCTCCGCTCTGCCAATAGGCTGATCCAGCCATGCCTGTGTATTTCGTTCTGCCTCAGCAAAAAGTGAAAGCACTTCCTGATCTGCTTCCGCTTCGCTTGCATGTATGAGCTGTGCCTTTTTACCGCATATTTCCCATCTGCCCTCCACATCCTGTTCGAATTGAAGTTCCACTTTAGCAATCGCTTGTCCAGCTGAACCAGGCTGCGCATACAATACTCCATTTAATTCACCGGCAAGAAGCCGATGCTGATGTCCCGTTAACAGTACATCCACCCCTTCAAGGTGCATACACATCTCATAGCCCTGATTTTCCCCTGTAAGAGGTTCCGTAGCTTTTCCGGTGACTGGATCACATTCAAATCCTCCGTGGTAGCAGACGACGATTGCATCTGGCTGCTCGGTAATGCGAATATGAGTAATCCACTCTTGTGCAGACGCTAACGCATCTTTGAATTCTAGCCCCCGGATGTTCGCCGAATCTTCCCAGTTAGGAACATAGTGCGTTGTAATACCGAGTACGGCAACACGGACACCTTCCTGCATCGTAAATATACGGTAAGGCGGACCGAATGCAGGTTCACCGCTGGACTCTGTTACGATATTGGCAGATAAATAGGGACACCTGGCGTCTTTCATATGACTGATCAGCAGCTCTAAACCGTAATTGAATTCATGATTACCAAGTACAGCTGCATCGTATGTAAGGTGATTTAACAGTTTCGTTGCTGGATGCATCCCTGTTCTATCGTATCTCGCATAGTAATACATGAAGGGAGTTCCCTGCAAAAGATCACCGTTATCGATAAGCAAGAGATGCGGATCTTTTTCCCGTTCCTTACGAATGATTGTAGACAGTTTCGCAAAACCAAGCGGCATATTCCCTGTCCCCCGATAATCTGTTGGGTAAATGTGACCATGCACATCACTTGTTTCCAGCAGTGTAATGACTACTGTATCTTTTGTCTTCGTATTCACTCTTCTGAATCCCCCCTATGAAATGAAGCCATATATTCTCGTTAAACTCAATTCAAGATCTTCTATTCCTATCTTTCCACTCTTATTATATTGGTAATACAACAACAGATTTTAAACCCTTTGTTATCTACAGGTTAAAAATAAATTATTCAACGGTATGTGTAGAGGTAATCTAAATAAATCCTATAAATAGTTAACATAATATATATTAAGTTCACTTATTTATTACATTGATCTCTATTATCACCCTACTAAAATAAAAAGTACCGAAAAGTCATATAGACAATCCCGGCACTCCATATTAACTACTGCCCGCTCTAGACAATTTATAGAACATGATTAATGGTCCTTCGAATACGTTCTGCAGTTCTAACTCACTTTTCTAGGTTCCGTAAACCAAGGTTCCTGTAAACCAAAATTTTAATAATGCTTTTGTATTATATCCGATTTGTTCCTTCTTCATTGACATCTTCTGCTGGTTTGGTAACTTCTTCAGATGCATCAACTACACTGCCTTCCGTCACATCAAGCTGAAACATATGGATAAAATCATCCATCACCATTTCAATTGCCTTCAGTTCTCCGCTGATTACTTGTTTAATCGATTCCAATTGCGGATCTTCTAACTGACGCTGTAAAGTCGAACGATTTACTTGGAGTTTCTCTAAAAAAGCAATCGCTCTTCCGCGCCGAAATGTTTGGACCTTTTTATGGTGAGACCCATTAAAATCTCTATTTCCCTCTTTATCAAATGCCTTCTGGCCTCGCTGACCTCGATGTTCATGATCTCTACGTCCCTGTCTACCTTCATGTCCTTGTCTTTCACGCATGAGCAGTTTCCTCCCTTTTCTTATCGTATACATTTGTATACGTTATGTTATTGTATACAAATGTATACGATGAGTTCTATGCATGTCAAGATAAACTTCTTTAAACTTGGTTAGAGATTTTTTGCATCGATCTACATTCCCACTACATTGAAATTTACCCATGCTTCTATGTTTTGTCCTTAGGTATATATAAGCTGAAATCTTCTGGTTAAGAACATATGTTCTATGTCCTATAAAACAGCACTTTTTCTTCTCTGGTGGTCTAATTCTTCTATTCATACGCACTCTTTTGGATATGTAAAAATAAGAAATCTTCTGTTTTTAAGCTCTTTTATCTATAGTTTTTGATACTAATCTCACTTTAGAACATATGTTCGGTACTCGTAAAAACCGCACTTTTGATCATTTTCAGCTCTTTTCTTGTCTGAATTTAACTTTAATCCCCTTTTAAAGGTTATATAAGGTAATTATAGCGTCCTTCTCCCTTACGATTACGCATTATAGATATGAAGCACTCTTCATGGTGCTGTTGTCAGCAGCGTTCTTGTATCGCCACGCTATTAAACGCCCACTGATAACGTCTATTTAGATTCAAAAGGTTTGATTATAGTTTGATTATAATGAGTGCAGAACGTATGTTTGCATCGGCAAACTCGTTTCGTGCTATTCCCTTAACATATCACCCAAATGCGAGTACTCTTGCACATCACAAAAAAGCAAAGCCACCTGGGAGTTAGACAGAGTAGCTTTGCTATGTTTTTTTTAAAACTTTATTATGCTTATTTTTTAACTTTATCCTCATGTCTTTAATCTCATATCCTAAACTTCATGTCTTAAACTATCCTTTCACAGCCCCAAGCGCTACGCTGCCTATAATTTGCTTTGAGAAGATAGAGAATACAATGATAATAGGTACAATCGAGATGGCCACACCTAAATATAGTAATCCATAGTCCATTCCATAATATCCTTGCACGAGTGCAACAAGTACAGGGAGCGGGTATTTATCTAGGGAGAAAAGAAGAACGAGCGGTGTGAGAAAGTTATTCCATGATCCAATAAACGTGAAGATCCCTAGTGCCGCAATAGCAGGCCCAAGAATCGGTAACACAATCTGATTAAATGTCCGAAACTCCCCTGCGCTGTCTACACGAGCAGATTCAATAATTTCATCGGGTATACTGCCTTCAATAAATTGTTTGATAAAAAATACATTAAACGCATTCGCCGCTGCAGGTAAGATAATGGCTAAATAGCTGTCTAGAAGCCCAAGTGTACTAAACAAGCGATACATTCCGATGAGAGCAAGCTGCCCTGGAACCATCATCGTAGCAAGCAGGAATAAGAACAGTCCGGTACGTCCTTTAAACTTATACTTTGCAAAACCATATGCGGTAAGCGCCCCTATATATAAGGAAAGTACAGTAGAAGTTCCCGCAATGAAAAAGCTGTTAGCGAATCCTTTCCAAATATTTATTTTAGAAGCCATGTTTAGATAATTATCGACAAGAAACTGTCCAGGAAGGAAAGTAAAGGTTGATGCGATTGTTGCATTGTTATGAGTGGAATAGATGAGCATTAAATAAAAAGGGATGATACAGATGATCGCGAGGCTCACTAAAATGAAATACACAAGTATTTTCCCTATAGTCATACTCTTCATGTTGGTTTGCTTCTGGACAGCGATAGGCTGATCTGCCATTTTTGCCGATTGCATATGATTTCCCTCCTCCCTATGAACTGCTCTTCCGCTTGGTCATCATAAAGGATACGGCTGATAACAGAATGATGATGACGAATAAACAAAAGGCTACGGCTGCTCCGTAACCAAAACGAGTGCTTTGGAATGCGACGTTATAGAGATACATGATACTTGTCATCGCTGCACGATCCGGGCCGCCTGAGCCATTCGTGAGTGTAAACGGCTGGTCAAAAATTTGGATACCTCCAATGATGGACGTAATAATCTGAAAAAGAATGATCGGACGAAGCATCGGCACGATGATATGAAAGAATATATGTTTTTTCTCAGCCCCATCAATTTGCGCAGCTTCTTGCAGCGAAGGATCGATCCCTTGCAGTCCGGCAAGATAGATGACCATCGAGTACCCAAAATATTGAAAGAATAGAATGGAAGAAACGATAAGGCGCATAAACCAAGGGTCATCCTTCCAATTGATTGGATCATCGATGAGTCCCACTTGAACTAGAAAGTGATTCAGCCCCCCAGACTGCCAATCAAAGATTAGACTTACTAGCAGACCCAGCGATGCAGCTGTAACAATGTTCGGGAAGAAATAAACGGCTCGGAAGATGTCTCGCCCTTTGAGTAGCTTGTCGTTCAGAATAAAGGCAAGCACAAGAGAAACGGTAAGCTGCGGAACAACGGAGACTCCCCAGATAAAGAGCGTGTTAAAGAGTGTTTTATAAAACAGCGGATCTTGTAGAACAGCTATATAGTTACCCAGTCCGACAAACTCGGGGGAAGTGATTCCGTCCCAATTCGTAAAACTAAGATATAGAGAGTAGAGAATAGGATAGAGGCCAAACATGAGGAAAATAAGAAAGAATGGTGCAATGAAATAGTAACCATAGTGGTCTTTGCGGATCGACTTAGCAAACATAAATGGTACCCCCCGTCATCCGAAATGGTTAGCCCTTATCTCAAATCTAATCAACTTCAAGTTCCGGAAATCGTAACTTCACATCCCTTTTTATTCTCTTCACTGCTTCTTCTTTGGTCTGAATGTCGTTATTCAGATACAACGGAAGTACAATTTTAAAAATATCCGCGTTAATGGTCCTATCGTATTTGGTTCGTTCATACACAGGCACCTGTTTCGCTGCCTCTGAGAAGAATTCAAAATGTTTCTGTCCTCCTAAATAATCAGAAGTAACCGTTTTTGCCAGTTCATCATTTACAACCATATTACTAGTAAAATAATCTTGTTCTTTTGCGAGTTCAGATAAAAAATCACGATCAAAGTTATAGAACTCAATAAACTTCCAGGCAAGATCCTTTTTATCACTTTTGCTATACATCGCAATGTACGTACCGCCTGAACTAAAAGCAGATGGACCCTGCGCGAGACCCCATAGTCCCTTTGTATCCGGTGCATTCGCCTTAAATGTATACTGCAGTGCCCAGGTGGCTCCTGGATAGAACATAACCTGACCTTTTTGCATCGATGCAGCGTAGCCGGCACTTCCATCGTCATACTCCCCCAGCACACGGCGCTGACGAGCTTCACGCACAAGATCCAGAACCTTCATATAGGTATCATCGATGACGAATTTCCCATCCTTCACCCAGGGAATACCATCATATGAATTCGATATCGCATTCCAGTTTGCCAGCGCATGCACCTTATTGCCGCTTTCCTGCTGCACCCGCTCTCCGATCTTAAAAATGTCCTCCCAGGTGCTGATCATCTGGCTGACTTTTTCAGGGTCATCTGTCCCTAAATATTGTTTGGCCAAATCTCTGCGGTAATAGATCCCCCCTGGTGTACCTTGATAACCAATCGCCCTGACGTTTCCTTCGCTATCCTTTTCATTAGACTGAACAAAAGGGTATTGCTCCTTAATAAGCTCATTTGCGTCATATGGTGCTGAGGATAAATTTTCTAAATAAGGCACATCAATCAATTCTCTTATATTTGCATTCTCGATCATAAAGACATCGGGTGCTTTGGATGCGGTCTGCAGTGCCGATTTCAATTTCGTAATATAGAAAGTCCCGGGGATATTAACGAAGTTCACTTTAATGTCTGGATACTTTTCTTCAAATTTCTCAATCGCATAACCCGCTTCATCGGTAAAGCTCCAAATGGTAATCTCCTCTTGTTTAGAATGGGTCACTCCTGTGGCCCTGCATCCAGATAACATCATTGCCGCAGTGAGAATAGCAATAACCGAGATATATTTTCGATTAAGCCTCTTCTTCATTTGCCCCCTCCTTCCTTAAAGTAAACGCTTACAATTTATTAGAGTATAGTGATTTTACGAAGGTCTTTCTCTTCAGATATTGCGAATTATCCTTCATATGTTGTGATCTTTGTACGATGCTTTTTTCGAAATTCGGTGGGAGTGCAGTGGTTATATTTTTTAAACAGCCGATTGTAGGAGTTGATATTGTTAAATCCATGCCTTATGGAGATATCGAGAATAGAGTCTTCACTGAAAAGTAAGGCCCATTCTGATTTGATAATGCGAAAATGATTCAAATACTCCATTAAAGTGACTCCCTTAAGCTCTTTAAACAAGGTACATACATAAAACTTACTGAATTTGATATGTTCCGCCACCTGGTCAAGCTTAATATTTTCTGCATAATGCTCTTCTAGGTACTCACAGATCGATTCGATGAATTCAAACTTCTTTGCAGGTGAACACACTCGCCCTGGGTGAAAAGGTTGAATAGCCAGTGTTTTTATGCGCACTAAATGAACAATAAGATCATAAAGCCTGGCAATCATGGACAAGCGGTATCCCGGCAGCTGTTTGTTGCTTTCATCGGATAAGGTATCTACATAGGAGCTCAGATTATTTTCACAACAGAGGGTTGAAGGTATGAAAGTAGTCTCATGAAAAAGTTCGACCATTTCCTTTGTATCTTCTGTGACGGCAAAACTTCCCGTGATCAGTTCTAGACGAAATAAAAGAATGGTAAGCTGATCTGTACCCGGCAAGAAACAGTGTACATCCCCCGGTTTAATCATCAGGATATCCCCCTGCTCAAGTTCATAAAGACGGTTATATACTCTAATCTTCGCATGTTTCCCCCTCACGACGACCATTTCAACTTCTTCATGCCAGTGAGAAGCAAAATTAAACTGCCTGCTCGTATGAATCACGCGTATAGGAAATCCTTCCGTCATATGACCTGTCTCAAGAAAAGTAGGTTCTCCCATTCTGATCCACCCTCTCCTGTTTTCGCTTGTTATGATAGTCATCACATCATTATATTATGCAAAAGTTATCCTTCTCCCTCTAACATCCGTCATAAAAAATAAACGAATCATTCCATAGATTCTTTGAATTGGACAAGATAAAGGGATCACACCCCCATATATGCATTTTTACATTCGTTTAATGTTTTAGATGATACTTAACATAATACGCTATAACTCAAGCCTTAGAATTAACAAACGGTTGTTATGCTTGTCATGTCGGATTTGACATATACATCATACAGAGGAGTGTACTTCATGTTTAACATGTTTAAAAAGGGAACGGCATTTATGTTATCGTTTATTCTGGTACTTAGCTTGGTCACTATTCCTTCAGCCTTGCCGGCTAGCGCAGAATCTTTGGAACAAGCAGGTTCATTACAAAATGAGCACATCAGCAAAGTAACAACCACCTTTTATGGAGATACAACAAGTTCAAAGGGGTTTACCTGGTATACTTCTAAACAACTTACGGACAGTACCGTTCAGGTGATCAAGAAAACAGGGGCAGAGCCTGATTTTGACAAAGCTCTCACTTTTACAGGCACCTCTACGGAATCCACCAACTCACAAGAAGAGCTTGTACATAAAGCGGAGGCTTCAAAACTTGAAGCAAATACGAAGTATTACTACCGGGTAGGTGACAAGAAACAAGGAATATGGAGTAAAACGGGTATTTTCCAAACCGCTCCTCAAAGCGGTGCATTTACTTTTATTGATATCGCGGATACGCAAGCCAAAACAGAAGAAGAAGCCATTTTATCAGCGGAGACTCTTGAAAAAGCACTTCAAACCGTTACTGACGCTCAGTTTGTCGTTCACAACGGTGATATAGTAGACAAAGGAACAAAAGAAGAACAGTGGGACTGGCTCTTAGGTCATTCTCAAGATAGCTTGCTGCAGACAACGATTGTTCCTTCTGCGGGGAATCATGAAGACGAGAACTATGCTTTTTATGAACACTTCCATATTAACGAACCTGACGGCTCTGCTACAGAAACAGGAGCATATTACTCTTTTGATTACAGTAATGCGCATTTTATCGTGCTGAACTCAAATGAAGATTCGGCCGAATATGCTAATTTTTCTAAAGAACAAGTGGAATGGTTAAAGAAGGACGCAGCTGCTGCGAAGAAAGCGGGAGCGAGGTGGATTATTGTGAATATCCATAAAGGCCCTTATACTACCTCTAACCATGCAACGGATGAGGATATTATGGGCGCTAATGGCGTACGTAACCAAATCGCTCCGCTCATGGCAGAGCTTGATATTGATTTTGTTATGCAAGGGCATGATCATATCTATGCACGTACGAAACCGATCACTTCGGAAGGAAAAGCAACCTCTCCTGAGAAAATAACAGAAACCTTAAATGGCGAAACGATTGAATACAGTGTGAATCCAGACGGCAGCATCTACATGATTCCAGCGACAGCGGGACCGAAGGTCTATTATAAAAATAAAAGCGAAGAACTCGGAGACAGCTACTATCGTCTGTTTGAAAAGGCTGAAGAACATCATGCGGCGATATACGGACCCGATCCAGATAAAAATGACAGACCAAAACGCAGCCAAGTACAGAATTTTGTCGGTATAAAGGTTGATGGAGATAAGCTTACTGCAGTCACCTATGAAATCGACCAAAATAAAAATGAAGCGAAGCCTTTCATTGTAGATCAATTCGGAATCATCAAGAATGACTCGGCCGCAAGCACCAAGCCAGTCGTTTCTTTAAAAGACATTTCTGGTCACTGGGCAGAGAGTGCCATTCAGTCTGGTGTCACTGTAGGATATATAAAAGGCTATCAAGATGAGACGTTTAAACCAAATGCGCACATCAATCGTGCTGAATTTATTACGATGCTAGGCCGCGCTCTACAAATGAAGGAAACAACAAGTTCACTTTCCTTTACGGATGCGAAGCAAATACCTTCTTGGGCATCCCCCTATATCTCTCAAGCTGTAGAAGCAGGGATTGTAGACGGGTATACAGACGGTACATTTAGAGCAAGTAAACAACTGAATCGTTCAGAAATAACGACATGGATGGTTCGTGCAGCAGGGCTGACGGTAAATAACAATGCCTCCCTCTCCTTCACAGATAAAGATTCTGTTCCCGCATGGGCAGTTCCGTATGTTGCAGCAGGTGTTAAAGCAGGACTTATAAGCGGTGTGGGACAAAATCGCTTTGCTCCTAAGCAATTAACCACCCGCGCAGAAGCTGCCGTGTTTATTGCGAAGCTGTTAAAGGTAATGAATTAACGTTATTGTGATAATGAGTAATCTTTTATTACTAGGCAAAATTTAAAATAAAGCCTCTTTCTCAAGTATGTTTCGAGAAAGAGGCTTTATTTTATTTCTGCAGATCTTTTATTATGAATCTCTCAGCCGAACAGGCTTTACGTGCCCTTTATACAGACTTTCACCTGCTCCTGCGCGTAACAAAGACATAAGCTCACGTGTAAGCTTATGTCTTCTTTGTCTATACCTTATTACCTTGGTTTGCTTCGAATCATCAATTCTATCTTACTGACTGATCATTAAGGAGCACTTGCGTTTACAACGCTTCGCCTAATTTGTTCCCTCCGCTATATCTGTATCTTTTTGCAGCGTCTCATCTGTTGTAGCTACACAAAAGGCTCCTTCATCATAAGAAATAGCTCCTTCAATGACAACGGTAACGGCAGCCCCTCTTGGCGCAGCACCAGGCAAGCGGAAATCTGCAACACTGATCGGGGCGATCTCCGTCTGAACTGGAATTTCAAGCTGTGGTACCCATTCATAAGGGACTCGGTAAGCACGGTATACCATGTTAGCATTGCGTTTATTTTTATAAGGAGAAATATATTCCCATACCAGTTCATGATCTCTTGTTACCTCAAATATTCGCCCATCTGCTCCCTCTGTAATCAGCGTATTTCCATTTGGCAAACGCTGTGCAGAGCTGATATAAGGACTATAGAATCGGTACGAATCCAGCGGAGCAACAAATCCTGCTTCTGTAGGCGTGTATTGCCATTCGATCTCAAGAGTAACACGATTAATCTCAAGGACGCGTGAGTAATCACGGCGAGCTACTTTTAGCCCATCAGCGGATACTTTGCCAGGCCGGCCATAACCACCCCAGCCCCCATTATCAAAGATAAGGATATTTCCTTCTCCAGGAAGACCTTTGGGTACAAGATGAGCATGATGTTGACCGATAATCCAGCCAATATGCTTCGTTTCTGCTGTATCATAGTTTGGACCGAGCTGCCAGACGATTTTTCCAGATGTTTTATCAATAATGGCAATAATATTCGACTCTCTAGCATCCCATATGATGTTATCTGGATGAAAACGCTGGTCACCCGCATCATAATGTTTGTTAGGTCCAAGAACCGAGACGGAGTTAATATGCATCCAGTCCCCCGCATGTTCACCAAATCCCCGAGTGTTGGGATCTTTATAAATCGCTTGTTTTGCTTCCTCATCAAATCCAAGTTCATCGAAATGATCACTAACAGACCATTCCCACACGATATTACCTTCATAATCAACTTCAATAATGGTATCATCCAGCAGTTCGATATCCGATATTTCAGGGCGGTTCACATTTTTATGGGCCAAAATGAGGGTGTTACCCGAGTCAATCTTCGGCTCCTGATTAGGAGCATAGTATCCTACAGAACTTCCTTCACGCTGATAATCATGATGCTGACGAGCCATCCATTCCCCGCTGTGTCTAGGATCTTCAATCCACTCATAATGGTCGAATTTCCATACTACATTACCGTCCCAATCCACTTGTACCAAATTGGCTTCATCCTGAAATCCATACTTTGGATCTCGCTCTGCCGTACTTCCCAGAACATAACCTCCCGGGAACAGTTTATTCGGGAAACCCCTAAGCCCTTTCCATAAGCGCACTTCTCTCCCATTCATATCAATGAGCAAAGCACCCGTATCTGCAGCTTGGAAGATCGTGTAACCACTCCATGCTTTATTAGGTAAATAAACGGTGGTTCCTGTCGGATAAATTGTGGGGTGTCCCATGTATCTATCTCCTCTCGGTCCTATGTATCAGCATATTTAAGCTTTGCAGATATACAAAAAAAGGCTCTAGGCTTCTCTAATCATAAGAAAAGAGAAACGTAGAGCCTTTGGTTGTCCAATCGGCTTCGCTATTGAGAATAGATTAAACCAATTATTCCCAGTAGTCAAGTATGTTTTTGGAAATGTCCACCATGTTATCTTCCCAATTATCTTAATAGGTTACTTTTCGCAAGATCAATGATTTTGTTACCTTCACCATTCAGTAATGCTTTAGCAGCCCATATGGTGAAACCTTGCGCTTGCTCAAAACTAATCTTCGGCGGCATAGACAGTTCTTGGCGATTCACTGCCACATCTACAATAACAGGACCGTTATGCATAAACGCTCGTTCTAAAGCCGCGGGAAGATCTTCTGGTTTATCGACCCTGATCCCTTCAATTCCAAGACCATTTGCTACAGCTGCAAAGTTTGGATTAGATAGATTTGTCCCCGTCTCTAAATATCCCGCTGCTTTCATCTCGAGTTCCACAAAACCAAGCGCATCATTGTTATACACAATCACTTTGATAGGAAGCTGATGCTGTTTTAGCGTGAGTAAATCCCCAAGCAGCATCGAAAGCCCGCCATCCCCTGAGAGTGAAATCACTTGGCGGCCCGGAGCGGCTACCTGTGCACCGATCGCTTGCGGCAAGGCATTTGCCATCGTTCCATGAATAAATGAACCTAATAGACGACGCTCACCGTGCAGCTCTAAATAACGAGCAGCCCAAACGGTAGGTGTTCCGACATCACAAGTGAATATGGCATCATCAGAAGCCATTTCATTGATTAGTCGAGTTACATACTGAGGATGGATCGGCGTATGTCCCGGTTTAAACTCAGCATATCCGTCGAGCTCTTTCCGATCTTTCACATAATGTTCTACAGACTTCTCAAGATGCTTTGTATCTTCTTTTATCGTGAGATAAGGCTTAAGTTTTTGCAGCGTATCTTTTACCGTTCCGCATAATCCGTACGTAAGCGGGGTGCGTCTTCCTAAATGAGATGCCTCGATATCTACTTGGAGTATGGCTGCATTTTCGGGATAAAACTGACGATAAGGGAAGTCTGTGCCAAGCATGAATAGGACATCGCAGTCCATAACTGCTTTGTAACCAGAAGAGTATCCAAGGAGTCCGGTCAGACCGACAAAATATGGATTATTGTCTTCTAGATACTCCTTACCGCGTAAAGCTGTTACCATCGGGGATTTCAAAATACTACAAAGCTCCATGAGCTCTTCACGAGCATCTTTCGCTCCTGCACCGCAAAGTAGAGTTACCTTTTTACCTGCATTTAAATAGCCGGCTAGAGCCATAAGTTCCTCTTCAGAAGGATGGATGACCGGTTTCGTAGAATACAAAATTTGATCGGGTACCTCATCTTCGCCTGCTTCAAGAGCCGCGATATCTCCCGGCAGAATAACCACAGATACTGTAGAATTCGCAACCGCCGTCTGAATCGCCATCGAAATCGTTCGAGGCATTTGTTTCTTTGTCATAATGACTTCGCAGAATTCACTGCACTCCTGGAATATTTGCTCTGGATGAGTCTCCTGAAAATACCCGCTGCCGATCTCATCACTTGGTATATGGGCAGCCAAAGCCAGTACGGGAACACGATTGCGATAACAATCATAGAGTCCATTAATAAGATGGAGATTCCCAGGTCCGCTGCTCCCCGCACATACAGCAATACTTCCTTCTAGTTCCGCATCCGCCCCTGCCGCAAAAGCAGCTACTTCTTCATGCCGTACATGGATCCACTCAATTTTTCCCGATCTTCGAACGGAGTCGAGTACCGCATTCAAAGAATCGCCAACGATTCCATAAATTCGTTTCACTCCTGCATTGATAAGAGAATCTACTACTGCATCAGCAATTGTCTTTTTCATGTATCCTCATCCTTTTCTAGTATATTCTTGAGGCAAACAGGAATCTGAGCCCGATCTTGCATCTGATACTCTTTACCCTTCCAGATCAGAACAGTAACGCTTTTTCATAAAAGGCCCTCATTTTTATATGTAAATACATTCATAATGTTTAGATCAAAACACAATATAATAAAAAAAGAATGCCTCTTGGCATCCTCCTACATTGTCATCCCATTTTCAGCTAATTATTTGTTTTACTCTCCTTTTCAAGGCGGGGCCACAGCGTATAACTTGCACTGATTAATAGATCGATAATAAGGATAGTAGACCAGATCTTAACCGTTTCTCGGAAAGGTTCCGTATTCACCTCATTATTTATCCAGATCATCATACCGTATAGCAGCAAGCAGCCGATCATCCATGACACCAAATGGGCGGCAAAGCCACGGATTTCATCTCTCGCATGTTCTTTTCCATACTTTTTCTGTGGTTTTGGTCCTTTGGCAAACCAATACATAAACCTCTGATCCATCCATTTAATCATGCGGTGTCCGAGCCCAATCGACACTCCAATATATACAGCAGCTAGTGCATGAGCAGTCGTTGCTTGCGCTCCATTTTGAAGACTAATGACCGTAGCAACAAGCAGTGCAAGATCAATGACCGGAGTGCCGAAGAGAAGTATATTCCCGAGTCTTTTCTTCTGTAATACATACCTGCAGCAGAGACCGCCCAGTACAAATATCCAAAATCCAATTTCACAAGCAATAATGAAGGTTAAGATCATATATTCATCCCTTCCATGGTTAGAACGAAATAGATAGGACATACACACATAATGATCTTCCTTAATACGTTAGCAACAAAGGAGGAAGTCATACATGCTCTTGTTTGAGAAGGAAAAACTAAACACATTGTCACTAGGGAAATGGCAGCAAGATGCCTTTCAACTTTTTGAATCGAAAATGACAGATAAGACACATAAGTTTCCTTGTATACCTGCTACGATAGGATTTAAACTGAATCACTTTAGATATGGTTTTCTTAGTGATCCAAGGTCCGATCAGGCAGCGGATGAGCTTGCTGAACTGCTGAGTATGTATGGAAAGCAGTCTCAATCATTTGGTAAGTACACTTCATTAATCGCTTTTTTTGATACTCCACCAGACATACAAAAGAACTACCAAGTCTCTGATTATCGTCAATTGTTCTGGGACGTCCTAAGTAAAGTTAGCAGCAGGGATCATGAAGAATGGCCCTCTCATATCCCAAACGATCCGAACCATCATGTATGGGAATATTGTTATGCGGGCGAACAGTATTTTATGTACTGCGCAACCCCCGCACACGATCACAGACAAAGCCGCTATTTCCCGTATTTTATATATGCGATAACGCCGCGCTGGGTACTTACCGAGTTTAATTCCAATCTTCAAACCGCTGCCCAGATCAAAACAAAAATAAGAGAACGAATCGAAGCTTATGATGAGGTGGGTATTCACCCCGATCTCCAATCTTACGGAAGTCAGGATAACTATGAATGGAAGCAGTATTTTCTAAACGATGATAATACTTCGACGGCAGAGTCCAAGTGTCCTTTTGCTCATCTTCATCTAAAAAAACAAAGCTAGCATATCCTGCAGAGCTAATTCAACAAACGGAACCTACCCCAAGTTGATGTAATTGACGTAAAAAAGACTGCTCAATGAGGTTGAGCAGTCTCAGTCGCAGGTTATTATTTCAAATGAGTTCATCTTTGGAGATAGGAGGCTTCAAATTAACCTCCGTAGAAGCTGCTTCCTTCCCATTAATGAGAAGTACGATTCGGTGAACCCCTGCATAATGCTTGCGGGTTGTTAGATCAGCCCAGCGATGTTTTCTAGATCCGCTGATACGTGTTCCTCCAGCAACCGTTTTATCAGACAATAGAAACTTCTTACGTGAAACTTGTCCGCTAGACTTCACAAAATCGATACCATACTCGATACGCAGCCGCGCAGGATCACCCTCCCTTACCCTTAGGTTATAACTAAGATTCCCGTTCTCTCCGATATGTAAGGCCGCTGGACTCGCCGTAATCTCTGCCTCCGTTACTAATTCTATCCCTTCCACTGATTCAGCATATCCGAAAAGAGCCATCACTTCTGGTTCTGCTTTACGGATTAGTGTTCTGCAGCCGTGTCTTACAATCCAGTCCGTATAGGGATGTTGCCCCATCCATTTACGCGCCGTTTCTATGACGATATTCGGGTGATCTTTGGCTATATCATTTAAGTTATTCGCAACACTCTTACGTACATATAGAGAAGGATCGGCTTTTAATTGTTCTAGAATCGGGAGAATCGGAGCAGGATCTTGTTTGAACAAGGTAAGCGCCTGTCCCCAAGGCAGTCTGGGTCTGCATCCTTCACTAGCTAAACGTCTTACATGGTCAACAGGATGTAAAGACCATTTCATCATTTGTTCCATCATCTTCTCCGGATGGCGGATAATAAATGGCCTTACTGCAAACTCCGCAGAGGACTGCTGAGTAAATTTCTCTAACGCCTGCATGGATAGGTCCCAGTGCTGTTCCTCTTGACCAAAGACCTCCACAAAGTCCGGCATGATGAGGTAGGGGAAACCGGAGCAAGATTCGCTCACGGTACATAAGATTTGGATCGCATCCTCATAACGTTCAGGTAAAAAGGTCCCCATTGCAATCGTAATTGTACGGATTCGTTCTTTTAAAGCTTTTGCCTCATAGCTCTCATCCATCACTTGTTGAAGGAAAGAATCTATTTGAAAAGGAGGATAGGCAGCTGATATCTTTCGACCTAACTGAAGTAAAAAAGCTTCATCATATACATTTTTAAGCGGATCTGCCACGGTAACACGTCCTTAGATGAATGATGTAAAATAGGCAAATGGTCCACTGCGATGCAAGAACATAAAGGATATGGATGACGTTCCTGAATCCACAATAACATATGCTACCCTATTATACGTGAAGAATGCTTTTTATTGAACTGACAGGCTTCCGCATAAAAAAACAGCCCCCCGGATTAAACCGGCGAACTGCTCTTCATCTGAATCAGTGCTGTAAATTATGCATGAAATTGCTGACCATCATATACCGCATCTACGTATTCCGCACGGATCACAAAATCACCAAAATGCTCCCCATCATAACGTTCAACAGCATATCTTGCAATGATCGGCTCAAGAGATTCCAAAATCTCGGTTTCTCCGATGTTTTCCTTATAAAGCTTGTTTAGACGGGATCCGTTATGGGCTCCGCCTAAATACATATTGTATTTGCCAGGACCCTTTCCAATAAACGAAAGTTCTGCGAGCATCGGACGAGCACATCCATTCGGGCAGCCGGTCATCCGAATCACAATTTCTTTATCGCGAAGGCCGTTGCGCTCAAGCATAGGCTCGATTTTATCCATTAAGGAAGGTAAATAACGCTCCGATTCCGCCATAGCGAGTCCGCAGGTAGGAAGCGCAACACAAGCCATTGAGCTTCTGCGAAGAGCAGAATAATGAAGTCCATCTGTGAGCTTGTATTCCTGAATCAATTTTTCAATCTTCTTCTTACTCTTGTTCCCTACATTCCCAATAATCAGGTTTTGATTCGCCGTTAAGCGGAAATCACCTTTGTGGATCTTGGCAATTTCTCGAAGTCCTGTCATAAGCGGATAATCCTCAAGATCTACGATACGGCCATTCTGGATAAACAGCGTAAAGTGCCACTTTCCATTGCTCCCTTGAATCCAGCCGTAACGGTCGCCGTTATGATCAAATTCATAAGGTCTTGCTTCTTCCAGCGAATAACCCAGTCGTGCAGTTAATTCATTCTTCAGCCAGTCGATACCGCGGTCATCAATCGTATATTTAAAACGAGCATGTTTCCGGACCGCACGATCTCCGTAGTCCCGCTGAATGGTTACAATCTTCTCAGCAATATCAACCATTTGTTCCGGCGTGCAGAAACCAATGACCTTCCCAACTTGCGGATACGTCTTCGTATCCCCGTGGGACATTCCCATCCCGCCGCCGACAGAGACATTAAATCCTTTCAGTTTTCCATCTTCTACGATAGCAATCAGACCTAAATCTTGTGAAAATACATCGACATCATTGGATGGAGGTACCGCTATGCCGATCTTAAACTTCCGCGGTAAGTATACAGCTCCATAAATCGGTTCTTGTTCCCATTCGTTGTCACGGCTGTCGATAATTTTCTCTTCATCGAGCCAGATTTCGTGGTAAGCACGCGTTTTGGGATCAAGATGCTCACTTACTTTGCGAGCCCACTCATATACTTCTTCATGTACTTCAGATTGATAAGGGTTCGGATTACACATTACATTCCGGTTTACATCCCCGCACGCTGCCAAGGTACTGAGCAGTGCATCGTTTACTTCACGAATGGTATTCTTTAGATTCCACTTTAGTACACCATGCAGCTGGAAAGACTGACGAGTGGTTAATCGGATCGTGTCATTACCATACTTATGGGAGATACGGTCCATCATCAGCCACTGTTCCGGCGTGACTACTCCGCCTGAGGCGCGAACACGAAGCATGAACTGATATGCCGGTTCAAGCTTTTGTTTAGCACGCTCATTACGCAAGTCACGATCATCCTGCATATAACTTCCGTGGTGCTTCATTAACCGGTTATCATCTTCTGGAATGGATCCGGTGATTGGATCTTGTAAAGTCTGGACAAGACTTCCTCTTAAAAAATCACTGCGGCGTTTAATATCCTCTACATCACTGTGAGGCGCATTCTGAGGTGGATAAAGTTCATTTATAGCCATGCTGGAATCTCCTCTCGTATCTATAAAAGCCGTCGGCTTAATAGACATCACGCTGGTATCGTTTTTGCTGTTGAAGCTCTATCAGATAATCGGTTGCTTGTTCCATCGTCATGCCGCCTTCTTGTACCAGGATAGCAGCAAGTGTGGAATGAACGTCGTGTGCCATCTTTTTCTCATCCCCGCACACATAGATGTATGCACCTTCTTGCAGCCACTCATAAATTTCCCGGCTTCTTTCCTGCATCCGGTGCTGAACATATACTTTCTGATCCGTGTCACGGGAGAAGGCAACATCCATATTGGTAAGGATTCCGTCTGCAAGCCAGCGCTGCCATTCCACTTGATAGAGAAAGTCGGTTGCAAAATGCTGATCTCCATAAAAGAGCCAGTTCTTGCCCTCGCTGCCGCTTTCTTCTCTTTCACCGAGAAATGCTCTAAACGGCGCAACCCCCGTACCAGGTCCAATCATGATGATCGGCGCATCAGGGTTATCAGGAAGCTTAAAGCCATCATTTTGCTGGATAAAAACAGGTAATGTCTCTCCTGGCTGAATCCGTTCTGCCAGCTGTGTGGAGCATACGCCGTACCGATTACGTCCTTTGTGTTCATAGCGAACCGTACGCACCGTCAAATGCACTTCATCTGGATAAGCACTTGGACTGCTTGCTATTGAGTACAGTCTAGCTGGAACTTTACGAAGCACAGACACCAAGTCTTTAGCAGATACGCCTTCGAGTTTATAATCCTGTATAAGATCAAGTAAATCGTGTTCCGAAATATAACTGCGGAGCTGTTGTTCATTGCCTGGTTCAAGCAGTTTTCTAAGTTCAGCATTGGCTGTAATCTTCACAATCTGCTCAAGCAGCGGTTTGGTAAGAACCGTAATTTCATAATGAGATCGAAGAGCTTCTCTTAATGAAACTTCGCCTTTATTTTTGGATAAAGGCACCAGTTCTTCTGCGTTCCATCCCGAAGCTGAGATAATATCTTCAACGAGCTGCGGGTGATTCTGCGGATAAATACCGAGACTGTCGCCTGCCTGATAAGTAAGCCCCGAACCTTCCAGAGATAATTCCAAATGCCTTGTTTCCCGGTCTGAACCCCGTCCGTTCAGATTCAGATTCTCAAGTACTTCCGCATGGAATGGATTGGAACGGCTATACTCAGATTCTGCGGACACTGATGCTGCTGCGCCTACACTGCTGACACTTACTAGATTAGCGGCCGATTTCTCACCAAGAGATTCTAGCACCTGACTCATCCAATCCGCAGCAGGCTCTTCAAAATCAACATCACAATCGATACGCGGTGTCAGACGACTAGCCCCAAGTTCTTCAAGGCGTGTATCAAAGTCTTTACCTGTTTGGCAGAAGAACTCATAAGATGTATCCCCGAGCGCAAGAACGGAATATTTCAACTGTTCAAGCTTCGGTGCACGTTTACTATTCAAAAACTCATGGAATGCAATCGCACTATCCGGCGGTTCCCCTTCTCCATGAGTACTGACTACAATGAGGAGGTTTTGAAGTTTTTTAAGTTGGTTTGTCTTAAAATCACTCATCGAGCTCAGATTCACTTGGAATCCTTGCTCCTCCAGTTTTTTCGTCATTTTTTTAGCCAGGCCGCTGCTGTTACCTGTTTGAGAACCAAATAATACGGTAATGTCCTTACTAACTGCAGCTGCAGGAGCTGAAGTCTCAATGACTGGAGAAACTGAACTGCTTGGTGCATCACTAGAAACAACTTGAGTTCCAGCAGATTGTTTGGCAGTAAAATATCCACTTAGCCAAATGAGTTGTGTTTGTGATAGAGTAGGTAATAAACGATTGAGTAGTTCGGTCTGTTCCTGAGTAAATGGGCTGTTATTCGCCTGAAGTTCCAATAAGATCCACCTCGGATGATTGAATTTAATTCTCAGTAAGTTCATCAGAATTATTTATCTATACTGAAACTACCACAGCTGTTAATACCTGGTCAATTAGAATCATCTTATAGCACTTATTAGTTAAGCTGATAAACCTTATTAGGAACCCCTATTCGTATCCAAAATAAAAAAACTCCCACTAAATCAGGTCCATGACCCGAGTGGAAGTTCTCTTTATATCTCATAGATCGTTCTCATAGTCTTTTAGATCGTTCTCATATTCTTTTAGATCGTTCTCATAGATCGTTCTCTTAGATAGTAAGTTAGTTTTCTTTATTTCCATACATTAGTTCCGTACTTTTGTTATATAATTCTAGAATATTTCCGAATGGATCTTCGCAGTACTGCAGGTAATAAGGTTTACCTTTCCTCGTATTCCACAGCTCACTTGTCTTTTTACCGCCTGCCGCCTCAATCCGGTTAGCCACCGCTTCCATATCGTCTACCAGCAGACAAAGATGAAAGAACCCATCATATTTTCCCTTTGGCATCTGTGTTCTTCTTGGTTCTACGAATTCAAACAACTCAAGGCCCACCTGATTCCCGCAAGTTAAATGAGCATTTCGCATTTTTCGTACTTCTTGTCCTTGAAGATCGTTCGTCATGTTATACTCATTCTCGCTTTTTTGATCGAAAGAGTAGGGACCTGCTATTTTTTCAAAACCGAGCACTTCTTCATACCAACGTATCGCTTGATCTAAATCCGGAACGGATAATCCAATATGTGTAATGGCGATCATCTATGCATCCCTCCTTCCTCTTGTTACCCTATTTATAAGAATCATTAATCATAAACATACGATCTTAATAGATTGCCTCCGTGAAAATCATCACTGCATAGCTCTGCGAGAACATGGTTAGTAATATAGGAAGTATATAATGAGAGAATGAAGAATATATGCAAAAAGGAGAGGATTTATCATGTCAAATCAGCTAATGAAAGCGGTAGGTTTGTATCATTATTTACCTATTGAAGATCCAGAGAGTCTCGTGGACATAACCATAGAAAAAAGAGCTCCCTCCGGCCGAGATTTGCTAGTAAAGGTAAAGGCGATCTCTGTAAATCCCGTAGATACAAAGGTCCGAGCACCGAAAGATAAAAAAGAAGAACAGCCCAAAATACTTGGTTATGATGTCGCTGGGATTGTGGAAGAAATAGGTGAATCCTGTACCTTATTTAAACCAGGAGATGAGGTATTCTATGCAGGAACAATCACTCGTCAGGGGGGAAATAGTGAATACCATCTTGTTGATGAGCGAATTGTAGGCCATAAGCCTGCTGCATTATCCTTTGCAGAAGCTGCTGCCCTGCCTTTAACAGGTATAACGGCTTGGGAAGGAATGTTTGATAGAATCGGTATTTCTGAAAATGCGGATGAGAATCAGAATAAAACAATTCTCATTATTAGTGGAGCCGGCGGTGTTGGGTCGATCGCAACGCAGCTTGCTAAATATACGGGGCTTACCGTCATTGCAACGGCTTCGCGCCCAGAATCTATCAATTGGGTTAAGAAACAAGGCGCAGATCATGTGGTAAATCATAGAGAAGATTTAGTCTCTCAAGTTAGAGAACTAGGTTATACCTACGTGGACTACATCTTCTGTCTAAACAGTACGGGAGAGCATTATGAAGCAATGTGTGAACTGATTGCACCCCAAGGGACAATAGGAACCATCGTTGAATCGGATCATCCCCTCGATCTCTCTCCGCTGAAAAGCAAGAGCGCAGGATTTGTATGGGAGTATATGTTTACTCGGGCCATGTATGAGACTGAAGATATGATTAGACAGCATGAAATCCTCAACAAACTAAGTCATCTTGCGGATCAGAAGAAGATCCATACGACATTAACGAAGACGCTCGAACCCATTCATGCAGCGAATCTCAGAAAAGCTCATTCCATCGTCGAACAAGGGAATATGATTGGAAAATTGGTACTCGAACATTTCTAACAAAATAGAGAAAAGGGACAGCGTGTTCGCTGTCCCCTTTTACATCCAAAATAAGATAAATCTCATAGGAATAACAGCTAGTTATCCTTTTGTTTGTTCTTTTTGTTTGTTCTTTTTGTTTGTTCTTTCCGTTCTATCTTATTTTATTTTACTATTCTATTGTTACTCCTTCGTAAATTTCAGGAACTGTACTGCTATTTTCGCGAGTTGTTCCCTAGTAGCTATTTCTTTTGGCTGAAATTGTCCCCCATTCCCTTCAATGATCCCAAGCGCTTTAGCTGCTTTCACGGCAGTTTTTGCATAAGCACTTATTTCGGAAACATCACGGAATTCAGCTTCTTCATATCCCGGAATACCGGATAATTTCTGACCTGTTTTGTATTCATATGCATTCATCAGCGCAGTTATCATTTCTTCGCGTGTGATGTTTTGTTCTGGGCGGAACGTATGATTCGAATCTCCATTTACAATTCCAGCTGAAGACAGGGCATTTATATAACCGCTGTAGAACTTCTGAGGTTCAACATCTGTAAATTTACCTTTTGCAGCTGTCTCCTCCGATAGACCTAACATCCGGCCAAGAATGACCGCAAGCTGCCCCCTTGTGACCTTCATCTTAGGCGCAAATGTACTGTTTGTTGTTCCATTTACAATCTGTCTTGCACGAAGATACTCAATATCATCTTTTGCGTAACTTTGATGGATATCATTAAATGTAAGTGTTGATTCAAGCAAGAAGTAGGTTCCCGTTTCTTTTGTTTCTAGTAAGCTGACCTGTGTCTCATTTACATCACTTACGTACTTACGCTTTTGATCACTAGATTTCATATACCATCCTGTCTTATTCAAGTTTGTCACTTGTTCTGACCGGTACAATCCTTCTAGCAATACGGGTTTTACGAAATGAGTAATCTCACGCGTTGCATCGCCATTACCATTCTGGATGACCAACAATAAGAACGTCAGTCCATCTCCCACTGCTTTCATAGAAGCATCATGCGTAGCTGAGATATCTGAAGCTTTGGATAAAGTGATCACAAAAGAACCATTAGGAATAAAATAATTCGCCTCGATCGCCCCTGCAGGGATTGTCACACTTCCTGAATTTGATATAACCTGAACACCTGATGATAATTGATGGACTTGTTGTACAAAAGAAGTCGGCAGCTCGACGGCTGTCTTTTCTCCTTGAACTGATGTGGTATCGATTACAACCTGAAGCTCTTGCTGTAATTTAAGCAGAAGATCTTTATGCTGTGTTTTATTTAGTAATGAAATCTGGTTCCATGCGCGTTGAAGACGTTTATAGGCTTGATTGAGTGCAGTGGAGTCAGGCGCAATGATTGTAGATCCAGTCTGGTCTACGGTGGTACTGAATTTATCCACGGTGAGCAGCGGTGTTACAATACTCATTATTTCTTTGGCAGCTGTCTTCGGATCTGCAGGAATGCTTGTAAGCAATGCAGTTAACTCTTGCTCCCACTTCTCTGCTTGCCCTGATTCGGAAGGAGTTGCAGGAATTGTAGGTCTTGGTTTTGACGGTACAGACGGTTCTGATGGTATAGATGGTTCTGATGGTATAGATGGTTCTGATGGTATAGATGGTTCTGATGGTATAGATGGTTCTGAAGGTCCTGGTACCACAGGGTTTTCAGCAGATAAATTCATTCTAATAATGACCGCGGTAAGCGGCTCTAGTGTAATGGAATCTTTCTTTAAAACAAATCCTGAAGGGTTCTGGACCTGCGATATCCCTGCTTCGTCTTGGTCCACGATCACCGTTCCTTTTGTTAAATCAACAGGAAGCGTTAATGTTCTTTCTGAACGGTCAGCGTTTATGAAGACATAGTAATCACCTGTTTGGTCTGTTGATTGATTTTTGTAGGCAATGATTAAATCGTTCTCTTCTATCTCTGGGGCAGCTATTAAGCTGATTTGACGGTCAACCAATTCTTTATCTCCCAAACGAAATGCGTTCGTTGATTTACGCAGCTGAATAAGTCCCTCTGTATACGCTCTTGTTGTGTTATTTACGGGATATCGATTGCGGTCCATCGCCTTTGACCAATCAAATTTATTAATGGCATCTGAAGAATCGTAGGAATCATGAATGAAATAACCAAACACGTTACCTTCCTCGTCTTCAAAGGCAGTATACTTTTGCTCCGGAACTCCCTCTCCAAGCCACTGTTTTGTTCGTCCATATTCTTGACCAGCATGAAGGAACGCCGTTCCTTGTGATGTAAGAATCATGAGATTACCGAGCCGAATACGCTGGTGAATTTCTAGATCATTTTCCGGAATGGAAGGGTCCTTCTTAATCGACTGTGCAATGACATCATATAAAGGAAGATTGTCGTGAGCTTCAATATACTGAACCATATCGCCTGGGGCATCTGCGGGTGTGTTGCTTGGCTGTCCTTTGATATTGTTCAGAATAAGGTCTATATTACGAGCCCCTCCTGTAAGAAACCGCGGTTCTCCTTCCGAACCAAATCCAGATTTGAGTTCATTGCGGATCTCATCAGAGAAGACACCCACATTATCCGTCTGATCCATCCAGTCTTGATCTGCACCCTGTCCCGCAAGGGAAGGTTCTGCTAGGGCACCGCTAAAAGTTCTCCAGCCTTCTCCGATAAATAAAGCATTTGGATGAAGTGCTGCAGCTGCATCGTACGCTTTTTGAATAGAGCTGTATGTGGCATCGCCCATCATATCAAAGCGCATGCCATCAATTTTATATTCATCAAACCAGTATTTTACGGAATCGATCATTAGTTTCTCAGCCATTGCATGATTCGTAGCGAGATTGTTACCAAATCCCCCAACAAAACTCCCTGTTTCGTCCTGCCATGCGTAATAATTAGGAACAATATCATTTAGCAGGTCTGCTTTTGCCATATGGGTATATACAACATCAAGAACTACCCCCATACCGGCATCATGGATTGCATCAATCATTTCTTTTGTTTCACGAATCCGCAGCTCTGGATCAGCTGGATCTTCGGAATAGGCGCCATCAGGAGAAAAGTAATGATGCGGATCATAACCCCAGTTGTACTCATTACCGGAAGCCGAATACGTTAGTTCCCGTTCGCCCATTTTCGTCTCATCGCCATAATACCAAGCCATAATCGGAAGAAGCTGTATGTGAGTTACTCCTAGCGATTTAATGTAGCTAAGTTTTTGTTTCACTGCTGCGTATGACCCCCACCTTGCATTCCCTAAGTCACCTTCAATAGAAGGGTCGGATGTAAAATCTCTCACATGCAGTTCATAGATGATTGCATCTTCCCTCTTCTTATATCCATCTATCGCTGCATAATCGTATCCTTGGGGGTCCGTACCCTCTAGACTGACTATGGCTGCTTTGCCGACGGTATCTCCATCAGGTCCTGCATTCCCATTCGTATCGACTTGAAATACAGCCATTGATTTCGCGTAAGGATCTAATACTTTTCGGCTTACACCGTTATTCACTACATCGTACTGATAAAAGTAACCTCTTAGGTCCGCTACAGCCATCTCGGACGGCAGAACCTCTGCTTCCCATACGCCTTTTTCACCCAGCATAAGCGGCTTGCTTCCAATCTGAATCGTTGAATCATCCTTGTCATAGACATTCAAGGTTACGCTGGAAGCGGTGGGAGACCAAATTTTAAACGTCACTTTTTCTGGAGTATAGCTGGCGCCAAGATCGTTTCCATCATAGGAATATGCCGCGTCAATCATTTTATAGTCGGTTATAGACGTGACTGTGATCCCTGCATAAGTGATGGTTATGGGCAATTTGTTCATTGTCACTTCTACTGTGAGACTAACCATTCTGTCACTCGCGATTTCTGCCTTGTTCACTTGGACCCGTTCACCATTACGGTCTATTGCGATGATTTCGCTTAAGAGTTGTTCATCTGTCAGACCTTTTGTATCCGAAAAGCGGAGCTGGATCTCATTTTCAGAAGTTACTTTTGCCGATAACAATTCCGTAGTAAACTCCGGTTCACTTGGATATACTTTGTCAGATCCTTTCTTCACCCAAACTTCATGCACAGACAAGTTGTCTAAATTGACCATTTTGTCTCCTCCATCTTTTTGGCCAGTCTCCCGGTTTACGATTAAGAATCCTACTTTTTGAGCATCATCTTTTAGCTGTATATCGACGTAGGCTCCGTATGTATCCTGCTGTTCAGTGGAAAAAGGAATTGCATCTGTTGCCCAGTTTTGAGACGGAGCAGCCACATCCTCCCACGTCCATACACCGAGTCCCTCGCCGTCTCCTTCGTAGTGGATGCGTAAATGCTGCTTAGGAATCCCACTATCTGAGACAGAGGCAAAAGCAGTGAGTGCGTGCCAGCCAGATCCTGTAATCATAAGCATACAAACTAAAAATAAAACGGCCGCTCGCCTGACAGTATATTTCATAAAAATACCTCCTTCATTGGATTCATTCAGTGATTAAAAAGCATATTTCTTTTGTGGAAACGTTTGCACAAAGCGATAATCAATGCCCTTATATGCCCGAGTTTAAGAATAAACTAACGTTTCTGAAAGAAGGCGATCACCTCATTTCTTTCTACTTTTACTGTGACAGTATCGATTATTCTGTTATGTATCTATATTTCAGCTTCTCTCCAAAATGAAACCGTTTGCACCAATATATTACCGTTTGTTTTTGTATCCAGTCAACCCATTATTTTATAAATATTATATTGAATGCAAAAAAACTCTCTGTTTAGAAGCAGCAGAGAGTTTTCCAGTTTTCCTTTAATCGATTAGTTTATCGTTCTCATCATAATATTTGTATTTGAAGCGATATTCATTAGACTTCGGAAGTTCAATCCATTCCACAGCTTTCTGATGCAGTTTAAATTCTCGCTCGAATACTTGGTCCTCATTCACAGTGAGTTCCAACCTCGAGATGGTGTTATTCTGATTTGTTATAAACATCATGGAAGCTGCATGAACTTCCTCTTGGTCACTAAAATCTTGAATAAGAAAAGACGGTAAACCCTTATCGGTCTGGCTTTCAAAATTAGAAAATTGATAATTCCCTTCTTCATCTTTTTTGAATTCAGCATACGAGGGATCGTTATCATTTAGAAAAGCGACTACTCTTTTACCATAGATATCCTTAATCTCTAATATCTCTACTTCCTTGTTTTGAGAAGGTGATATAGATTCAAGGATCTTCTTAATCGATGCTTGATCATTACCGTAGAGCGGATCCGGCCTGCTGCTTATATAATAAACAAGAATGAGCAAAAGAATGAGAATGGAACCTGCTAGATAAATTCCGTTTCTCTTTTTTAAAGACATTGTATTACCTCCCTTAAAACCCACCATTCCAAAAAGGTTATAAAACTTATTATTCAAATTATTATATATTGAAACAATATTTGGGATTAGTGAAGGAGGTTTGACTTTATTTGTAGTTTATTTGTACTCTATTCGCACTTTATTCATTCTCCAAATCTTCTGATATACTTAGGCATGATGAGACTAAGAGAAGGAGAGTTCATAGTATGCAGCCTTTTACAGCTAGAGTAATCGATATCATACAATCGATTCCAGAAGGAAAAGTGATGACCTATGGACAAGTAGCCGCTTTGGCAGGCAGTCCTAGGGGAGCAAGACAAGTCGTACGAATCCTGCATTCCATGAGTGATAAATATCGTCTTCCATGGCATCGGGTAGTGAATAAGCAAGGGGAAATTTCAATGAGTGATGAAGGACACCGTCTGCTGCAGCAAAGTCTACTTGAGAGCGAAGGTATTGAGCTTAATCTTTCGAAGCGAATTGACCTTACGAAGTATCAAGCATGATTGTTTGAGCGTTTGAGTGCTTGAGTGCTTGAGTGTTTGTATGCATGAGTCCTTTTTTATAGTGAATAAAATAAGGATAGATTAGGCATCTTGAAGACAAGTAAATGATAAAGGAAGTCTGATATGTACAGTAAACGAAAGACGCTGAAATTAACACCAGAATCGGTTTATATCGGTGCTATATTATCACTTGTAGCAGGTTATCTTGATGCTTATACATACATAGGCAGAGATGGTGTCTTCTCTACCGCCCAGACCGGAAATATGGTTCTTCTCGGTATTGAGGCTGCCAAGGGGAACGTGCATGAAGCTCTTGTGCGCATTCCACCTATAGCAGCCTTTATCACCGGAGTATTCGTCGCGCAAATGCTCAATCATCCTTGGATCATACGGAAATTATTAGATCCTTCGAGAGCCGTACTTTTGTTAGAGATTCTCGTGCTTTTTGGTGTCGGGTTTCTTCCTGCGTCTGTTCCTAACATGATTGTAACCATTCTGATTGTATTTGTTGGCTCTCTGCAAATCTCGACCTTTCGTTCCTTAGAGGGGTGGACATATAATACGACCGTGACGACAGGGAATTTATATACAGCATCTAGAGCCCTCTATATTTCTTTGTTTCGTAAAGATCAATCTGCATCTGTTCAGTTTAAAAAGTTTGCCACCATCATCAGTTCTTTTCTGGGCGGGGCTTTTATCGGAACATTTGCCACGCATCGTCTAGAAGATCAAGCTGTATGGGCCGCTAGCGGTCTTCTGCTGATTGTCTTTATTATGATGTGTGTATCTCCTGCTCAGCGCTGCGCTTCACAAGAAAAAGTATGAATCAGGAAATCGTTCCTAGTTTATTTTGTTTTTACGTCCTATATACAGCAAGTGGGAAGATAGACCAAGGATTGAAGGGTCAGCTGCCGTTTGAATCATCATCGATATAACCCTCTGATAAGCTTCTTCCCCCTGCTCTTTCCAGTATTCTTGTGCATTTGCATCCAGCAATCCCCCGATACTGGTTGAACCAATCAGTTCAATCGTACTGAACCCGTTACTCTCCATAAAAGGCTGAATTTCTTCCACACCGTAGTAGTAAACACCCGTAAATCTGCCTGGTTCATCATGTGTAAAGCTGCTGCTGGATAAAAATGCTTCAATCCCTTCCATCGTATGATTCGGCTTCCAATGCCCTGGATTCTGGAGTGAATTGAACAGCATTCTCGTCCGGGATTGGAAAGCGACAAATACGATCCCTTCTTCTTTTGTCACTCGATATAGTTCCTGTACTGCTGCCAACCTTTCATCTTTTTTTTGAAGATGGTACATAGGTCCAAGCATCAGACTTGCATCAAATGAGTTATCTGCCAGCTCATGTAAATCTGTCGCATTCTGAACGTGAAAACCAGTAAAGGAAGACTCCAATTGCAAGTTTTTTGCTTGTTCTCTCGCAAATGCTACAAGGGCAGGCGTCAAAACAGATATACTAATCCGGTATCCTTCCTGTGCGAGCTTCATTGCATATTTACCAGGACCCGCTCCGTTATCCAGCAGATGTCCCTCCTGCGGTAAATACTTATTGATAAAATGCATGTTCACGATAAACTCCAGTGGTTCACGGTCAAGCCTTCCCCATTCATCAAAGCGGGAATAGTAATCAATAATATGACTCATCGTAACTGCCTCCCTTATCGAAAATAAAAAGCCCGCCGCCTCAAAAGAGGCGACAGGCTAACGTCTGACGCGGTACCACTCTTCTTCGTGATGGAATATAGACAATCCTACATCTTATATATATCCCACCACATCTTAAAGACCTGTTAACGCTGGTTAGACGGAGTATTAATCATTCATTAGGACATAATGATCCACCCTTGCTCCGGGGTGAGCAGTTCTTCGGCCATCATCCTGCCTCTCAGCGTACCAGCAGTTCTCTGTAGATATGCTTCCGAATAACGAGACCCATCATCACAAATATATGTATATTTTTTACAGTATAATATCAAATGACGATAAATGCTATAGACAATATGTAAGCCCCATAAAAAAGATTTCATACACAGAACGTCTAGATCGATCCTTATTAAAAAAGGACATACCAATCTCTAAACACAAAAGCAACCGCGATGAGTATCCCAGGTTCTATATATCCTCGCGACTTACGCACCCGTGCATGTTGTTCCCGTCTTCTTGAGAAGATGTCCCTTTCACTCATTCCTTGGCGCTTCTTCATTCTCCTCTCAAAGAACCATCTAATATCTACATATAGAGAAGAAATAAGCCAGATCGCGCCCGTCAAGTATAAGGCTAAAGCCACATAATCGTTCCACATGATTTCGCTCAGTTCTCCGCTTAGGATACGTTGCGATGTTACTGTAAACCCAGTCCCTACCCTATGATCCAAAATCATTTCTCCTTCTGACTGTACTAAGAGGAATCTTACTTTTATCTATTCATACCAATAAAGAAATAGTTGGCTTGTATAACGAAAAAATCCGGATAAAAAAACGAATATACTTACAGATTTCGAACTTATCCTGCTTTCTTCTTTACGTAACAATCTCATTCCTTTTCCACTTCGAAAGGATCGCTCTTTTCGCAATTTATTAGATATAGCTAACCCCAGTTTCAGAATCAAGATAATGAGTAAAATAACAAAAAAGAACGCACCTAAAGAATTTAAAATAATCGCAATGTAATGATTCCACCCAAGTTCATTTCTGTGTCCATTGAAGAAGTACAACACAATATCTCTATATGTTAGACCTTCAGATTCAGGTAGTACCATCGCATCTTCGGGTGCTAGAAAAACGATAACAATACGAATGATACAAAACAATAAAAGAGTTACTATAGCTGTCCCATATAAAAACAGTTCAGCCCACTCTCCTAGCCTCAAACGTTCCGGTGGGTTTAAATACACTTGGTTGATCCGTACACTTCTAACCATTCTATAGAGCTTTAACATACCTCTACTTAGCCAAATACAGAATATACTAACGATGCAGCAAACGAAGACCACGCTTGCTGCAAAGAGTATTTGATTTAACACTTCAATTGAACTAATTTTCTCGCTCCTGACTGTCCATGATGACTGTACTAAGTGATCACAATCTGATCATTCATTTAATTCAAAATATAATAGGACAACACACTTTGTATTTCATAAATATTTGTACTTTTATTAAAGTTTTTCTGAATCGGTACCGTACTGCTGGAGATATAGATTTTCAGCTCTGCTTCCATGTCGAAGTGTCCTGCCGTCTCAATGGAATAATGCGATATACTTTTATAAGGAATCGAATGATACTCCACTTTTCTCCCAGTTAATCCTTGTTTATCGACAATAATCAGACGCTTATTCGTAAAAATAAACAGATCCCTTATTAACTTGTACGCACGCTCAATTTGTTCATTTGGAGCAAGCAAAGGAGTAAACTCCTTCTGTATTTCATTTAAATTGACTTGCGAAGCATTTCCCAGCAATCCATCAAAGAAACCCATGTCTCATCCCTCTTTCTAAATCATTTGTTTCCATATTATATAGGATGTTTATCGAAAAGATCAGTTAAATTCAGGAAAAAGAACACAGCCTCACAAACAAGGGACTGTGTTCTTTCGCTTACTTATATGAAAATGAGCCTCATTAGTCAAGTACAATGGACTTATTCATCTCAGCCCAAGCCGCAGGGCCAATAATGCCTAGTCTCCACAGTGCTATTCCTTTGAGATCGTACCGTTTGGCAAGACCAATCTTACTGTTAATGCTCGCTGCATCTTCACTGCCTCTAGAGATACCAAGGAGCAGTTTATCTTTACTTGTCTCTTTCAGTGCAAGGCGAATCGCTTCGTCTACCTTAGCAAGAGGTTCGGGTCCTTTTTCATTTTCAAAGGCATATGCCATGATGATAAGCTCATCAGCTAGACTTCCTAATGTTTTGTAGTCGTAGCCTTTGTAGGAACTATTAATTGGGTGAAGAGCAAGCGTTAAGGTAAGTCCTTCCGCGTGAGCCCGTGCAGCAATTGCTTTGACAAAAGCATTGTAATCACTTTTCACCTTGGCAGCATCACCCGTAAGTCCAAGGCCTTCAAAATCAAGTGTAATTCCTTTAAATCCTTTTTCTACCGCTGTAGTCACGATCCCCTCAATGGTCTTAGCTTGAAGCTGCTTATCTTCCAAATTCTTCGTAAGCTCAAGCTGCCCATCTAAGGCGTATACCATGAAAGAAGAGGTTGTCCCCGCACTTTGTGCTTCTTGTATAATACTCTCTCCTGTGATGTCTCCTAGTGAAGAAGGCCATTTATATTCATCACCTGTGGTTGTGAAGTTTCCTTCCCGGTCGATTCGTCCCCAACCGAAAGCGGCAGCATCCAGGCTTGGCAGATAATTGATTTCATCATAAGAGCGAAGAGCATAGAATCCCAGTGTGTACATTTCTTCTCTTGGAGAAGTGATCGACACGGTCTTTGCGGCTTGATTCCAACCGACGGCTGCTCCAAACTGCTGACTGAAAAAGCTAAGCGGGATCATCGTTGTATTACTGATCGTTCTTGGTGCAAGAGTAAGAGGTACATTTTGTCCATTTACTTTCGCTGTTTTATTTCCCATGGTAAGTTCTACGACTTTACTTCCTTCATCAGTCTGTTTCGTTGCTGTAATTTTTTTAAGTTTCTGATTCCATTGTACTTCAATGCCAAGTGCTTCAGAAATAGCACGGAAAGGAACCATTGTTGTTCCGCTAATAACGACAGGTGCTACTGGGAACGGAAGTGAGTAACCGTCCAGTACGATTTTTACTTGATTTGTTGCTGCATAAGTAGAAGGAACACCGGTACTTCCAACAGTACCTCCTAGTAGTATGGCACAGCTCAAAACTAATTTTCCCCATGGTCTCATATGTTTTCCCCATTCTCTTGTAGTGGTGGTAATTAACTATAAATCTAGTAACTCCCCCTACTATTCTACTATAAATCTACATTAAAATGGGTTTTTTAGCTTATCTTGGTTTATAAAACACAAAAAAACCGTCCATGACGGTTTTTTGGAGTGATAGTGATGTGACACATCAAAATTATAGATACAAAGAATCTACATACTGCTTGTCTGCATTTTCAAGAGGTGTATATCCCTCTTTGATCACCGTTCTGACCGTAGTTTCTTTTAGCACCCAGATTAAATATTTGTTCAGCAGTGCCCATACCGCAAAACCTACCAGAAAGGCTGGGAAAAATGATGTGGACACCAGGATGGAGAAGAACATAATGATGATCTGAGCCACAATAAAATACAATATGATAAGCGCAGGCAAAATCATACGCGTAGGTTTTACTTTTCGGTATACGTTAAATAGGCGAAAAGAGCCAACCCAGTTGAAAGAACCTGTTGCTTTGATCGGTACTTCAAGTTCCTTATTTTCTTTTACAAAAGTGAGTATGTTTTTTTTGTTTTTCTCTCGTTTCAAAGTGCTAATCCACCTCTAGTTACTTAATAATCAAACGCTACCTTAAAGAGTAACATATTTAGCTTTGATTATCGAATCCCCCTTATTAAAAAGAAAACCGTCTCCTTAGAAGACGGCTTCTTCCCTATTATTTATCTAGATGATAAGTTACTGTAGAAATAACGACGTCTTTATGACGGAAAAGATAAGCACGAAGCAGCAGGCTGGTTTGATTATGAAGAACATACTGCCACCAATGTTTTGTAATAAACTGCGGAATCAAAATGGTGATATGGTCTGTCTCATTTTTCTTCCATTCCACCGTATCTATAAATTTAATAAGCGGCTTTACAATACTTCGGTAACTCGATTTCAGAGTGATGAGTCTTACGCCTGGATTCCAGACCTCCCACTTCTCTTCCATCTTATGAATGCTGTCATCATCAAAGCCTACATATACGGCAACCACATTATCGGTTAATGACTTAGCATAACTGAGTGAATTGCGAACAACACTTGTAATTCCCCCGATGGGAACGACGACCGTACTGCCTTTGATTTGCAGTTTCTCTTCCTGAATATTAATTCGCAGCTGATCGGCTACATGAATATAGTGACGGTGAATCCGCATAAAGATCCATATCACCAGCGGTAAGAATATAAAGACGGCCCATACTTGACTGAATTTAGTGAAAATAAAGATCAATGTAATACTCAGCGTAGTCAGCATCCCAATCGTATTGATAAGCAGTTTAACATGCCAGCCAGACGGTTTTAGCTTAATCCAGCGAATCATCATACCGAGTTGGGACAAGGTAAAGGGGATAAACACCCCAACTGCATACAGCGGGATCAGCCCTTCTGTATTCCCGTGAAAAGCAATTACGAGTATTGCAGATAGAACACCAAGAAAAATAATGCCATTGGAATAACCGAGCCGATCACCGCGAACAAGAAACATATGCGGCATAAATTTATCTTTGGCTAACATAAAAGCAAGTAATGGAAAAGCAGAATAAGCCGTATTTGCTGCTAAAAATAGAATTAGTGCTGTAACCCCTTGGATGATGTAATATATCGTCCCCCTGCCAAAAACCGAATTCGCAATTTGCGATACGACGGTTTCTTTTTCGCTTGGTATAATCCCATACCAGTAGGCAAGTAAGCTGATCCCTATAAACATAAAACCAAGGATCGATCCCATCATAATTAACGTTTTTGCAGCGTTCTTCTCTGCCGGGGCCCGGAAGTTAGGAATGGCATTGGATACCGCTTCTACCCCCGTCAGCGCAGAACAGCCGGAACTGAAAGCTTTTAGCAAGAGAAAAAGACTTACATTGTTTGCGGCGCTCCCCCATTCCACGGGTACGGCCGGTTCTGCTCCGCCCATCGCGTATTTTATAAATCCGGTAATAATCAGCACAATAATAGCAAAGACAAATAAGTAAACCGGTAATGCAAGTACGGAAGCTGACTCCGTAATTCCCCTCAGATTTAGGATTGTGAGCAGTAAAATCATGGTGAGTGCAATAAGCACCCGGTAATCATGAAGTACGGGAAAAGCAGAGGTGATCGCGTCCGTACCAGCCGAAGAACTTACCGCAACGGTCAGGATGTAATCGACAAGCAAAGAACCTCCTGCAAGCAGACCGCTTGATAATCCGATGTTATCTTTTGCTACAATATAGGCGCCTCCGCCTGTCGGGTATGAATAAATCGTTTGTCTATATGAGAATATTAGAATGACGAGCAGTCCAAGTACTGCAAGTGAAATAGGGATGGAATACCAAGCCGCTGCAGCACCCACAGCCATTAAAACAATGAGAATTTGTTCTGTACCATAAGCAACGGATGATAACGCATCTGAAGAAAGTACCGCAAGCGCCTTTAATTTACTTAGTTTCTCTCCTTCTAATTCGCTGTTTTTCATAGGACGGCCAATCAATAATCGTTTCATTTTGCTAACCATAAAGATCTCCCTCTTTACCCCGTATCTAGTGCTGAGTTCTCTTTTCGATGTCTTTATTTTCTCAGCAGATGAATCATACTCCCATGCCTTTCATTGGTAAAGGAGTACGAAGGTCAAAAAGAAATCAAACGAAGCCGAATTCATACAGAAATGATGTACCGCAGATGAAAAATCTCTTCGTAGCTTTATTTATCTCGTTCGATTGTGTTTTTTTGTAGAAAAAAGAGGATTTTTCAGAAAAAGTTCTGAAAAAAGTTTTGAAAAGGGAACCTTTTTAATAATCAAATTGTCTATATCTAAGGAAAAATATTTCACATCATGAGAATGAGAAGGAGTTGCAAAGAAATGAAGAAAATGATTTTGATGTTACTGGCGTTGATGGTGGTGATCGCGGGATGCGGAACCCAAACAGCGAAGGAAGGTAACGAAGTTAACGTACCCGTAAGTGATTTAATGGAAGTGATTATGCAAAAAACGGAGATGAATAAAGACCAGTTCTTCGACATAAATCTCAAAGAAGATACAGAGACAGCGAGAAACTTAGGCATTGATCCGACCATTATTGAAGAAGGACAATACATGAAAGCAATGATGAACGTACATGCCGATGAATTCATTATTTTAAAAGCAACTGACGCTTCGAATATTGAAGAACTAAAAGCTGCACTGGAGAAAGAAGTTGCTAATCAAGAACGAAATTGGAGTACTTATTTACCGGAGCAATATGAGAAAGTGAAGAACCATATTATTACGCAACAAGGCAACTATTTGGCACTTCTTATTTCAGACGACGCTGAAAAAATGGAACAAGCCTTTACAAACGCTTTGACTTCTGAGAGCAAATAACTCACGAGCCCTTTGAAGGAAGACTGGAGGGAATATCCTTGGTTTTTAGCTCTGTAGCCTTTTTGTTTTACTTTTTACCCATAGCTTTATTAGTCTATTATGCAGCGCCGCAGCGATGGAAGAATGCGGCGCTTCTTCTTATTAGTCTGTTCTTTTACGCTTGGGGAGAACCCGTATATATTCTTCTATTGCTGTTTTCCTCAGTAATAGATTACATGAACGGTCTCCTAATGGATCGATATGAGCAGCGCGAGAAAATACGCCGATTCATCCTTGTATTTTCCCTGATCGTAAATATTGGCGTACTCAGTTTTTTCAAATATGCTGATTTTCTTATTCTTTCTGCGAACGATCTGCTGGGTACTCACTTTGCAGTTCTCGATCTGCCGCTTCCGATTGGGATTTCTTTTTATACGTTCCAGACGATGTCCTATATGATTGATGTTTACCGCCGAAATGTCCCCGCTCAGCGGAGTTTTATCAACTTTGCAGCGTTTGTATCCATGTTCCCGCAGCTAGTAGCAGGACCTATTGTGAGGTACGAGGATATTGATAAACAGCTCGCTCGCCGTCACGTAAGTATGGAACTTTTTGCAAGTGGTGTGCGGCGTTTTATCATTGGTCTCGCCAAGAAAGTACTGCTCGCTAATAACATTGGAATGCTTTGGGACACTACGCTGTCTGGAAGCAGTGAACTGACCATTGCAGGTGCGTGGATTGGTATTATAGCATTTGCTTTTCAGATTTATTTTGACTTTAGCGGGTATTCGGATATGGCCATTGGCCTCGGCAGGATGCTCGGTTTTGAATTTCCTGAGAACTTTCGTTATCCCTACATATCTGAGAATGCTTCCGAGTTCTGGCGCAGATGGCATATTACGCTCGGCTCATGGTTTCGGGATTATGTATATTTCCCGCTCGGGGGAAGCAGGGTTCGTAAGTGGAGGCTTCTCGTAAATCTATTTATTGTCTGGTTTTTGACTGGATTATGGCATGGAGCGAACTGGAACTTTGTACTGTGGGGTCTGTATTTTGGCTTCCTCATTGCGATCGAGAAGTTATGGCTTGGAAAATGGCTTGAAAGGATCTGGCGTCCTTTCCGGCATCTGTATTTTATAGCTGTCATCCTGATTGGCTGGACTTTATTCGCTATTGAGGATCTTACTCAACTTCCTCACTATCTTCAGGTAATGCTTGGATTTACCCAAGCGGAATGGATAAGTAGAACGAATCTTTACTATCTACAATCGTATGGAGCACTGCTCATCGTGTTAACGTTCGCCTCGACACCGATTGCGGCGCGTTTGACATCCAAACTAAATAACAGAATGAATCCTACAGTCATGGCGATCCTTGAAGTGATTGTTCTAACCATCCTTCTGCTCGCTTCCACTGCATATATTATCGATGACTCGTATAATCCATTTCTGTATTTCCGTTTTTAGGAGGTGAAGATCATTGAATCGGAAAAGAGCAGTTATCGTAACCAGCGGCTTTCTTCTATTTATCAGCTGTTTTGGTATATGGAGCTTATGGGAACCGGACCGGACCTTATCTGAATTTGAAAATCGCGTCTTGGCTAAGTTCCCCTCCTTCTCCTGGGACAAACTCTGGAGTGGACGATATACAGATCAACTAGACGATTATTTAGTGGATCAGTTTGTAGGTCGTGACAACTGGGTTGGACTCAAATCAGATATGGAGCGAATGTCAGGCAAGACGGAAAATAAGCAAGTATTCTTTGGCAGTAGAGGATATCTATTTGAACGGTTTACGTACGATGAGGAGCAGCTGAGTCAGAATATAGAGCAGATTGCTCGTTTTGCTGAGCGTCATCAGAAGGATGTTGATTCGTTATCTCTTCTGCTTGTTCCGAATTCCCAGACGCTGAATGGCGAGTATTTACCCAAATATGCAGATGCAACGGACACTCCCCAGTCACCGCTGATGGATCAAATCTTTAGCGAGCTGAATGGACGGGTTGCACCCGTTGATATCAGAGAAATACTGCAACAGAAGAAAAATACCGCACAAATCTATTTTCGTACGGATCATCACTGGACGACACGAGGAGCGTACTATGGATATCAAGCCTTTGCTAACTCCATAGGCCTCTCTCCTACTCCTGAAGCAGCACTTGAGGCAAAGCCGTTTAGTGATGCGTTCTACGGTACATTTTATACCAAGGCAAACCAGCGTGATATTACTCCAGATCGCTTGGAATTGCTTGAGACTTCTCTACCCGAATACGAAGTCTGTATCGAGGGACAAAGCGCATGTGAGAATTCTTTTTACGATATGAAGGCACAGAATGAGCGGGATAAATATAAGGTTTTCTTTGGCGGGAACTTCCCGCTTGTCACGATCCATATACCTCATGAGGAAGGTAATAAAGATCGCAGTATTATCGTCTTTAAAGACTCCTATGCTAATGCAATGGTGCCGTTTCTAGCCCAGCATTACTCCACCATTCATATGATTGACATGCGTTACTTCCGGATGAATGTAGACGAGTATCTACAGGAACATCATTATGATGATATGCTTCTGTTGTATAGTGTAGCGACCATAGCTCAAGAAGATATTTTTAAATGGCTGAATTAATGAAAGTTCATGTAATCTGAATCATTTAAAAAGGTGACCAACAAAATAAAATGTACCCTATAAGATAGACACTTTGAAAAAAGTCATCTTATTAGGGTGCATTTTTGTTTATAATCAAGAAAAAACGAGCGGTGGGGTAACTGAAATGACAAAGAAAATATTCACAAACCAACAACAGGCACAATTAAAATTAAATCCGTATGTCAAAAACGTGAGTGCAAAAGCCATTACGTACACAGAAGAATTTAAAGGATTTTTCATTGATGAATATGACAAAGGAAAAATCCCGAGTGAAATTTTTCTGGAGGCTGGTTTTGACATTGGAGCCCTTGGTCTTACACGGATTCATAAAGCTTCGAATCGTTGGCGTTCGGCTTATCAAGATCACGGGCTCATCGGATTAGAAGATGCCAGAAAACATGCGTCAGGTCGCCCTTTAGAGCGTGAATTAAGTCTAGAAGAAAAATATGCCCGCTTAGAAGCAAAGCTGAACTTGGTAGAAGCAGAAAACGAATTCTTAAAAAAGCTCGATCTACTCGAAAGGCAGATGAGAAAAAAGAAATAAACATAACGACTACACAAAAATTCGAGTTGATTCATCAAATCATCGATAAATATCAATTAAAACGTATCGTGCGGTATCTTTGCCAAATCGCCCATGTTTCACGTTCAGGCTATTATCGCTATTTCAGTAAAGAAGCAATGCAGGCTCGTCAGAAACAGGATGAAGCAGATGAAGTAGTAAAAGAAATCATTTTGAAGGCATACCATTTCCGGGGAAGAAAGAAGGGTGCACGGCAAATCAAAATGACGTTAAAAAATCAATACGGTATCACCTACAATCTTAAGCGGATCCGTCGTGTGATGAATAAATTTAATATCTACTGCCCTATTCGCAAAGCGAATCCTGCACGCCGTATGGCAAAAGCAACAAAAGAACATCGATCCTGTGAAAACAAGTTAAACCGAAAATTTAAGCAAGGTCTGGCTGGTAAAGTACTGTTAACAGATATTACGTATTTAACTTATGGGAAAGGAAATCGAGCCTATTTATCTACAATTAAAGACGCTGAAACCAATGAAATTCTCGCCTATGAGGTCTCTTCTACGCTGAGTTTAAAGATTGCAATAAACACACTTCATCAACTAAAGAAACATCGTCATCTAACCAACGATGCGTTTATTCATTCGGATCAAGGATTTCACTATACAAATCCGCAATTCCAAAAGCTTGTGAAGAATCTAGGCTTAGGTCAATCGATGTCTCGTAGAGGAAACTGTTGGGACAACGCGCCACAAGAATCATTCTTTGGGCATTTTAAAGATGAAACAAATATAAAAGCATGTGCAACGTTAGAAGAAGTAAAAAAAGAAATTAAGAGCTACATGATTTACTACAATCATTATCGAGGGCAATGGAATTTAAAGAAGCTGCCGCCTGCAAAATACAGACAGCAGCTTAAAGAAGTTGGCTAACCTTTTATTAAATGTCCTTTACAAGGGGTACATTTTAAAATGTTGGCCACCTTTTTTTCATCTGTCTTCACTTGGGATAAACTGAATTTCATCTGCTATAAACTCATTTGATTCAGCTACATATTTATATGATATTTCAAAAGAAGCTGCATACGTTGGAGCCATTCCAATAAGCCCTGTAGCTATTGTCTTTATTTTTTGATCTTCTACTTTATGGTACATAATTGCTCCAAAACCAAGCTCGGTTTGATTAAGAATATAATCAGAGTCCACAGGATGTTCTAAATCGAGCTCTTTATTATCAAACTGAACTTGAATGGATAACGTAGTATCATTCTTCTTAGTAACTTGTGAACTTATTCGTTCAGAGACAACCTTCAGCACATCTTGGACGTTTATTTCATCAAGATTTTCATCTAAGACATGTATTTCATTTATCGACATTGCTGTACCTTTTCCTGTATTTAAAACAATAATCGTTTCTGCTTTCCCATCCCCTGTAACATCCGTATAGAAAATTTGCGGATCAACAAGATTAATAAAGTTCCAATCAAATTCTTTTTGTTTACCATTAACGTCTACAACCATTCCTTGATACTCATCTTTGATTACGTTTACAGAATATAGACGCACCTCTTCATTTTCAGAAGATGTAATCATTTCTCCATGATCTAGTTTGGTGTCTGATGTTACTTGCTCCACTTCATCTCTACCTTGCGTATATGTACCTGGTGGTGGATCTTCATAACCATAACTACAACCTGACAACAACAATGTACCGCTTAAAATCACTAACCCAATTACTTTCTTCACTTGGTAAGCCCCTTTCTTCACGCAAAAGAAATTATAGCAAAGTAAATATAAAGTTGATTTACATATTATTAACAATATTGACGATAAAGTTAAATTAATGTTGTAAAATGTATCATAATTTATTTAACAATTAATAAAAGATGTTCGTAATGGAACAGTTATTAAGATCAAATTGTTAACATAAATTATATTATATAAACTAAAATATAGAATTATATAACCCTTGATTAGTAGCGTCTTCCTTTTGGTAATCGACATTCTCCTTCTCATCCAAAATCCTACACCATGGACTGCTGTTCTCCATATAATGGACAATACCGTGTTTGTAAGATATCGGTGTAATCCATTTTTGCACTAGGGAGTTGTTATGGTGAGTTCAAAAGTGAAACTGACTGGTAAAGTGATTTTCCGAGGAGATTCAGGTTATGAGGCTGCACGTAGAAATTGGGATCCTCATACAGACAGATATCCGAAAGTATTTGTTTTTGCTCTAAAAACGCAAGATGTGTCTAATGCTATAAAATGGGCTCGTCATCATCATATCCCCATCCGGGCCAGAAGTGGACGGCATGCGCTCGAGAACAACCTTTCGCAGGTTAACGGAGGCATTGTAATAGATGTGAGCAAGATGCAAGGGATTAAACTGGATAAGAAGAAGGGAACAGTCATTGTTGAGACGGGGAACCGAGTCGGAAGAATCGCGAAAACCCTGGCTGCTCAAGGATTTATAGCCCCATTTGGTGACAGTCCCACCGTAGGAATTGGCGGGATTACACTCGGTGGAGGAATTGGGCCTTTGCAGCGAACAATCGGGCTGATCAGCGATAATCTGATTGGACTAGAAATGGTCGATGCAAATGGAAAAGTAATTGTCGCTAATCATAGGAAGAATGCTGATTTATTGTGGGCCTCCCGTGGAGGCGGCGGTGGTAACTTCGGTATATGCACAAAATACAAATTTAAAGTGCGAAAGGCCCCCACGAAGGCAACCGTATTCAAGATTACATGGCCATGGAACCAATTCGAAAAGGTACTTAAAGTATGGCAACGGTGGGCTCCTTCTGTCGATACTAGGCTTGGAAGTGAACTGAATATTGGCCCTAAAAAAGGCGGCAATGTCACAATGGAAGGCTTGTTCCTCGGACCAAAAACAGAGGCAGTCCGGTTACTTAAGCCAATCACATCGGTCGGAACTCCCACGGAGAGTACTATTCGGTTATTACCTTACCCGGAAGTAGTGAACTTCTTATTAGCACCTGATCCTGTACTTACCCAAAAGTATAGCAACCAGTTCTCTTCAGGTTTTGGAAAGTCCGTTTTTCCTGACAGTGCCATAAAAGTGATGAAGGAATTTCTAGAGAACGCTGAGGCAGATTCAACAGCCGGATTCTTCTTCCTCAACTGGGGTGGTGCGGTAAGCCGGGTTTCTCCAAAAGCGAGTGCTTTCTTCTGGCGTAACGCCAAATTCTATGTAGAATGGAATACCTCCTGGATTAATCCAGCCAATGCCGCTAAAAATATCGCCTTAACCCGTAATACACGCCGAAAGCTGCAACCATATATCGTAGGGTCTTATATTAATGTACCAGACCAAGGTATTAAAGATTCAGGTCCAGTATATTATGGAACAAACTATACAAGATTACGTAAAGTGAAAGCAAAATATGATCCTAAGAATATGTTTCATAATCCACAAAGTATTCCTCCTGCCCGAAAAAGGTAGACCCGCATAGGGTGACACTCACTATTATTTATCTATAGCTTAAGGCACTCTTATACACAGGAATGTTAAACACTTTTTATAATGAAGCAAAAGGCTGCCTATAAAGCAGCCCTTTGCTTCTAATAATCTATGTTGTTTGTCTTTTTTATGAAATCATGTTTAATTGATATGTTATTAATGGCTTACTTAAAATGCTAATCAAGATATTAATAATAATTGTATGTCTAAGCGTAGGTTTACATAATATAAAATATGTTAACTAATACTTGTAGAAATGAATATGGTCTGTGTATGATTGGAATTTGCTTAAAAATGACAAAGTATTTTTATATGAATAACCCAAACTAAATCACTGATTAGGATAGATTAAGATAGGTCAATCTCAAGCATAGCCATGGCTTGTTCCTTCTCCCGATTGGTTACGTGAGTGTACACGGTAGTCGTCTCAATCGATGAGTGCCCAAGCAACTCTTGAACGGTTCTGAGGTCAGCTCCTTTGCGAAGCATCATCGTTGCAAAAGAGTGCCGCAGTTTATGACTAGAGTATGCTTTTTTGCGGGTGATCCCTTCATTCTCCTGAAAACGATCAAAGGTCTCAGCTGCAATCAGCTGAATCGTCCGAATGGACAATCTTCTCCCTTGTTGGGAGATGAAGAAAGCTTCTTCCTTTGATTTACGAGGTTCGATCCTCTCGGCTAGCACTTCATCTAGCACACCTCTTACCGCTGCAGGAACAGGCAAGGTCCGCCACTTTCTCCCCTTACCAAATACATCGATCGTACTACGCTGCGCATTATAATCTCCCACATTTAAAGAATGAACTTCTCCTACCCGCAGACCCATATATGCCATGAGCAGAAAAATCGCTAGATTGCGATTCCGATATTTCCCCTCTACCGATTTCATGAATTTTGGCAGATCTTCTTCATCTAAAAATACGGGGGCTTTATTCTTTTCCGTTCTCGATTTCTTAATTCCTGTTGCCGGGTTCAGTTCCAGAAGTTCGAGCTCGATCAGCGCTTTGAAGAAACAATGCACCGAAGCATGTTTACGATTCCGAGTTGAATCACTGATCCCCCGATCACGAGCCCTCGACAGAAAAGAGAGAATATGTAGTTTCTTCACTTTATCTAGTGACTTCCCATTTAGAGATGATAAAAATTCAAACACATCACTTTTATAAGATTTAATAGTGTGGCTGGTGTACCCCGCATCTTTCAGCCAGATATCAAATGCTTCGAGTTCTTCTGCATAGGTTTCTAAAATCGTTTCTAACATTTCTGCATTCAACATCATCACCTGCCATTCTTCAAAATTAGAGTTTTTAAGCAAAATACGTGTCGATCTACGTCTACGAACTTAGGTAAGTGGTCGACTCTATTAAATAAATCGAATATAAACAGATACTGCGTATAATTTATATTATACGCAGTTTTTTAGCGTAATGAAAGCTTCATTTTTCCGTGATTCATCGTTGTTATATGAAGTTTTGTAATAATCCTTATTTCCTAGTAAAATAACGACGTTTTATGTAATACGATGACTTAAAATTGCCCCTAATCCTCCTAAAACCGCTACATAATAAGACATAACAAAATAAATGCCGAAACGCGCTAGAATTCTTCGCTCTCTTTTATTCCCTGTATAAGCATAAAAAAGGTGCCTGATTCGTAAGAATCAGACACGACTTTGGCAATGTAATTTTTGATCATGATCATGTAATTCGACATCTTATAATTAGCTAAGTTCATGTGAGCGAGCTATACATAAATAATAGATTTATTACAGCACAGCTTCTAATGTATCTTCTATTGTGGGATAACGAAATTCATAACCTTCCGCTAGTAACCTTTCAGGTACTACCCATCTGCTTTTTAAAATTAGCTCCGTTTCCGTCCGAATGAATACAGCTCCCATCTCTAACATCCACCCAGGGGTAGGGATTCCTACTTTAACATTCATCTTCTTACGCATTTCGGCCATTAACTTTTGATTCGATACTGGATAAGGAGTCGCCGCATTAAATACACCGCAAAGGTCCTCACGCTGCTGAATAAACTGTACAATCCGGTACAAATCATCCACATGAATAAAACTGAATTTCTGCGTTCCAGGGCCTTGCTTACCCCCGAGGCCAAATCGAGTTAAATAGAGATAAGGAGTCATCACTCCCCCGTCTTTACCCAGCACAATGGAAATCCGGAGGGCAACTTGACGAGTTCGATCTAATGAGAAGGAGAAAAACGCCTCTTCCCACGCTTTTGCTACATCTACTGAGAAGCCTGTGCCAATCTCTCCCTCCTCCTCTGTCATGGGACGATCTTCTGCATGTCTGTAGATTGTGGCTGTGCTTGAGTTGATCCATAGCTTTGGCCGTTCTATACAAGCCTCTATCGCTTCTCCTAAGATCCGAGTCGTCCGTTTCCTGGACTCCATGATCTCACGCTTATTACGGTCATTATAACGGCAATTGACTGATTTTCCCGCAAGGTTAATGAGCAACTCTGCTCCTTCCAGTGCTTCAACAATGGAAGATTTATCATCCCAAGAGATATGGCCCTCTTGCCTTGATATAATGTATACATTGTCACCTTTTTCCCTGAATTTCTTTTCAAAATATTGGCCGATAAATCCTGTACCTCCGGCTAGCACAACCTTCCCCATAAAGCTCACCTCACTTGCTAAGATTTTATACGAACCGAATAATACCTCATCGCACTAGGTATTCCTGATACCTCAAGTTTGCTCTCATTGATTAAACTCCGTAACCGGTACTCAAAAAACGCATCACCGATATACTGCTCCAAATACCCCATCGCTTCCCCTACGACCCGCGCTGCTTTTATAAAACCATCTGCATTAGAGCGATTCTGTAACTTAGAAACCGTATGAAGCAAATATTCATCTAATACATTTTCTTCTACTGTATCTACTTCCCCATCATTCCAAAACCTAAGTACCTGCTTTGACTCGGCATATACCAACCATTCTTGTTCATGCTTATTTCTTTGTTCTGTAGTTAAAGGATAGATTCGTTCCAGTACATGAAATACTTCAACAAGTTTTTCTGGGACGATTTCTCCTGTATGACGATAATATGGCGACTGTTCTGGTATATTGTACTTTCTTTCACATATCGCAACAGCATTGATCTCCATGATTTCATTCTTATACTCTTTTAATAAATATTGAACATACCTTGATCCTATTGTTTCATAAGCTGAATCTCCACCCCAAATTACAATTTGAGCGTGCTGTGGTATCTGCTGAACGATCTGAATAGGATCCAATTCACCATGATGAGCGGAATGATGATCTGTATATTCGGGATCGAGATGAGTTCTCATTAGAATAGCCAAACAACATATGCACTCTCTTCGTCTTACTATTTGGAACCATCTTGAGCTGTTTCAGCCCTATTCCCCCTTATTACACCTTATTACACATTGACTTCCTAATTAGAATAATTAATAGAAAATTCTGGTTATTTGCTAATTATAATAAATTTAACTGATCCATACAATCGCCTGCATCAAAAAAAGCTCCTACCGAAAGGTAGAAGCTTTGATAAATGACAATTAGATTAGGATTTCACTTTAGGTGATTCTTCCCAGCCTGTTACATTCTCGATTCCTGGAATGGAATCTTTGTAGAACACAGGATCTTTGCCTTCTTTTCTTTGTTTTGAGTAATCCTTCAACGCAGCAAATGCGATCTTTGATAAGAGCCCGATGGCTATTAAGTTAACAATAACCATGAAGCCCATAAACAGGTCGGCCATATCCCAGACCAGCTTCACGCTAGCGACTGAACCAAACATGATCATAGCAAGAACAGCAATTCGGTAGATCACAAGCGTTGTTTTGCTTGATTTAATAAACTCAATATTCGTTTCCCCATAATAGTAGTTACCAATCAGCGTACTAAATGCAAATAGGAAAATCATAACAGCAAGCAAGCTCGACGCCCAATCACCAAAATGAATACCTAGTGCAGTTTGTGTAAGCACAATCCCTTCTGTATTAACAGATGGGTCTGTGTAAGCACCTGAGAGCAGTACCAAGAAAGCAGTACTTGTACAAATAACCAGCGTATCAATCAAAACAGCTAATGCTTGAATTAAACCTTGTTTAGCTGGGTGACTTGTTGTTGCTGTAGCAGCCGCATTCGGTGCACTACCCATACCTGCTTCATTAGAGAATAATCCTCTTTTAACCCCTTGCATGAGCGCTGCACCAAGGGTACCGCCCGCAAATTGTTCGAATCCAAATGCATGTTTAACAATAGTAGCAATCATCGCAGGAACTTCAGTAATATTGATGAGGACCGCAATGAAAGCAATACCGATATAAATAACGGCCATGATAACGACAATGTACTCGGAGATTTTCGCAATTCGTTTAATACCGCCAAAAATGATAATTCCAAAAGCTACAACCAAAGCAATCCCGAGCCATAATGGATTTACTCCAAATGAATTCTGGAAAGCTGTTGCTACTGTATTGGCTTGAACTGCATTAAATACGAGTCCAAAGGATATGGTAATCAGGACTGCAAACAGAATTCCCATCCAGCGCTTATTAAGCCCTTGCTCCATATAGTAGGCAGGTCCGCCGCGGAACCCTTGTTTGTCCTTGATTTTATAGACCTGAGCAAGTGTACTTTCCACAAAACTTGACGCAGATCCGATGATCGCGATAATCCACATCCAGAATACAGCACCTGGACCTCCAATACCAATCGCAAGAGCGATCCCCGTAATGTTACCTGTCCCAACACGAGCAGCCATACTGATGCAAAATGCTTGGAAAGCAGTAATTTCACCTTTTTGTTTCTTGTTTGATCCTTTAAGTTCACGGAACATGTCTTTTATGTAAGTGAACTGCATGAACCCTGATTTCCATGTGAAGTAAAGCCCAATCGCAACCAATAAAATGATTAGAACATATGACCAAAGCACATCGTTGATCAAACTGATTCCTTTTTGTAAGAAGTCTTGCATCTCTAACCTCCATCATGTTGTATATTCGTATAAGGGAACGATGTCCTTAACGATCTCTTGTTAGTATTATTAACATAAAAATTTAATAACGCATTTTTTTATTATACTTATTTTTATTAATTTACGCTATATTAATTTTATAGTATAAAAATGATTTTTTCATGTCAAGATATATTACAAAGAGGACATCTTGCAATTATATACATAAATCTGATTGATTATACCTGTGCGAGATCGTTTATCTGAGATTCCCTGTCTTATTATCCGAAATAAAAGAAATAACCTATTCATATGAATAGGTTATTCGCCATTCTTTTGTATAGTATTTGCATAAGTGAAATTATCATTACTAACGGGTTAACGAAAGACCAATTTCAGATAAGATGGCACTGCCAAGGTATGTGCCGGTAAATACGAATAATGCAACAATAGCAACACGCCAAGATGTTTTACGAAGATCTGACAGACGATCTACTACGGAGATCCCAGCGAAAGCCAAAATAGGTGTAGTAATCGATAAGAAGTTAACCGCTTGAATAGCTTCTACAAACACATCAGAACTAAGGCAGAATATGAGTGATGTAATCGATACCCAGCCAAGTACAGGGAACTCTTGCAGCACTTTCACAGGCACTTTCTTCATTAAAGAAGAAATTAAGATCCCAATCATCGAGAACAGCCATAATACAGCTAGTCCGCCAATCGTATGCCATGAGACGGTAACGCCCTCACCGATCCGAAGTTGTTTCATAATATCTGTAAATAGGATAAGCGAGACACTTAGCAAAAGTACAAGTCCTGCTTTCATCCAATGTTTTTTATCCAGTACCATTACCTTTTACCTCCAGTAAACAGATTATACATAAAACGTTGCAGCGGAACAGCCAAAAATACCATAGTGTACGTTCCAAGGAAACTTGTCAGTAGTTGACTCGCTGCAGCATAACTGTTGATGACCTCAGCTTGATCTGGAGCTAAAGCGATTAGAGATGAAGAAGCTCCCACCATCATACTAGATGAACCTACTCCAGAAGACATCGCCAGTGCTTCAATAGAGAAACCTAAAGCGTGAAGAACAGGTGCAATAATACTAAAGAACAAAGTTCCAAAAAGTGTACCTATAATATACAGTGATAATACCCCGCGTCCCTCACTGGAATCGAGTGTATATTTCTCAGAGATATAAGCAAGTTCACCTTCACGTCCAAGCCCCAGGGTAGCTCCAATCGCTTCTCTGCGAAGACCCAGTAGAATTGCCACAGGAAGACCAAGCAGTACAGTTCCGAGGTTACCGATCTCTTGCAGCAAGAAGACCCAGCCAACATCAAGAATTTCTCTTAGTTTAGGAGCAACATCCGCTCCGTAACGCGCCATTAGAGGTAACATGATGTAAATTAGATATTTACTTGCAAAGTTCACGTTTTCTTTACTGTACACCTTTTTCATAATACCGCGTCTAAAGATAGCAGTTCCTAGAATCATAGCAATTAGAATAGCAAACACCAGAGGAAGCAAGTTAATGGTAATGTTGCCGATCGGTATGGACTGGGTTCCAATCCATTCTGCTGCTGTAATGAGAAATAAAGCAAATAAGATAAGATAAACAAGATGTCCTTTTGATTTCATGAACCAAAATCCTCATTTCTGTATATTCTTTGTTGTCTCATTGATCTATTTAGTGAATAAAGATTACTCCGTAATGGAAGTCAGAAGTGCTTCATACTCAGCGAACGTACGGCGATAGATTCTAGATTTGTCGAGTTGGCCATTCATTTTGTTAAAGACTTCTGTCAAATATCTAGGGAAGATTTCATAAATGAATTCCGGATCAATATCTTTGAAATCATCACCATGAATGGTACCTGTAAAACCACTGTAGCCAATCTGAATGCAAGGCATCATAAAGGATAAATCTCCAATATCCCCTGCTGCACTAATCGCATTATTTTCCAGTATATCTTCAATTGCTTCATTCTCTTTATAGGCAGCCAGTGCAAATTCAGAAAGATAACGATCTTGTACAAAAGGCAGATAGCCCATCTGTGTAGAAGCTTCAACCTCTCCGCCCATAGCAATCGCACTTCCTTTTGCCGCCTGATCCATCTGTTTAGCAACTTCCTTCATATATTCAACAGACTGTGTACGCAGATCCGTTCCGACGGTGATTTGGTTAGGGATTACATTCGTAGACATATCCGACTGCATTACAATGGGGTTCATTCTCACTTTTTCTGCATCTTTAAAATGCTGTCTTTGCATACCAAGCGCTACATTAAATAAAGTCGACATGCTATACGCATTTGTACCTGAAGATGGATCAAAACCGGCATGAGATGCACGACCTTTAAATGTATACTTCTTATACAGGAAACCTGCTAGATCACAATTGATTTCAATTGTACGTTTCGGATATTCTCCACCCATGGCATGAACACATACTCCGAGGTCAATATCGTCAAATATGCCGCGTTTCATCGCTTCGGGCTTACCTCCGTAGTAGGTTATTTCCCCTTTCGCTTTCAGTCCATCACGATATGGTAAATCAAGATATTCTTCTGCAGGAACAAAAATAAAGGTAAGAGCAAAATCCAAGGATTCATATGCTTTCGTTGTAAAATAGTGCTTATACAGTGCGAGAGCTATTGCTACTTGTGTGTAATGCCCGCAGTTATGTGCAGCACCCGTTTCCTGATCGGCGTGAAAATGAGACGGTGCATAAACTGCATCGAGTTCAGCAATAAATCCAAGGTTCAGCGATTTACCTGCCCCGAGTGTTGTCTTAATCCCTGTGCCACAGAACACCTCATATGTAAGCTCAGGATTAACTTCAAGTAAAAAATCCAGCACCGTTTGGTGTGTTTTATGTTCCTTGTAACCTAGTTCAGGATTGTCGAAAATCCGGTTAGCAATGTGTTTGATTTCTTCATACTGTTTTGTGAAAGTACTCATGCTGTGTCCCCCAGTTAGGTCGGTTTATATTTAATTAAATTGATATACATGTCAAAAGAACAACCTCATCATAAGTAAAAAGCAGAACATTGTCAACGTTTTTAGTATTTTTATGTCGAATTTTGTTTTATTTCCGAACATTATGTTAATGAATTGGGGTATTATGAGGATTTTTATAGAGTCGAAACATTGAATATTTCATCCTGTAGGTGGAGTGTTTTTATAAAAAAAGAAGAAACCACATTGTATATAGACAATGCGGTTTCCCCCAGTTCAAATCGTATTTTTTCATAATATGCTATGTAACTGATGTAAATCTGATATTTCATAAGTGGGGATGATCTCTGTAGAATTAACGAGCCCTTTCGGATTAAACCAGCAGGTATCAAGACCGGCAAGCTGCCCCCCTTTAATATCTGCACTTAGTGAATCGCCAATGATCAATGCGGTAGAAGGATCAAAATCAGGAATTCGATCAAATACATAATCAAAAAACTCTTTCATCGGCTTCTGATAACCGGTATCTTCGGATACGAATATCTGTTTCATATGTGGATACAGACCTGAACTTCGTAACCGGATATCTTGCGTTTTTGAAACTCCATTGGTTACAATATACAGATCATAACGATGCTGCAGCTCTGTTACTAATTCCATGGCTCCATCCATCAGCATATGTCCTTGTTCAAGATAGGTACGATAGGTTTGTTCTAACTGAATTCCATCTGCTTCAAGTCCCCATTCTTTAAAGAAAAGCGAAAATCGAGTATGTAACACTTCATCTCTACTAATTGTCCCTTCTTCAAAAGCCCTCCATAATTGCTTATTAATCTTTCGGTAACTAGCTTCTATTTCAGGTGTGAAAGGAAGCTTCATATCTTTACATAACAGCTGAAGGGCATTGTTCTCTGCCGCACCAAAATCAAGCAATGTGTCATCTACATCAAAAAACAACGTCTTATATGTACTCATCTTAGGTCATCTCTTTCTTAATATATTTACAGCAATGATTTGATATCTATTAAATAATACCTTGTATTGAGGAGAAAGGACATATCCCTTTTTATGAAAACGAATGATACTCTATAAATTAGTCTCTACCAATATAGAGTAACTTTCATTGTATACCTAAAAAGCTTTATTAGATTATTTAGTATTCATTACTATGATTCAGGTTTACATAACTATAATTATGTAAACCTGAATATGTTTTTCTTCAAAGTCCCCTTCTGATAACCAATTCTTATAGGAGAAAACAAAAAAATCAGGACATTGAGAAAATCCCAACGGTCCTGATTCCTTAGCTCTTATTTAGTTCTTATTTAGTTCTTATTTAGTTCTTATTTAAATTGAACTACTTCTGTCCCTGCAATAAAATCGTGAATAGCACGTTTATCTTCTCTGAATACGACCATAAACAGGCTGACAATCCAGCCTATGCCGAGCGTAATTCCATATACGAAACTTGCTACCAGATTGCGCAGCAGCATCGTTCCAATCCCCGGAGGTCCCTCGTCTGCTACCTTTTGTATTTTGATACCACATAGTCGTTTCCCGACCGTGCATCCTCCCCAAAAGACAGGGAGAAGCAGCGAATATAGGAAAAGGAGCAGCTCCGTCACCCAATTGTCGTCTGTAGATCCAGTCAGGATATTAGACAAAATGTACAACGGGAGACCTACGAGGATCCCATCAAGCAGCCCCGCAAAGAAACGCGACCAAAAACCAGCTGGTTCACTTACCATACCGTCACCACCTATTCGTATTCAGTTACCTGTATTCATATGTAGGTTATAACGACATGTAATATGAATCAGTTACGAAAATAGAAAGAAAAACATTTTTACTTAAAGTGAAGTGAGATGATTTCCATACGTTTAGATTGAAAACACTAGTAGAATGAAAACGTTAGTCATTAGTCATCATTAGTCATTACTCATGACATGCAGATAAAAGTTTAAGTCATTTTCTAAGTGTTTTTTCATCAATTCTTCCGCTTTTTCTCCATCTCTTATCTTGATTGCCTCATATATTTCTTCATGTTCATCAATCAGATGAGGCCGATTATAGATAACCACGGTTTTTCGGAGTAAATAAATGATAGCTTGCATCCGGTCAATGATATCAATCATCAACGGATTATTGCTTGCTCTCACAATATCATTATGAAAATCTTCATTGGCAGACATAATCTCTTCTTTTGTACCCTTTCTGCCAACCTCCACATATTGATACAGTTTATCAATTTCATTTTCTTTCAAGAAAATAGCCGCACACCGAGCTGAGTATCCTTCCAGCAAGATTCTCACACTAAATATATTTCGCAAATCCTTCTCCGTTGGTTTTACTACTTTCTTCTTAACAATAAGACCTTCATTTTCTAATTTACGTATAGAGTCTCTTATGGGGGTTCTGCTGACGCCAAGTTCGGCAGCGAGTTTTTCTTCAACGATCTTCGTACCGCTAGAAAGCTCACCGGTTAATATTTTATCACGGAGAATTTCGTAACATTGATGATACGCCGGTCGTGAGTTGTTACCTTCAAGCACTAACTTCACCTCCGTTTTCATTCCAAGTTATTACCCATATTACCAAATTACCACAGAAAAATCTTATATATATAATTGGCAATGAGAATATAGCATACGATAAATTCATGATAGTGTACAACTAACACCTTTTTGTATACAAAAATATTATTTAATGTATACAAAATATTAATGAATTGTATACAAATTTATTGATATAGTATACAATGATAACGAAAACTATATTGTAAGCGGTTGCCTTTTTACTTTCCACAGAATCACTGATCTGATAACGATAAGCGAATGACTGATTATAGTGAAGTACATGGGCAAAAACCAAATCAAGGTCATACCAGGCCTTACATAAAACTACTAAATAGGAGGAAAAAATCATGACAAAAAAAGTTGGATTTATCGGACTAGGTATTATGGGGAAACCAATGGCCTTAAACCTGATTAAAGCTGGACACACACTAACGGTAAATGATCTCAATCAAGAAGCGGTTCAAACATTAGTAAAAGCGGGTGCACTCACGGCAACTACACCAAAAGAAGTTGCGGAAAACAGTGAAATTATCATCACCATGCTTCCTGCTTCAAAACATGTACAATCTGTTGTACTCGGTGAGAACGGAATTTTAGCTGGAGCTAAAGAAGGTTCTATTATTATTGATATGAGTTCTATTACTCCTGCTGTTACCAAAGCACTTGCTGAAGAAGCAGCTCAAAAAGGCGTCGGTTTCTTAGATGCACCAGTCAGCGGCGGTGAACCTAAAGCGATTGATGGAACTTTAGCTATTATGGTTGGCGGTAAAGAAAGCGTATTCGAAGCAACAAAATCAGTTCTATTTGATATGGGTAGCGCTGTTACTCTCGTCGGAGACAGCGGATGCGGTGTTACTGCGAAACTTGCAAACCAGATTATTGTAAACCTTAACATTGCTGCGATGTCAGAAGCTCTCGTACTAGCTGCAAAAGCAGGGATTGATATTGAAAAAATGTACCAAGCCATCCGTGGCGGACTAGCAGGAAGTGCAGTCCTCGATGCTAAAGTTCCTTTAATATTGGATAGAAACTTTGCTCCAGGCGGCACGATTGCCATCAATATGAAAGATATTACGAATGTAATGGATACTGCGCATGAAATTGGCGTACCTCTTCCTCTATCCAGCCACCTTTTAGAAATCTTCCATGCCTTGAAAGTTGACGGCAAACTGATGGATGACCACGGCGGTATCGTACAGTACTACGAAAAACTCGCAAATGTCGAAGTTGGGGGTTCTAGCAATGAGCACAAATAAAAGATTAGTGGAAGAAGTCTTCAGCAAAATCCCTGCTTTTGATACAACGATTGTGAATGAAACCATTCAAAATGAGTTATCCAATTTCAATAAAAAAATCATTGTTCTCGACGATGACCCAACAGGTGTTCAAACCGTACACGGTATTTCCGTTTATACGGATTGGTCTTTGGACAGTATCGAAAAAGGGTTTCAAGAAGAGAACTCCATGTTCTTTATCTTAACGAACTCACGTGGATTTACAGCAGCAGAAACAACAAAGGCGCATCAAGAAATTGCTGCTAATATCGTAGAAGCTGCGAAGAAAAGCAATCGCGAATTTACTATCATCAGCCGTGGTGATTCCACATTACGCGGACACTACCCACTGGAAACACAAGTGTTGAAAGAAACGGTGGAAGCAAATTCGGATATGAAATTTGACGGTGAGATCATCCTTCCTTTCTTTAAAGAAGGCGGCCGTTTTACCATTGATAATATTCACTATGTTCAATACGATACGGAGCTCGTTCCTGCCGGCGAAACTGAATTTGCGAAAGACCGCACCTTTGGTTATACCAAATCTCATTTAGGTGAGTGGGCTGAAGAAAAATCAAACGGTGAATATAAAGCTGAGCATATGACTTATATTTCGCTGGACAGCCTGCGCGCAGTGGATATCGAAACGATTGAACAGCAGCTGCTGAAAGTGGAAGATTTTAATAAAGTAATTGTGAATGCGGTCGACTATTCTGATGTAAAAGTCTTTACTATTGCCCTCATTCGAGCAATGAATAAAGGGAAGAACTTCCTGTTCAGAAGTGCTGCAGCACTTACCAAAGTTATCGGCGGAGTGAGTGATAAAGCGCTGCTCTCTCGCGATGAAATAATGAGTGAATCTACTAACCACGGCGGACTCGTGATTATCGGATCCCATGTTAAGAAAACGACGGAACAATTCGAGGAACTGAAAAAATCAAACGACATTGAGTTCATAGAATTTGATGTTCATCTTGTATTAGAACCAGAAAAATTCGAAAAAGAATTGGATCGAGTTGTTGAAGAAACCAATAAACTGATCCTAAATGGAACTAATGTTGCTGTATACACAAGAAGAGAACGTTTAGATCTTGGAGAAGGCAAACAAGAAGAAGAATTGAAGCTTTCTGTAAAAATTTCAGATGCGGTTACAAGTATCGTGAAACGGTTAGAAGTTAGACCTTCCTACATTATTGCTAAAGGCGGCATTACCTCAAGTGACATTGGAACAAACGGTCTTGAAGTAAAAAGAGCGACAGTAGCAGGTCAGATTCGTCCGGGAATTCCGGTCTGGACTACAGACAATGAAAGCAAATTCCCTGGAATCTCCTATGTTATCTTCCCTGGAAACGTAGGTACGAAAACGGATTTAAGAGAAGTTGTTGAAATGTTAAGCAATAAGTAATCTGTCTTACTTGTACTTGTAACTGAGCCCGGAAGTAAGGAGTGTAACGCTGCAATACTTTTTCATGAAAACGTGTTTATTCATTTTAAAGTTACTATGTGAGTGCACTCCTTATGGAAGCGGCCTTCTATAATGAAGTGATAAACGAAAAGAGGAAAAATGAATGCCGATTATATCTGTTACTATTGGGGTTGTACTATTATTAGTATTAATGATGGTATGTAAGTTAAACGCTTTCTTATCTCTAATTATTGTTTCTCTAGCGGTTGCCATGCTAGAAGGCATGACACCCACCGAGGCCATAGGATCGATTGAATCTGGGCTGGGAGGAACCCTTGGGCATCTCACCATGATTATTATCTTTGGGGGGATTCTTGGGAAGTTAATGACGGATTCAGGCGGTGCTCAGCGTATTGCGACAACGATGATTAGTGCTTTTGGAGAAAAGAGAACTCAGCTTGCGGCTGTCTTTACAGCTGCTATAGTTGGAATCGCTTTATTCTTTGAAACAGGCGTTGTAGTCTTAATTCCTTTAGTATTTACCATTGCTATTGCAGCTAGAGTTCCCGTGCTTTATCTGGGGATGCCTGTAATCGCTGCTCTAATTACGATGCATGGTTTTGTACCCCCGCACCCTGGTCCAACAGCCGTTGCCAATGTGTTTGAAGCTAATATCGGGCTTACCATGATTCTTGGAATCATCATTGCTGTTCCTGCCTTTATTCTTGCAGGCCCTGTGTATACTAAGTTATTCAAAAAAGATTTCTTAGAAATTGAAATTCCAAAAGGTCTATTTAATCCAAAAGAATTTAAAGAAGAAGAACTTCCTAAATTCGGAATCAGCCTATTCACTGCTCTATTACCCGTGATTTTAATCGCATTGCAAACGGTGGTTGAACTTGTTGCACCGAATTCAGCGATTGCACCGATCACTAATTTTATCGGTAACGCGAATGTAGCTCTATTAATCTCTGTTATTGTCGCGATTTTCACGTTCGGTTTAAATTTAGGTAAAAAAATGCCGGAAGTTATGCATTCTCTTAGTGAATCTGTAAGCGGTATCGGAATGATCCTCCTCATTATTGCAGGCGGCGGTGCGTTCAAGCAAGTGCTGGTTGACAGCCATATTGACCAGTATATATCCGATCTTATGTCGGGTTCGAGCCTCTCTCCACTGCTTCTTACCTGGCTGATCGCAGCTATCCTTAGAATTGCAGTAGGTTCTGCTACAGTAGCAGGTATGACAGCCGCTGGTATTGCCGCACCTCTTGTTGCTGCAACCGGCGTCAGCCCCGAGCTTATGGTACTTGCTGCTGGCGCAGGAAGTGTTACCTTCTCACACGTAAATGATGCAGGTTTCTGGATTTACAAAGAGTACTTTAACCTTAGTATCGGTAAAACCATTAAAACCTGGTCTGTCATGGTAACTATTATTTCGTTAGTCGGACTTGCTGGCGTCCTCATTATGGATCTATTTATTTAACTTGAAAAGGCACTGTTCCCTTGGAGCAGTGCCTTTTTTGTATGTATTTTATTGTGTTCTAAAATCAAATTTCTCATCAGGCACGTTTAGAGTATGCCCATTAATATGAACCGTGTCACTGTCTATCCACTTTACAGCTACGTTATCTTCGCGGGAATTCCAATAGATCGTTTTGGACTTACCTTTCTTATCGTTCATGACTAGCTCCCCTCGGATCGCATAGGACGTGGTGGCTCCTCCATTTATACGGTAAGCTTTTAATGTATAGGCACCGTCTGGTGAGGTCACTTCTGTAAGATACTCTCCTTTTGGTAATCGATTCGTATCGAACAAGGCCCAGTAGACACCATAGCCTAAGATACTGATACAGGCTAAACCAACAATTGTAATCATGCGAAACGTCTTTTTTCTGATCTTCTTTATTTCAAACGATTCATTGTCCAACATTCTCACTCCTTCCCCTTGGATCTACACCATTTCTATCTTAATGATTATTACTGATAGACAATACCTCAGCTGGATTATAATCACTTATGATTCTATAACCCTGAGAATAAGATTTGTGATTTTTGAGCTTACCACTAGTTTGAATAAATAGATAATTATCTGCTCCATAAACAATAGTAAATCTATGATCTGACTTGTTAACCACAATCTCCATCCTGTAAATCATGGAATCGAAGGATGGCATATCTTTTGTTCTCATCAGCCGAATGTCAGCTAAATCATCCACTATCTCATGAATTTGATTCGGATCGGTAACTTCAATCCACTCTTCCTCCCGTGGTGAATAACTAATTCGCAGGGATGTCACTTCATCTGTATCGCTTATGTGTTTCATGACGAGATTCTGGAAAGAGGTAAAAGAACGTGCATATTGCACCCCGATCGTCACTCCAACAAGGCTTACGATGATAAAGAGAACAATCATAAAGAATGTCTTCTGTTTCAAACTCTTCATCCTCTCGCAGGCAAGTTTTCTTATAAAAAGACCGAGAAATATCTCTTTCGAGAAGGTTCTCGGTCCTCCTTATTACATACATTCTTTTTCTTTCTGACAGACATATATGAGTTCCGGTTTCGAATCCGCGGGAGGATTCTCTTCCCAGTCTCCATACAATTCAATAACCTTAAGCCCATGTCTTGCCAGCGTTCTTTCCATTTCCATCGGATACGTATAGCGAAGCTTAATTCTGCTTTGATAAACAGACTGTACTGTTCCATCTTCTCGTTTTAACCTGCGAGATATTTCATAATCTTGTACTTGCGTCAACGCATCATAATCACTTTTCGTATATACATCGATCTCTTTGCCCTGCTCGTCTTTATAAGTCTTCCAGTACTCCTCTTCTGCTGGTGCAAGCAACTCTTCTTTGTTAGGGAAACGCGTGTTGAATATAAATATACCGCTTTCCTTAAGATGCTTACATACGGAATCAAGCAGTTTATCTTGCGATTCGTTCGTTAGAAAATGCTGAAAACCATTACCTACCATAAAGATAAGCGAACTTTTCACATCAAGGTTCAGTTCCTCACAATTTTGCAGTTCAAAGCGAATATCCGAATGCTCTTGTGCAGACTTATGTCTAGCCCGTTCAAGCATCCCTTCATGAATATCAATTCCAATCATAGGGTATCCCCGCTCTGCTAAAGGGATCGTTGTTCGACCGGTTCCGCAAGCCAGGTCTATAACCGTGCCTCCCATGAGTGCTGCCCATTTCTCAATAAAAGCAAAATCACTATCAAATCCTTCATTCTCCGCGTCATATAGATCAGGATGATCGTACTCTTCTAGGTTAGCCATTGTCATATGTTCTTTCGTTAAGATATCTACATTATGATTCATTTTTATTTTCCTCTAATTTCCTTATTTTCAAGTATTCCTCTTTAATGTACATGAAAATTTCTGATTTGAAAAGCATATAGAGCTTATACACCATTTTGTACACTTTGAATCTACGGCGTAAAAGTGCAAAAAACCTCGCTAGTGCGAGGTTTGAGGTTTACTTTATCATTATAATAAAATTTGAGTCATTAAATGAATTGCTTGATCCATTTTAACTTTTAGTAGCGTCTGCTCTAGCCGATCCTTTAAAAGTACACAGCTTTCACCGATCGTCTGCCGTCTCTCTCCCGGTATAATGAAGAAACGAGGCTCAGAATCTGAAAGAAACATTACGTGTTCATTATCCTCGGAAACAGCCGATACTTGCTTGATCCGTGCTCCAAAGCCAGCATCTCGCAGTTCAGCAGCCAGCAGTCTGGATGCAGGCAAGAATTCTAACTCGGATAGAATCAGCACATTGTGCGGTCTATGTATCGCAAGGTACTTTTCTTGATTTGATATGCAGAACTCTCCTATCGACCGAATGTCAAACTGCCAAGCAGCAACCCCCGTATTACTCCAGCTTGTTCCCGTGGCTAGTACCTCTCGGCTCTCCTGTTCTATAATTTCGTAGTTGACGGTCCCTTCTTCTAATAAATAAGAGTTTTGATCTTCATACTCTGATTGGGTCAGAATCCCTAACTTATCCATCATATTATCAATGAGTGAAGAGGAATCTGCATCTCCCCTTCCGTGTTTTGCACTCCACCGAATGATGATTGGGATCTCCAAATGTTCAAATAGTTCTAACACCATGCATAACATTTGACCTTCTCGTTTTGGGCTGTAAATCAGAGGGGCTTCGTTATTATGATTATGAATCCTAACCCATCCAGCTAACTCTTTTTCATTCGAGCAATTTTCGCTGGAAACCATAAAATCGTTACCCTTAGAAAATAAAGCGATGACCTTCCCTATATAATGTTCGATTTGTTCCTTGTTCCCTAAGTTTTGATTAGCAATGATTAATGTATTCATCATCGTGATTCTCTCCCTTCCATTAGCAAAAATAAAAAACGCGCCGGACCTTTTGGTCCTGCGCGTTTCTACTTGCCGCAGGAAGGCCGAACGCGAAATGCGTTAGCCCTCCTCCGAATTTATCGAAGGCGTGCTAACGCTGATTAAAATGATAATAAGATTGTAATAGTGAGAAGCAGTTCATAAGGCAATCTCCTTTTTATGTAACGAAGAATTGAATTGTTCCCGATTATATCTAATATAGATCAAAACATCAAGATTTATTTTCGAAGTTAACACATATCAGTCTAAAATCAGGTGATTTCTATACTTTTTCTTCATTTCAAATTATAATAATTATACAAATATTGCCTCGACACAGAAAGGAGTTCGTATGCTCGCAGCTGAAAGACGCCAGATGATCATCGACATTGCCAACAAGGATAAACGAGTACTCGTATCCGAACTTAGCCACAAATTTCAAGTCACCGAAGAGACCATACGGCGAGATTTAGAGAAACTGGAGAAAGAAGGAGTACTGACCCGGACCTATGGCGGAGCGATTATGAATCGGCATTCTAATGAAGATCTCCCCTTCTACACACGTCATGCTACCAATTTGCATATTAAACAAGAAATTGCACAGAAAGCGCTTTCTTATATTCATAATGGTGACACATTAATGATGGATCCAAGTACAAGTTCTATCGAACTACTGAAAATACTAAATATGCGCCAAGGTCTAACCGTAATTACAAGTTCAATTATACTTCAGGAATTTGCTGCTTCAGGTCACCAGATTATTTCTACGGGAGGTACGCTAAGAGCTCCTTCTATGTCATTAGTGGGAACCGTGGCGCATGAGACAGCCCGTAAATATCATGTAGACAAGTTTATTATGAGCTGTAAAGCCTTATCTCTTGATCACGGTATTATGGATTCTAATGAAGCAGAGTGTGAGCTTAAACGGAAAATGATTCAACAAGCGGAGCAGGTTATTCTTTTGGCTGATCATACTAAGTTTGATCGAACCGCTTTTGTTCATTTGTCTCATTTTGACAACATTGATGTCGTCATTACGGACCAAGAACCTTCGGACCCATGGAAACAACTATTTCAAGAACATGAGATTGAACTCATCTATTAACCACTTTTTTTGTAAAAACAGCGTGATGAGACAAGCCGAAGTCATGAGACTACGGCTTTTTCTTATTCTATTATAGGATGTTATACTCCGGGAGCGCGCCAAAATGCGGAGTTCACTGATGTGACATGAACACTAGATCGATATGAAGATTCTGTCATAAGTTCAAGGGGATAATAATGTTCCGGTACTAAGGCACAGAACTCTTTCTTCTCGTTGGTACCTTCGTAATGAAATTGACTATCACATGGACAAAGAAACCAAAACAGATTTTTGGCCATATAGCCTTTATAGAAATCGCGCCATTCCTCATTCTTATGTGTGCTTTGAATCATGAGGGGGACATTTGACGCCGTATGGTAACGGAATTCCTCTGGACTCATTAAGACTCCTTCAGAATCGGTAACATAAACACCCCAGGAAGCGTCCATATACAACCATTTTCTAAGCTGATGCGAATACACGGCAGTAACCACATGACTGTCCAGATCGTACGCATCATACGAACCACAGTGAATACGGCGGGAGGGAAAACCTAAACTGAGGTAAACTTCAGTTAGTACTGTTGCTATTACGTAACAATTCACTTTCATATCTCTATGTTCCGTCATCTCTAACACAGAAAGAGCATGAGCATTTTTTGGTGGAGGTTCATTTCCATGGATCAGACGTTGGTCGACCCATTTCATCAAGTTGATTATCTGTGATACTTCATCCCCTGTACCTGCTGCTTCGTTCAAATGGTATTGCTCGCGGAGCCTGCGAAGATGAGGATCATTTGGATGCTGATATGTAAATTCATAAGATGGAGATATTGACTGATCCGTATCGGTAAAATTAGTATATTTCAGCAACATGGTGTAGTGCTCAGCGAATTCTTTCATATACCCAAACATGTCCCACCTCCGCTACTCATTAATATTTTCAAAGAAACCTAACCGGTTCCCCCAAGGATCTGCAAAAGTAGCCCATTTAGCAGGTACCTCTTCTCTTGCGTATATTTCAAAATGATCCATATGAAGTTCACTCTTCAATCTGCTTCTTTCTTCTTCAATTGAAGTTACCCCGAACCGGATAGGGCCGCTTCCTTCAGAGGGAATACCTTCGGCTACTTGAAGCCAACAACTAGGTAAGACCTGCCATTCAGCAAAACCGTTGTGAGGAATAAAATCAGGTGTCCTTTGTAATAACGTTGTATACCAATGCAGCCCTTCTTCAAAATCCGAAACTCGAATTTGTATGGTCAGTTCAGAAATCAAGTTATCCCCTCCAAAAGTCTGGTATTCACCTAATTCGATAACATTTCGCTGTATCCTCTCACAAAAAAAGGACAAGCCCTAATAGGCTCATCCTGTTCTACTACTTTTCTATTGTCCTTTAAGGGTCTGAGAGGAAAAATCATAAAATGCTTGTGCATCCTCCCAAGTGGAGAATCCTGCCTGAGCCAGGATGTCACTGCCTCCACCTTTTCCGTTATATGCTCCTAAGTGAGCTTTGAAAAATGCCCCGCAGGAATGACCTGCTTCCTTATTCTGTGACAAGACAACTTTATTCTCTGACTTGGTTGCCAGCAATATCGCAGCGTGACTGCGAGCGGAAAGTGTACTTGCTAAGCTTTGCAGATCTTTAACTGTTTTATCTTCAAAGATCTCTGCAATGAGATTTCCGTCCTGGTTATTTAGTAATTGCGCTGCAAGATACTCATTATTTTGTTCTTTAAGCAGAGTAAGCTCAGCTTGCAGCTGTTTTTGCTCTTGCTCCCATTTCTCAATTCGGTGAAGAATCTCATCCTTCGCTGTTTTGAATCGAGACGACAAGGCTCCTAGGATCTGCTGTGCTTCATTAAACTCTTCAAGCGCTCTATATCCACATTTAAAATAAATACGAGTATTACCCTTCTGTTTTTCTATTTTAAGCAGCTTAATGATACCAATTTCACCTGTTGAGGAGACGTGTGTTCCGCCGCATGCGTTATATTCTATATCTTTGATTTCTACAATTCGAATATCATCCTTCACGGTAGGCTGTTTCACTAGGTTGATTGATTTCACTTCTGACTCATCCACCCAATAAGAGAGAATCGGATGGTTGAGATAAATGTGGCGATTTACCTCGCGTTCAATGGTTTCAACCTGCTCCGCTTTCAGTTCAGCTGTCTCCACATCAATTGTGCAATAATCAACACCTAAATGAAAGCTCAGTGTCTTCATTTCATACAAATCCAGACATACTGGCCCTGAATGTAGCCTGTGTCACAAGGTTGTCCACCACCATGCGGATAGAAAGCCGTCTCTTCTAAAACGACATCATAACCATCCTCTCTCTCCACTGCTTCTATTATATTGGTCTCCCACTCTGTCTGATAAGCAGAATCGTAGTACATCTTTTTAGTCATGGTATAATTCCTCTCCTATGTAATTCATGTGTTTATATTATAGTTGTTTGTGTATACAGTCAAAAAAACAAAAGCAAGCGCCAAAGCGCCTGCTCATCCTAATTGATCTAAGATATGTCTATCACCTTAAAGATAGCTTTTAGCCAGCTGGATTAACTCTTCTTTTGTAACATCTCCTTGCAGTTCAATAGAGATCACCTGACGGTGCGAATTTTTATAATGAACTATCAATAAATTCTCATCACCGGTTGTAGTATACATCGCAAGCGCATCATTAGCTATTTCGATATTTTCCCATGAGGCATCTTGGAAGGTGAGAGCCATTGTCTTCTCATCCCTTATTGATTGTGTCATCGCTGGGTCCAAATTCTGTTTAACTACAATATCGTTTTGATCCAGGCGAAACACATCATAAATCCCGCCTAACCACCATTCATCTGCTGACTTTACTCGGTAGTTGGTATCATGCGTGAGTACGCCAAATGATTCAGATAACGAATAATTAGAATCTATCATTTTCGGTCTTAATGCAGTAAAATCCATTTGCTCTTCCGCTTCTTCTATGGATACGACCTTCCAAGTATCACTCATCTTAGCGATGGCTTCATCCAGCTGCATTTTAAAAGGTGCTTTACTGCCCGCAGAAGCATTTGGAGTCGAAGCTTGAGTAGAACCATCAGTTCTAACTTGAATCCCGTTCCAGTCTGTTGTAAAGTATGTGGCCGCACTGACGGATACCGTTGTGACGAATAGAAGTGCTGCCGCTGTAAGCCATACCGGATACTTCCATATTTTTCTCCCTAAATCTTTTGTGTAATGGAATCTGTGAAAACTGCGCACCCGATCCATTACCCGATCCTTCACATCCATATCAGGTAAGCTTGTACTTTGACTTTGCATGCACTTAATCAATTGATCAACTTTCTGTTCGTTGTTCATACTTCCAAGCCTCCCACTGGGTTCTATTCTTATTTAGTTTGTTCTTCAATCGTTCAAATCTCTTTCTCCCGGCTGCCGGACTAATACCTAAGATCTCAGAAATCTCATCAAAAGGCTTATCTTCGATGACTCGCAGCGCTAACATCTCTTTCTCGCCTGGATTTAAGTCTTCAAGCCAGTGCAGATGAAGATCAAATTGCTCAGAGTAAATCTGTTCGGCACTTTTCTCGGATTCTTCATTACGAATCAATGGCATGAGAAGATGCCACATTTTCTTCCTTCGCAGTAAACTGCTGCAGTAATTCGATGCAATCTTATACAGCCATGATTTAAAAAGCACTTCACTGTCATGTCGATAATTGCCTAAACTCCGGTAAGCTTTAAAAAACACTTCCTGCGTCGCATCTTCTGCTTCCTGCCGGTCACCAAGCATAAAATAACAAAAGGTAGAGATACTTCGCTGATGTTCCTGCACAATCTGCTCAAATAACTCCACATGTCCCTGGAGAATCTGATGAATACGATCTTTTAATTCCAACGCCCCGTTTCCTCCCTTCGTCCACCATTTTTAGCTGCTTATGATATATAACTATTGGTACGGACTTAATGTGACATCTGTGGACGAAGCTTATATTGATGATCTGACAAATCGTTTTCAGTCGGTGATACTATGTATTTGAAAATTAAAAGTTGTTGAAAAAACTGAGGGCCTCGAAATATTGATTTAAATAAAAGTTTTCAAGATAATGGAGAAGTTGCGGAAAATGTATCTAAATACTTAATAAGTCAATAAAGAAGGTGATATTATCATCAACATCAGAAAATGGATAATTAATGTTTTGGTGTTTTGGGGAATTTTCAAAATATTATTTTTTATTTTTAAAGATATAATTTTCCAATATATCACATTCCCTGAACCACTTAACACCTTTTTACAAATAGCAAGTTTGGGTATCATCGTCTTATTAACATTTATATTTACAACATTATTGGTTAAAGGTAACAATAAAAACGAGATCTCTTAGAAACAAGGCAAAGACCCTACCAGCACTTCGCCAGTAGGGTAATGTGCTTAGGCGCTCTACAGTTACCTGTATTACGGATAAACGATTAACATTTAATAATGGAATCATTTCAGGAAGTCTTGCTCTTATATATACTTCCATGTAGGCCGAATGTGAGGTCAGGTACGTTGGCCAGTGCCCCTTTTCAGTGAAATATAAAAAACGAGCAGTTTCATCCTGCACATGAATGCTTGTGAAGAAGGCAGTATCAGAATCACCTTCTTCACAAGCTGTAATGATTTTATCTAACGTTCCTTTGAACTCTTCGTAAAATCCTACAATAAATTGGATACTGGCTTCATACCCCTTCATTGTCGCAGGAATAAAGAAGTTTCTTTATTTTCATCTATTAGATATTAAAACAACAAAAACCGTCAAAATGACGGCTTCATGAAGAAATATAAGATGAAAGAAGCTATATGTATGTAAGCATTCTTGCGGAGAAGCATATCTATGAATTCACTCTTCCTCACTGTTATTTTCTAGATCAATAATAGAATATAGAGTGACCGGATAATCAGCGCACACCCGGTGTATTATATTGAGGATATCTCGGTACTCCGTACCCGTCCGATTAAAGCTCATACGATAAGGTAAAGCGATAGAATATTGATGAGACTCAGCAAAGTGGCGAAGTTCCATTAATGCTTTTTCTAACGCTTTTTTATTACACGATTGCTTTTTAGATAAGATACCTCTTCTATAATATTTCTGTCCAAAGAGATTCGCGATAAACTTTCCTTTGGTCTGAATCAATTGGACTTGTCCTAATAGTGAAATCTCGCTATTGGTCAGTGTAATGTAGGATGAATAAGCTTCTGGGTATTCTACTTTAATCTGTTTTGCAATACTGCCTCCCATAATTCCCTTACAAGTCACCAAATGGCCAATGATATCCTCCCCAGCATAAGCAATATCGCCTCTTACAATCTCAACCAACTATAATCCCCCCCTCTATGTCTAGTTAGTCTAGTTAGCTTAGCCGTTTCTTCAAGCGATCTGGCCTTTATTGATATGCAGAAAGAGGAATAATCCCTTTGGCTAATTATAGCCTATGATTTATCATTATATCTATGAAATTCTTACACTTTATATGCTCGAGTTGAGTGAAAAACCGTTTCGCTATGTGATAACAAAAAGAACCGCGTTTATTCGCGGCTCTTTCTGTCTATTTTAACGATTTGAAAAATAGTAGTGCACAATTAATTCAGAAATCCATCTAATGCGATAGTTGGTTTACCATCTGCTTGCCAAGCTCCTTTATTGTATCCCCCATTATAACCAGGTGTAGCTTGCGGTTCCCAGTAGAATACGCCTAAACCTTTACCACCGGAGATATTGCGGAACTCGGTTTTAATTTTGGTAATAAAGTTTTTAGCCTCAGTGGGTTGATTGTAGTCCATTCCAATTTCGGACATGAGTACTTCTTTACCATATTTAGATACCATAAGTTTCGCATTTGTTACGGTCTTTGTTACTGCGCTAGACCAATCTGTAGATGACGGGTACAAAGATAGACCCACCGCATCAAAATTCGCTCCGTTCGCAACAAGTCCTCCAATGTTCCAGTCAAGTACTGTTCCGTTATCACCATTTGCTAGATGAACGATGGTCTTCGTACTGCTGCTAACTGATTTAACCGCATTATGACCTGTATTTACAAGCCAAGCGTAATTTTTCATATTGACTGATGCTTTTCCGTCATCCCACAGCATTCCATCATTTGTCTCGTTACCGATCTGCACCCAATCTGGTGTAACTCCTTTGTTCTTCATCGTGTTCATCACGTACACCGTATGAGACCATACCGCATCCATTAGCTGCTCAAATGTATAATTGCGCCATGCATAGGGTTTGTTCTGCTGTCCTGGGTCTGCCCAAGAATCACTGTAATGCATGGTAAGCATAACACTCATCCCTAGTTTTTTTGCACGTGCGGCTAATTCTGATGCTTTCTCTGCATTCATGTAACCGCTTGCGTAATCACTCATATTTGGATTTACCCATACACGTATACGAACGGAGTTCATTTGATAATCGTTTTTCAATATTTCCAGTATATCTCGAGTGACACCGTTTTTGTCTTTCCACTTATATCCCTGTGCTTCCATTCCTGCCACCCAGCTTATATCAGCTCCTTTTGCAAAACTAGGTGCAGCTTCAACAGACGAGTTGCCTACTGTACCTAGCGTCAATAGCAGCATTGATACGCTGAGTAATACGGTCATTAATTTCCTCCCTAATCCCTTCTTCTTCAACATCATTCATCCTCCTATTCGGTGGACCTTGTTTCATCCACGCTTGGTTTCAAAAGTAATTGTAAGCGTTTTCTAAATCACTTTCTAGGATGTATTCTCAAGATTTTGAATCTTTTTACAACAAAAAACCTCAAAATTCGAGGTTTTTTGCACTCGATGATCAGATTAATAAGTTCTAAATGATCCATCTCTTTTCATTTTTGAGCCTCTTCTGTCATCAAACTTTATAGGTAACCGTGAAGGTAATTCTTCCTTTATAGGTATGCTCTGTTATCTTTTTTGGCTATGTGACATTTGTTCTGCGCTGAGAAGTTCAGTAAGTTCTTGAATGTTCTTCGCTAGATACGTAGGCTGAATATCGGTGAGTTCCTCTCTGCTGCCAAACCCATAACCTACAGCAATCGAGTTAATTCCATGATGTTGTGCTCCTATGATGTCATATTTACGGTCACCAATCATGACGGTTTCTTCCGGATTCAGATTAAAGTTCTCCAGTAGATAACCGATGATTTCTGCTTTGGCTGATCTCGTTCCATCAAGTTCACTGCCGCAAACATATTCAAAGTACGAACCGAGTTCAAAGTGGTCTATGATCTGCTGGGCAAAAACCTGCGGTTTTGAAGTAGCTACAAATAGACGATTGCTCGTATCCTTAGTAAGCAGCTCCAATAGCTCTTTTATTCCGGTGTACACTTCGTTTTCGTAAAGACCCGTTACACTAAAATATTCCCGGTAGTATTCAATCGCGGTATTCGTCTTGTCTTCATCAAAGGCATAAAATTCCTTAAAAGTAACAGCTAATGGAGGTCCTATAAATATCTCAAGTTCCTCTAAACTTTCTACCGTGATTCCCATTTTGTTTAGAGCATAGCTGATTGATTTTGTAATTCCAATCTTCGGATCGGTAAGAGTTCCATCTAGGTCAAATAATATATTCTTATAATTCATTCGTAATTCCCCCTCTTCTCTTTATTTTATGGTATACGTTACGGTCTAAGAAAGCGTCCTGACCTCTATATCATTCTATGATAAAAGGATCTTCTTGTCCGATTAATTCTCAAGATTAACCGAACCTTTCATTTGTTTTATATTCAAGTAGTTCCTGAGTAAGATAAACACTGCTGTTAATATGAGTGACAATAATCCTACTAACACCACGTATTGTGTACCCATACCGGATATAAATACCCCGCCTGCTGCAGCGCCAATTGTTGTTCCTATATTACAAGCTGATAAAAATAAACCGTTAGCGAAATCAGGAGCTTCTTCTGCTGCTGTTGTAACGACATACTGATTGATGTTACCTGCTAGTCCCGCTAATATTCCCCAAATCAATGTTATAAGAGCCATTGGTACGGTAAACTGTCCTGCGAAAAACAATAGGATATAGGTAGCTCCCATCAGAAAAGGAAGAGCTACAATCGTTTTAACGGGTTTATCAATAAGTAATCTTCCAGCTAGGATATTTCCTATAATATTAGCTGCGCCATAAATGAATAACATAAGGCTGGTTATATTAGTTGATACATTGGTTACCGTTTGTAAAAATTCTGCTAGATAGCTGTAAACACCAAATATAGCCGAATTAATTAAAATGACAATGATAATCGCAATCCATGTGTTGGCATGTTTTAATACATTTAGCTGTTTTCCGTAAGAGATTTTCTCTTTAACAGGTATGGACGGTACGAATAGTATTGTAGCTATGAGTACTGCAATGTTAATAATAGCAAAGAACACCATCGCCATCTGTACGTTGGATATCCCCGCAATAAAGCTTACGATAGGTACACCGACAACCATTCCTGCTGATACACCAATAAAAACTTTCGCTACTGCTTTTGGAGCTTCTTCCTTACTGACTGAATCAGCAGCGACAGAAAAAGCCAGAGAACAGTATACCGGATGACAAAGAGCAGGGATAATTCGGGCAATTAATAGAACAGTGAAGCTAGTTGTAAAGATAGATATGAGGTTTGCAATTACGAAAATGCTGAGAACAAATACCATCACTTTTTTTCTATTAAATCTTGAAAACAGTAACGGCATAATAGGTCCGGATATGGCAACACCGATCGCAAAAATACTAACCAGCCATCCAGCCGAAGATACACTAACATGAAAGCGATCAGCGATCTCCGGTAAGATTCCAATTACCCCCATTTCCGTATTCAGGATGCCGAAAACGCCTATTGTTAAAATAAATACGAGTAACTTTTTTTGATTTGCCAAAATACTAACCCCCAAATTCATTATCTGTGAAGATCAAAAGTAAAACCTCCTTGGTTATTTATTTTAGCGTGATTATTTTACATAACAATTACCTATATCTTATATCAACCTATGCTTTATAAGCATTTCATAAATGTATATACTAATCTATAAAAAGGAGGATTGGATATGGAATTAAGGGTTCTGCGCTATTTTCTCACGGTAGCAAGAGAAGGTAGTATAACAGCGGCAGCCAATTTTTTGCATGTAACACAACCCACTTTGTCGAGACAATTGAAAGAGCTCGAAGAGGAGCTAGGAAAGAAATTATTTATTCGTAAAAGTCACCATATTGATCTTACAGAGGAAGGCATGATCCTAAGAAAAAGAGCGGAAGAAATCATGAATATGGTCATTAAAGTGGAAGAGGAATTTCATTCCATGGAAGAAACGATTGGGGGAGATGTCTACATAGGGGGCGGAGAAACGGAGGCTATGAAATTAATAGCGCAAACCATAAAAAGTTTGCAGATCAAATATCCAGCGATTCGATATCACATTCATAGCGGAAACTCCGATGATGTGACAGAGCAACTTGATAAGGGATTACTTGATTTTGGAATTCTAATTCAACCAGCCGATTTGTCAAAATATAATTATATCAACATCCCGGCAAAAGATGTGTGGGGAGTTGTTATGAGAAAAGACAGCCCCCTAGCTGTAAAGGAAAGCATACAAAAGTCGGATTTAATAGGCGTTCCTCTCCTTTTATCAAGACAAGCTATTAAAACAGGACTGTCTAGGAATGAATTTTCGGAGTGGTTTGGGCAAGATTACGATAAATTAAATACGATGACGACATATAACCTAGTTTACAATGCTGCCATACTGGTTGAAGAAGGGATCGGTTATGCAGTTACCCTTGATAAGATTGCAAATACATCTAGTGATAGCAATCTTTGTTTTAGACCCTTAGAACCAAGACTTGAATCTGGATTAAATATCGTTTGGAAAAAACATCAAGTGTTTTCCAAGGCCGCCAATATTTTTTTTGAAGAGATTAAGGAGACCTTCTCCAAATGTAAATCGGATGAATAAAGCATTTGAATGGTTTATAAAAGCAATAAAAAGCAGTGTTCTGCGGCATGTATATAGCCATAGTCCACTGCTTGTTTTTATTTAGAAGAGGAATACAACTGCAAAGTTTGATCTTCTAGTATGGGGTTCCAATATCTTTTGATCTTGATTGTAAGGGGCTGCGGATAATTCACTGCATCAGCTCCAAAATTATAAGAGTAGTGGTCTTCCCCTATATCATCTTTTGACGACGTAGAGAAACCACTAGCCCTCACCCCACCACTTGGTTCTTGGTCATGGCTTACTCCATCTGCATCCTGAAATTGTGAATCCAACCACATGGAACCGCTCCTCAAAGTAACCGCATTTTCGATTTCACGTAGGAACAATACATCGCCGACATCTGCTTCTTCCGATGACTTTATCATTTGCAGATCGTTGTCTGGAGCTTGGACAATCTCATTCTTGCTCAGATCAATTACAATCTTCTTCTGTTCTTCTTCAAGTGCTGAGATCCCTTGAATGTTCAGTGCTATTGAATCAAAATGATTCAGTTTACTGCTGTAGAATACAAGAGTCCTTTGGTTCTCCTTCGAAAACAGATCTGAGTTACTAGGAGTAAGCACCTTTGGATAAAATAACTTTTCGGATTTCTCCCCTGCTTTTCCAATCAATACGGGATTGATCAGCTGAGAGATATCTTTTGTATTACTCGAATCATATTCCAAGTCCAAATAAGTATGCAGCGGTGTATAGACAACTTTATTGATGTGAATTTTCTGATCATCAATCTGCATTGTTTTATTGATATCAAAAGAATCAGTCTGGCTTGCAAACCTATTTATGTCTAAATCAAAAGCGACTTCTATGCTAGTTTGACTCTGATTCTCTTTATACACATTGATTTCATAAATCGCCTGATGACTAGTATAGATCTTGGACTCAGGGAGATTCGTAGCATAAATAAAGTTTTTAGTTGAATTCGGCTGGATGTAACTGTCACCTGATTGAGCCAACTCTGTAGAAGCACCTAGACCAGAATCTTCATAACTTCCATAACGGAAACTTTCACCTACATGATATATCATTTGATCTGTTTTATTATTGATATTATACAAAATATACAATTTTCGACCATCTGTAACCGCACCGAGCACCTCAAACCGGTATCCATTTTTCTCTGTACTCTGATATACCGGCTGAATTAAGTCATTACTCAGCACGTTCCCGAGTGCCTTGTTTAACCCAGGAGCTTCAATAAACAAGTCGGAATCGCTCCAACTTTTAGTCGTGACTGAGCGGGTGACGGGCTGTCCTGTCAAGCTATTCTCTCCGTTATCCGGGAAATCAATAGATGACAGAATAAACAGTACGATAACAACTGCTGTAATGAATGCACCGCCTCCATAGGATAAGAGTCGTTTCTTCTGTCGCCGTTTCCCTTGTTCAATCCCCCGCTGAACCGCATTCGTCAATTTCATTTCTCGAACTTGTTCACTATTTGCTTTCATCTCATGGGCATCGTCACTAAGAATACGTTCTTCTTTATTCCACATGTTTAGTCCTCCTCTCTATTTCTATAAGAACTTCCGAAGCTGTATGAGGCCTTCACGAAGCCACGTTTTTATGGTCCCTTCCGGTTTCTGTAGTATTTTTGCGATTTCAGGAACCGTCATATCTTGGTAATATTTGAGCATAACTACATGGCGATATTTCTTCTTCAGTCGATTCATTGCCCGCTCTAGATCCAAACTGTCGTTCCTTTTCATTTCATCTGATGGTTCTTTCACCCAACGATCCACAGGAAATACACGTTTTTTTCTTCTCAGTTCGTCCATACAGCAGTTAATCGTGATTCGGATGAGCCAGGGGGTGAAGGATTCTTCGCTATTCAATTTCTTTCTCTTCATCCAAGCCTTACAAGTGGCTTCCTGTACAATTTCGATCGCGTCTGCTTCATTTCGCATATAACTGTATGCGACCGAATAGAGTTTATGTTGCTGACCAGATAGGTAACTACTAAAATGTTCTTCATCTAGTAGATTAACATCTGTTGCTCTCGATCGATTATGTATTGCTTCCTCCATCGTTTATCGTCCCTCCTTCTTTTGAAAATTGATGTACTAGAAAAAACATATATCCTATTCTCACATTACTAAGACGGTTTAGAACAGCAAATCGATTGAAATTTATATATTTATTTCCGAACTAATAAACTAGTTCGTCATTAGGAAGATCAAATCTCTCAAACTTTTGTTTATTCCATACAAAAAAGCAACCTCCTATTTGGCGTTTGGATACCAAAAAGAGGTTGCTTTATATTCAAGCTATTTTCTTACATATTACACCCTATTTATTCCGCGGAAAGCTCATCTTCCGTTACCCATTTATGGTTTTTTACAGGTTCTCCACCGGTTGTTGGAGTATAATCCACCATATAAACGGTAGTCATCTCTGAAGAATCAATGACTGCAGGTGCACCTTTCATACCAGGCATGTGATCTGCCTCTAAAGTAACTTCTGTTCCATCTTTCAACGTTTGGTTCGTCATATCTTTAATTTCTTCATGTACGACCCATTTATGATTTTTTACAGGTTCTCCGCCTGTAACTGGGGTATAAGAAACTTCATAGGCAGTGGTTTCATAAGCACCAACAATCGTTGCTTCTGCTCCGTTCATACCTTCCATATGATCGGATTTCAGAATTACTTTACTACCAACCGGATAGGTTGGGTTGTCTGCTTTTTTTAGACCATCGGGAACTTCTCCGGAACTCGAATGATTCATATCCATTTGATCTGAATTATTTTGTTCCGTACCAGTTTGTCCCGTTTGGTTCTGATCTGTCCCACTTTGCCCCGTACCACTTTGCTCCGTTTGAGTCTGATTCGTGTTTGGATCTGATTGTTCAGTCGGCTCACTTCCACATCCACCTAAGACAATAATGGCTGCTGCACTCAGTAAAGCTAGTTGTTTTTTCATTTGATTTGATACCTCATTCTTTCTGTATTTTCATGCTCGTACAATGAAATTACCCACCTAGTTATATATTAAACAGACGCTCACCTCCCAAGGGGGAGCAAAAAATACTTGACCGCTGGGAATTACCATACTATAATTTCGACTATTATCATAAATACGACATAAGCAACGAAGAGAACTTTATTAAGCCGGTCTCCCTGTTTACAGAGAATCAGTGGTTGGTGGAAACTGATACATAGATTTGGTGAATTTCATTCTTGGAGCTTTTTTATGCTGCACTATACAAGTCAGAGTGCAGTGTGAAAACGGAGGAAACCGTTATTTTCTCAAGTGGGAAGCAGGATGTTCTGCTTCCAATTAGGGTGGTACCGCGTGAATAGCCACGTCCCTATCTTTTAAGATAGAGACGCGGCTTTTTTTGTTTTCTACTTTAACACCTGTAGAGGACCTAATAACAATAGATTGGATGGATTAACATGCAAACATCTGAGCAGTGGTCATCGAAGATCGGTTTTATTTTATCAGCAGCAGGGTCAGCCATCGGGGTAGGCGCCATATGGAAACTCCCCTATGTCACGGGCATCAGCGGAGGAGGCGCATTTTTTCTTCTTTTCATTCTATTTTCTTTATTCATGGGTTTCCCCTTATTGCTAGCAGAGTTTGTGATTGGACGCAGTACGCAAAAAGAAGCCGTCAGTGCCTATCGTAGTATTGCTCCCCACACGAAATGGCATTGGATTGGGAAATTAGGGGTATTCACTTGTTTCCTATTATTATCTTTTTATAGTGTGATTGGCGGCTGGATTGTAATCTATTTTGTAAAGGGATTATTCGGCGGTATTATAAGCGATGGTGCAGATTATAGTTCTGTTTTTAATCAGACGATTGGAAACCCTGCTCTCGTTATTGCTGCTCAGTTCGTATTTCTCGCGTTTACTGTTCTTGTGGTCGCAAAAGGAATTCAAAACGGCATCGAAAAAGTTAGTAAAATATTGATGCCTGCTTTATTTGTATTATTCTTGGTTCTGATCATTCGCTCGCTTACCCTGCCTAACGCGGTTGAGGGTGTCAAATTCTTTCTAGCACCTGACTTCTCAAATATTACTTCTGAGAGTATTTTATTTGCGATGGGACAGGCATTCTTCTCCTTAAGTGTCGGCGTCTCGGTCATGGTAACCTACAGTTCATATCTGTCTAAAAAAGAAAGCTTAATCCAGCCTGCCATTTCGATTGTATCGATGAATTTACTGATTGCGTTACTAGCAGGGTTAGCCATTTTCCCAGCGGTATTTTCACTAGGATTAGAACCGGCTGAAGGACCAGGACTCCTATTTGTCGTCTTACCGGCGGTTTTTGATCAGATTATTTTTGGTGAAGCCTTCTTAATTGGTTTCTTAGCCTTATTCTTATTTGCTACCTTAACTTCTGCCTTTTCCATGTTAGAAATCATCGTTGCCTCTGTTGTGAAAGGGAAGGAAGAAAATAGAGCGAAGTATACCTATCTTGTCGGTGCTCTCATTCTAATCGTTGGGGTCCCTTCGGCTTTATCGTACAGTGTGCTGTCCGATTTCTTGATCTTTTCAAAAACGATATTTGATTCTGCGGACTATTTAGTTAGTAATATCTTAATGCCGCTGGGTGTATTTTTAATCTCCATTTTCGTGACCCAAAAGATAAAGAAAAGCACGCTCCGCGAAGAATTATTACAACATTCACGTTTAGGCGGAAAAGCATTTCAGATTTGGTTCTTTATTATGAGATATATTATTCCGATCGTGATCATCATCGTCTTTCTTGATATTACAGGAATACTGGATAAGTTCATGTCTATTTTCTAATATAAATACTACACATACCGGACTGGTATCGTAAAAAGCGAAAGTGCTGAATGTACGCAGAATAACCCTGCCTACTTCCGCACTTTTTCTTTATTTTATGAGAAAATTTCTTTTCCTAACAATAAAATTACATTCCTGCTTTCTCTAGTTAACAAACCAAAGATACCATTATTAAAGTACGATAATACAACAAATTGGAATGAAGAGAGGATCGGTATATAGAATGAATAAGAAAAAGACAACGATATCTGCTGCAATATTATCTATAAGCATACTTCTAAGTTCGCTCGGCGGTAGTTACGCCAGCGCCAGCGATAGTAGTGCCAGTGCTAGTGCTAGTATTAAAAATGTGAATCCCCCGGCAGCTCCTGCTTGGGGCCATTTTGTAGATCAATATAAAAATAATGTGCCGGATAACCAAACTGTGAGAAATAATCCAACGATCGGTCTACTCTCTGAATTTAACAAACTGTGGACTCCAGGTGATTCTTGGAACACGGGAACGATACTTGACCATAAAGTGCTGGATCTCAACATTCAAAAGGTGCTCCACATGTCACTGCGGCGCACAGCAAATGAGGAAAAAGAGGCCTACTTAGATGATCGCAGAAATCAGAGCTACAGCGTAATTGATGGTCTTGGTACCCTAGCCGATGTCTACCGTTCTAAAGCAAAGGCGACGACAACCATTCAAGATGTAGCCGCAGATGCCACCTCTAAGAAGTACAGTGATGAAGGAAATAATGCAGGAGATCCCGAATCCGAACTCGGCAGTATGGTGAACTTGGTGAATACGCTTCGGGGACAATATTCATCGACCAATCCGGCGAAAAGCTATTTTAGTTATCCTCGTCCCTTCCGCTGGGTTAATAATTCAGTAGTCCTTCCCACTCTAATCCCTGTGCAAAATGCGGACCCCACGAAAGACGGCGGTTTTCCTAGTGGTCATACCAACGCTGCCTATCTTAGTGCCTTTGCTCTAGCCTATGCGGTACCAGAACGTTATCAGGAGCTGCTTACCCGTGCATCAGAGCTTGGGAATAACCGTATTGTTGCAGGAATGCATTCTCCACTCGATGTAATGGGAGGACGTGTTATGGCTACAGCAACCGCGGCTGCTATCTTATCAGATCCAGCCAATAAAGAGCTCAAAAAAGCGGCTTATAAGGAAGCTCATGAACTACTGTTAACACAAGAAGGAACGGAAACAGATGATTACAGTAACCATGCTGCAAATAAAAAAGTATATACCGAACGACTAACTTACGGGTTTAAACGGGACAAAAAAGCCACTGCTCCGGTCGTAGTCCCTAAAGGTGCTGAAGTTCTCCTCGAAACAAGACTTCCTTATCTAAATGATACGCAGCGTCGCTGGGTACTAGCAACCACTGGACTTGCTTCCGGTTACCCCGTATTGGACGATCCTGAGGGCTGGGGTCGACTGAATCTCTTCGCAGCAGCGGATGGATATGGTGCATTTGATACAGATGTAACGGTAACGATGGACGCGAATAAAGGAGGTTTTTATGCAGAAGACAGCTGGCGTAATGATATTTCCGGCAAAGGTAAACTGACTAAAAAAGGAACCGGGACTTTAACACTTGAAGGAAATAATACATACTCCGGCGGAACTCTCATTGAACAGGGCACGCTTGAAGGTATGTCCAAGACTGCATTTGGGGCAGCAAGTGTGACCAATAACGGGGGGATTCTGAGTGAAAACGTAGATGGTCAATGGAAGATTGGAGGTAGTTACAGACAATCAGATAAAGGTACAACAGAACTAACGATTGGCAGTAAGAAAGATTTGCTTCAAATAAAGAAAGAAGCTGTGCTTAGCGGGAAATTGAGCCTTACTTTTACAAACCTTTATGTTCCTAAAAACGGGGATGCAATTATCACTTTTGACAAACGAAAGGGTTCATTCTCTTCCGTAGAAATCAAAGGCTTGCCAAGTAAGAATAAAGTGGAAGTAGTCTATACTGCGAAAAGTGTTCAACTGAAAGTGAAATAAACATCTGAAGAGTGATGCAAAAAAGAAAAAGGCCCAATGATTTCGGGCCTTTTTGTCTTTGATTTTATTTAACGGATAAAAAGAATCAAAGCAGGTAAACAGAATGATTTCTATTTTGCTTGAATGTATCCTTCTGCTTTTAGCAGTTCCGCGATCAGAACAGCACCACCTGCAGCTCCGCGCAGTGTATTATGTGACAGTCCGACAAATTTATAGTCATAGATCGAGTCTTCACGTAATCTTCCTACGGAGACACCCATACCGCGTTCAATGTCCCGATCGAGCTTCGTCTGTGGTCTGTTATCTTCTTCAAAGTATGTGATGAACTGTTTTGGCGCACTTGGAAGGCCCAGTTCTTGCGGACGACCTTTGAAGTTTTTCCAACGGTTCAGAATTTCCTCTTTCGATGGCTTATTCTCGAACGAAGCAAATACAGTAGCTAAATGGCCGTCTGTTACAGGAACGCGAATACACTGAGTCGTGATCAGTGGTGAGCTTGCTTTCACAATCTCTCCATTCTGAACACTGCCCCATATGCGAAGCGGTTCTTGCTCGCTTTTTTCTTCTTCACCGCCGATATACGGAATTACGTTATCCAGCATATCCGGCCAATCCGTGAAGTTCTTGCCTGCTCCCGAAATCGCTTGATAAGTAGAAGCAACCACATTCGTTGGTTTGAAATCAAGCAAAGCATGGAGTGCAGGAACATAACTTTGAATAGAACAGTTTGGTTTCACTGCAATAAATCCTGTGGAAGTTCCCAGGCGTTTTCTTTGTGCTGCGATGACTTCAATATGTTCTGGATTGAGTTCAGGAACAACCATAGGAATGTCCGGTGTCCAGCGATGAGCTGAATTGTTTGAAATAACAGGTGTACCTGTTTTTGCATATGCTTCTTCTAACGCTTGAATCTCATCTTTCTTCATATCTACTGCGCAGAAAATGAAGTCCACGTCCTGAGCAACTTGTTCCACTTTGGATGCATCTTGAACGACGATCTGTTTTACGTTCTCCGGCATTGGTGTTGCAAGCTTCCATCTTCCTTTTACGGATTCCTCATAAGTTTTCCCTGCCGAGTTACTGCTTGCTGCAATCGAAGTAACTTCAAACCAAGGATGGCCATCCAGCAATTGGACAAAACGCTGACCTACCATTCCTGTTCCACCGACAATACCTACTTTAAGTTTCTCTGACATACGTGATTCAATCCTTTCAAATGGTCTTCTAGTTAACTATGCAAACCATACGATTTGGTGTGTGTTTCTCACATTTTATCTCTATATAACAGTGTATAACAATAAAAAAATCCCACCCCCAAGACGCAAAGTCTTAGGGACGAGATTATTATACTCGCGGTACCACCCCAAATTTGCTCATATGTCGCCATATCAGCCTCATCGAGTACGGTATTATAAATACGTATACTCTAGCTCTATAACAGGAGCTCCTGGCACACCATCCACTACGAAGTTACGTTTCCGGTGAGCTGCTCTGAGTCTTTGTTCAATAAGGAATCCTTTCCTCCTTCTCAGCTGCCGGAGTTCTCTGTACAAGAATTCATTTATCTACTCTTCTCTTCATCGCATTTATTATGATTATGATCATTATATATAAAACCTTTTCATGGGTAAACATTTTTATCAAAATTCTGAGAGGATTGTTTATTACTTTAACACTGTCTGTATAGTCGATAGGTCAAAACCACCTACAGCTTCATAGGTCCAGCCATATTTCTTATGGGTACTAAAACTATTTCCTACACGCATTATTTTATCATCTGCAAAAGTTACACTTAGCGTAGGTCCGTTATCTGGCTGTATCGTTACCCAGTAACTTTCCCTTAAATCCGGATGATCGCTTTTACTTCTCTTTAATTTGAGATCCGCAAAAACATTCATTACCTTATTTATGGTTTCCATGTCCGTTATTTCAATTGATTTATTAAGTGTATTATCGTCCCACTCTGAAATACTTATTGAAAAGATTTTTTGTGAACCATGTGAGTCACCAATCTGATCTTATAACTAGTTCTTTAAATGAGGTACTGGAACTGACTTCGGAGATAATAAGAACACTAAGGATGAGCAGCGCGACAAAGGATAAAATAATCATCTGTGAACGTTTACTCACTCAGCAACCCCCAACCCCCTTTCCTTTTCCCAGGCTTAGATGTTCATTAACGCGCTGGATAATATGATGTTATCTGAATCGTTTTACTTCATTAATACGCTGTATATGTAACGTCCCAAGGTCAACACATGTCTCTATATAACCAATCATTTGAGTAAAGGTAAACACATTCAGATTCTTTTTTATCCTTTCTGTATCATAATTCATATCATCTACTACACAAGGAAGGAATTCATGTACTTCTTTGGAGGTAACTTCTTCTAGGTCCAAGAGTTCTGGTACAACACTCAGCGCTTTACTCAGTTCATTTGTAAAATTATAGTACTCTAGTAATTTCCCATTCAACAACCAAAAATCATGATAATACAAATTAAAAAGTTCCTTATCTGCTTCCATTCTGTTCCTCAGCCAAGGAAGATTAAAACCTCTCAGCCATACATCATCCGCGATTAAATGAGTGTAATATCCTCTAATATAAGGCGAATCTGCTTGCGATCTGTATTTCTCTAAAAAGCTTTGATAATCAACACTTCTTGAAAAATCTTGCACATCACCAATAAAGAAATGTGATTGATCTTTAAGTGAAACTGCATCCGGAGCAATGCTTCCTAGTAAAAATAAGGTTCTGTCTTCCATAGACAGATTCTGTGCTATTCGATTCGCAATAACCAAATGCATTATTCTCGAACCCATCGTTCGCCCTCCCTAATTTTGATAAGCTTTTATATTTTTTATCACAACAGGTATGGCGTTATTGAAATACTCTATTAATCCCCTCATCTTCTGATCAAAACCTTCCTCATCAGGAGCCCCGATGTTTACAGGAGTATTTTGTCTCTTATAAACTTCATTAAATAGATAAATGTCCTGATTGTACTCCTTTCTTACAAACTCCCTATGTAATTCACTCATTCCAATAATAAAATCATATTCCTCAAATGACTTTTCTCCAAATGGTGTTCGCTTAAACTCGGAAACATCAATATCCATGTCCCTCATCACCTGAAAATGAAGATCTGAATAGCTGCTGATATCGCTACTCGCCCTAATTCCTGCTGAAGCAATGGTGATATCCGTGATGTGATTTAGTCTCAGGTAATTTTTCGCGCAGAACTCTGCAATTACGCTGCGAGTATAGTTATCAGTACACAGAAATAAAATATTCATATGATCACACTTCTTTCTTTACTGACATGTTCTTCCCCATGACACTCTCTACTTCGTTTTAAACTGATAAACCCAGCGATCGAATGATAATGGCTTGCTGAACATATAGTAAATTCTTTTTAAAAGAATGCCCGACAAAGTAATCTGACTGCATTACATTTTCACTTACTTCTTGATTTCGATCGAAAGGGGGACAAGGATTGAGAATCGCCCCTGGATTCGTTAGCCGCATTCTCTCTAGGTTTATTTGATATTTTTTAATATAATCTTCAGTTTGGTATTCGGAAGGAAGCGAATCTGTGAGCACCACATCACTACCCGCAAGTTTATCTTCTAGCTCCGTCCAAAACTGATAATTCTGTCCGTCCATACAGACCCTATTTCCTGGGCTGCAAATGTGTTGAAACGTAAGATCAAATACGCTGGCTATTTCTATCCATGAATTTAGAATATTTCCCGGCGGACCGACAAAGGTGTAGGTGAGTTTTTGAAAATGAGGCTTCATAGTTCGGATTGTGTATAGGTCAGCAACGATTTCACACGGATGATTCTGTGATGACATTGCATTAACAATAGGGATTTCTGCATGTTCCGCTAATTCTTTCATTACCTCAAAACTAGGATGACGGATGATCACTCCATCGATCCATTGATTCAGATAACCAGCTACATCCGAGAGTTTCTCCTTCTTATTTAGGGACTCCGGAGGGAAAAGAATACATTCCCTGGTCATAGCCCCGTCAAGTAGACATTAAAAAAAGAGGATTTTCCATTTACGCGGCGACTTTTTCCCGGAATTCGATTGGGGAGAGGTCGCCGAGTTTGTTTTGGAAACGTTCCTTATTGTAAAATGAAATATACTCCGTAATTTGGCTTCTTGCTTGTTCCAGATTATTAGGCTTTTCCAAATACAGCTTTTCCGTCTTTAAGTGGGAAAAGAACGACTCGATACAAGCATTGTCATAGCAGTTTCCACGTCGGGAATGACTCCCTGTCAACTGCTTCTCTTCAAGCAACTTAGCATAGCTTTTCGAGGTATACTGAAACCCTTGGTCCGAATGGAGCAAAGAGGGTCCATCTTTTAGTTGCTGCACAGTGTCCATAACGAGTTTTAGGTCATTGCGCTCGGAGAGTTCCCAGGCTACTATTTCGTTGTTATATAAATCCATTACAGCCGAGAGATAAGCAAATTCATGCCCAATCCGGACATATGTAATATCTGTCACAAGCTTCTGCACAGGAGCAGTCGCAGAGAATTCCCGATTTAAGACATTAGGGAACAAGGCCGATGGTTTGCGGCCACAAAACGGACGTTTCTTGCGAATAACAGAACGAATCTGAAGTTCTCTCATTAAGCGACGGACCTTCTTGTGATTCACAACGAAGCCTTCTTTTCCTAAAGCAGTACGCATTCGCTTGTAACCGAAATACGGACGAATTCGATGAATGCTCAAGATGTGTGCCTTTAGATCTGCATCACGATTTGCTCGTTTCTCTCGATGAACTAAATTCTTCTTCCATTTATAGTAGCCTGCACGTGATATTTCAGCGATTCTACATAGCCAAACTACGGGAGCCACTTTGCTTATTTCTCGAATGGACTGGCACCGGGCTTCGAAATCCAGCTTCCCTCCCCGTGCAAGTTTGGATTTAGCTTTTTTAGATATTCTACCTGCGCTTTCAGATATGCATTTTCTTCTTCCGCACTACTAAAATGCTTCTTCGCCCAACGTCCCCGGTAATCCTCAAACCCCTCACCATTTTGGCATTTACGAACCCATGTGATAATCTGGCTCTCACTTTTGATTCCAAACTTCTCCATGATTCGACTGTACGTCCACCCTTCTTCTACTCGCAAACGGACAGCCTCTTTCTTCGTTTCTTCACTATATCGATTAAAAGTTTGACCTTTCTTCGCTGACATAACAAAAATCCCCTCCGGTTTTCCAGTGTTTGAGTTCATTGTAACATGTTCTCTTTTTTCACTGTCTACCATGAGGGGATAATACCACCCCGCCAAGCTCTTTGATTCCTTTTTCAAACGTTATCCTAGTCCTTATGCTCGTATTTGGAAAAAATAAAGCGAACGTCTTTCCTTCTAAAATTTTTGAGAAGTCCCCGTTTTTTATTTGGTCTGCCATGGTAAATAGTTTTGAGATATCTTCTTGAGTTAAATCCTTTAACGTTAAAAAATGATTCATTCGCCTACTCCCTCGTGAATGGATTTAAAGTTGTTCCATAAAGTTGCTCCATTAATTACCGCATCATTCATTGAATGATCTCAATTAATTCACTTACACAATCTTCTATACTTTTATTTGAGCAATCTAGAATGGTATCACTATACCTGATGTATAAAGGAACCCTGTCATCAAAAACATCCTTCAGACTTTGCCCTTCCTTTATCACAATTCCTCTAGTTGTTATATCACCTAGTCTTCTTTCAAGTTCTTCATAGGGGAGTTGCAAATAAATAATCTGCCCGCCTTGTTTAAGGAAATTCATTGCTTTGTCGGAATATATGACACTTCCACCTGTAGATATGATGCAGTTTTCCAGTTCTAACCCAGACACGACCCTCTCTTCGATCTCCATAAACATAGAGACACCCTCTTCAGCAAGGATATCTGGTAATAACCTGTCTTCCTGATTTTGTATGACAATATCGGTATCTACATAATTCATTCCTAATGCTTTTGCGAGCAGCACACCCAGGGTGCTTTTACCAGCCCCTGACATACCTATAAGGACAATATTCATAAGCCAACTCCTACTTAGGATAATTTTCTAGCGAAAATCCATTGTTATAAGCTGTTTATAACGTTTATTATCAGTTAATCTGATAAGTTTGTGATTATATAAGCTCAAGTTTGCTTCAAAAGCTTCTCTATCCTTCTCAAAATCGCTTGTCCATTTATACATCATTTTTAACATGGCTAAATCTGCTTTGTATTGACACTGTTCAATATGTAGTTTTTGTTTTAGAAACCTAGTAAATATCCTTATTCTACGCTTCCATAACGGAGGATCAAGAAAAATAATAGTATCCGCCATTTCATATAAACAGCGATATGATTCTCTATCAGTACCTTCCATTATCCAGGATCCCTTTCGGTCAATATCCATAATTACTTCAACCTGCTCGTCTGGTGTACGTTTAACTCTTTGGTCCCCTGTCTGATAATACACAATAGAATCCAATTCATACCAACATATTTTCATCTCTGCCCCTAATTGCTTTGCTAGAGTTGTTTTGCCGCTGGCTACAATACCTACGATAAAAATCTTTCTCATTCATTTCGGCTCCTAGTATTTTACTAGCGCCCCTGCCTTAGTTAACTAATATCCTTGCATAGGGCGCTTTGTATTTGCTGCCTAATCATTTGCTATCTAATCAATACTTGACTAGAACTAACGATCCATTCAGTTAGATCAGGGTATACCGCACTCCATACCATAGTAGAGATAAACAAAGTCATGAAAATGCGCGGGAATTTTTCCTTAAGATGCCGTGTTGATTGAATCATACTGATCAGGATGAGAGGAATTGTGAAAAATGATGTAATATGCCATCTTACTTGATCGTTGTGAGTAGTCCAGCTCCCTATCCCGATGTAGTTTAAAAGACTGTCCAACAATGAGTATCCGTAGAAGTGATTGCAGCCTAGGATCAGGACCATAAACAATACACCTATCCACCACCAACCTATAGACACCTTATTTTCTCGTTTAAACAAATAATCTCCTCCAACGTAAGAAGATATGGATATAAATTCCATAATAACATAACTCATATTGGAATCCGTGTTATTCTTTATTTATCAGGCTCACTTAAAAAAATCGGCTGCTTCAGCTACCATAATCGTTTACTCAACTGGAATGTTTTTCGTGAGCTTTTAATAATAGATGAAGGTGTTCTTGACTACTCTTCATAAAAGAAAGACTCATCGAATGTAAATTCTTCATTAAGTCTTTCATTGTATTCTTTGCTAGAAGATAATCAGCTTGTTCAATTACATTTGTATTTAAAGCATCCTCCAATTCATCTATATCCTTAATAAGATATTTCCCATTCGGCAGAACAATCACATCTAAATAAAGATCATCCCAAAAAGGAATCCCTTGATCGCTGATCCCATTTTGCTTAGAAATATCGAAATACCATTGAATTATCTCTTTTTGTTATTAAACATCGTTGTAACACAGTAATTCGACATCAAGGGAAAATGTTGCATCCAATAGTAGCCATCATCAACAATAAGAACTTCTTCCCCGTTGATTACGGTAGTTAGTGGTTCCTTCACTTGATGAATTGTAATTAAGGTAGCATAACCTTTAAACTCATTATCGCGAAAATACTTGCACACAAAATTTCGATCAAGCACTCGATGCCAGTCTAATCGGTCTGCATACTTTCTTTTCACTTCATCACCTCCGCCGAGATCAATTGAAGCATCCTTATAACCCAAAGAATCCAATCATTAGTTTGAATTTCCTTCTATCCTTCTTAATGAACTTCATGCCTTCTTTGGAATCAATGATCAACACATTCGTACCTATCCATACCCGAATATATGCTGATTTCATTTTGAATGGTTTTATAAACCCTTTCATTTCACTTTCCGACCCATCGTCGTGTTCAATCTCTGTTCTAACAAACCAAGTATTCCCGATTCCGATTTCGGTATATTTCTTCAAAGATATGACTCCTTCAAGAGTTTAATATTAGACATGTGTATTTAAGTATTTAATATCCAGTCCACTGCATCATTAATATGCTCCGCTATATAATCAGGTTCGGTTTCTTGCCATTTATGTCTGTAATCCGACAGAGATGATGCCCCCCAACCCGTTTTCACCATAATTTTAGTTGCACCTACTGCATGAGCTGCTAGCATATCGGTATCCCCTACATCACCAATTACTACACACTTAGATAAGTCTAATTGATGCTTTAATGCCGCCTCCTGCAACATCCCAGGTTTAGGCTTTCTACAGTTACAAAGATCTTGTTCACTATGAGGACAGATAAAAGAATCATCAAACCCATATTTTTCAAATTCAACTCTAAAATCTTCTATGGTTGCTTCACTGCGTGAGATTCTATGCTGATTCGTAAAAGCAAACACCTTGTACCCTGCTTGCTTTAAACGGTTAATCGCTTCCTGAGCACCTTCATATTGTTTAAAGTTACTTGGATGTACAAAATGTCCAGTGCCACCTATAGTTCCATCACGGTCGATAAATACAGCTTGAAAGTCCTTCATCTAATCCCCTCCTTATTTAACGTTGACCACTTTCTAAGCTGGTTAATATGAGCCTGATGATAGCGGCTATGGTCAGCCATATGCCATATCCCCCAGCGTATTGTTGCTTGTTTTTCATTGTCATGTCCAAAATTAACAACTTTGTCTAGATCCGCATCGGTTAATTGCATACATACTGTCTCCAACCTATTTAATACTTGTTCATAGTTATACATTAGCGTGCTTAACGACATCCCTTTTACCTTGGGCAGCCTATTATTCTCGTCAATCATGGGACCATATTGTTCTGATAATGACTGAGGGAGTGGTAGTTCTTTTATTCTATAAACCCAGTTCAGATCCACATAGGTGATATGTTTGATTAACTGAGCAGTACTGTTCGATTTATGATCGGGTCCTTTGTAATCTACTTCTTCTTGTGACATCCCATCTGTAATACTCATAAGTCGGTGGCTGTTCTTTCTTACAGCGGAATATAACATACCCACAACAGGTGACATACCAGCTTGCCCTTGTAAATCATAGATCACCCTGCGACTCCCCCTTATTTAACTAATTCATATCATATAATTGAAAAGGGAATGATTTTAGCACTTCTTTTTGACCGAAAGCCGTAACTTCAATTCGCATTTCCTCAGCGCCCTCAAATAATCTCTCAGGGTTTAACATCGAAACATAAAGCTCACCATTACTATTCGGTCTGAGTTTGGAAAGCCTGATCAGGCTCTATTTGAGTCAATTCCTCAGTCGGAGTAGTGCTTGAACATCCGATATTAATTAATAAAAGTAAGGAGGTCATCCAAAAGCGCATAATCCTCTACTCCTTTCTTTGTTGAAAGAATCAGTCTAGATTCAATTCCATTGGCTCCTTACAATGCTCATATCCATTCCTTTTATAAAAATCCACTCCTTCATCACTTGGCCATACGATAATAAATTCATATTTACTTTTTTTAGCCCAATCATTGATATGCGATATTAAATTACTACCAATGCCTTTTCCTCGATAATCAGGTTTAGTATAGACATTGGTCATGTATGCAAAAGGATACGTGATTCTTCCTGGTCTTGGGACTTTGTGTATAAGCTCTATGTATATATTTGATAAAATAATTCCGTCTTCCTCCGCGATCCAAACATACCACTTACGACTTTGAAATAGTTCTAATAAAAAACCTCTGCATTCAATGTAGAAATCATCATAATTTTCATTTTTAAGTTTGCCGTCAACATCGTATTCCATGGTAAAATCCCATCTCAACCGAATGAGTTGATCAATATCTTCCTTAGTGGCTGTTCTTATCATCAGTAGTCCCCCCAGAATATGAAGCAAACTCGTAAGCGAAGATAAGTTGTTAGAGGAGAAATTGGGATTACAACCCGCCCACAACTCTAAAGATTATCTAATAAAACCTAGTGATTGTTATCGATGAAGATGATCCCAAGTATCTTTTAACAGTCCATATTCTTTAATATCACTATACGTGCCGTCTTTAAGGATCATCTCCTGTTTACATTCCCCTTCTATAATCATTCCGAGTTTTTGCAGAACAAGACCTGAAGCGATATTATCTGAATGGTGCCATGCTTTTAGCTTATGAGCGTTTATATCTTCGAAAGCGTACCTTGCAATTTCTTTCGTAGCTTCACTAGTAAATCCTTTCCCCCACCACTTTGATCCGATATAATAGCCAATCTCACACTTCGAATGTTTATTAGATAACTCAGGAAAATGGACTGATCCAATCACTTCATTTTCAAACACGATAGCCCATCGATAAAATTCAGGATTGGTAAGTAAATTGAGTAATCCATACTCTAAAATGCTACTATTTTAAGGTGATATTTTCCTAAGGTTCATCCTAACTTTCTCTTCATGAATATCGCGACTTCTCCATCAAAAGCATCACTGTTTGTATAATAAGACAAATCAACCCCCTCTATTTCAAATCCGCATTTTCTATAAAAGCATATAGCATTCATATTCGTATTCTGCGTTTCCAAATTGATTGCTCTAATTCCGTTTGACTCAGCAAGACACTTTAATTCATTCATTAGCTGCTTTCCTATAGACTTCCTTCTCCAGTCTTCTGCGACTTGGTAGTGCCAAATCAATAATGTATTATTCCATTGCATCTCTTCAGCGATCACTACCCCGACCAAATCACTTCCTATGTATGCCCCTAAGGAAAATCCTGTTGAAGCGATCTTGCTATAACGCTCATAATCTTCTTCACTATTTGTATAGGATTTATAAATCCTGCTTTCAAGTTCAGCTAATTCAATTTCGATTACCGTTCTTTCTTTCGTTTCCGTTTTGCTTACTCTATATTTAGAATCTGTAACATATCCAAATTCCCCAAGATTCTTTTGTTCTTTATCCGTGTGTTTATGTATCGGTTTTATCTGTATTGCTTCTATCGGAATCACCCTTTACTAGGATTCATTATTTAGTAAGTTCCCTGCTCATATGGATCGAGATTATTCTCTTATCGTCTATATTGACGATCTTTAAATCATAAGGTTTGAATCCATGCTTCGAATAAAATGCTAACCCTCTTGAATTTGTATTATGACAAGCTAATCGCATTGTTTTCACTGCTAAATGATGTTTAGCTTTTTCAAACATGACATTAAGTAGATATGCGGATGCACCGTGGCCCCTATACTTAGGGGAGACAATTACATTACCGAGCCAACAGATACTTTTTGCTAAGTCATATCCATATATATTCGCGTAAGCAATCACCTCTTCCGTTGCTTGCTCTATGATTACAGTAGGTTCTAACCGATCCTTCAATAAATCTACTATTTGATTGGGTGTTAAAGGGTAAATAAATGCAGGACTTATATACTTCAATTCTTCTTCTGATTGTGGAAATGTAGAGATTGCGCTCAAGTCTTTCTCTTCTAGACTTCTGTAGACGTACTTCATGCCTTCCCCTTTATCAAATTCAAGTCACTTGCGTCTTGAGCTGCCTCCACTAATTCTTCCATCTTAAATAATGAATGTAATGTAAGTCCTTCTGCTTCTAGTCTCTTTCTGCCTTCTATGTCTCTTTCTATTACAATCACAACATCTGTTACAATGGTTCCGGCTTCTCTTAAGTCCTTAGCACTTAATATTACTTGACCGCCTGTTGTTACCACATCTTCAACAATACAAATTCGCTTTCCCTTCACATCCATACCTTCAGCTAATTTACAAGTACCATATGCTTTAGCCTTTTTTCTTACAAATGCTGCGGGGATACCTGATTTCAAGGAAAGTGCCGTCGCTACCGGTACACCGCCCAGTTCTAGGCCTGCAAGCACTTCAGTGCCTTGGGGTATCAATTTTTCCAGCTCTGAAGCAATTTTGGATAACAACTCAGGTTTTGCTTCGAATAAATACTTATCAAAATATTCATTTGAAACTTTCCCTGATCTTAATAGAAATTCTCCCGTTACATGCGATACTTCATAAATTTCTTTAGCTAATTCCTTCATAAAATGACCTCCAAGTATTGGTATAATAGTTTTCGTGATTTCTATCTTTAGTTTGTATTTTCAGAAAACTTAACCTATGCTCAAACTGTTGTTATCCGATGTTTATGTTCCTATGAATTCTCATCTCGATGATAGCTCGGCTTTGTTATTCCAATATTATACAGTTTTCTACTAAAAGGCGATAGCCTTTCAAGCGAGCTTCCATTGTAATAGATGATTGTTTCTTCGAATGGGGACGAACGATAGGAGGACGATAACTTTATGGTTCATTCCTGCCATTCCACTTTCTTAAATTTTTGTTGAGCGCAACATTAAGAGGCAGTATAGAACTATAAGCTCCATACTGCCTCTTTCATTCTGCTTTTCCTTCAGCCTATATAGGGAATGAATACGCTTACGTTATCGATATCCTTGCTTGGTCATAGACTTTCGTATTTGGTAAGCCATTCTTTCCCTGTACTCCAGCCTCCGACCTGGTTTTCATCCTTTAATATGTCTTGACATGCTTTTGCCATGATCCATTCCTTTAATCCATCTTCCTTACTATTCTTGAGCTCGTTAAGTAAAAATTCCAAACCCTTATCTCCGGATGCTAATATCTCGTCATATAAATTTTGATTGTCCTGAATATAGGCGGCAGGGTTACTTGATACAAGTGCACTGTTGTTATCCATGATGGACACCAAGTTTCTCTCTATTTGGTTACCTATATCATTTGGCTCGGCATTTTGATTAGATTGACATGCAATGAGAATGGATAAATATAGAACGGTCGTTATACTAATGAGTATTTTTCGTTTCATAGGATAACCCTCTCTTATGAGCCGTATTATTTTTACAACATCGAATTAATGCTTTCTGCTTCTGATCCTAAACATGATGACTATAAGAACCGTAAGACTAATAATTGAAACTGGTAGTAACGTCTTTCCGCTGGCACTCTGTATTGAACTTTTTTGAGATGCGAAGTAAAACTTATTATCCATCTTAACTGCTACCGCATCTTGAGTATTGATATCCTTAATTTCAAAAATCAGACTTCCCACGGGTAAATCATTTGATTCACCGTTTTTCTTTGGCATGGGAGCTCTTTGGCGCTCAATCTTCCCAATCTCCTTGCCAATATTGTTTATATCTATCTTTACATCAGAAACTAGGTACACAGAGTTATTTAGAGCGATTGCACGAGGATAGCTTTCGGCGAATGCCTCTCCTGTGTTAAATGAAGTCACAATGAATACCATGACAACGAGCAGTAGTCGTTTTAGGTTATACAGAACCCCGCCTCCTTGTAATCCGGATAATCCTTAACTTAAACACAAGATGGATGGAGATTACTCGTTAGGTGTTTCGTGAGGTCTTTTTCTCCTCAATTTATATCTACACTTTCGCGCTCATTTACTTCTAATTCATCATTAGTTCTTTGTTCAAAAAATGGGATTCACTATATTTAAACTCCATGAAATATCTTCAGTATAAATTCTCTGTCTGGAACTTTACGTCTTTCGTATGAATTCAAAAAATCAGTATTATCATATGGAATTTGAATGCTCTCCACATTTATGCCTGATTCACTTACTTCTACAAAACCATATCTTGCAATAGGTTTATGATTACAACCTAAAGAGCCAGGATTAAAATATACTCTCCGATCTGACGTTAAATGGTGAATAACATGATGATGTCCAAAACAAACGAGGTCATAATCAGAACTTGAATAAAAAGAATCCAGTTGTTCTATTGATGGATTTTTCTCAATTGTAAGGTAATGGTCTGTCATATCTAAATGATAATGAGCAAAATAAAACGTATACCCTAAAACCTCATATATTATCTTCTTAGGAAGATCGGTTATAAATTCAATATAGTGCTTATCTATTCGATCAGCCAACCATTGATGATGTGCTCTTTCATTATGATGCCCGAGAGGTGGATCTTCGCCTCTAAAGGCTGCCGCCACAGCTAGTTCATGATTCCCTAGAACATACGAGACGTTTTGAGTTTCTAATAACATTGACATCACTTCATTACTGTCCGGTCCTATTCCTACCATATCTCCTAGGCAAAAAATATGATCCGCTTTTCGTTGTTTTATATCTTCAAGAACCGCTGCTAAAGCAGAGGCATTTCCATGGATGTCTGTAATAATGGCATAAGATTTCATTTGATCACTACTTCCTGTCCATTTTAAATTCCTCTAGCATTATTTATCCTAATATAGCTTTAAACGTGTTCACTCGATAAAAGTTTTAAGATTCTCCATTTTAGGTTTTTATTTATGGTTTAGCTCTATAAAAGAATATGCTGATAACTACATCGCTAAACAAAAAAGACTGCTTTCGAGTCACTGTAATGGCTCAGAAAAGCAGTCTTTTGTTTCATCGTTATTCAGCTTGCCAGATATCTTTCAAATTCCAATAGGTTAATCCATTTACCTTAGCCTCTCCGCCTTCAGTTACGAGTTCAATGCCTAATAGCTTCTCACTCGGATAGATGCGGCTTGTCATCGTAGCTTGTCCTTCATTCGCAAACAATTCAATCGATGAGCGATCCACATATACATGCAATGTCAGCTGACCCTCAGCACTTAAAGCTGTACGGCGAACGCCATCTGTTTTCTTACCTGATTTGGAACAATCAAGCATAAGCTTCTGATCCGGGATTGAATAAGTGATCACTGTTTCCTCATGATCAGTACCACGAAGCTTCAAGCCTACGAGATCCGCACTTGTTTTCGTCAAGTCGAACACAACCTTCACTTCTAGCAGATCGGCTTCAACTTCCGTCAATGAGCTCACAGAAATAACTTGATCTTGGAGTACAACATGTTCACTTTGACGAAGCAGCTTCATTTCATCAACAGGGTTCATGAGAACCTTGTTATTCTCACCGAGTGTAAGTACACGTGGAATCGTCAGCGCACCGCACCAACCATCTGCTTTAGTCGGCATCTCGGATTCCCACATATCCATCCAACCGATCGCAATACGGCGACCTTGATCATCAAGGAAGGTTTGTACTGCATAAAAGTCATGACCGTTATCAAGCTCTATAAACTCGCCATGTTTATATTCATTCGTGTCATAATCATACTCGCCGACATAGTACCCCGTCTGGAATAAGTTATTGTACTTATCTCCCTCAGCATCAATACCTTGCGGGGAGAACATAAATACATGTTTGCCGTCTAGTTCAAAGAAGTCTGGGCACTCCCACATAAAGCCCATATCCTTGTCTCCTTGCAGAAGCACACCGTGATACGTCCACTTTCTAAGATCAGGCGAAGTATAAAGAATAACACGCGGCTGTTCTTCTTTTGTGCTATTCCCTAGGATCATGTACCAGGTATCCTCATGTTTCCATACCTTTGGATCGCGGAAATGCTGGGAGCTGTCAGCCGGAGGCTCAGCGATTACAGGATTCTGTTCTATTTTTGTAAAATGAATACCATCCGTGCTAACGGCCACATTTTGGTTCTGGAAGAAGATATTATTGGGTTCATCAATATAGTGATGTCCTGTGTAGATGAGTGTCAGTTCGCCGTTATTATCTACAGCGCTTCCGGAGAAGCAGCCATCAAGGTCACATGCATCTCCCGGCGCTAATGCAATCGGGCAATGCTCCCAGTGTACAAGGTCCTTACTTTTAACGTGACCCCAGTGCATGGGTCCCCAGTTCTCATCATAAGGATGATGCTGATAAAAAGCGTGATATTCACCTTTATATTGAATCAGTCCGTTTGGATCATTAATCCAGTTTGCTGGTGCCGTAATATGATACCCTAAACGGTAACGTTTGTTCATTTTCGCTTCTGCCTTTTTCAAAGCATTATCCGCTTGCTTCGTATTGTTCTGATATGTGTTCATAAAGTCATCCTCCTACGCTATTTCCATATTTGAATTAGTTTGAGTTTGTGGTTCCAGATGATCAGGCTTTTTGGGATCTCTCTTTAAGGTGAAGATTGAGATTGTTGTAAAGGCAAGTACGACTATACCCATAAACAAGTAGGTGTTCGCAAACCCTCTAATGTCATAAAGCACACCGGCAATGGGTGAAAGGATCGAAGCTCCTACCTGACTCGTAAACTGATACCCTACCAGATATAAGATGGATGACAAACGCGTGTCAAAATTAGCAGCCAAATACTTAAATACAGAGATCAGCATGATAGGCAGTTCGAGTGCGTGAATCAATTTCATAGCTGAGATGCCATAAGGTCCAACAACTAACCCGGAGCCCATAATACGGAATGACATTAAAAACCCTGCCAATATCAGGCCCTTTTTAGCACCAATTTTATTAACAACAAACGGAGCTAAGAACATCATTCCTGCTTCCAAGAACACTTGGAAGGAATTTAAGTAACCGTACACCTGATTGCCTAATGCAACGCTAGCGAATGCCGATGAAAAGAAAATCGGAAACTGCTGATCATACACATTGTAAATACACGTTACACCAAGGACATATACAATAAAGAACCAAAAATGCTTATCTGTAAACAATTTACCAACTTGCCTAAAGTTAATAGATTCAGCCTGTTCTATGTCGGATTCTGTTATCTCCACTTTAATTGACATCATGATGAAGAATAGAATGACAGCTGATACCGATGCAATCCAGAAGTTAATGTTTGGGTTGATATTAAAGAACTGTCCAGCAAAGAAGGTTGCTGCTGCCCAACCTAGCGAGCCCCACATACGAGATTTGCCGTATTCAAAGTCATATTTACGGCTGACTTTCTCCACATAAGATTCGATAGCACCGATCCCCGCCAAGAAAGCAACACCTAAGTATAATCCACCTACAATGGCGCCAAGAAATACATTGTACTGAAGCAATGGTCCGTATACAAAAATATAGAATGGACCCACAATTAAGAGCAAACCGCTAATTAAAAATAAAATATGTTTCTTAAGTCCAATTTTATCAGAGATAAATCCATAAAGCGGTTGCATACATAATGCAAAGACAGCGTTTACAGTAAAGATAATACCTGTTTCAGCACCATTCAGATTGATTTCTTGCCCGAGCCAAATCGAAAACAATGAATAACTGGCTGACCATGTAAAGAAGAAAAAGAAGAAATAGGCGCTTAGTTTCCAGTACATGCTCTTTGAATGTCTCATATCGAACGCTCCTCTAAGTTGACCAATAATGTGATGTAAACACGTTAACGCTTACAAATCGATTATATGTCAACCGCTTTCATATGTCAACCGATTGACATATTATTTAAAAAGAAAAAGGAGTGTTCTCCTTTTATCTTTATTTCACTAATGATATAAGTTCTTTTAACAACTTACTCCTGTTATGCTTCTCCTTCGTTCTAAACCGTACTAGCTTCGATAAGTTTCACAGGCAGGTACGTTTCTCGTGGGACGTCACTGAATTGTCCATCAATTTCTTTGATAAGCAGCTCGACTGCAGCTCTTCCAATCTCCTGAATAGGCTGCTGAATCGTTGTTAGTTCAGGGAGTAAGTTTCGTGTCGTATCTGTACCGTCATATCCAATGACTCGAATGTCTTCAGGAACACGTTTGCCCCGTTTTTTGGCTTGTGAAATAAAAGATGCAGCAACCAAATCATTACTTGCAAATAACCCATCCACCTCAGGGTGCTCATCAAGCAAACGCTGAATGGGTTGATAATGGTTTTGTTGATTGAAAGGATCATGAACTTCATAGGTAATTGCTTCCCGGCCATGCTGCGCCATCACATCTTCATAAGCTTTTCTTCGTAAGCTTGCCGGTGTTTCCAATTCCACAGGTCCATTAATGTGCAAGATATGCTGGCATCCCTTATCAATTAGCAGCTCTGAAGCCATTTTTCCGCCCATATAGTTATCTGATCCAACAACAGGAATGGTATTCGATAAGAAGCGATCAATCGCAACAACCGCTATATTTTTCTGATCATAATTTACAATACCTCGGTTATGTGTTCCTACGATAATACCGTCCACTTGATTACGCATCAGCATATCTACATAAGCTTCTTCTTTATCCAGCTGATTTAAGCTGTTACAAATCAGCAGTTTATAGCCGAGTGACGCACAGATATTTTCAATATGAAAAGTCAGCTCCCCAAAGAAAGGGTTACTTGTTGTCGGTATAATTAAACCTATCAAATTCGTTCGTTTGCTAAATAGCGACCTGGCAACGTCATTAGGAAAATAATTCAGTTGCTGCATCGCTTCCTGAACTCGGTCCTTCGTCTCCTGACTAATATAACCCCGATTATTAAGCACCCGAGAAACCGTCGTCGGTGAAACTCCAGCTAATTTTGCAACATCATTAAGTTTAGGTTTCATAGATTGCTCCCTGCCTTTTCTCCATGCCTTATGTACTCGTTATCCTTTCTATTTTAACATGCTTACACATGAAAGGACATGTTCCAGTATAAGTATAGGTTCGTACAGCACTAGATTAAGATGTACATTTGAGATGACGGTAATTATGATCTTGGGGCAAATAACAATGCCTGTTAGGCAGTTTGGTATTTCCAGTTTTCTATCCTCACCTTGATTTTTCCCAGTTCATGAAGGTTTACATCGAGTATGATTGCATATGTAAATGACGACAAGAAATGAACCTACCTTCGGCTTCAAAGCTTTGGGCAGGTTCGAAATTTTGTTTCTGTATTATTTTATTTGGAGTTAATAATCCAAGCATGGTTTGGATCATTATGGAATTTCCAAGTTCGTGTAGGTCCTGCCATTACATTCAGGTAGTATACCTCATACCCTGGTGGTGCAGATACAGGATGGTACCCTTTGGGAACAAGCGTGGTTTGTCCGTTAGCGACGACTAAAGTTTCATCTAATGAACGGTCATCTGTATACACCCGTTGTATAGCAAAACCTTGCTCTGGTTCTACACGAAAATAGTAGGTTTCCTCAAGAAATGATTCATCTGGTAGAGCATCTCGATCATGTTTGTGAGGGGGATAACTAGACCAATGTCCGGCAGGTGTAAACACTTCTACCACCAGTAAACTATCTGCTTCTTCCGACTCCGGTAAAATATTATGAACTTGCCTTTCGAGTGAACCATACCCCCGCGTTTCTACACCTACCGCGCGAGGTGGAATCAATCTTGCAGGATAATTACCTTTGCCGGGAGCTGAACAAATGGCAAGCTCTAGCTCGGTAATGGCAGTCACTTCATATTGATCTTGATTAGGCACATAGACTGAATAGGGAGGAATGTGTTCAAACACAGACATGCGCTCACCAATGCCGACCCATTCCGATTGCTTCGTTTTCACATCTGCTTTCCCGCTGATGAGTACTAGACATACCTCCTGACCCAGTGTATCACGGTGAAATTTCTGACCAGCTTGTAAGGTCACCACTTGAAAACCCACATACTCCCAACCTGCAGAAGCAGGTGTTACCGATATAATGACCCCATCCTCTTGTGGTTCTGCACTTGGCTTGATAATAAGCTCAGACATGGATGTTCTCCTCTCTTTGACCAAAGCTACTATATTAGGCTTCTGTAATTTGATAGATTTCATCCATTCGCACGGGACGACCAAGACGGGCTGAACATTTTGCCGCATATGCAATTCTTTCTGCTTGAAGTCCATCATAACCATTCACCGTTACGGGCGTGTCTTGAATGATACTATCAATAAACATGCGAACCTCAAGCTCGTAAGCTTTCTCGTATCGTTCAAGGAAGAAATGTAATGGCTTATCTGACATCACTCCTTCCGCTGTACTTATAATGGCTGTATTCGGGTGATCATTCGTTACCGCAACACTGCCTTTTGATCCGAATACCTCGACTCTTTGATCGTAACCGTACACCGCTTGGCGGCTGTTATCAATCACACCAAGGGCGCCATTCTCAAAACGAAGCGTCACGATCGCTGTATCTACATCTCCACATTCTCGAAACGCCGGATTTATTAGTACATTGCCCTGTGCATATATACTTTCCACTTCGCTACCGCTCACATAACGTGCCATATCAAAATCATGAATCATCATATCCATATAAATCCCGCCCGATGAGCGGATGTAATCAAGATGCGGTGGATTGGGATCACGAGAAGTTATTTTAATAATATGTGGTTCCCCAATCGTTCCTTGCTGGACATGTTCTCGCAATCGCAAAAAGTTATGGTCAAAGCGTCGATTAAATCCGACCTGAAACTTGATATTCGCCTGACTAACCTCTTCCATTGCTTTTTCCGTTTCTAGTAACAACTGACTTACAGGCTTCTCACAAAAAATATGTTTGCCCGCCTTCACTGCTTTACGGATTAAGGAGACATGAGTATCCGTTGGTGAGCAGATGAAGATGGCATCGATGTCTGGATTTGAGATGAAGTTATCTCCATCACTTGGATAATACGGGATGCCTCGTTCATAGCACCAAGCAGCAAGCGGCTCCCCACCGAATAAATCAGCTATGCCTACAATTTCGACATTCGGCAATCTTCGTACATGATCTGCATGGATTTTCCCAATGCGTCCTCCGCCGATAATCCCAATTTTTACGCTATCCATTCCTTTTCACCTCTCGCTTTACAGGAGCTACCGAATAATTTGATTTTGCTCTTCACCGCGTCAGTGACTTTTGACTGAAATCCAGTACGGTTTAGAGTCATATATAGTCGGATGGAGTGCTAAGAATCAGCAAACTTCTTCTGTGAAATAACGTCAGCATTTTCATGATTGATACAAGCAAGAGAATACCACTATGTTCCTTCAATTCTCGACACAGTTACCAGCGGGCTGTAACCATCTTTTTACGTGTATAGAACTCAACGCCATCATTTCCGTTGGCATGTAGATCGCCATAAAATGATTTTTTCCATCCTGAGAATGGGAAGAACGCCATAGGAGCAGGAACACCTAAGTTAATCCCAAGCATCCCAGCATCTATATTTTCACGGAAGTAACGGACGTTGCTGCCATCTTGCGTGAATAAGCAAGCTCCATTTGCAAATTCAGAAGCATTTGCAATAGCGATTGCTTCATCGAGTGTCTCCGCACGCATGACTGCAAGTACAGGTGCAAAGATTTCATCCTGCCATATTTTCATCCCAACTTGTACGTGATCAAATATCGTCGGTCCGATGAAGAATCCTTCACCCTCAGCAGCTGCATCAGTGCGCCCGTCGCGGACGATTTCCGCCCCTTCTTGCTCACTAATTTCAATATAAGATTTCGTACGTGCTTTATGCGGATCTCGTATAACAGGGCCCAAGAAGACCCCCTCATTTATACCGTTTCCGATTTTGATTTTATCGGACGCTTCTTTAAGACGAGCAACGAGTACGTCAGCTATATCACCAACAGCCACAACAACTGAACATGCCATACAGCGTTCCCCGGCTGAACCAAATGCAGCATTGATAATTTCCTTTACGGTTACATCAAGTTTCGCATCTGGCAATACGATTGAGTGATTCTTAGCGCCAGCTAGTGCCTGCACTCTTTTACCATGAGCAGATGCCTTTGTGTATACATATTCGGCAACAGGCTGCGATCCGACGAAAGAAACCGCTTTAATATCTTTGTGTTCGAGAATCCCATTCACGACATCGTGGGCACCATGAACGATATTGAATACGCCATCTGGGAGCCCCGCTTCCTTAAATAATTCAGCAAGACGTCCTGCCAGGATCGGCGTGCGTTCAGAAGGTTTCAGAACAAAGGTATTACCGCAGGCAATAGCAAGCGGGAACATCCAACAAGGCACCATCATCGGAAAGTTGAACGGAGTGATCCCCCCAACAACGCCGATCGGATACCGATACATGCCCGATTCTAGATTCGAAGCGATATCTGGCAAATGTTTGCCCATCATGAGCGATGGTGCGCCTGCTGCGAACTCCACACATTCAATACCGCGCTGCACTTCTCCGTATGCTTCGCTCAGGCTTTTTCCGTTCTCACGAGTTACAATTTCAGCAAGCTCTTCCCAGTTGTTCACAAGTAGTTGCTGATATTTAAATAGAATTCGTGCTCTCTTCGGCACAGGGGTCTTACTCCAAGACTTGAACGCTTCTTTTGCTATTCTAACAGCCTGATCTAAATCTTCCCGAGTAGAAATCGGAACTTGTGCCAGCACTTCGTTATTCGCTGGATTATATACAGGCTCGGTCTTTGTAGATTTTGACTCAATCCATTTCCCATTGATCCAATTTTGTAAGGTTTGCATGCCGTTATCCTCCTTATTCCCTTATAAAAATCGTATTATGAAAATTTGATTCGTATTTAATATTAGGAAGTGGCAATCTCACCTTGACGGCACTGCTCCATATACTTTTGAATTTGTGGGTTCGTTGGCATTGCATCAGAGCAGCTATGACTGGATATGACAATACTTGCAGCTGCGCTGCCGTATTCCATGCTTTTCTCCAATGTCCATCCTTGCATGACTCCGTATAGGAATCCTGCTGCATAGGAATCTCCCGCACCGAATGTTTTGATCACTTTCGCAGGAAAGCTCTGCGCTTGATGACTTAGCCCATCTTGTGTGTACGCAATTGAGCCCTCTTTTCCATGCTTAATAACGACTATTTTTGCTGAGTAATCAAACCACTTCTTTGCAGTCACTTGATCAGCATGTTCTGCATTTGATTCAAAGCGTTCCATAGTATCGAACTCTTCTCGAGTGCCGATGATAATATCGCATTTCTCCGCAGCTAGATTGTAATACACTGCCGTCTCTGATTCGGAAGTCCAAGTATATGGACGATAATCAATATCAAAAGCAACTACTGTACCATGCTTTTTGGCATACTGCAGTGCTAGAAATACGGCTTCTCGAGAAGGACTTTTGGCTAGTGCTGTACCGGAAATCAATAACATTTTCGAACGTGCAATAAGTTCTTCCTGTACTTCACTAGGCTCCAGCAGCAAGTCTGCAACTTGATCCCGGTACATTAATATGCTGCAGTCCGCAGGGCTCTTGATCTCTGTAAAAGCAAGTCCTGTCACAGCCCCTGTCTGATCAGTTACCACATTAGAAGTCTCGATGTTGTTACGCTTCAGGTAGTCAACAATGAATCGACCCATCTGGTCATTGGCTACTTTTCCGATAAATGCAGTTTTCTGACCCAGCCGAGACATCCCAATCGAAATATTAGCCGGTGAGCCTCCAACATACTTCGTGAATGTCATGGTCTCTTCCATGGGACGATTAATTTCATTGGCATTCAAATCGATGCAAAGCCGCCCAATGGCAACGAAATCAGTCGGTCGATCAGTATGAAAGGATACATAAGACATGGTATCGTGCCCCCTTTAATTCAAACTCAAGTTTGATGCACCATGAGTTTGTTGATGTATTAAAGAACTTATATACTGAAGCGACCGCTCGGCGTACAATCTAGCTGGATGTTGATAAGGATCTTGTTCACCTTCTAGTAAAGCCCAACCGGTATAGCTCGTTCCGAGCAGCTCGCCGAAAATAGGAGCAAAATCGATGCATCCATCTCCCGGGACTGTAAAGACGCCTTTACGAATACAAGTTACAAAGTCTGATTGTTCGCTGCGAGCTTTTTCCAAAACTTCAAGCCGAATATCTTTGAGATGAATATAGGCAATTCGCTCCCGATGTTTACGTAAAAGGTGCAGGGGATCTCCTCCTCCATAGTAGGAGTGTCCCGTATCGAATAGTAAATGTACAAGCGAAGGATCCGTCATCTCCATCAATCGATCAATTTCTTCTGGTGACTCCACAACCGTCCCGCCATGGTGATGATACGTAAGCTTCAATCCTATTTGTTTCGCGATCTCACCTGCTTGGTTCAATCCTTCCGCTAAGTGGGCCCAACCCTCTGCATCTAGACGAATAACTTCTTTTTCATTCGGTGTACGACGAGGATCAAAATGAAGCGAACCTCCCACTTCACAAGTACTAATTACTTCGCTTCCCATTTCTTTCAAAAACTCAGCATGTCTACGATATTGTTCTAGCTCTGATGCTCGATAGCTTGGATCCGATAACAATACCGATTTCCACTGGGATACAAGCTGAATGCCTCGGGCATTTAGTTCGCGCTTAAGAACAACTTGATCAGTCGGAAACTTGCGTCCCATTTCTGTACCCGTTAGTCCTAATGCCTGAATGTCATCTATGATCTGCTCAAAAGTCGTCTCATCGCCAAATTCCTTAACGTCTTCGCCAACCCAATTTATCGGATGAATCCCTAGTCTAAAGGGTAATGATTTCATATCCATCAATTGACGCCCCCTCGAAATCCTCTATAGATCCGCACTTATCGCGATTTAAGCCCATCTATGGTTTGTTTCATTCGCTCATGTGCTTTGACCACTTTATTGCTTGTGGATACTTCAGGTACACCTACGTTCCACCAGGATTCGTATCCAGCAGTGTTCGTTCCTGGTACAACTGAGATTTCGATTAAAGTCGAGATTAATTCTTTGCGTGCAAGCTCAAGAGCGGACTTAAGTTCTTCTGCTGTCGTCGCACGATAGGCTGCAGCACCTAAGCTTTGTGCGTGCTTCACAAAATCAAGTGCAATAAAGTCACCGCTTAACTTACCATCTATCGGATTCCGATATCTGAATTCGTTTCCAAAACCGTCACTACCCTGTTCACGCTGCAGATTATGAATGCACTGATAGCCATGATTGTTAAATAAAAGTATGGTTATTTTTTGACCCTCTTGAAGACTTGTTAGGAGCTCAGAATGCAGAAGAAGATAACTGCCGTCTCCTACAAAGGCGTAGACTTCTTTGTCTGGTTCCGCAAGCGCTGCTCCAAATGCTCCGCTTACTTCATATCCCATGCAGGAAAATCCATATTCCATATGGTACGTTTTTGGATGAACAGCTCTCCATAGACGGTGCAGATCACCCGGCAAGCTGCCAGCAGCGCATATAATTATCGACGTAGGATCAATCCATGCATTGATCACGCCGAGTGCGTTCGTCTGAGCAAGCCCCTCTGAATGTTCTGCTGCATATAGACGGTCTACTTCACGATCCCAATCCTCTTTGAGTGATTGTATCCGTGCTTTTTGATCAGTAGCTTGATAATGGGCTTCTTTCAATGCAGAAGTTAGCACTTGTAATCCTTCTTTCGCATCACACACAAGGTTATGTCCATTCAGCTTTACGGCATCAAACCCATTGATGTTAATATTTAATATTTGGACATCTTGATTTGCGAAGGCAGATTTCGAAGCTGTCGTAAAATCAGAATAGCGAGTCCCGATACCAATGATTAAATCCGCTTCCTTTGCAAGCTTATTAGCTGCAAGGGAACCCGTTACCCCAATTGCACCTACATATAACGGATGATTCCAGGGCAGAGCGCTTTTACCTGCTTGTGTTTCAGCGACAGGGATACCGAACGCTTCAGCAAATCCGATTAAATCCTTCTCAGCTGATGCATATAACACACCGCCGCCAGCAATAATAAGCGGTTTCTGCTTTCCTTTGATGAGTTCCACGGCTCGGATTAGGGCTTCCTTTGCCGGTGGCCTCCGATCGACCACATGAACTCTCCGTTCAAAAAAAGACTTTGGATAATCATACGCCTCTGCTTGCACATCTTGCGGTAAAGCTAACGTGACTGCCCCTGTCTCCGCTGGATCTGTTAGAATACGCATCGCTTGCTCCAGAGCTGTCATCAGTTGTTCTGGTCTAACAATCCGATCCCAATACTTACTTACCGACTTAAAGGCATCGGTTGCGGAAATATTGTAATCACTCACGACCTCTAGCTGCTGTAATACTGGATCAGGGTGTCTTGAAGCAAAATTATCTCCTGGTAACAGTAGAACAGGAATTCGGTTGACGGTTGCCGTTGCTGCTGCTGTGACCATATTGAGTGCTCCGGGTCCAATTGATGTGGTGCAGGCATAGATTTCACGACGGTTTCTTTGCTTTGCGAAAGCTGTTGCAGCATGAACCATGCCTTGTTCATTTTTACCTTGGATAAACATGAGCTCCGTGTTCTCCCGCTCTAACGCTTCACCGATGCCTGTAACATTTCCATGGCCGAATATCCCCATCACACCACGCACAAACTTCGTTTCTTGACCATCTATACGAATATATTGCTGATCCAAGTAGCGCAGGAGCGCCTGCGCCATTGTTAACCTAATCGTGGTCGCTCTCATCATTTTCCCCTCCCTATCCTGCACTGTCTTATTTCAAGCAATCTAGTAAAGACTCATGAACAAGACCATTGGTGGATACGATATGCAGCGTGTTCAAGCTGTAGGAATTACCATTTGTATCGCTGACCTGCCCTCCAGCCTCTTGCACGATCAGTACACCCGCCGCAACATCCCATGTTTTCAGTCCATTTTCCCAAAATCCATCAAGTCTCCCTGCCCCCACATAAGCAAGGTGGCGAGCTGCAGATCCGAGTGAACGTATGGTTCTGCATTCATGAATCAGCTTACCCAGCCCGTTATAAACTGCTAATCTTGCATCCATTTGAGATGGGAATCCCGTCGCAATCACACTCGTATGGAGTCCTGTCTTATTGGATACATGAATTGGCTTTCCATTGAGAAATGCACCTTCACCTTTAACTGCTGAGAACATTTCATCACAGCTTGGATCATAGACCACACCTAACAGCAGCTCCCCATTGTAGGCAAGCGCGATAGACACGGTAAATCCGGCAATTCCCTGAACGAAGTTACTTGTTCCATCTATCGGATCGACAATCCATAGATAAGTATCTTTCTTGACTGCCGACAACACCTCTTCTAAAGATTTCTGGGCTAGAAACGTATCCTCTTCTCCCAGAATTTCGTGATCCAGATGTTGTGATAAGATCCCTTCGCGAATGAGTTGTTCGCAGTCTTTATCGACCTGGGTAACCACATCGAAGGCAGAGGATTTTTCTTCAGCGGTCACTTGTTCGCCCATTCGTGAAAGAATTAATGCACCAGCTGAGCGAGCTAAGGATTGTGCTAACGCAATGAATTCCATTAAAGATTCACTTCCTCTGTTTTATTTCATACTTCTTGCTTCATCAGTTTCTCGATAATGTCAGCAATGGCGTGATCTTCATGATGAACGGTTGACTTATTAGCGTGGATTTTCAAGGTCGGATGAGCATTTTCAACGGCATATCCGTCATCTGCTTGCTGTATGATCGTAAGGTCATTTAATTGATCTCCAACTGCAATTGTATATAAGTCTTTGTGAGGTAATAGTTGAAGTAAAATTCGAAGTGTATTTCCTTTGGAAGTATGAGGCGGCAAAATTTCTAGATAATTATGTTCGGAATATACAAGCTCGGCTTCAAGTCCTATAGCAAGTACCTGTTCCTCAATCATTTTTAAATCTTCAGGATGATCCGCAATAAGGAGCAATTTGGTTATTGGTTGATGTAGCATATCTTCTGTTAAATCTAAACTTACAACACCATCTTTGCTCTCGTGGCGCTCTAATATTTCACTCCGATGCGGTGAATATACGTTACTGTTACGATAAACGAGTAATGCTAGATTCTCAGATAATTGCGATATAAGGTAATTCCAGAATGCGATGGGAATGTCAAACTTGTTTTCATAGAGTACCTGCTTAGTAACAGGGCAGTAAATTTTTGCACCATTATAAAGGATTAAGGGGGTTGTTATGTTCAGTTGCTCGATAAATTTGGCAACAGCTTGCTCCGTACGTCCCGTTGCCAATGTGAATAATCCGCCTTGTTCCTCGAAACGACGTATTGCTTCTACATTCTCTGGGCTAATGGTTTGTGAAGAGGTTAGTAGGGTCCCATCAAGATCACTTACAAATAAAATATTTTTCAATTTTATGTTCACCTGTCTTCCCTCAATCGCTTTTGATTACATTGATCTTTTAAATTACATTGATACTGATTGATTGTTCGTACCTTTATGGTTCACTTTGCTGAGCGCTTCTCTTTTCAGGCTGGTTTCAATCGAGTCAACCTCGCTCATCACCATAATTTCCTCTAATGCCCTCAGGCATGTTTCTACATGGGGTGCAAGAACATTTAACTTGAGGTTCATACGGTCTAGATCTGTTTCATCTGATTCTGAGATATCCACGTGCTGCATTTTGATATCTGTAATTCGGATGTCGTACTCTTGAAATTTGGATAAAATTGCACTCACTACACCAGGCTGATCTTGTATAACCATTTCAATATCATGATACCGGCGCTTCTTCACCCATATCCGTTCCCACTTGTTAAAAACAAATAAATTAATGAGAACGATCAGTGTACACATAACCGCACCTAAGAAAAATCCAGCGCCTACACATAACCCGATGGCTGCGACAACCCATATACTAGCAGCTGTTGTCAGACCTTTAATCATATTTCCGTTACGCAGTATTGCTCCTGCCCCGAGGAATCCAATGCCACTAATTACTTGTGCAGCTAATCGAGCAGGGTCAATTCTGACATTCACTTCATCGACGAATTGAGAGAAACCATAGATGGATAGCAGCATGATACTTGCAGAACCGAGACAAACTTGAATATGGGTTCGAAATCCAGCTGCGTGATTACTCCATTCTCTTTCAAAACCAATCAATCCACCGAGGACCGCCGCCAATAGCATGCGCAGAATTAGTTCCCAGGGTGTGATCACCCAAATACTTGACGTTGGCATGCAGGCTCAGTTCTCCTTTCAAAGGTAGTGCATGTTATGCATGAGAACGAGATGGCTGGACAGCGGAGCGTAAACGCTGAATCGATGCACAAACATGCTCCTGAATTGTTCGATCGCTTTCAAACTTAGGAAGCGTAAGCTCTAAATTATAAACACCTTGATAGTTCAAGGCTTGTAACGTTTTGACGTAAAATTCTAAAGGAAGGCTTTCCATCGTCGTTAGCGGGTGATGAGTTCCAAGGTTGACAATGCCATGAATATGGGTGTGAATGACTCGTTCTAAGAAGAAGGGGGTTGGCAGTGCCATGGATGGTTGTTCTAGAAGGTTATTGTGTGTGGGTTTAATTAAATCTGAATAATAATGTCCCATATCCCAAGTGATCCCCATATGTGGACTATCGATGAGCTCCACCATTTTCATAACTCCGCTTGTTGTATCACCTGGGTCTACTTTGGATGATTTCTGGCGATTATTCTCCAGCGCAAAATGAAGTGGAAGTTTCTCTGACTCTACCATAGCCGTCCACTGCCTAAACAAATGAACGGTACGGCGTAATAAATCGGCTTCAGATCCTTTCTTCGCATCAAAGGCATGAATCGCCATCATCAAATTAGGTTGATACCGATCAAAATGACGTAAAATGGTACGCATGGAAGGATAGACATCTTCAAATCTGCTTCCCTCCATCTCCCCTTCTACATGTCCATGAATCGTAATTTGAAGTCCAGCATTCCAAATTTTCTGAATGACATTCGTGTAAGCTTCATGATCCGCATGCCGAGGAAGGATTCTGATTTCAATCGATCTCACACCATTTTCTTTTAAAATGGCAAGGAACTGATCAACATTCTCACAATTTCCTATCAAATCGTGATTCGATTGGTTGCTAAGATTACCAAGAAATACAGGACTTTGAATTGAAAATCCGATCATGACATTTCCCCCAAACTATAAGTTGATCGGTGCACAGGTTCGACGAATAATCAGTTCGGTATCAAAAAGAATAGATGCTGCCTTGGAATCTTTTTCTTGAATCATTGTCATCAGCAATTCGGCTGATTTCATCCCCATTTCTTTACGGGGCTGGGCAACCGTCGTTAATTTAATCCAGTGTAAGTTACTCACTTCCAGATTATCGAAACCGACGATGCTCATTTGATCAGGTACAGAAATATTTTGTTCCGCCAACCATTCTAACGCTCCAATAGCTAGAATATCGTTTGCTGCAAAGACGGCCGTCATCTCTGGATAGGATGCTGTAAGATCGCGCATAGATTCATATCCGCTTTGATAGGATCTTTCCCCAAAGATGGTTGCGCCCTCAGCAATGGGAATGTTATTTTTTTGCATGGTGTCGCAAAAAGCACGATAGCGTTCACGACCGGTATAAGAGAAGTCAGGCATCCCGATGAATCCTATATGACGATGATGAAGGGATAGCAAATATTCCACTGCTCTACATGAACCTTTGTAGTGATCTACATCCACGAACGGCATATCGAGCTCTGCTGGTGGTCTCCTGCGTAGGAATACAATAGGTATCTCTAAATTTCGAAGTACCTGCATCATTTCTCCGTCCATATAATCCGAAGTAATAATTAGGCCATCTAGTTTCCTTTGCGCCGCACTCAGTAAGAAACTTTCTTCTTTTTCACGGATTCGCGATGTGTTCCCATAGACCAGATGATAACCACTATCGGATATGACCTCCTCAATTCCCTGAGCCATTGATGAAAGGAATGGATCTGTAATATCTGGCAGCATTAATCCAATGGTGAAAGACTTTCGTTGGATCAAGCTTCTTGCGACTGCGTTTGGTGTATAATTTAATTCCTTCATCGCCTCAAGAACTTCTTGTTTCGTTTTTGGACGAATATCGGGATGATTATTGATCGCTCTAGATACAGTTGAGACAGAAACACCTAATTTTTTAGCGACATCTTTGATCGTTGCGATTGGTCTCCACTCCTTAAATCTTGGTTGGTAACGTTACCGGAAACGTTACCAACTATTGTAAATTAGCAAATTTTAAATTTCAAGTGTTATTTACCTATTTTCTCGCTTTCAATTGGCGTGGATTTTGATTTTCTATCTTCAGCTTTTTCTTGGCACCTTCAGCTATATCTTCCCAAGGTACAATTTTAAAATTCTGATTCGCTATACTGCCATCAGGCTCAACATTCGTGTTGTCTTGCGTAATAAAAATACCATCGGGATATTCGTCACCAAGGCCAAATGATTGTACATCGATTCCATCCGTCTCAGAGGTTCCATCGATAACTCCATCCTCAATCATGAAGGTCGTAACGTATTTCCCGCTCTTCCGATCATAAATAACGTAACGATCACTTCCTTGGCTGGAAGCAATTAAGTATCCTTCGCCATCTTTTGCATAGTAAATCGTTACTCCTTCCACATCTTCGGTAAGTCGAATGCCATCAACTGTATCTATTTTTGCTTCAGGAAGAAGTCCACCGCTTGGTTCAGCATCGTATTTCCAAATCGCAACATTCTCTTCTGCTACATAAAATTTTCCATACTCATCATCGGCTACAATTCCTTCTGTCACGCTGCCTATTTTTAATTCACGAACAAGCTTGCCATCCACCTTGCCATTCCCGTTATCGTATAATTCCCATTGTTCGAACTCACCCTCTTTACCGGTGATAAGACCGTACATTTTGCCGGAGCGTTGGCTTTGATATAAGCTAAATCCATACACTTCTTCCATGTTCGATTCCAGGTAATTTCCCGTAACTTCCGTCAGTTCACTGGTTTGTGGATTGATCACGAAAATATTGATCGTATTCGTCGTACGATTGGTTGATGCAGCGATATCCACCTTTTTTCCATTCAGCTTAAAGTTGTACCTTACATCGACATTATTCATTTTACCAACACCGTAGGCTCCAATCCGTTTACCTTCCAAGTTATAAACTTCAATTCCACCAGGATTGGCTTTCTTGTTGGCACCAATAATTAAACTTTTGTTCCCGTTCTCTGGGTGAATCCATACCGAAGGATCATCAATCGAATCTCCCTTTTGTTCAGAAGCCTCTGTCTCTAGCGTTGCTTTCACTTTAATGGTTGATGCAGGTGGCTGATGCGCAATATCTAAAATATTGGCACTGGCATTCTGTAAATTGACAGTCTTAATAAAATCCTCATCCTCGGGAATCATTGCTGTTGTTCCATCCAATTGAACAGAGGCGGGAAAGCTGCCCACTTGTGTACCCAGTTCGTATTTATCGCTGCCAACCGTGACTTTTCCTGTTAGTCCATTGCGTAATTTGAACAAAATCGACTGGGTACTGGCATCCCATACCGAAGCGGCACCTAGAGGATTGAGAACCTCTTCTTGCAAGGGAACATATTCAATCTCTTCTTCAGCTGCGATGGCTACCGAAGATACTTGTAACAAAAGAGCCGCGCTCGTAAGGAACACTAGCGATTTTTTTAGAGATAACATCGTAGAATACCTCCTCAAATTATAAGTTCACTGCTGCTGTTAAACGTGTTGGTTTTGCTGATTCTTTGTTATGTGTAATTGTGATCAGCTGTTGGCTTGCTTTGTCATATACATTGACCTTTTCTTTCGGGAACGTAATCCAAACATGACTCCCAATCTCGTAGTCCGTCTCCCCCATATATTTGACTAATACTGTTGTGGTATCATCAAATGTTAACTGAACAAGTGTTTCTGATCCTGCTGGGAGTACGGATGATACACTGCATCTAATAGCATCTTGCACTTGCTCTGAATTTATCGTGATATCCTCCGGGTAAATCGCTAGCACCACCTCCCCTGTATGCTGTGTTTCACAAGGAATAGCAACTCGGCCTAAGCTTGAATCGGTTAACAGACATCCGCCTTGATAAGTACACGAAGCATCAACAAAATTAATCGTCGGATTTCCAATAAAGTCAGCTACCCTTAAATCAGCCGGATGACGATAAATACCACGTGGTGTATCTACCTGAACCAAATTACCTTCAAAGAAGACAGCGATTTTGGTAGACATTGTTAAGGCTTCCACTTGATCATGCGTTACATAAATAATCGTTGTATTCAGTTCGCGATGTAACCTTTTTAATTCTGCGCGCATTTCAAGTCTTAACTTAGCGTCTAGATTCGATAGAGGTTCGTCTAGCAGCAAGATTTTAGGCTCAGTTACGATCGCTCTAGCAATCGCAACCCGCTGCTGCTGTCCACCAGACAATTCGGAAGGATAGCGATCTTTATACGGATGGATTCTCATCTTTTCTAAAGCACTTTCCACTTTTGTACGAATTTCTTGCTTGCTCATCTTCTTAAGCGTTAGGCCAAACGCTACATTCTCATACACTGTCATGTGCGGCCATAATGCGTAGCTTTGAAACACAAGATTTAATCCTCGTTTTGAAGCAGGGGCATAAAACCGGTTATCACCATTGACCACTTCCTTTTCTCCAATGGTAATGATTCCTTCTTCTGGGTTTTCAAGTCCTGTGATCACACGTAGTGTTGTCGTCTTCCCGCAGCCCGAAGGACCTAAAAGCGTCATGAAGTCGCCTTCCTCAATAACAAAATTTATATCTTTTAAAATATGGTTATGATCAAAATATTTGTTGATATTTTTTAATTCAATTCTGCTCATTTTAGCCACCTATTCCTTTCGTTAGATCTGCTTTGCCCCACTTGGTGGCAATAAAGTACGTTACGATAATGATTGTGATAATCAGAACAGTTATGGCATTCGAGAATTGTTGGAATCCGCTTTCAGCGTACTGAAATGTAAGTGTCGTTAGTGTTCCTGTCTTCGGAGTGACCAATAATATAATCAAATCGAGCTCCTTCATTCCGCTGATAAAACCGAGTAAGAATGCACTGATGACACCTTTTCTTGTAAGTGGCAGCATAATTCTCGTAAATCTCTTAAAGAACGAAGCTCCTTGTATTTTCGCTGCTTCTTCCAGTTCTCCACTAATTTGCATCATACTGCTCGTTCCGGATCGGGTGGCAAACGGAAGCTCCTTCACTACCGTAATTAATATAATGATGGTGAGTGTACCGTATAAAGCAGGGATCAGGAAGCCTGGCTTAGCAAAGATAGACAGATATATAGCCGCAAATGCAATACCTGGAATCAAATATGGTGTAAAAGTAAGCTGCTCAATGACTCGAGTAGTGATCGATTTTCTGCCTTTGGCAACGATATAGCCGAGCGTAATACCGAGGAAAGCCGATAAAGCTGCACCACCTAAAGCAACGATTAAGGAGTTTTTAAGTGCCATACGAATATTGTCGCTCATTAGGACACCGACCTCACCCGAGGCAATATTCGGATTTGAAGCGCCAACCCAGAAATGTGTTGTAAAATTGTTTAATGTGTAGACTCCCTCTTTGAGCATGAAAGATTGTAAGAATAACATAAGTAGTGGGAATATTCCTGCGATGAACATGAAGAACATAACTCCCGAAAAAATCGGAATTCTCCAGCGTCCTAGAGGCGTTAACGACTTACGAGCATCTTTCCCTCCAACGGTGGTGTACCCTTTTCGTTTCCCAATTGCTCTCTGGTTGATGTAGATCGTAATGGCGGCGATCAAAATCAAGACGATACTAAGAATATATGCCTGAGATGTCATACGACCGCGAATGCTGCTATAAAGCATGGTGGCAATCGTATAATACTTGATCGGCAAACCTAGAAAAGCGGCTGGTCCGAATGTCCCCATTGATTTGGAGAAAGTAAGAATAAATGCGGATAGAATCGCAGGCAATACCAAGGGGAAGGTGATCCTACGTAAAATGGTAATACGCTTGGCACCAAGAATATCTGCTGTTTCTTCGAGGCCACTATTAATCGAACTCAGTGCAACAGCAATCAATAGATAGAAGAATGTAAAGTAATGACCTACTAACACGATAACAATCGGCAGAAATCCATAAGACAACCAATCTGGAGGGCTAATGCCAAATATCGCTTGAATCAACCCTTTACTCCCGCCAATGCGATCGTTTTTGAAGATAACCAACCATGCCATTGATTTCATCCAGGAAGGAAGCATGTAAGGTATGATCGCCATAAATGCGATTGTTTTTTTAAATGGAATGTCTGAGCGCGTAACGAGCCAAGCTAGAGTGCCCCCAAGTATGGCCGATAACACAGACACCCAAATTGCAATATTTACTGAGTTCAGAATTGGCTGATAAAAAACGTTCTTACTAATCTCACCAGCAATCATATAGAACCAGTGATGTAAAGTGAATTTACCGGGAACAGCTTCAGAATAGGCTCGAACATCGTCATGGCTCCAAGTTACGGTGCTCGATATCATCTGAATTAATGGAATAATGATGGTATAGATTAGAAAGATAATCGCAACCATGCTGATCACATGCATCGGATTCGTTAGAAACGATACAAATCGATTTTTAAATCGAGCTTTATTGAATTTTGGTTGCTGGTTCTTCTGCTGCTTCTTAGTTGTGTATTCGGTATTGCTCATTTGACATACACTCCTTCTTTGCAGAAACAAACCTCTACAAGTACGTTATAAGTTATTTAATATTTTTGATCCAAAATTCACGGAATTTAATAGAGTTGTTGTAGAAGTACTTGCCATCATACTGCCATATATTTAGTTGATCCAAATTGATTGGATTCTTATGTGATACAGACGGATTGGACGGCCAAGATCCTAATACGTTGAAAGGTCTTAATCCTTCCCCTTCTCCTCCCAATTCGCCCATCATCCACCGAATCAGCAGCTTTGCTCCTGCAGTGTGTTTCGCTTGGTCAACTACATATAAATAGGAAGGTCCAAGCACAGATATTTTCGGCTTCATATCAAAGTTAGCGCTAATGGATAATTCCTTTTGTTCAATATTACGTAATTTACTTGATGCACCAATACCGATGGGAGGCTTCTCTTGACTACTCGTACCCACGTTTTCAACAACATCATCACTCGATTTGACTAGAACAGGGTCATTCTTCAGTAAACGGGCCATAAATTCATAACCAGCATTTTCCTCTGTGAGTTCGATGTCTTTTCCGTATAATTCTTTATAAGCCGCCGCCATATCGTCCGAGTGCTGAATCATGGAGAGAAACAACTCCATCGTATCCGAAGATTCGAGCGGATCATTAATAAGCACTCGCGTTTTCCATTCAGGTTCTGTTAATTGCCACCAGTTCGTAACAGGCGTTTCTTTGTATGCTTTTGTATTGTAATAAACGGTGCGAACCGTAGCATTGGTCACTATGCCTGGTAAATCTTGAAACTCTGGAGATAATGTTTCTAAAATATCCGCTGGCTTGTAGCCGTGTAAAATCCCTCGCTCAACAAGATCAGAGGATACGACTCCGAGCGTATCTTTGACATATACCACATCTGCGTTAAATACTTTCGATTCGTACTCACGTACAAGCTTCTCAACGATTTCATTCGTACTCATATCAAATGCTTCAAGTGTCACGCCGGGATATTCTGCTTCGAAGGATGCTTTAACATCTTTAATCCGGCTTGATTGTGAATAAATAACGACCTTGCCTTCCTCTTTCGCTTTGGCATACAACTCATCGACCGTTTCTGTTTTATCAAGTCCTTGTTCAGCTGCCCAGTTCGCACTCGCACCTACTTTGGTTGATTCAGCTTCTCCGCAACCAGCTAATACCGTTACCATAGACACCGAAAGGATGAACATTTTCAGCCATTTTCTGTTACTCATTTCATGTATAACCTCCCTAAGGTTCATATCAATTCAATAAGTCGCTAGTTGGAAGCTTGCTGAGTTTGCAGCCAATCCTGCCAAGACATTTCATAGTCTCCTTGCCTACTCGCACAATAGTCATAAAATGTATGAATAAAGTCTAATCTGTCCAGCGCAGCTTTACGAATATGTTCTCCTTGCTCCGGATTTAAGCGATACATATCTCTGCCACCAATCTTTTGCTGACGCTGCAGTATATCTTCTAAGCTTACTTGATGAGCATTCCGGATCATGTCATACATTAAGATAAATGAGGTGGCTCTACCTACACCACCGCGGCAGTGAAAGTGAAGCCATTCGCTAGGAGATAGCGCTTTCACAAAAGAAATAAACTCATCTACTATCACATCCGGTGGTCTATGGTGATCTGTTACGCAAAAACGAATATATCCAATATCTTCTAAGGAGGTAAGTTCTGCTTCGGAATACACTTGCAAAGGAGCTGTTAGAGGAATTTCTAGTTGAAAAGATTTGCCTTCTAAATAATCGAACTCAACCGTATCTGCCTTCTTGAGTTCATTTAAGTTTTGTTGTTCGAGTTCTATCACTGCTTGAGGCGACAGTTCTCGATTCGAATCATTATAGGGGCCGTACCAACTAATCGCCATTCCATTTACGAAACCATGACATTCCTGTCTTAGGTCCACGACGGTAAAGGTATCGCTCGGAATTACAGACTTCATATATTTCAAACCGTTTAAAGAGAATTGTCCGCTTGCTGACGCTCGTAACTCATGCAGTCCTGCGGTATTTGAATCGTGTTCAGCTTGATCGATACACATGCGGAATCTTTTGGGAGGTTGGTCAGTGCCTTGTTTATTATCATTGTCAATTAACTTGAGAACTCGTGCTGCTTGTAAATCGAACTGTTCAGACAATCATGTCACCCCTTTTTATAATTCATCAGGCAATGATTTAATCTTATGTTCGTTCCTAAGCGAGTTTTTCATTTGAGGAAATTATGAGTGTTAAGACGTAAGGAGTGGGAGTATCAGAAGAGATGTGCACATTGATAAAACGCTTACATTTTATCGATATATTTTCCTGTTTCATATGGATACACGTTTCTAAATTGAAATTGCACCTCCCTCAAAGTTCTGGTAACGATATCGGTAACGTTACCAATTTGTTATTGCTATTATATATTCATGAAATTTATGTGTCAATACCTAATTATCAATGATTTTTGTCGCAAATATAATTAAATAAAGAAAGTTTTTTAAATGAATTAATGACAGGTAACTATATAAGTTAACTTATAGATTACCTGTCATTAATTTAGCTTCCCCGATATGTTTTGAGCAGAACGAGCACAAGAGCTTATAAGCAGAGGTAATGTTCCTTCTTCTCACATAACTAAATATAATATTGTTATCATCATTCTTACTTAGAACATGTCTAGTGCATTAATAAATTGTTAGATCATTTAGGAAGGCTAACATCGTTGTTTCGTAACTTTCATCTATATTGTTCTTTCAATATTGTTTGAATCAATTCTTCTACGGTTCCGTTGCATTTACAAACTCCATCTACATGATAAAACGTACTTGTCTTGTCTAAGTCGTTAATCTCATCATTCTGTGAATAGAGATAAGCTTTAATCCCATTCCCAAGTGCGATGCCAAGTTCGACATGACTTCCTTTACCTGCTGGAAATAAAACCACAATAAAATCAGAACCCATCACTGCATCCATTTCCTTTTTTCCTATGTCTCTAAGTTCTTCAATTGAATTGACATTGTTATTAATAGTCCAGTCATATGTATGAGTAAATCCCTCTTGTCTCAATCGCTCGCTTACCGTGCGTACGGTTTCAATATTTTTAAAGCTTGATGCAATATAAAATTTTTTCATGATTACTCCTGATTCGAATAAATGAATTAAATGATCTAATCTACTAAATATCTTCATTAGATTTTGTACCGATATTAATATACTTTCATCTTCGATTTTATTTGATTACTGTTGAAAAGGTTTGGATCGGTCCCTCCCAATCACCTTCTCTAATTTCTTGATAATTATTATTTGTATATCTCTCAATTGTCTTTCTCCAGAATATTTGAGCGGGTATATTTGATTCAATCTGAGCTACCTTCCAAAATCCTTTGTACTTATTGAATAATTCAACTGCCACATATTGCCCAATTCCTTGTTTTCTATATTTCTTCATTACGAAGAATTCAGCAATTGAATAAATTATTGTACTGTCAATCTGTCCTACTTCTCTTATCAAAACAAATCCAGCAAGCAGTCCTTCAACTCGAATAAAATAAGGATGTCTATCTTTTTCTGTCCAGTAGTGATCTAAATACATATAATCATAAAGTCCATTCTCATTGACATCCTCCGGATCAAATTCACTAAAATCATACTTATATAATTCAATTAAGTTTCGTAACGTTGTTTTTTGATGATATTCAGCTCTATGTATTGATATCATATTGTTCCTTCTTTCGCTTTTAGTTATATATCATGTAGATAGATAAATTTGTTTGTTGTTTTAACTACTGTAAATAATTCCACTATAATAAAGCAGTCGGTCATTGCTTTTCTCGTTTTCAGAATTTTAAAATACTAATTGACTCTTATGATCTAAAATATCATATCGATACTGTATAAGTTGTTCATTCTTACCTAAGTATTCTTCAAAACCAATTCTACTTATTTCTTCAAATCCTAACTTTTCGAGCATTCTTCTACTTCGTGTATTTGTTTCGTGTGTTTCTGCGTAAAAAATAGTAATTCCTAACTGCTTTGCTCCATACCCAATCATATGTAGTGAAGCATTGAATTCTATTCCCTTCCCCCACAGTTTAGTTTCTCCAGGGAGTTCACGAAAGTATTTCTTCCTCTTGTCTGGATTCTCTCTTCTCATTTCAAACCCTAAACTCTCAATCTGTTCTCGGTATAATGACTCATTATCAAAGTCTGTGACTGAGATCTGAATATCGACTATAGGTTTCGCATCCATTCCTTCAATCGAAGTAGAACCAACATGGTCAATACGATCTGCTGCTTCGCCAAGTACATTTCTTAATTTCATCGCAAGTGTTAGGAATGTCGGCTTCCACTCCGAATTATATTTCGCAATTGTCCATTGATCTTCCATTAACACATGCTCCTTTAGAATTAACTTTTTGAAATATACCTACAATCCAATTTGCTTTGAATTCCGATAATGTTTCTGTATCCACGATCTCTTAAGACTCATAGAGAAAGGCCTTTAAGGACCGTCTATTTCTCCTTTTTTATCCATCCCTTATTCATTTATTGTTTTTCCGAATTTCATTCATACGTTGATTGTATCTCTCCCGAATTTTCGTCAACGCTTCACTATAGGCCTTTTCGAGTTTTACTTCTGACTGACGTTCGAGTATTTCCTTCTGTTCCGGACTTACCTTGAACACAGTCGTCGAGGTGACTTTCCCTACCTCTACTATTTTCTCACCGTCTCTAATCACAATCTTGATTCCTCCTTTATTCAAAAAACATCCTTCGACACAATAATAGTGTGAACTTCACCGATTACTCCTGCAGGCTCAAAGTAAAACAACTTAGAACGTGAGAATTGGTTATTAGTAGAAGTCACTTATATCTAAGAGATAATTCAAATTATCTTTTTTGCGATAATGTGTGTAAATATGGCAATATCTCTATACGGACTGTGGGAACTAAGTTCAAATTCTAGGGTTATCATTTTGTTATGCCATTCTTCACTTTGTTTTATATCATTATCTTTAATATATCCATAGAGGTTATGTATTCCAAAACGACCTACAATTTCATATCCTGATTCGGATAACCAAGATGAAAGCTGATTATAAGTATATATTGTGATATCCGTCTGTATAACATTACTGTAATCCTTGTCATTCCCAATAGTAGCTAATGCACTCTTAGGATCTTTATTGATAATTGCTTCTTTCATTACTTTAGCTGTTGGATTATGAGCTATTAATGATAGCAATCCATTTTCACTCTGACAATTACTTATAAGCTGGAAAAAATGACTTGGCTGTTCAACGTATTCAAGTACATTGTGACAAAAGATCCAGTTGTATTTTCCGATTTTACCAACCATATTCTCGTATGAATCACATATATAATTGACTGACTGTGAGTTTTGCTTTGCGATTTCCATCATATGCATGGTAGGTTCAATTCCAGTTACATTATTGCCTCTTAGGGCATACTCATTAGAAGATATCCCAAAACCACAACCAATATCTAAAATGGATTGTGGTTGTTCAATAAAAAATTTATCTATCTGGTGCCACGCTGTTTGATAAAATAGTTGTCCCCATGGCATCTTAGTGTAGTCCATATATTGATTGACTGATTTCGAAAATGCATCTGTGGTTTTCATATAAACCCTCCTATCATATTAATCCATTCGAAATGCTTACGAGGATATCTTTTAATTCTAACAAGCTTTTTATTGATCTATGTTCACTTGATGGTCTTCCATAAAAGTCATCTACTTTCCATATACCTAGCATACCAGCGTTATTACTCGCTTCAACATCGTTAATTGGATGATCTCCTAAGAATATTGATTCTTTAGGTTCTAATCGTAAACGGTCTAATGCTGTCTTGAAAATTCTAATATCCGGTTTTCTTAGCCCTTCGGTTTCAGAAATTAATATCTCGTCAAAATAATGACCAATCTTAAGTCCTGTAATATTATTCATCTGGAAACGACTATACCCATTTGAAATAATACCTAGCTTCAGGTTCTTTTCTTTTAAGAAATCAAGTATTTCAAATAGCCCTGAAAAACCAATGCAATGATTTTGAAATGATTCTACGTAATCCTCTAATAATTCTTGCCAGCTTAAATCTATTCCTATTTCTTCTATGAGCTGTTGATAAACTTTATCTTTCCATACATATCCTTTTTGATCCAGTTGAACAAATCTTTCTATAAAAATATGTTTTTCAACTTTATGAAAAGCATGAATACGATCATACTGGTTTTCAAGAAAACGAAGTAAAGACGTATCCCGATCCAGCAAAGTTCCATCTAAATCAAATAAAATTCCTTTAATCATCTAATCTTCCTTTGGTATATGGCGTAACATATTCCTTCATTACCTTCGTTACAAACTCAGTCTTACCTTCGGTATAAGCTTTGCGATTATTTGTATATTTATTGGACAGTTTGATTTTTAAATTTGCATATTCAGAAACTAGTAGAGGATTATTTTTTAATGTATCTCGAAATATAATATGCCTATTTAGTTCTTCACTTTCTTCATCGCATACATATAAATGATGTTCATACTTCTCATTACCTTCACTACTGTAGGGTACATAAATATCTCTTCTTGCGAATGCTTCTCTATTCTTAATACCTAGATCACCTTCATGTAGATATCCTAGTACATCTAACTTTTTGATTATTTTTGGCAGGTAGTCCATAGATTTAATTACTACATCAATATCAATAATTGGCTTAGCTGCAAGACCCGGTACTGAAGTGCTTCCCACATGTTCGATTCGTATTACTAGATCATCCATTTCGTCAGATATTGCTGATTCTATTTGTTTGAATGCTTTTGGCCATTCTGCATTGTATTCTTCAATAATTACTGGTTTTGGATTCAGCATCAAAATTCTCCTTTACATTAGTATCTGCGAAGATTTCTTATTTCGTTCCGTAATCACGGCTTATGTTATCTGATACCAGTGATATTTAGATCAGTCTATAGATTTTCCCGCTAGTTACTTTTATCTGGTTCATACTCGCCCACTGTTTTAATTCTTCTATGCTAACTTCTTCATGAGCCTTGAATCTAAAATGGAACTTCATTGGAACAAATTTTCTGCCATATAGCTTAATACCGACACTCTGTACAAAATAGCCTTGGATGATAATCTTTTCGATTTTCTGTTTTGGTATTTCAATGTGATTGATTTGAATTCCATCTTCTTTAATTTGCAGCTCATTATTTTTTCTTAAAATCTTCATTAACAGCATCACTATATTTAGTAAGGTATATAAAGGTACGAAAACAACAAAAAAAGCACCTAATAAGTCATTTATTCCAAAAGTGAACACTACCATAATAGTTAAAAAAATACTATAAGTTACTTGTATGTACTCCGCTTTAAGTATTTTGATTTGGTATTTTTTATTGATAATATGATTAAATTCTTCACTCATTGATATCTATGTCTCCCGTCTTTTCTTAAGGAAAGTTTTGGTTCTTATTAGGATTAACGGTTAGTTTTTCGATTTAGTTTGATTTTATACTCCAGGTAATAAGATCGACACGAACGCCAAACCTCGTCTTTCTGCTTATCATTTTAAACGGGCAGGATTGCTATGTGGAGCTGTTGAATACTCCTTTATTGCAGGAATTGTAGTATTGAGGGGGTATAGGGATGTACGGTGTAGTTGCTCATTTTGACCAGGATACAGAGCTCTATATAAAGCAAGTTTGGAAAGAGCTGAGCGATCATGCCATTTCCAAATATGCAGAAGAAGTACAAGATAGACGACCTCATATTACGATCGCAGGTTATGATTCTGACATAGATATCGATCAATTCATAAGCGATTTTGACTGCTTTTATGAATCTAAAAAACAACTTTCAATCACGATGAACTCAATAGGGACATTTTTGAATACAGGGATTTTATTCTTTTCCCCTGTTCCTTCCATAGAACTTTTAACGTTCCATGCTAATCATCACCGTTTTTTTGAAAACTATCGACTGAATGCTGAGTCCCCCTATCTTCCTAATAACTGGGTACCTCACTGTACCATAGCAAATAGATTAAACGATGAGAAATTAAAAGAAGCGATGATTTACTGTACTAAAAGAATCAAAAACATAACTGCTATGATCGTTGAAGTATCAGTAACCAGCGCTATATACGAGAATAACAAATGTATAAAGTCACCATCTATTCATACGAAAACTTTGGACATTATCTAACATTTCGATTTCAATATATTCTGAATTTTTCCTACGTACTCACTCATCTTGCTCTTTATAAATGGGTCTATTCTATCAGGCAATGCCGCTAGGTTATAGAATTTCGCTTCTAATACTTCAGCTCCGTCGGGTTTAATTTCTCCTTCATAGTCCGTACAGATATATCCAATAATAATATTGTAATATTCATGTCCATTTCTTAGTTTTGTATATAATTCCTTCCCTGAAAATACACCGAACAATGTAAGATTCTTTATTTGTAACCCGATTTCTTCTTCCACTTCTCTCTTGGCGCACTCCTCTACTGATTCCCCTAGTTCCATTAATCCTCCCGGCACACCCCATGTGTTATCTTGATACCGGACAAGTAAAATCTCACCCGTCTTATTCAGGATCAGTATACTCGGTCTAACCAAAATTAACGGTGTATTACCAACGATTTCTCTCAGCGATTCAACATATCCCATATGATATGAGCCTCCTCTTTTTAGATCAATATGACTTTTACGTTTTTTCTTAATCGTTTTGATTAAACTCTATTATCCAATAACGATATCCGTTCCTTTTTCGAATGAATTTAACCCATCCCTTACTATTCTTAATAGTTCTTGTTTATGATCTGGGTGACAAGCAATGATATATGGTTCTTCATTCATGCCGACAAATGGATTCCCATCAAAATCGACTACGATTCCTCCAGCTTCCTTTACCATTAAGATGCCGGAATACAGATCGTCCCCTTCTGAATTGTAAAGAACAATTCCATCTATGTCTCCCTTTGCAAGCATGCACCATTGAAGTGTGGGTGCCCACAACCTCATCATCCGCTTAAACCTGACATCAATGAATTGTCTTAAATGGACTGCCTTACTCTCGTTTTGCACTTTATGACCTTGAATCCAGCCTATATTTCCTTTAAATATATTTGAGATAGCACTCATTTGGATTGGACGATTATTGCAAGTTGTTCCTTTACCTATGACGGATACAAACAATCGATCTGTTAATGGTTCATAAACCACGCCAAGAACAGGCTCTCTTTTGTACATTAAGGTAATTGATGTAGTAAAAATGGGCAGGCCAATTGCAAAATTATTGGTTCCATCTAACGGATCGATTAACCATAACCAATCGCTTTCCGAACCAATGATCCCTGCTTCTTCACTGTGAATCTGATGTTTTGGAAATTCAGCAACAATTTGTTTGATTATAATTTCTTCCGTTATGTAGTCTACTTCAGTAACCACATCTCCAAATTCATCTTTGGATCTAAGCTCTACAAAATGATCAAATTTCTCTTTTGAAATCAGGCCTGCTTGGCGAATTACTCTTTCTGACAATTCTTTTGCACTTTGAATAATCTTGTAATCCATTATGCACCTCATTCATTTTAATTTTCAGCAGTTTGCTCCTATCATCTAGGTAAAAAGCGGACCCCGAAGGGGCATAATCCTTAATCCCTTTTCGAAATCCATCTTGCAAATCCATCCCCGCACCGGATCATTTAGTGACTACCAATAGGCGGCTGCTCGAAACTTTCTAGGCAAAGTATCCTACGAATGATCCGTCTCATTTCATCTGTTCCTCAATTACACCTTACGAACCGCAAACCATAGCTCGATATAGTTAAGACCATTTTTTTCACCGTACATTTCAAACTCCATTCCCTTAACTTGCTCATAGCCTGCGGACGGCAGCCATTCAGTGTAAAAACGGTGGTACAGTTTCTCAATCGTTTCATTAAACTGGTCCCACGGATGTGGATCTGACGGAAAGATGGCCCAAGTCAGCGCGGGAATAGTTACTGAGGTATACCCTTCCGTGTTGCTAGATTCATCTTTAAATGCGCACAGCATGTATGGAAAAGTGTCCGGTCCCGTCTTACGGTAACTACATAAGGCATGCACCGAATGAAGATCTCTACTAACAAACATCGGTAGTTCTCCTGCACAAGATTCTAATCGCTTTACATCTCCGTTCGCATGGCTCTGCTCCCACAACTTAGCCGGCGTTTGCGGTGCATCACCATCCCCTTCGATACGGAAAATACCTTCAATGCCAAACACTTCATAACTTTCCTTTGTCTCGATCCGATAATTCATTGCCTCTGCCCCTTTAATTGTGATAAGGAAGGAAAGACGCGGATAGGCTTTCATCTCAATCCCATCGTGACGTGCCATTGCAGGTGTGATGCCATGTAGTGATTGAAAAGCTCTCGCAAATGAGACTGGTGATTCATATCCATATTTTACCGCGATATCGATCACCTTTGCTGTTCCGTCCTGCTGAAGTTCCAGCGCCGCAAGCGTCAACCGTCTCCGCCGAATGTATTCGGCTAATGTAACTTCTGTGATGAATGAAAACATTCTCTGGAACTGGTAAGATGAGCTGCAGGCCACGCGAGCCACCTCGCTCATTTTGATCTCTCCTGCCAGATTTGCTTCAATATAGTCTACCTCACGATTCATCCGCTCAAGCCACTCCATCTATTCCCTCCTCTCAAATAAAATCATAGACCAGGCGAAAAAAGACTTCGCAACAATTTATGCCCAAAAAAGTTTATTTAACTTTTTCAATTTTCTTAGCAGATGCTTGCGCAGGAAACGATGTGTTTACTCCCCCATCTACTGTGATCTTAACTTGTTCACCGATGCTAAAGTCATTGTATTCATTATCTCCGATTGAAACCCAAGTTGCATTTGGATCAGCAATTGTTAATATTTCCTCCACTGTCTGCTGAGTGATATCAAATTCTGACTCATCTAATCCTTCAACAACAAGTAGCCGCTCTTTTTCTTTATCAATAATATATCCTGTTATAATGGTAGCATTTGTAGGACTAGTAGCCTCCTCATTGGTTGAGTCTGGCCTGCCTTCACTGCTGGATTCTTCATTTAATGAACATCCGCTTAATAATAGGGGTACTAACAAGAAAGTAACAACGAATTTCTTCATATGGAGAATCACCACCTTCTCTTACTTTTTACTAGCACTATCAATTTCCTGCACTTCTCCATATACATAATTACTAATTAATTAATCAGCGCCAATGTTGCAGCGTCTCCATCTCCATCTGGTTCGTTTCCTTATGTAATCTATTTTTTATAATTACCTTTCCATATTTATCATGGACTCTTAAAGGGAATTCCTGTACTATTACCTCTTTATTCTAATTAGATAAGGATGATTTTTTTGGTAAACGCAGCAGTCGTTTTTGCATTATGTCTTTTGCCTATTTTTCTTTACATTTCTTTTTACTTTTTACTTGATGGAAAACAGCCTCAAGCAAGGAGAATATTTATTTCTCTTAGTTTCAGTTTAACAATATGGTCGATGGCAATTATTATGATTACAAAAAATTAAAAGAGCGATCAGTGGTTTTACGAAATTGGGATTAAAGTAAACCTTGTTGGAGATTTAATTAATGGAGCAAATTTTCAATCGTTTCATTTATCATAAATTTCAAGTAATTTGGTCTAATTGACTAATGAAATCACCCGCGAGTTCTAGTTGTTGAGTAGCAAATTCCAAATTACCATAACCTTCTAAAGCGTAATCTAGATTGCCGAGTGTAGACATCAATATGCGGGCGGTCAGGGCGAAAGTAAACGCTTTCGGATCCGTAATAACCTTTTTATTACTCAACATGTAACTAAAAGTCGGATCTTGAAATCCATTAAACAAGGCGAGATTACCTACAAATGATGCTAGGTCCCAGTAAGCGGGCATCAATGATACATCCTCTCAAAGTCCGTCCAGATCCAGCCTTCCGCACTTGGAAGTAAATTTCCAACGTGGGCATCTCCATGGGATGGTATTAAAACACTTGTTTCTAATACCATCTTTTTATCTACTTCATGAAACATTTCAAGTAAGGATTGTATACGTGGGTCAGAGTTCTTCATCAATCTCTCAGCCGATCGACGAGTCCGTTCCCAAACACCAAGCACAGGAAGTTCTTCAAGAAAGTCCTTCATTGCTATGGAAAGGTTATTTACGAGTTCAACGCTTTCACTTGGTGATGGTCGTTGTAACTCGATAGGAGGTACATAGTTCCAAAGCGTCATCCATGTCTCATTAACATTGTGGGGTCCTGCATCAATAAGTTCAGTAGGTAACATCACGAGAACGTTCTTGATTTGAAGGTGATGTGCTACTTTTAATTCACGATTAAGTCTCTTGTATACGATATTTGCTTCTTCCTGTGAAATAACATTGGCTAATCGGGCAACAATGGGATAGGGAGCCAAATGAATAATCAGATTGCCTCCATTACTTAGAATAACAGGTGTAATTTCTTCTAATCCAAAAGTTTTAACGACCAATAGAACTTGAGTAACTAGTTTATCTATATGTGACAATACAACAACTCCTTAATTAAAAAGTTATAAACTAAAACTATCCATTCTAGAGTTATATAATTGGCAAGCCTTCTTTGACTTACTTATCAATCTCTTATTTATTCAAAATATAATTTTCAAAATACTGTAATGGGCTTGAGATATGATCAGATAAGTTACTTATAAATATGGTAACTAATCGTCTTTTTTGATTAACAAATATATATTGCCCTCCCATACCCATAGCATAGAACGTTTTGTCTTCTTCACCATCGACTTCCTTACTGTTCATTGTCCACCAATGATATCCGTACAATGATTCTGCAATAGGATTATGCGTTATTGATTTTTCTATCCATTCAGCAGGAATCAATTGTTCCGAATTCCATTTTCCATTTTGCATATACAAGACCCCGAATTTCAACATATCTTCAATTTTCATCGTCAAACCAAAGCCGCCTTTTGCAATCCCTTGAGCATCTTCATACCAATTAAAGTCATGAATACCTAAAGGTAAAAACAAGTTTCTATTTGCAAAAACCACGGTGTTCATTTGGGTTGCCTTCTGTAATATTGCGCTAAGTAGATGAGAATTTCCGCAGCTATATTTCATTTGCGTTCCAGGCTCTGTTTCAACAGGTTGTTCAAGAATGAACTTCACCCAATTCTTTGTTGGAATCATAGCTTCATTTCCAGGCCACCTGAGCCCCGAGGACATCGTTAACAGATGTTTAATTGTAATTCTTTTTTTTATATCATCAATGTTAGGGAAGTAATTCGATATTGGGACGTTTTCATTCTCGATATAACCCTGCTGAATTGCAATTCCAAACAATGCGGACATAACACTCTTTGTAATTGAATTTACTTTGTGTTGTTTATCTTTCATTTTTCGATTTCTATAATATTCAAATAATATGGAGTTATCTTTGTAGACAATACAACTTTCAATTTTATTTTTCTTTAGCCCTTTTTCAAATTCACCTAAGTTAATAATGATGATACCTTCCTTCTGTCTACTTTCCTTTACTTCTACATTGATTGTCTTTTAAAGGAATAGAATTTTTATCCTTCCTCACTTAATGTCTTCAGTATCTTTTCTTTGGTTAAGCTTAATCGTGTTTCAGCTCCATGCGGGTGTAATGGTTCGCCCCAGGTAAATCCATCGCCTTCATATCTTGGAATGAGATGCATATGGTAATGGGTAAGATCGTTAAATTTCCCTCCATCCTGAGAGATTCTTATACCGTCAGGTTTAAACAAGCTTTTCAACACAATTGAAAGTTTTTTCGAAGCATCCATGATAGCATAAGCGGTCTCTGGCTCCATATCTTCGATATCCAAGCAATGCTTTTTAGGGAGAATTAAGGTATGTCCTTCATTGAAGGTCGCAATATCAAGCACACAAGTAATAAGTTGGTTTTCATAAACAATATTCAAATTAGGTTCAATGTTATTAGCGATCCTACATCCCAAACATTCCATATACAGCATCACTCCATCTTTAGGAAAATTTTCATTTGTAGTCTCCAATACAATTTCGTTATATGTATTCTCTTATTAGACTTACTTTCTTAACCGGTTCCCTTTATCTAATTGCATTCGCCTTAAGAAATTCCAAACTAATTTCAACACAATTCTTACATTCATTGGAATCATAAGTTTTGTAGAATGGATTCATAAAACCATGCTCAGCTTCAATAATCTTTATTAGCGTATTCTTCTTTTTCTTCAGATCCATTTCTAAATCCATTACATTAAATGATCTCTCTCTAGAGGAAAGAAACAATAACGCAGGACATCTAGGCTCTATCTCTTTATAATCACGAATTCTCGATCCATAGTACCCGATTACTCCGTTAATATCATATTCACTGCACATCCAAGCGATTGTTGCACCAATACTAAATCCAATGATAAATACCTGATCATACTCCGCTTTATTTATTTTTATTATTTCCTCTACTTCTCTTACTGATTTCTCGAATCCAATCTCGTTCATAAAATATTGATAAGCGAGATCCTCAAGATCATAAGAAAATGAATCCCTATGAATAAGGTTTGGAATAAGTACATCAAAACCTTCATTTATTAATATCTCACTAAAAAAATGGATATGATCGTTAACTCCATAAATCTCATGAAGCACAATGACCAAAGCTCTGCTAGAGACGAAGTTTCTCCTGCTCATTTTCTTTCACATCTTTCTCTAGGGTTTGAAAGGGGTTTCAATAAAGCATATTTAATACCGTTTATTCATTGTTATATGAATCAGTATACATATGTTACTATGACCAAGATTCTATGAAAAGGTAATATATAAATATAGTAGACTTTTATTTATCGTCCTCACAAAATTCCAATATTCCTCCCTTAGATTAACTTAGATTGTTTCTAACTAAATAAACTAGTTTATGCTTTGAAGGCAATTATAAAAGATTTCATTAAACGAATTCTGATCTTGTGTGTAGTTTTCTGTATATTTATTTAACATCCGAACTGCTACCGCATTGAACTCTGGCACAATTACACAGTGACAACCTGCTGCACCTGATGCATAATAGCACTGATCTTGATAGTACCATCCAAAAATCCGCTTCATGTCTCCAGTATCCATTCGCAACTGTTCAATGAGTGTAAATACGGTGGCAGGTACTAATTGACTGGAATTTATAAAGCCTTTATTTAGGTGCAAATCCCCCCACCTTGCCAGGTCTCTCGCACTTGAATACAGATTTCTTTCATGACCTTCATTTGACTCAATTCTAACGGATGCATAGCCGTCTGCAGCTTGAAAATCACAAACTAATTTTTCTTTAGGAATCGAAACCCACTCGGTATTAGTTAACTCGGCTGGTCTGCATATTCGTTCTGTAATTAGTTCTGCAATATTAGATCCTGTTAGTTCTTTGATTAAATCACACGCTACTTTCTCACGTTCAACACGATGCGATCCAAAATATTTGGCACCTGATTTTGTTGCTAAATCTCTTATTGTGATGTTCCCCAACTCGTATTCAGTTAAGTTTATTAGAACGTCAGAAACTTTACTGTCAATAGATACTCTACTTTCTACAACAGCAATTGCTGTCGCAAGTCCAACGTACGTTTTCCTTAGGGAATACAAGTTAAACATAGAATCCGTTGTTACTACGAGAGCTCCATTTTTAAAATGATGTTCTCCAGTATACCACTCCGTTATAATTTTGTTGTCCTGGATGATCACAACAGATGCTGCGGAAGCCCCAAACCTTACTTTTGCTTTTTCTGTATATGAAATTAAAGGTGAAAACTTATCCGTTAGTGCTGCCATGATTTTCGACCTCCATTTATTATTATATTTCTACATTGGACAACACTGAAGCATAACTCTGAATCGGGAAGATTCTCCAGCGTGTCCTCTTTCTAATCAGTTCGCATAGATAATGGACTCGAGTTGTAAACTGGAGAATTATGTCTAAAGGCACCTATAAATATTTTACTACAGTTTGACGTTTTAACAATATTTGGTTTTCTTTATCTTCAAAATTCATATAGTACATAGTTTCTTTACCGATAACATTGAAAGCAAATAACCCGACTTCTAAATGAAATCGGGTTAGTATTTGTAATTATAAATATTTGTTTAATCTTCCCAAACATCGTCCATAAGCATCTTAATTTGCTTCTCTCGTTGCTTTGTTTCCGTAGGATTAGGTTTCCATACTCCTTCTACCAAAGTAACTACATCCCCCACTTTTACAGAAGCATCAATAATTGACTTAGAAACATCATGTGTCTGTCCATCTATCTCAATTACCGCGTAATCACCTTCAAACCGATCAACGATACCTTTCATGTAAAGACCTCCTATCTATCTTTCACAAGCTATACCATCTTTATCCCTATCAAGCTTTGTACTGTATCCTGGGTCACCTTTGTATAACGGATCTTTTCCAGCCGCTCTTACTGCGTCACAATTTTTATAGTAAACACTTGTAGTCGATTCTGTTTTTGTTTCTGTTTTCGTGTCTGATGATACTGCAGGTTCCTTTTTAGTTACTGTAGTACTTGTACTTTCACTAGGGGTTTCTTCTTTATTAGTTGTTGCTGTATATTTCCACGCGCTTACCGATGGTTTAATGTTCGTCCCATCAGACGTAAAAATAATGGTTCCTTGCAGATCATTACGATATATTTTTATATTTTTACTATTAAGTCTGTTTAAGATATTATCTGTAGGATGACCATAACTATTATTACCCACTTGAATGACAGCATACGTAGGATCAACAGCATTTAGAAACGTTTGACTAGTCGATGAGTTCGAACCGTGGTGACCAACAAGCAAGACATCTGATTTTAGGTTTACACCGCTATTTATCATATCACTTTCGCTGCCTGACTCAGCGTCTCCTGTGAATAAAAAGGAGTTGTTTCCATAAGTAAGTTTAACAACAGCGCTCATTTCATTTTTATCATCATACGTCTTAACAGGAGCAATCATTTTGATATCAATCTCATTATCCAAATCGATGTTTATTCCTGCTTTAGCCGTTGTAACTTTAAGACTCTTATTTTTGATCGAAGTCAGTAAAGATTCATATGTTTTCGTGTTAGAAGATACCTTTGGCATATAAATTTTTCCAATATCAAAGGAATCCACTACTGCGTCTAATCCCCCAATATGATCGGCATCTGGGTGTGTTCCTATAAGAACATCTACTTTTTTTACTCCCTGTTTATTTAAGTAGCTAACCATACGCTGTTCATCATCGTTATTGCCTCCATCGATAAGCATTGTTTTGCCGCTAGGTGTTTGAATAAGTTGCGATGCTCCTTGTCCAACATCTATATAGTGAACCGTTAGCTTACCACTCGGAGTGGTTGAAGTAGGTTTAACGGCTTGTGTAGGCGTAGTTGTCTCCGTTTTTGTTGTTTCCTTCTTTGTTGTAGTATCTTCCTCTGTTAATGTTGTTGAAGAAGAACTCTGTTCCTTATCGTTGACTGTCTCTTCTTTTTTCTTATCATCATCTTTAACTTGCTCATTATTCTCGTCAATACTTGTTGGTGTATCTGTTGTCTGTGAGATAGATTCGCTATTATCTTCTGGTGGTGTTGTAGATCCACAACCGCTGATAATAAATAGAAAGACAGCACACACAATGAACACACAAAAATTACTCTTCCTAAAAATTGATACAATGTTCCTCATAAAAATCCCCCATACATTATTAACTGGTTACATTCTGATTATTATATATTTAATTTAAAAAAGTAAGTTAAATATTTACATACCTGTTTGTAATAAGTAGTTATTTTATAACTTCACATCAAAGAAATATTGATAAATAAAATAGACCCTTCAAAATTTGAAGAGTCTTTCATTAAAGCTTATTTTTTTACAAGATATAAAATGTATGTATCTTTCACTTTTTTATTAATCCTCCCAGACAGAAACAGCAGGAGTAGCATAATCTTTTACAAAAACACTTTCCGTAATTGCTGTGTTAGTTTGTGTTATAAAAGTGACATTGCATAAAAAAATGCCTATATCTCGGGGAAAGAGACATAAGCACTAATTATGATATTTCCTAAATATATGATCTGTAAACAGTACTCCCTCGTCATGTGAACCGAATCTTTCTTTTATCGCAATCCCTATTAGTATAGAAATAACGCTTTGGATACATAAATTAATCCGCTGAAGGTTGTCTCAAATTAAAAGTATATAATGTTATCCGAATTCAATGGCTGCTAAATCACGTGTTTCTGCCTACAATAGTAACGATTTTTCAAAATATGAAGTCTGATTAATTAACGACTTTTTCATTTTATCTAGATAATCTAATTGTTTCATGTTTATATTCGTTTTATCTAAATAATGATTGTGATAGACATAAGAGTAGAGATGTCTAAAATTAATAAAAAAATCTATTTTATTGATTATTTCACTCGTAGAGTTTACCTTTGCATATCCATCAATGAATGATTGACAAAATGAAGTTGCAAACTTACATCTATTCTCTTTTTCTTCAATAGATTGTGAAGCATGATATATGGAGATTGCTATGTCATATGCAAACCAACCATATTCACTATCTCCAAAATCAATAAATGTTACCTCCTCATTATCATATAGCAAATTTTGTTGGTGAAGATCGCCATGTATGATTCCATAGATATCCTTAGAAGTATTCATCGTTTTTAATTCAGCAAGATAGTTGTTCCATAGATCATTAATCTTAGGATCTAGATCCTTCAAATTCACTTGGTAAATTTCTTGCTTGTGCCATTCAGGTCTCTTTCCTTTATAAAGCTTCGATAGAGAATGCATAGTCCCCATTCCCTGTCCCCACAGGTTAAATAATCTACTATTCCATACTTCTTTATTATTTATATCAATATGGTTTCCCCTTGCTCTCTTATAAGCAACGAAAAACATACTTTCGGACAAATTGTTTATGTAAAGCCCTTTTACTAATATAGGTTCAATTACACTAAGACCATGGTTACTTAAAAACTGAGTCCATTCAATCTCTGATAAAATATCTTCTTCGCTATTCATCTCCCTATTAAAGATCTTAATAACCAAGGGAAATTCAGCAGCAATTTCATATACGTTGTCAAAATATCCGCCAATCAAACGAATCGTTGATGAAGTGTAACCTAATAAATCGAGAATCTGATTTAATACAGATCTTTCAACCATCAGGAACAGCCTCCTTAATAATCATTTAATCTCCAATTCATATTTGGTTTGTATTTTACTGTTTCCATCTATTGTTTCCACCTTTTCTTCGACCTCTTTAAATCCTTTTTTCTCATAAAATGCTCTTCCTATATGGTTGTCTTTCGCAACCCAAGCAAATAGTTTTTTTATCGGTTTTAAAACATGAACAAATTCTTCAATGAATCCATTTCCTATTCCTTGTTTATGATATCCAGGCCGTACATAGATTCTTAGTAGTTCATAATCTTCTTCATTCACTTGTCTTGTTTGAGCATATCCAACGACTTCATTATTAAATTCCGCTATTAAGAAGCTCCGTTTCGCATTGTGAAGATCTCTCTCTACCGACAGGCTTAAATTCTCATAAGAATAAGCTTTACTTAGAAAATGATCAATATATTCCATTGGGTAAATGTCTCCATAAGTAAAAATCCATGTTTCACGTGCGATCGATTGAATATGTGGGATATCATCATTTGAGACAAATCTAATTGTAAGCATACGGTTATCCTTCTTTCGTTTTATAGTCTTTGCACTGCAGCCTCTAGATCATGATCATCGAAGTAAATAGTTGTGTTAGAAACACTCGTATCTGGGGGAGACTGAAACGTTTGTGTCTCTGAGTATTGATAAGTATTTTACTACATTTCAGTCTTTTTACAATATTTGGTTTTGTCAAAATCGCATTTGATACATTTCAAGATACTCGTAAAGTTTTGGATTTGTAGGAAGTTATCTAGATTCCGGCTAATATTATTGTGAATTTTTCATGTGTTGAATAAAAATTAATAGAGTTTTTTGATTCTTTCTATAAAGAATCTATGTGCCCTACCAAAGATTTAAACAAAAAAGTCGAATTCCTTAATATCTAAGGTATCCGACCTTTCTATTTTAAAGTATCTTATTAGATAATGGATCAAATGAACAAATAATTAGGCTAGGGGAGAGTGTAAAAGATTGAAAAAGATCGATAATTTAATGCATGTTAGTGTTGGGGGTATTGTAATATTCGGAGGTGGGCTTTTATTTCGTTACTTTAAAAACAGGGACTTTTCATTCCTATATTTAGCTCTAGCCTGTATATTTCTTGTTACATTTTTAAGCATAATCATATGGAAAACAAAAAAGATGGAATAGAACGCAAGGTTGAGAATTCTAGAGCCTCGAATTGTAGACCAGCATACTTGTTATTTATGATCATATTAGCGCTTTTCACTCGATAATAATCCTAGCTTTAATCATGATAATCAATACTTTTCCTTAAACTCTATTTCACTTCTCATTTTTTCGATTTCAATACTATCCAGACTGGCGGCTCCTTTTCACTCTCTTTTACCTTCCTACTAATGATTCCGGTAACTAATGAGAATATCATAGCTCCTTGCCATGTTATCGTTATATCGCTGATGAAGGCATCAAGTAATAGGATTAAAATAAATGGCAACCCTGTATCCAAAGTTAGGGGTAACCATCCTTTGCTTGATTTAATAATCCCCACCGATTTTAATGCTTTAGGCATTGCATCTGTAATCAATGAGAGAGGTATTTCTAGGAGTAGATATAGAACAAAGAATAATATTAAACCACCAGCGGATTTATACTGCAAACCTAGCAAGTGCAAAACGAAAAATTCGAATATAGTTAATCCTACTAAGATAATGAGAACAATAACGAATGGAATCATTATTCTTTTCATCTTGTTCATATTTCCCACACCCTTACTTCCTTGCTTATCCATACCGATCTACTAATACCCTAAGGATTATTCCATGGTCGAGTCGAAACAAGATTACATTTAATATATTTGTCATGGATACAAATGGGTATATCAAATAAAAAAAGCCGCCTATTGACGACTTTTCACGCCTTATATAACAGACTTTATTAATAAAAGTTTAACCTCCAGATACAAATTGATATGAGCCTACTGCTATTAAAAATAGTACGACAAAGACAATACCGATTAGCACAGTAATAGAAAAACCAGAAAATCGTGATTTTTGTTTGAGTTGGCTCTCCACATTTTTCAATCGCTCTTTAATCTCTTGAATTTCTTTATCATGTTCCATTTATTTATCTCCCTTCGCTCAAAAATATTACCTTTTACATCATTTGGGATATTATAACATAATTCACTCTTTCAATTACTTCAAACTGCCTATTGGCTTCAAAAAAAGCAACCGATCGTTTTGATCGGCTGCCGTAATATAGCTGTTGCCAAGTTTTTGTATCCATATATCAAACTTGTTTACATCTACTTTTTCAAATTATCTAAGGATATATTTATCATCCTGCAAAATCCCATCTATAATTTCAGCTAATTGCTCTATTTTATATTCATGTGTATAGAGCTTGTTAACATCCATTAATTCAGAATCATTCTCAAACTCATCTAAAAGAATCAAACTTCGCTCTCCCATTCGCTCTTCTTCCGGTCTTAACTGATCCCTAAAAATTATCGTTTCTTTATCTACTAAAAGTACAACATATACAATTCTGACTTCTCTATTATTCAAACCTGATGCAAGCCATTTTACTTCTTTAGGGAATGAGACATAATCTATCACAACATCATATTTATAATCTAATAGATTCATAGTTATGCTTAATATATTTTTCCATGTTAAATCTAGAGTACTTTTATCAAGCCATGGTTTACCACGACCATTCACTGGAAAATGACTTATCGCATCTCCAGATATATATGCACTTCTATTTAGCGTCTCCACAAGTCTTCGCGATGTTGTAGATTTACCTACCCCGGCTGGTCCAGAGATTACACTGCATTTTTCATAATATTCCCTCTTTGTTATATTTTCAGTTTCTGTTGTATCCTATTTTAGTATATACTCATTCGAAATTTTCCACTTCAGACTGAGAAGAAGGAAACCTTGATGCATGAATACATTGTTATTTGATGTTGTTATCTGTTTGTATATAAATCATAATTTCTTCGGCCTTGATAATTACTTGGTCTCCGATAGCGGCCTCCCCTCTACCCAAAACAAACCCTTTTCTACTCTTTACAACTTCATAATACAATTCAATTCGATCCCCTGGATAAGCATCACCTAGGAACTCTATACCATTCAATGATGAAAGAAAACCCAAATTCTTCTCTCTACTGGTTAAGGCAAATGCTCCTAATTGCGCTAATGCCTCCACGATCATCATGCTTGGCATACGATTACTTGGTTGAGTAATAAACCATTCGTTCCCAGTCACATTCTTATATCCTTTAGCCCATCTTTTCTCTTCTATCTCTATAATTCGATCTATCATTAGAAATGGATATCGATGTGGAATTACGCTTTGAATATCGATCATCTGTATGCTCCTTACATGTTATTTGTTTCGTTCTTTGTATTACAGCTCTAAAACCATAGTAATTGATGTATCCACCATGCCAACTTCTTTAAATCCAAATCGTCGATATAATTTCATTGCATCACTATTTTCAGGATCTACACTTAATGATACTTTCTTTATTTCCTTCTCCTTAAGCCCATCAATCATCATTTGTAACAGTGCCTTTCCGATTCCTATTCCTCTATATTCCTCTTTCAGAGCCATACCAAGCTCTGGTACATCATGACCTGCATATCCAAACCCTTTATTATCTTCATTAAAAAATCGAGCAGTGATCGATCCTAAAGACAATCCTTCATCATTTACTGCAATGTATCCTAGATCTCCTTCTCTACCCCAATCTTCCACATACTTAGATAGAAAAGGTTCCTTAATCACATTTCTATTAAAAGGTTCTCGTCCTTTCGGAACATATAATGATTCATACAACATATCCCATAAAAAAGGCACATCTTTCTCTATTATAGGTCTGATGGAATATCTCATTTATTTCTCCTTTGAATTGTATTCTTTGCGGTTATATTAATACTTGCATTATTATATATTTCTGTATTGAGATCATTAATATGTTCCTTATTAACTCCCATACGATAGAGCATGTCAGCGGCTAAAGGAATACAAGGTTCAATAAGTGAAGTGTACTTCGGTCTATTTCCAAATGCTTCTGAAAGATAATATATACTAATGATGATCTCTCTAGTCACTTTCGGATAACGTTCTTAAATCCACAATCCTAATGGCTTATAAAACAGGAAGATTCTATGTAGAGACATGCAGCACGGTATACACTACTCCATTTAAATCGGCGAATTTATCAACGTCTTCGTTAAAATAAAACACACTATACTCCCATTTATCTGGGTTATATATTATTGTATATTCTGTTTGATCTAACATAGGAATCTCATTTAGAATGATATCTGTTAAGTTATCCAAACTTTCTTGTGGCTGTATTGTTTTTGAAATTTCAAATACGTATTTACTCTCTTTAATTTTATCAGTAGTATTGTCGATCAAAGGGATTCCTATATTGACATGTTGCCATCCAAAGGATTTTAATATGTTGTCATAATAACCGTTAAACAGGAATTTATTTAATCCGCTGCTATTCTTCCAAAGATAGAGTGGGCAATAACTATTTTGTAAACATTTGTTGTTTCCTAATTCTGTTATAAGATATAGTTTTGACTTTAAATCCTCAAAACCGTCTGTCTTATAACCATTATTTTGTACTCTATCTCTGATTATCCCCATATCATAATCGCTTGGTAATGTGATCTTATATTGCATAGCTATCATCCTACTTCATCCTCTCAGAATTATTTTCACGGCCTTCACTATGTTATACAACGTCACAGATTCCGTAGCGATTGACGAGCAGTTTCGACGACGTAAGAACGAGTAACGCCCTCTTAAAGTAACTAATACAAGTTCTTTATAGTTTACTTTAACTTTAGTTTATATATAATCTCGCCATCTTGGTTCTCTATATTTTGATTAACAAATCCTAATTTCTCACAAAGCTTTTTGACATGATTATTACTTATTTCAATTGTTAGAGAGACTTATTCGCATTGTCTGTGCGTTTCCTGAATGAATTCTGAGATTCATTTTTTAATTCCTTTCAGTTTTACATACTAATTGCATTTAATTTATCAACTATCCTTTCCTTTACTTGGTCCAATGGAGTTTGAGATTTATTTATTGGTTCTACCCATCCAAATCCATCATTCTTGTATCTTGGAAATACATGCATGTGATAATGATCTAAATCGTTAAATTCCCCACCATTTTGAATGGTCGATATTCCATCAGGTTGATAAATTTCTTTTAGAGCTATAGATATGATTACTGCTGCGTCCATGATGGAAATAATAGTTACCTTATCGATCTCTTCGAGATCTTTATAATGTCTTTTTGGTAAGATTAACGTATGTCCTTCATTCAATGGGTCAATGTCCAAAATACAAGTAATTAAATCGTCTTCATAGACAACATTTGTTTCCATTACATGATTTGCAAGTTTGCATCCAAGACAACACATCATTGACCTCCCTTTCATTTAAAACGCTTTCTTTAGGATACATGGGCGAATTCAATTTTTACCTATTAGCTCAACAAGTGACTCGGAGGTCTGCTTAAACGGGTGTCGGGTCTATAGTATTTTGTTACCCAATGGTTTAATGATTTTTCTCTAAAACCAAGACTTTCATATAATTTTTTTGCAGGATTACCTTTGAGTACCCAAAGCTTCACAGTTTTTGCGCCGCGACGCTTGATTTCGTTAACAAGAAAAGTTACAAAAGTCCTTCCATATCCACGCCCTTGAAGTTCAGGACGAACGGAGACATGACTCAGTTCACTACCGTCAATTATTCCGACTGCCACAATTTCATCGTCTACCAGCATAACGAATCTGTTCGTTCTGTCTTCCGCAAAACGCTGGCGCTCCCTTTCATTTGGAGGATAATAATAGGACGGAAGCATATTTATATGTTCATGCATTTTGAAAAAAGCTAATTCGCTAATATTATGACATGTAATGTAGTCATCTTCTTCATAGGGTCTGATAAAAGCTTGATTTTCGGCAGGGAATTCTCCCTCTAGTTCCATGATATAAGATGAATAACTTATGTAATAACCATTCTTATAAATAAATTGCAGCGAAGAATGATCACCATTCACACATACTCCAATGGAACGCTCTACTTCCTCATTTTTTAAAAGCAATTGATTTGCTCTCTTCATAAGTTCACTGCCAATACCCATTCTTCTACATTCATGCCTGATAAAGATCGTCGTCACGGTTTGTCTTCTAAAAGGACCGAATGAAAGAAAACCTACAGTTACACCTTTGTAACGCGCAACAATTATATTCCCCTGAAAATCCCCTTCATTTGCTCTGAAAATTTCGTCATACTGTTCATTTCCATTCAACATCGCTTTTATTAAAGTTCTGTCCCTTTCAGGATTGTAGAGTTCAATTACCAAATCTTCCACCTAAGTTCTCTCCTTCAACAATGATGCTGATAACTGATAAGCTAAATTTAGTTTTTAACAATATAATCAATTAAGATTTCGATATCTTTGTTGCTAGCATTCCTATGTAAAGCATTAGAGAACAGTGTATACGCTCTTTGGTCATGTTCTTGTAACCACTGAATTGATTTCTTAGGACCTACATACCATCTATTTTGCAATTTGAAGTATATTTCAAGGCTGTCCTTTAGCAACCAATGTAATCTATAATTCCCTTCAGAATCTCCTCTAAGTGAGCGGTTTACCATTTTATCTAACCATTTTTTTAAGAATTCGACTTCATCAGTTTTTATTGGGTCAGGTCCTTTTATATAGAGTTGTTCAATTTCCCCTAATAATTTCCTCCCTAGTCCTCTTTCATCCATTAAAAGAATTCCTTCTCTAATATGCAAAAATTGCTCCGAGTGACTCAATTCCTCAGTATTATAAAGCCATGCATCTAACTGTTTATTAAGAATAAAGGAGTTATCATTCTTGTTCTCTACTTCATCATAAAAACAAACCAAGTCAACATCACTTTCATCGTCATAGCTTTCAGTAGCATACGACCCATATAAAATAACTGTATGGCATTGATATTTAGATATTAAGTATTCTTTAATTTCTAAGAAAAGCTTATCTTTCATAATGGCCTCCTTCTCTCTTTGTTAGTATCTGCGATGACCGATTTCAAATCTAGCATTTACAAACCATTAATAAATTCCCATCAGGATCTTTGAAGTTAAACCAATGGCCGTTCTCTACTTCTGTTACAAACTCGACCTTGCGTTCTCTTAAGAATTGATAAGCTTTTTGTATGTCATTAGTATTGAAATGGAAAGCAGGATTCTTATAGATAGATTCTTCATTGTATATCTGGCTGTCAAGAACAAGATTCAATCCATTGTTATCGAAGGGTATACAACAAAGATGACCTGCGATTATTTCATAATTAGGTTCAAGATTAAGTATGGAACAGTACCATTCTCGTGCATCTATGATGTTAGTTACAGGAATAAATATTGCTCCAGCCTTACTTAAAATAACATTCATATCTTCACTCTCCTCAATAACTTGTTATTAGATGCCATCCTTTCCTGAGCCGCTAAGCAACTAACTCTAGGACCACTTCTTCCATATTTTATAGTTTTCTTGCTTTGATAACGAAGGTTACAGGAAACATTTTTGCTCTTTTCACAAAATCATTATTGTCATCATGCAATTGTATTATTTCGTGGTCAGTTTCTTCGATCATTTGTTCAATAACAAAACCTGCTTTTGCCAACGCATTTACATAAGTTGATAATTTACGATCAGATAAGGTTAGCGCACCTTGACAAGAATCAGGAGATACCGAGTACCAAGATTCATCGAAATAACACTTGTTAAAAACAAATCTATTATTTTCTTCAACGACACATTTGTGTATGGGATGAGACCAACTGAAAATAAATATGCCGTCTTTTTTTTAATAAGAAGCAATTCGGAGAAAAGTACCTTCAAGATCAGTTGTCCAGCCGATCGCGTAAATCGAATAAACAAAATCAAAATAATCCACTGGTATGTTACATTCTTCTTCCATCGGAGAACAGATTAATTTCGCTGAAAGACCGCACATCGTTAAATGTTGATCAGCTTTTTCAATTTGTTTTTCTGATATATCCATCCCCCATAGTTCAGATGCTTTACGTTCCACCTGATATTGCATAGAATGACCATTACCACAGCCTATCTCTAACATCTTTTTTCCTGATACATCGCCAAAAAGTTGACATTTTTCTTCTGAGATAAATGCTCCATAAAAAGGAAGTACAATTGCTCCTAAAAAAACATTTCCTTTTGTATCCCAATAGGAGCTGTTTGTTTCATAAACACTATGCTTATTCATCCCGATGGACTCCTCTTATATAAATTTTGATCACTGCTCATTTGTTATTATTCAAATATTCTAAAACAAGGTTTACTCTCTCACTAATAGAGTTATTACCTTCTATCCTTAGAACGGGGCAAGTTAAATCTGACATCCACTTTTCATGCAGCTTCTTACTTCTTACCTCTAACCCAGCCTCATCATATAAGGAAGCCCACTCTAAGAAAGTCTTTGATTGTTCGTACATACATCCTCCAGGTAAGACATCTTTACCATATCTATGTATTTCTCTTTCCCTTAGTCTTTGAAGTCTGATTTCTTTAGGCACATAGAGAAAAATTACTAAATCGAAATTTGATTTCAAGGCGTTTCCCCAACCACATATCGCACCTGATAAAATCCACTGATTATACTCAGATAGATCTTGAGTTAGTGAGTGTAATCTTTCCGGTGGTTTTCTTTGTTCAGTAAATTTCTCGATCCAAAGATAATCATCACTATCAAAGTTGACATGTGGAAGCCGCTTTGATAATTCTTGTCCTAATGTTGATGTTCCTGACCCAGATGCACCAAAAATATGTATACGATTCTTCATGTCGTCTTCACCCCTTCACTTGCTTAAACTCGCAGGCCTAGCGGTCAGATTCCACTTCTACTTTCCTTTTTAAAAATCAAAGGTAATAGCCCTCGGTGTGAATTCGTGTATAGCAAATTATAAATAAACCTCCCATAAAAGCTTTTCAATCTAACTGCTTCTTTTGGGAGGTTTTAACTTAAATTATACAAGTTTGCTTATTAACTGAGCGATTTATTTGTTTCTTATTTTATTCACTGTTGCTCTCAATTCGATACCATAGTTCACAGTACTCATAACCGTCCTTGTTAGTACAATACATTTCGAAATTTCCACCATCTAAAATGTTGAGTTTTGATGTTTGTAACCACTCCGAAAATATTTTGTTTTTTAAAGTACTCAAATCATATCTTCCACTCTCATTCTCATCACTTAATGTTGAAAATACTACCCAAGTAGATGCTGGAACATCAACAATGGTATATCCATCAACTTTGCTATTCTCCGATCGATAACACCCGATAAGATAAGGAAAAGTCGTATTGCTTGTGAACTTATAAGAATCGAATGCAAAAACAGCTCCAAGTTCTTTGTTGAAATTGCCTTCGTGCTGCCAATCTCCAGGTACCGTCTGGAGTAATCGATCGAGCTCACCATTCTTGTTTATGTTTTGCCAGACTTCAGGGATCGATTCTCCTTGTTGATTCGCAATATTATCATAGTTGTATATATCTTCTAACCCATAAACTTGAAAAGCGTCTCGTTTCTCAATCCGATAATGCATCCCAACAGCTCCTTTTAATATAAGTTGAAAGGAGAGTCGAGGATAGGCTTTTAACTGACAACCGGTATTGCGCGCTGATGTAGGAGTCAAGTTATGCATATTTTGAAATGCTCGAGAAAATGATTCTGGAGTTTTGTATCCATATTTCAAAGCTACATCTGTCACTTTATTCTGTCTGTTTTGCAAATCTAAGGCAGCAAGTGTAAGTCTTCGGCGCCTAATGTATTCTGCTAAAGGAACTTCAAGTACAAATGAAAACATCCGTTGAAATTGATAAACCGAACATAAAGCAATTTTTGCAATCTGATCATAATCAATATCGCTTTCTAAGTTTTCTTCAATGTAGTCAATAGCATGGTTCATACGCTGGAGCCAATCCACGCCAATCCCTCCTTTCAAAAGGAGCATATCATTCGGTAGATCAATCCGCCTGATTTTGCGTGCAGAAAAATGTCAGATCTTAGAAAAGTATTACTTCGTAATAATTCTTTGCATCTTTCGATTTTCCTTCTCTATTTCTTCTAGCTGATTTTCTATAACGTATTCATATCGCTAACTTAAAGGTTCGACAGCTTCGGCCGCAACGTCACTTGATTTGTAAAGATGATTACGGTAATCTCCTCTTAAAAAGAGTCTCTAAACATCATAATCAATACTTCTTGTCACCCCTGCTATATAAGTTGTTTACTCAACTTCAAATAACATTTACTAACGCACTTGGTTAGTAAATTCTTGGGCTGGTCCCTTGTTATCTTTTCTTCTTGTTTCTATAAATTGATTACTCGTATAACGACTCACAACTTTCTTCCAGAAAATCTGTGCCGGTACATTCCAATCAAATTCACTCACTCGCCAATGTCCTTTGAATGAATCAAATGCCTTGAATGCAGCCTGCTGCCCGATCTTTAACGCCCGGTATTTTCGAAGTATAAAGAAATGATTTAAATAATATATTTTTTCTTCTTGTATCTTCTTCACGATTACGAATCCAGCCAATGATCGATCTGATCGGATAAAATACATATGGTAATTCGGCTCACTATACCAATCCATAAAATTAAATGTAACTTGGAAAAGTCCATCTTCCCCGATGTCAGTGTTATTAAACTCAGTTAGATCATATGCAGCAAGTACAAACAAATTCTTTAATGACATCAATTGATCTTCCGAAACTCTTTCAAGCAATATATCCATTTCATCATTTCCTTTTATAGTTTGGATATGTATTCATCGATTTCAATAGCATTATCTTAGCTGGTGTTTGTGTCAATTAGTACGCTAACCTACTTATTGTCTCAAACAGCAAAAACACATTGTTATACGAACCGCATTCGAATTACCCACTATTCTTTAGTCGCAATTACAGCATAGATTCCAGGGATTCTATCTTCTATGCCTTCTGGTAGATCCTTAAAAATCCATCTCTGTATTTCTCCCGATTCCTCATGTAAAGCCTTGATTGTCAACCCCGCATTTACGATCGAGGTTATTACTTCTCCAAGTATCCAGCGCCTTAACTTCATCTCTTCTCCGACCACATCTTGTTCAAAATAATTACCACTAGCAATGTATTGCCCGTCTACTTCTTTTAGTAATTTCCAAAGTACTGGGTGATATTCTCTAAGTACAAATCTACCACCCTTGCATAGCAATTTATTTACTATCTTGAATAATTCTTCGATATTATAGATGTAATGGAGTACTCCCATTTCAATAAAAATAAGGTCAAACTCACCAAGTTCCTCTACTTTTAGATCCATTACATCAGAAACGATATAGTTTATTTCAACGTTACAAGCTCTTGCGAGGTCCATTCCAAATCTTGCGTTTTCTGGTGAGATATCAACAACCTTTACTTCTTTAGCGCCCATCAATGCAATCGATATTGCCTTTGTCCCGTTTGATCCGAGAAGATTTAGTACACGTTTTCCTCTGACATCACCAATATAATCAGCTAAAATCTTTATTCTCTTCTTTGGATCATCCATAATTCTTTTGGCTTCTTGCTCAATGGAACCAAATCGATTTATCCAAGCTTGATATCGCTCATGATTCCATTGCTCTCGATTTATAGCACTCATTTCTTTTTGCATCCTGTTACCTCCCACTAATTTAGTATTCACAAAGATTGTAAATTCATTGTTATAAGTAGTCATTACATTCGTTGAGCTAGCATATTTTACAATCATATCATTCAAAATAGTACTTGCAGGTGAATGTTAAGCACCCGCAATTGAATAAATATTGGCTGCTACATATTTCTTCTGTTCGTCTTCGATGTACAGGTAAATACATTCGTTAAAGTCATCTTACGTTATTCCCATAAACATTTCATGATTTTCCTCCCATTAACTTTTTATAATTATCCATAAGTTCAATAAACATAGACGCATCCCCACCCGTATCAGGATGATATTTCTTTGCCAGCTCTCGAAATCTTTTTTTGATACTGTTCTCATCCGCATTTGTTGGTATACCTAGCTTTGATAGTATATCCGGGTCATACATTCCTTCTTCGTAAATAATTCCGCTTTCTTTATAAAGTTCGTAATAAACAATTGAAAGATATTCATTAATAACGCTCAAATATTCTTCGCGGTTCATCGAAGCCAACATAAGTAATGAGTATTTTGCTCTACAGTTATTTGCTCCATGATGTCCAAAATAATTGTCCCAAATGAGTTTTTTCTCAGGCTGAATGCTACTGTTCATGCGAATTTTTAGTTCCAGTTTCTTAAGTTTCCTCAATTTTCGTTTGATCTCGTCCATTCTTATAGTTACATCAGTCATCGTTAACCTCCAATTTTATTAATACTTCATCTAATCGGATGTATTCTACTTATGTCACATCTCAGAAAATACTCCTAAAAGATTAAGCATAAGCTTGGAGCAAATAACGTGAACATGTACCTATCTCAAAGACAGGAACCTAAAGTTACTGTATCGCACTTTATTTCATTACCTTTATATGATTTATTCTTCACCGGTAATCAACCGAGGAATAGTATGATTCATAAGTTTATAATCGTACTGATTTTTTTATGTAATGAGGTTACATTCGTTGTAAATAGAATATAAGTTTGGGAATTAGTCTTTATTATAATTCTATCGGTGGTGCCGTATGGAGTACCGATTCTAATAGCATCCTTTTGTTCTCCTCCATAAGTATCATCATGCGATATGTTTACAATTTCAGATTTGGGGATTTCTATTTTAGATAATTGCCACTTAATAATTAGATCATCATTGATTTTTTCTACTTTTACTCCAAGCATAGCTTTCACTCCGGACTCTATTATAAAAGTATCTCATTCCCTGAAATCCTTTTTTGATAATTTTAATTCCAATCTTTTTCCATAATTATAAAATTGTACGTATTGCCTCTGATTACATTTAGAAATTCATCTTTCTTTCTAAAACCTTCTTTTTCATATGTTCTTATTGCCCTTTTATTAAAATCCACTACACACAATTCCAAATGATTAAACTTTAATAATTCCCTTCCTTGTTCAATAACTGCTTTAATAAATATCGAACCGTAACCTTGTCCTGTCATTGAAGGTTTCATTTGTACTCCAACTGCTAATATTTCTACCCCACCATCACTTATATCAAAAAACTCACAGTTCCCAATTAAATTTTCTTTATCATCAAATACCGAAAATGCCCTTTCTGAATGGATACTATGTTTAAATCCATCAATCTTTTCTTGCTGGATATTGTTATCATAAAAAGAATATATCCCATCATAAGTCCAAGTAATGAACTGATTGATATCATCTTCTGTTCTTTTCCTAATTGTAAGTTTCATATGCCCTAACTCCCTATTATAATTATTGATTTTCTTTTTAAAACTTTTCTGTTTAAAACATTTGATTCTAATGGTGTATGAATTGATACATTAGGATATACATAGACAATTCCTTACATCTCTTCATTTAGCCCAAAATACAAATCATTTGCCAATGCGTAATAGAGATCTTCAATTCTATAAAGTGAATCAGGCGAAGCTTGAACGATAAGTTCAATCAACTTTGAACCCATCTCGTAAAAAGTAGAACGGCTATAAGGTTCATTTCTCCCTCCATGATTCAAGCTAATTATGAGATAAATCGTATTCTGCATTTTTATATTCAAAGATGTGTAGTTTCTTATTCTCAACAATCGCAATTGGGAAATGATTTTTTAGCAATGGATGTATGCCTTTAACTTCATTCTGTAGTTTTAGTAATGCTTTAAACTTATCAGAGTATTTCAATGCAATATCCATATCCACTCTCCCACCCCAATATTCAAGTTCACATAGCAGTTATGTCTGAATATTTTCGGAGCGGTTTTCTGCTAATTTCTTATGACGTTAGTCCATTCACTAACCAAAATTGAATAAAAATGCTGATCATGCCACTCATCATTCCATTTTAATTCTTGTTTGAATGTACCCTCTCTCGTCATCTTTAATTTCTCCATGAGGTTGATCGATTTTTGATTAAGACTATTACACATACCTACTATTTTACGAGCTTCTAGTTCCTTAAATACATAATCAAACATGAGCTTAGCCGCTTCATATCCATACGCATATCCTTGATACTCTGGCAGGATGCCTAAACCAAGTTCCCAGCTGCTTCTATGAGCTACATAACTCCAAACCTGAACCAATCCACTTCGCTTTATTTCGTTGTCTGCTTCTATTGTCATGATAAAATCAACGTGAGTATTTGAATTCATTTGTTCTAGATACTTTGATTTAATAATATTATGATCGTTCTCCACAAACTCTTCATAAAGCCAAACGTCTTCATTGCATTCTAATTCACATAAGAAATCAAGATCTTCATTTGTAACACTTGAAAGAGTAACCCTATTCCCCTTAAGTTTCATATGTACATCTCCTATTTCTATATTTCAGTACCTATATCCAAACAAAGATTCCAGTATTTACGAACCTGAACGTCTTTATAGGTACTGTCTATTAGATTAATTAGTTACATATATTGGATGTGGGTTGAATTACACTATAACATAGTATGAAGAATGGAGGAGCGAGTAGATGAAAAATGACAGGATCGATATAAGAACACAATTTAACAAGGTATCCCAAAGATACGACGAACAAAGAAAGAAACTTATTCCTTGCTTTGAGGATCTTTATAGGATTGCTGCTGCACTAGCAATTTTAGAAAATGATACTCCCTCAGTCTTAGATTTGGGTGCAGGGACAGGACTCATGTCTAGTTTTATTCTTGAAAAATACCCCAACTCAAATCTAACACTAATTGATCTTTCCGATGGTATGCTTGAGATTGCTAGAGCAAGATTCAGCAACCATTCTAACATTACATACATCGCAAGTGACTACACTGAATTCGACTACAGTGAACCATACGATCTAGTAATTTCTTCACTTTCTATACATCACATGAATGATCCTGAAAAGCAGAAGTTGTTCCAAAAACTGTATTCCATAATGACCCCCGGCAGCATTTTTATTAACGTGGATCAAGTTCTTGGGAATACTGACTATTTAGAAAGCCTTTACAAATCAGATTGGAAAAAATACATCGAAAATTCAGGACTAGACCAGGCTGAAATATCATCAGCGATAGAGAGAACGAAACTTGACAGAATGTCTACTCTTGATCATCAGTTACAATGGCTGACCGAAGCTGGATTTTCTGATGTAGATTGTGTATATAAATACTACAATTTTGTTGTAATGTTCGCTACAAAAATAGAAATTTATAGAGGACCGAATCGACCGGAGCGATAACATGTTGTTATCTGATACATTCGAAATTCTACAATGACTGAAAAACCTTTCATGACGTGATAAAGCATTCTAATCTTAAGATTAGAAGTCATGCCAGCGATATCCGGTACGAATCATTCAGTCTAATAATGTTGAAATGAGTTCTTCATTTTTTACTTGAATGACACATTCCTTAAATATGCGTTCTCTGCCGCCATGGCGTTCATACCAATCGTTAATTTTCTTCAGGTGTTCACTATTGCTTCTGATATTCCGTTCGATTTCTTCATATTTTTCATAGCTGTCATATTCCCAGATAGCGAATATTTCTGTTGTTGTCTCAGAACTTGGAGCCATCCATCTTCCGACTAAACGAGCTCCATTACGCAATTGATTCGGTAAATTGGTTTCTATGAAATGTTTGTTAAGAATTTCTACGAAATCATTGTTAACTATATATAATTTTCTTCTATAAAACATAAATTAAACCTCCATCAATTTAACTTAATTTACTTATGCGAAAATTTGATTCTATCTATCTCATTAAATTTCTTTTCAAAAAAATGTAACGGCATTCATTCGATTATCTTAATTTTTCTTAGTTTTTCCTACAAATTACTAATCCATGTGAGCTAATCCCTAGAATACTTTTTTCCCTACAAGTCTTAAAATGATAGTTTTTATAAATCTCAAACTTTTGTTCAGAAAGTCCATCTACCTCATTACTAAGAGTGTGACTTAACCCATCTGTCCCTAAATGATCTACTATTGAAACATCAAATTGCTTCATATAATTTTCAATTTCTAAGGGGGTTGTATAATGAGAATCTGTCCAAAATGATTCTGGGTCCCTTCCCTTTAAACTTCCGGTGTCCATTACTTTACTAATTGTGCCTTCATTAATAAATTCAGGTATTTTCCTGACAAGCATGGGAACCACTGAATGCTTATTAATATACGCTATTGCTAATATACCGCCGGAAGATAATACTCTTAATGATTCTTCAATCAATGTGCGTCTCGAGTATGCTCGATTGATTTTTAATCACTTCCTCTAATGCACTTAAGGTAGTTAGATATTCAATTTTCCTAGAATTTCTTTGAAATCGTAATTCTTCGTCAACAACATCGTAGAAGCGAATAATTTCTTCCATGAATAGTTCCCCTTTAATAAGTAGTAGCTTTTGCCTTTCGAATTACAATTCCTGTATCTACACCCGTGAGGCTTAAAGCGCACCTACTTCGGGCCATGCGGACTTAGCCTTACAGGGTTGTGACCTGAATCTTCTTTAGTCTATCTCTTCTCACGGGGCAGAGCCTGCTTCGTACATATGTTGTTAAAGGATGTCTTATCTCCTTAAGGACTTACTAATCATACTTATTACTTTGAAAACACTGCACAGGACCGTCCCAACTTCCATTTAAATACTCTTCTTTATACGACCCATTTGTATGTTCATTTATTACTTTATTCCAGAATTGATTCGCTGGATGGTTTCGCTGTGTTTGTCTGATCTCCCAAGCGGCTGGATACTTATCAAATATATCAAATGCTGCCTGCTTTCCTACACCCTGTCCCCTGTATTTCCGTAAAACAAAAAAGTCACTCATCACATTAGTTTCTTGAACATCACTTAGCTTAACAAACTCCCTCGGTACTCCAAGCATAATAAGAGCAAACCCAGCTAATTCTTCATCTTTATATATAAAAAATGTACGTCTGTATTCGTCTGTCCACTGATGGTCCAAATATTTATATTGGTATAGTCCATGTTTATTAAGCACATGGCCATCATACTCACTAGAATCATATCTATATAGTTGAATTAAGTTTTGTAGAATCAACTTATCTTCATATGAAACAGCTGAAATCTTAAGCATCATTGTCCTCCATCATAATATATTTACTCCAAAATTTTTATGTGAAGTTCTTATATATGCTCCAGCATTTTAGACTGTATTTTGTGATAGAATGTCACTGCCTGTAAGTCCGGTCGAAGACTTATTCGCGCAAGGTTTATTGTCCGTACAACTCACAACCTCAGAACCTACAGGGTAGTCTAGTTGATTCGCTTTTCTCAAAAACCCTCGGCCACACCAAGCAACATAGCGACCCGGGCGGAGTATATGATGTTAAGTGCTGTTCCTTGTCCTCTTCCGATTTGGTGACATAGTTCTTGCCTTGTACAACATCCATGTTTTTAACAATGATTCGTTATCCTTATGTGTTGCTATTTGATTTCGGTAATAAAAATCTTCCAATGAAACGTTCACCTTTCCGATGGGTACTACTAACTCTTTACTGACCCATTCATCAAAATGGACTTTTCCTTGAGTTGATGTTGAAAATTTATCTTTTGGAAGAATGTATATCATTCCATTGGTCCATGGTTTATTTTTCATTGTTGATTCATTTATTGAATAAAAGTGATATTTCTTTCTTCGACCAAGAATACACCCATTCCTAAAGCTTCCTACTAATTTATTTCTATTAAATACTGCAAAAAACATAGACCAAACTGGGTCTGATGATGCAAAAACTGCTTTCGTCATTTCACCGTGATATAATGTTTGCTCTCGTGGTTCAAAGCATTCAATACTATGATTATTTGAACCATGAAAAACGTAATCTCCTTTCAAAGACAAATACGATAAGAAGCGAAACTTTTGATATGGTAAATGGTAGTTAATTAAATGTCCATCCTTAATTGATAAAGCTAATTTTTCAAAATGAACAATCTCCTCATCGGAAAACTCAATTTTCGGAGATGAATATAGTAATATCGATATCAGAAAAGAAATCATTTACTTGAACTCCCCCTCCTAAAGCCGATAAAAATCAAGATGCGAGAATTTCATGTTACACGAAGTTAAAGTTCTCTTTTATCACCATCAAATTAATTGGTCTTTCCATAGTCTTGTTACTTTTTCTAAAGTCAGGTCTTTAAATTGTAATTTATAAATGTCTGGTTTCTTTACTTGATTCATGAAATCAAATCCGTAATCTGAGTCAAAATAATTCATCATCAATGTCATTACATTCCCGTGTGTTCCCATAGCAACCTTCTTTCCTTTATGTACCTCTAAGATATTCTTTAAAACTGCAACTGAACGATTCTGACAGATCATGTTTGATTCTCCTCCTGGCAATGCATAGTCAGGGTCTTCAAACATCTTCGTCATAGCGGGCATAAATTCTTCGTGAGAAATCATATAGTCTGAAAAATGCCTTTCCCTTAGATCCTCAAAAATTTGAATATCTAACTCTAACTCTTTGGCCAAACCTTCCAGTGTTAGAATTGCTCGAACATAAGGACTTGAAATAATAACGTTTATTCCTTCTTCCTTTAATATTTCCGTTATTTTCTCTGCATTCAGCTTTCCATCTAAGGTAAGCCCTCTAGTTCTTTCATTTCCTTCTGTATATGGTGACTCGGCATGTCTAACCATATAAATAATGGTCTTCATATAACCCTCCCTAAGTCGCTTCATATTTTTAAAACAATCGCTATGATTTCACCTACCGTGTACTGCATCTACGTATCCAAGAAGAGGGAACTGATTCCGTAGTTACTGCTGGAGCAAACATGAAGAGAAGAAGATAAAGCGCACTCGCCGGTTCCGAAGGACTTAGCCTCGCTCGGTTGTGAACTGAGTTAACTTCTCTTCTTTCCTCATCGTGAGGACAATAAGGACAAGGTACATAGCATAAATACTGCGTTATCTGATGCTACTGACTGATTCATTCAGTCTCTACCAATTTTAGCCTTAATTCCTTCACTACGATTAGCATAGCCATATACTTTCGTATATTCTTGTTCTTGATTCCCAAATAAAATGGATCCGGAAAATTTCGAAGTCTTACTCTTTTCATCAATAATCTTCTTAATAATAGAGAGATTCATATAGATCTTCCCCCTCTTTTCTTCCAGTAGTTTCATGATCTTGTATCTATCAACACTCACTGCCTTACAACAGTTGGATTTGTGTGAACCTCATATGATAGTTTTCATATGATAATTTCCAAGTCATCTCTGATTTGCTTTGTATAAAGATCGTACATTTTCTATCTGCCCTTGATGATGTTTATCATGATGTACAAAAATCTTTGCATACGAATCGACTGTATATTTCCTCTTTCCCTTCCCAATCGTAAACGATATAATCTCATGAATTTCGAATAGTGTTTTTTGACATTCTCTTTGCAAAAATCACGGAAAATGAATTAAATACAATATGTAATATGAGCGCAAACAATATCGATTGTGTCATCACAGTGATGGCACCTAACAAAATCCCACCCAAGAAAGCATTAATTATAAATCTGATACTTTGCGCTGATAATTTATAATACTGTAAGTGACAGATTGCGAAGAGAATCGCAGAAACAATAACTGGAGTTGTTACAGGCATATAAAGAATTTGTATAATTTTGGATGAGACAAAGACCTGCTCTAAATTTGGCAATATCAATCCTCTAAAAATAAATTCCTCTACTATTGGATAAGTAATAATAAAATTTACTATATTATACTCTCCAATCGGATTATATCCCGAGAAGCGAGATGATACGATATACACCAAGATAAGAAATCCGAATATGGGCAGTGCCTTCTCATAATGAATAGGCATCTTAAAAATATACTTATCACTAAAAAAAGGAACAGAGATCAATATGATCATAGCCCAAACGAATACAGTATATTTCTCTATTTTTCCTAAAGGGGTTATTATTACACAACAACAAGGAAATACCTAACATTAGATACATATGTGCCCCCTAGAGAATCAAACTTCCCTTAGAAAGAAAGTATTACTCTTGTTTATTTCCAGGAATTTCACCTAACGTTTGCTTATTTGAGACGTATCTTCCCCTCTCTTCTTGTGAACCAGAGACCAGCCCCAAGCGTAGATATGGGTTATCGGATGTAACCGACATCTTAAAATACTCTCATGTCAACTTCTTCCCCAAAAAAAGTGCAACTCTATGTTCTTTATTTACATATCCACCTGCTTTATCAATAGTCTTTTTTATCTTCTCTAGCAAAGTGCTTTTTACTGGTTTAGATAGTTGTCTGTGTCTTGAATTTGTATTTAATAATGAGACAAAATCATTACTGGTATGTGATTGAGTTTGACTATATTCTTTCACGATAATGTTTGTAAAAATTCCAGTTTTCTCAGTAATCATCTTTCTCTCATATACAGTTTCTTCAGGCAATTTATACTTTGAATCATCTAAATGCGGTGCTAGCTCTTGATAATGTGATCTTATTTCATTGTTTACAACATCGAAAAGTGGGACATGCACTGTCCAAAAGAAAGCAATGGATCCTGTATCTTCAAGGAGTTCCCACACTTTTCTGTAGCCGAATTCAGGTTCAATAAAATGGAATGCGGTGCCTGACACAGCAAGTTTATAAGGACTGCCTGAACCGTCCCAATCTTCAAATGATGTATTTACTACTTTAATCGTATTTACTGATTTAAATTTGTCCGTGGTAAAATGAGCTAATTTATCACCTAGTTCAATACAGGTAATATTTTTAAAATCTTTGTGTACAAATCCCCCAGTTGCTTGTCCTGTTCCACAACCAATTTCAAGTATCTTTTCATCGTTCTTAATATTCGAGTAATTTAAAATATCATCAAACATTTCATTAGGATATGTGGGTCTATATCGTTCATATTCCCTGGCAATGAAATTGAAAGTTTCTTTGTTTTCCATATAGAACCCTCCAATATTCTTATTTCGGATTACGACTTTGTATTCACGAACCCTCACTGCTTAAAGCGCAAATGTGCGGTCCGACCGACTTAGCCAGGATTGTCCGGCTGCTCCCGCTTCCTTGCATCTGCGGACCGAGGGCCAGATGGCCTGAAGCATGATATCGTGTTATGCGACGATGTTGATAGCATCTTCGAATACGCTTTCATATCTACTTTCATTACCTCAACCCTATATCAAAATGTCTTCTTATAAATTGAAGTTGTTTTATATGATGATCCTAAACATATTTTGGATATATAAAGAATTTGACCAAGGTGTTCGGAATAATGAGACGCACACTGTTGTAAAACCTCATATATTGTTCTTGGTTTTCCTCGTACTTCTATTTCTCTTAATAGATCCTCATATTGCAATTTTTTTGTACTTTCAATTAAAAACGCAAATGAATGGTCAATTCTGTTTAATAACTCGTCCTTTGTAACATACAATTCTCTGCTAAATTCATTTTCTCTAGATCTCTCATCCTGATATCCATGGATACCTGTTCCAATTCTTTGAAGAATATTCCCTTCTATATGAACAACCAAATTTGCTATTGTATTACTCTCATAATTAGGACGATAATTCACTTCATCATCGTCTAATTGATTTAACCCCTTTTTCAGAGTATCTCTAATTTCTTCAAATTTTCCTACTAATTGAGCAAATATTAATGAGCTAATATCCATGGATTCGCTCCTGTCTTTATCAAATTTAATAGAAATGTAGTATAAAGTTATTGTATCTGGATAACTAATTACTTCTCGCATCCATGAACCAAACAAATGCTGCATGTGTCCGGGCTGTATCCGTTCCCAGATATCCATCTGCAAATCAATATGATCTTTTAAAATTATTTATTATCAGCTTTTATTAACATTAGTTCTGCGATCTTAACAACTCTCTTTTCTTCTGCATTTTTTTCAAAATCAATATTATAAAGTTTACTGCTGTTAGGAAAAACACAAATAGAGAAAGAGTTAATAATCCACTTATATATGGATGTGACTTATTCGTTTCCAATAAGTAAATTGTCAAACTGCTTGTAATTAGAAAGGTAATCCCGAAAAAAATCCCCAGTAATTTTCTAGTATCTTTACGACTGAACATGTATCTCATCATCCTTTCAGCCACAATATTAACGAAAACCTTTATTGCATCATACCTGTATTTTTTAATGTTTTATAGCTTTACGCCGAATGTATATAATGTTCAGGTATACACTACCCTCCTTACTGACTTAAAGAAGTCTAGGAGGGTAAGATAAGGCTTATCCACCCAGAGCTAATGTCCGCGATAAGTTATAAGTTGGTGTTACAGCGTTTTTCATCTGATCTCTTATTCTCTAGTCAGCGAATGAATTAAGGAACGCGGTAGATGCTCACAGCGCGAATGCCATGTTATTGAGGCGGTACTATCTTCCCCTTATTTGCTAATGAACTCTTCCTTCAGGATAGAGTACAACTTTTGATCCATAAATTTCCCTTTTATCTTTAACTGCTTTCTTAGTACCCCTTCAAATACGAATCCTAGCTTTTCCATTACCCTATACGAACCAACATTGTTGGTACGACATCTGGCTTCAATCCTATTAAAGCCAACCTCATTAAATGCATATTCAAGGATTGGATATGTAGCTTCTGTTGCAATTCCCTGATTCCAATATTGATTTGAAATAACATATCCTAATTCAGCCTTTTCATGCTCTGAATCAATCATTATTAGCCCCGTTCGTCCGACCAATTTATCAGTTTCTTTGTATATAATTCCCCAATGAATCTCTTCTTTTTTCTCGAATCGATTCGAAACCCTTTGAAGGTAGCCAATGGTGTCTTCCAATGTTTGATGTCTATTCCAGATCGTTTCTGCAGAAACGATTGGGCTCGAGGCAATTTCGAAGTACTCCAATGCATATTCTGGTGTTAATCTCCTGATTATCAATCGATCTGTTTCAAACGTATGTGAAGATTCAAATAACTTTCCTACATCCATGTAACATCTTCCTCTCATTTGTGCAGATCTTTCACTTAACTTTCCCGTATCTAACAACCCGAGAGTCTTAAAAGAATAGCGACCGGGTCTGGTGGACTTAGCCTCGCAGGATAGTGAGCTGAATCAACTTCTCTGCCCTTCCTCTTCTTGCGAACTAAGGCCTAGCTTCCAGTGTAGCTACGTTGTTATCGGATGTTGGCTCCTCCATTGAGTTACCTCAATAATCTATTCCCAATAGGGTGTGCCTGTATATAGAAATGACTCATTACTTAAATATCTACTAAATTCTCTACTTACTAGACTACTTATGTGACCTTCCAACCATTCATTAGAATCAGGCATCCCTAACCAAAAACCTAAGGTATCTAATTGACCTGCAATAAAAAATGTTTCAAGTAACGATTCATAGTTTGACGGTAATGGGAATACGTTTGAATAACATTTCAATAAACTTTCTCTAAATGAAGGATGAATATATGAAAATGTCCACCCAAGATCAAATAAATAAAATCCAAAACCACAAGCACCGAAATCAATAGGGCTAACTATATCATTGTGAAATATATAGTTAGAAGGTATTAAATCAGCATGGATTACTCCCCAATTAATATTTGTTTTTTCAAGATTTATTATAATGTTCTTCGCTTTTTGTCCTGCTAAAATAAGTGTTTCTCCACTCTTAATTAGAGTACCATTCTCAATGGCAATTTGAATTCGTTCCAATGATTTATCGAGTTTATGTTCATCGAAAGTCGGTCGTGAAAATCCATATGGAACGATCCATTTACTAGATTCAAAATGGAGCTTTCCAATCATCGTCCCGACTTTACCTGCATCTTTAGCAGTCGGAACATATGGCTTTTGTTCCCCATCAACCCAAGTTAATAAAGTACAATACATAACCTTGTCGCAATGATTAACTTCGGTAATCAGATTATTATTTTGGTTATATATTGGTTTTGGAACTACTATATCACTTGCTCTAGAAAGAGCATCTAACCATGTCACTTCAGAATGAATAGACTCCTTTGTACTCCACATCTCTTCAAATCCCTGGGATCGTGATTCATGAATTCTAAGAGAAAACTTTCTAGTACTATCCGTTTCGTTAACACAATATACGACATTTCCGCTATGACCAATATACTCAATCTCATAATCATTGAGATCATACTCTTTCAAAGCTTTCTTAGAGATTTCAACATAATTAGTATTTGGCAATTGAATTGATCCCCTCATTAAATGTATTTATGCGGATTTCCTATATACGTTCCCGTGTTCACGACGTCGAGAGGCTTAATAAGGTCTCTTAGCGAACGGGGTCCACAAGACTTAGCCTCGTGTGTCTACATGATTCATTTCATTATAAATCCTCGATCAGACCGAGGACCCCTATGCCTGTAGCGTGAATATAATGTTATCAGATGTTTAGTTTTTCTCCCTTAAAAAAGAAAAATACTCTACTCTTTTTTTGTTCTCATTATGGGATCTTGATCATGAAATGCTATACAGATAGGTTTGTCATAAGTTATGTTCCTACATAGTTTTGTGAATACCGTCACAGTACGAGTAATTAAATATAACGCATTGGATGAATCAAATCCAAACTCATTGTAAATATCTGCAAATTTCTCTAATTCTGGTCCAGTAACTTCATCAACCCAATCACAAGCCCATTCATCATCTTTTTCTGTCAGATTTTTGTATTCATTACAGATGAAAAACGTACTTCTCCATGAATTATCAAGATCATACTCAAAGTATATTGCTTGATCAGAATGCTGATTAGTATTTAAAATTGTCCTTAACAAAGTTTCCTTTAGTTTTTTTTCATAATCATGTAATTTAATATTTCGAATTCGTTCGGCTTCTTTGTTTCCTGCTAATTCACAGCATAAGCTAAAGTATTTCTCTTCTAAACTATCAAGATCTTGATCAAAGAGAGCTTTTTGTATGTATTCTAATTCTGCAAAAATATCCATTGATATGAACTCCTTTATACGAGGTTAAGGTAATCCTGATTACGCCGATTGCATATGACGTATGTGTATTCACAATGTCCCACCGACTTAAGGGCCACAAGCCCAGCCGCGATGCGGTTAGTCCGTGCAGATGTGTCCGCCGCCGGATCGCAGTAAGCTCAATTCAATTCTTAGTAAACCGAGGGGCGAATGCCTCTAATCGTGAATATAATGTTATGTGAAGTTCGGATCATCTTTGAATCTTCTTACAAATCTATTTACTATTCATTTTACAATTGGCCTAGGAAGTCTCTGTCTTAACCATCTGATTTGTCCCCGATGATTTATTTCATCCTCAAATACATGAAACCAAATGAAATAATTATTTGAAGGTAATCCAGACCATTTCCGCTCTTCATAAAGCCAATTATCATCTTTTTGTCTAAATTCTTTTAGAGTTCTAAGGCGTACTTGTTCAAGCTTGTTTACATAGTAATCAAGAGAATTACCTCTAATTTCATTCCGTCCCTTTTCGCCTAGTTCATAAGCTGCAAGCCATTCTTTTAATTCTTCCTCATTTGGTGTTCTATTATCAAAAATCTCAATTTGAAAACCAATCTCAACCGCAGCTATATGAAGCAGTAAAGCACCAATCGTATTACTATTTGGATCTTCTAAATAATCAAGTTCATCAATCGTTAGCCCTTGAACTGCATTAATTGTTGTAAATCTTGCATAGTTCATCATTGATACGAGTTGACTAATTTGATGATTCATTCCCGTTATATCCATAATCTTAAATTGATTGTTTCCATCCATGAAAATTCTCCTTAGATATATGTTTATCCCCGAATTGTACATAACGTTTTTATATTCACGAAACGACCCAGCTTTAAATAGCTCTTATATTAGGCTAGGCCGTTTGTTGTCTGAGTCTTCTTCCATGATTATACATCTGAAAACCAAGGGATGATAGCCATACATCGTTAATACTTTGTTATACGATGTTAGTATCATCGAGGCATCGCCTATAAACTTTGATCAAGATTACAACTCTATTTTTCACTTTGGTATACAAACTCAACTTCACCATCTAGCAAATATCGATATTCAAATAATTGCATTGTTCTTTCCCTAATTCTCTCCCGTATAACCGTGCTTAGGCTTACCGATCCTTTGGATCCAAGGTAACCATTCGTAATAAATGTCTTCTCTACAAATTTTGTTTCCCTTAAGTGGTACTGTAGCCAATCTTTCTGCGATTCAATTAGTGATTCTCTTGGTTCTCTATCCAACTTAGAAAGAAGCTTTTTATATATTTGATTCAATTCTTTATCCCAAATCTCTATATATTTGCTTTCCAACGCCCCCCATTCCAATGTTGTGATAATCTTTTTGGAATTTTGAAATTCATTAAAATCCACTTCATAATCATGATCTATAGGATTTCGGAGCATTTCATCATAAAATTCTCCTTTCAAATCATAGTTCCCAATGCTCATGGATAGCACTTCATTGTTAGAAGGTTCTAATTGACCTTCCGTTATTTCCAGTTCAGAATTCATTGTTGAATTGGTTTCGCTGTTTAACGTAATCGACTGACTATTTTTTTGACAAGATGTAAACATTATCATAACAAAAAATAATAATAATATTTTACCTTTCATGAATTATCTCCTCACAATATTTTCTAAAATATTTTTCGTAATCTCCTTTATCGTTTGTGTATTCCTGAACCCACCCGAGAGGCTCAAAGAGCAGAGCGACTGAATTTATTGAAGTCATTGAGCAACCCTTACTTAAAATGTTATCTTAATCCCACTTTTTTCTCTCATGTTTCTCCGACAACTTATTATCATTTGACTCAACAACCAAATCAAAAGTGAAAGACTCAAAAACAAAAAATATGTATTTATATTAAAATATTGATTGTTGATGTGAATGGATAGTCCCGAAGTAATCGAATTAATGTAATCCCAATCAATTGTTCCAAACTGCCTTTCATATACTTCTGCCAAAAGAATACGGTAACTTTGAAAGCTTATTATTTGATAATATAATCCGATCGCATGATGACAGATGATTAGCAGTGATAAGATAATGACTGTTTTATTGCTTATCATCTTATCTTTAAAAAATTTGAACCATTGAAAGGTCAAGACTATGAAAAATATGGACAATGGAAGTAATAACAATATTGCAGGATTTCCGTTACCAGAACTTCGACCTGGGGTTGTGGTCATTGAATTTCCAAACATAAAGATTAGAAAAATAATGATAAGAGTAGCAAATAAAGCTTTATTTTTCATAGATCCTCCCTGATAACCCGAGTAACATTATTTGCAATTGTTTCATATAACGTTCTTGTATTCACGAACTAGCGTAGGAGTTGTCGCAGCATCTGCTTCTTCCAATTCACGTCTGCGACCGAGGGGATCGGACAGATGCGTGAATGAATTGTTATATGATATTCCACCTAACTTACTCAAAAAACACACAAATTCATTCCTTGATCGCATCTACGATCAGGGTACAAACCCGAGAGCTTTAATGGTCTATAAAGGATCTATAAATAAATACACCTTCTTGATTCCCATGCTTGAAAATGAACATCCTGCTTCGTCACAAAGCTGCTCAGATTTCACTCAGAATAATATCCTTTAGTTCAATCAGTGTCTTAATTCGGTAACTTGCCTGCGAGAAGTCATGAGTTTTTGTGAAATCGTTATGTACAATGACACAATCGATACCAGCTGCCACGGCTGAGTTCAATCCTCTATTTGAATCCTCTACGATCAGAGTCTCTTCTTTAGTAGCTCCGAAACGCTTTAGGGCAGTCACGTATGGTTCCGGGTGTGGCTTAGTGTGCTCGTAATCTTCGCGAACAAGGACGAAATCCATGAATTGTCTAATCTTGCGCTTTTCATGTATAAGTTGAAAATCAGCATGTTTTGCAGTTGTAACAATGGCCATGCGAACGTACTTTGAAAGTTCAGCTAGAGTTTCAACTACACCCTCAATCTCTATAGCTTTTGTTCTAAGATATTCCTGATAATAGATGTTACGGACATCCCGCTGCTTGCTGATGGTCTGTTCATCAATACCTGCCGCCCTTGCCTGGGACCACGTGCCCAATGACTGGGTCATGTCGCGGAGGTATTGATCTTTGTTCAAAGTAAATCCAATGTCGGCCAGAGCGCGTTCTCCCGCTTTGTAATACCAGAATTCAGTATCAACCAAAACACCATCATGATCGAAGAGTATATACTTTTTCATTGTTTCGTCTCCTTTGTCAGTTGCGGCAACCATTAGGCCATAACGTTTCATATAACATTCTATTGTTCAAGGCGTCCTACCGACTTATAGACTGAAGAGTCCGCTAACTGCGAAATGTAATAAAAAGCGTTGAATTAAAAATAAATCAATAGTTTCTATATGCTCCTTTGGTTACACATTGATATTTGTGCTCTTCTTGAGATCTTTATTCCATATTTCTGATACCCCCTTTATCCGTTATATTCTTATCGTTCCCCTTTATCTTAACGACCCTAGACCATTTAATTAATAAAAAAACACGTTTTCTTTGACAATGCAAAATAAACGTGTTTTTTTATTAATTTTATGCAAAGAATGGGATGATGCCTAAAACGGGATAAACTATCGCATAGTATTGTAGGGGGATAAAAAATAGTGTATGGCGATTTCCTATTTTAAACCGTTCTCCTGTTCTTTCATTCATGAAAATTTCATCTTTATCTCTATTCAAACGCTTACCGATAAACCATATAAGTATAGCGGATAAGGTTAAACCGATAAAGTAATACCATTGGAAATTTTCATCATTAAATCCTAGTGATGCGAGTATAGCAACTATTAATACAGGAAAAATGATACCGATAATTCCCCATCCTCGCCAAAAAATCATTACGTTCACCCTTTCCAAATTTAAATTTACTTTTATGTATCTATTTTCCATATAAAATTATACTTTCTACATAATAAATAAATCAAGGGGTTAGGGGTTAATCTGCCTGTTCAAAATTAATAATAGTTCTTTATTACTTGCTCTAATTTTTATAACGTATTTGAGTTCTCGAACCTAAGAAGCTAATGGTGGCAGAGCTACCGGCTATGCCCACACAGTTAGCATCGCATTTTTCTGCCCCATACTATTTTTAAGGAATTTCTCAAACCGGTTCCGGGTCAGTACCAGCCGGATCGATGGTGAATATTTTATTAAACAATACCGTACTGAATCCCCCTCAAAAAATGCTTTAATTTCTTGTACTAAATTCTTGTATATATTTTTTCTGGTCTTGTACATAATGTTCAGTGTAATTAGTTCCTTTATAACCTTCTATTACATTTTTCCAGAAGGTTCTTGCCAGAAGGTTGCTCTCCATTTGCGAAATTTTCCAATTTGCTTCATACATTTTAAATGCTTCTATCGCTGCTTTACGACCTATACCCGATCTTCTATATTTCTGTAAAACCATGAAATCGTATATCACATGCGTCGGATCTGGATCGTATCCATATTCTCAAAAAGAACTACTATAAAACCTACGATTATATCTGCTACTTTTATAAAAAATGGATTCCACCTTTCGTCGCCTTCCCAATAGTAATCTATGTTTACTTCAAATTTGCCGTTTCTATCGACATCTCGACCTGTATATTTACTGAAGTCATACTCGTACAGTTCATATAAATTAATGAGTATACTTTTATTTTCAGAATTTACTGGGACAAGTTTTAATTCCATTTTCGCTTCTAACTCCTTTTTGTTTTTTTAGTGTAGTTCGCGGTTATTGCCTAACATAATGTACCTACAAACCTGAGAGGCATATGCGCAATCCTTTTTACGTCCTGCGTGTGCTTCTCAATAGTTCTATTCCAGCAATTCCGAATCCCATATTTCGAAACTCACGTCATATAAAGTATTGCCTTATGTAAACTTGTTTGGCTTCAATTCATAGATGCTGTCTCAGATCTGCGAATCCTTGCTAGATTACTTTGTAGTTGTATTATTCGGATATGTTCATGGGTACAAATAATAACGACTGTGTTTCATTTAAAAACTTGTAGTCAATAAGGAAAGCTGGAATCATATAGAACAGATGTCTAACACGGTGTTATAAGATATTGACACTCACTTGAATTACCTGTGTAAGCTTTAAAATTGGAATGTGTCCTTAATAATTCCTGCGACTTCATCTGCACTTAAATTAGTATTATCAATTCTCAAATAGTTTTCTCTTGTAATTTCTCCTTTATGAGAATTGAGTCTATGTTTTTCCATCGTACTGATCAAGTCCATTTCAGATTGTTCAACATTTCTTTTTGTTGGTTTTTGATCAAGTCTAAAATCCGTTGCATTTCTTGTTATTCTTTCTTCTATATTTGCTTCTAATTCAACGAAATAGATTTCGGCACCTTTCGATTCAAAGATATCACATGTTTGTTTAACAAATTCCCAATCTGCTTGAAGATCAAACCCCCATACGTAAGTAAAAATAAGCCCATACTGGTTGCTATTCGAGAACGATTCAAAGAACTCTCTTCTTACGATTTCAGATAGTCTCCATGTTTCGCTGCCGAAACCAAAGAAAGGATGGAACAATTCAATAGACATGTGATTGTGAAATAACTTTAATTCAGTTATCTTTGTTAATTCATGACCAACAGTCATCTTCCCAACGGCTTGGGGTCCAAATAACAATACGAATTTAATAATAATCACTCCCGTTCTTAGGATCTCGCGCACTTTCTTCTAACGTTATTATATTCACGACAGAAATCCACCTACTTTTTGCTGTCGTTTATCGTTAAAGCACATGTTGATTAATTCTCCCCATGACTATGGTGTTATAATATTTGCCGTCTGAAAGTAATTTATCATACTTTAATACGCCTTCAATTTCAAAACCGAAAGATTTATATAGTTCGATGGCACTTTCATTGGTTTCCAGTACATTCAGTTCTATTTTCTTTATTCCGATAGAATCTGCCCAGAATATTGTTTCTTTTAACAAGTTCTTTCCCATCCCATAACCCCAATAGTTCTTTAAGATGCACACACCAAATTCAACCCTATGCTTAGTTCTCTTTAAGTCATTTCCCACACAGCGCGAAAATCCAACTATTCGATCTTTAACTTCAACAACTAAAAATAAAGCTTTTGAATGTTCACTGTCTAATTTAATTATGTCTTCTAAACCTGACTTATCTAAAAATGCCTCTCCTCTTTCCCTGTCCATGTTTTCTGTTTCTCCATCTATCTGTAATCTTACTTCGGACAAATAACTTGAATCTCCATGGATGGCAGTTCTAATGTTGTATCTTAATCCCTTGACAGCAAATTTACTTTTACGAATTATCATAGTGATCTCCATTCTATTGTTCCCCAAATAATAACTTGTCCAACTACATATAATGTTGTTGTATTCAAAGGTTATTCAACTATGTTCATATTCTTGGCACTTTCCCCTTCAAGCGATTTAGTAGAGTAAGTAATATGTAGAGTATAGGTTGTTATTAGACGTCCTTAACTTCTTTGATTTAAATAGATTTAGATTTTTTTAATGTTTTTACTATTTCATTTGTTATAACCTCAGACCCATTAATATCCAGTAATTTGAAATAGACACTACGCAAAAGATTTTTTGTATTTCCTCTCTTTATATCATCTTGAGGATATATATCTAATCTTTTAAAGTCACCAAGTTGTTGCACCCAATTAAGTAAAATATCTTTCTTTAGTTTATTGCGTTTTACAATTTGAATGACTACCTCTGCCATCCTTTCATCTTCTCCGTTTATAAAATAATAGTTATTAAAATAACTCTTTTCTCCTATTAACTCTAAAATAAACAATAAATGTTCACGAGAATAATAGGACGCAGCTGCAATCGAAGCTAAAGCATCGGCTGCATGTGCAATAGAATGTGCCCAACCCTTATCTAATATATATCCTCTAAAATCCTTCTCGCGTTCGAAATACAAGGTTACTCTCGAGTATACATATTCATAATCAGATTCAGTTAAGTAATTGAAGATATCGTTATAATGTAATGCAAGTGGTACAAACAGTACTGAAAAGGAACGTGTAAATACTGTATCTTGATCGATATCACCTATTCCATGGAATAAATGATCATCATCTAAAGTCACATATAGCAATTGTCTTACTAAATCTACACTTAGCTCTTGATCCATTATCCATCTATATAAAGTTCCATAAATGAGCTTATCTCTCAATTCATGATCAACTGACCCAATGTATAGAATCATTTCTTTGACTAGTTGATTTATGTCTGTTCCCATAGGTGTTTTGAAATTATTATTTTGTACATCTCTTAGAAGATCTTTTATTTTGTTCATATACTTCTCCTTCTTATAAACTCCACACGAATCTCAGCGGATTTTTTGTATTGATGACGTCTTGTCCCCTAGGAGTCGCTGCTTAAAGCTTAGGCTTACTGAACACCTAAAGCAGTGACGTCCCGACGAGCTTAGGGGGCTGACTATAACCACTCGTTTCTCAGTGTGAATTTTGAGCGTAATTCTGTTGTTACACGAAGGGTTTTCTGGAAGAAGCCATTGTATTAAAAGTGTTCTCAAAATAGCTATGGCTAACGTTCCTGTTATTCACGACACAACCCAGTCTTAGGCTGGGTTGGTGTTGCCTGAAAATATTCCACAATTATACATCTGTTTACCGAGGGAAGTAAGCCCCGCTGAGTAAATATTATGTGTTAGAGGATGTCTGCAGCTTCTAGTTTAACTATCAAATCTTTTAATTTTTCTGAATCATTATTAATCCATTCCGTTGTTTCTTCTACGCTATTTCCATCTAAAAATTTTTGAATCCAATAAACATGATTGTAAATTTTATAATAAATCATCGCACATATTTGACTATGTCGAAAACACTCCCACTCAATTGTTCTACCGGATTGATCATTCCAAGCTTCTAAAAATGATCGTTCTGCGAGGTCAATATCTTTAGGAGTATTTGGTATTGATTCATATCCCTCTCCGTAATGTTCAAAGAACATAATCATTGGTCTAATTGAGGATGATTCAAAGTCAATAAATATCACATTCTCATCGTCACTTCTTATTATTATAATATGTAGCGAAATATCACCTGGATCTAGGGTTAAGGGAGTTTCCCTCAATAACTTCAGAATATAATCTTGTTTTTGTATGACATATTTCAGCAAGCCAAATGTTTGTGAAGGGATAATCTGTTTTATTGTATCCTTTCTTTCTGAAAGTAAATTTTCTAACTTTTCAAAAGCATTTAAAGAGTCATGTTTGATATCCATTAATTCATCAATTCTTTTTGACCATTCTGCAGCCCAACTTCCTATCGCTTTATAAACTATTATGATATCTTGCGGATTTGTAAAATTAGGGTGCGTCCCCTCAATCCAATTCAATACTAAAAAATAAACACCTTCGATTTCGTCACTCAATATGACATGTGGAACTTCACTGGTTTTACGACCAATTCTTTTATAAATCATTACTTCATTTTGAATTCCATCATCAGTTCCATATTTCAACAAGAGAGATTTTGAACTTAAAATGAGCCTTTCAATAATTCTTCCATGTTTTGATTTATCAATGATTTCTCGATGAAGAATTTTTTCTGATAGGACATTATTTAACTGATCTTTCTGGATAATCTTCATTGATTTCTCCTTCGTAGGATGTCGTCTAACGTTCGTGTATCCACGACGTCCATCCGACCTAAGGCTCCTTTAGCTATTTCATCGAGTTCTCTTAGGCTTAGTAACGGATCCATAAGCACCTCCATCTTTTTGAATAATTCTGTCATATAACGCTTTGTATTCACGAACACTTTTAATTTATAACCTCGCGTAATCAAAACTGTTCCATGCTAAAAACATACAAATTACTACAATGGAAAAAAAGAGTATAGAAACCTTTAGATTTCTACGAAAAATTATTCCAAATGCACAGAAAAAAATTGCGGTAGCCATCTTAGCCAAACTTTGATAATTCGTATTATAGGAAAAAAATGAACTACTAAATACAATTGAAATGATTAATGTTGAAACAGTCAGACACTTAAACCATATAGGCTCGTTCATCCATAATCGCAACAAGAATTTGATCTTTTGCATCATTGTAGTTTCACCCTTTCTAGATTTTTTCTAGATATTTTTCTTTCAAGTATTATTTTTGAACTAAAATTTTTCTGTCTTTTTCAATAATTTTCATGAACCTGAGAGGCTTAAAGTTGCGTAGCGACGTTCTATTACTTAGACTCCCCTAGGTTGTCTGCCTCTGCTTAATCGTTATCTTTTAAATATCTGGGCAGCCAAGGGATGTAAGTTTAGTAGCGTTAATATGTTGTTATCCGATGTTATTATCTCCTTCGATGCCTTCACCATTATTTCGTTAATCTTGGTAGAGTCTCTAATATTTAAACTCGTATCCTTTATGGTTATATGAAGAACCAATAAATTCTTTATATTGATACACTGGTAACCACAATTCCCTTAAATTTGTGAGAACGAATGTTTTCACAGCACCATTAATGATGTCTATGTTGATGTAATTTGAAAAATGCTAACTAAGAAATCCTTTAAAATCACTTTTCAAATTTACAGTTATTGCTAATAACATTTGGAATTCGTGACGTTTAAGCAGCTTGATTGACCATAGGGACTGGTCGTTAAGACTTAGCGATTAAATGTATCACCTGATCAATCTTCATGAATCCTTCTACGCGACTGAGGGCGAAATACCCGTAACAGGAATGCTGTGTTTCTCCAGCTTCACTTCTTCACTGTATTGATATGATTACTATGGCTTTAGCATATTTACCACGATTTTAGCTAACGTTAATGCTCATTTTGAATCAGAAAATTATATAAGTCGTGAAGATCTTCCGTATCAGGATCATTTAATAAACTCTCGTTGTCATCCTCTATGTATGTTAATTTAAATTCTCCAGATTCAACTTTACGGACACCATCAAATGCACAAAGTAACCCAAATAAACTAAAATCTATCCCTTCTTTAACTAATTCTCTTAACATCAACTTATTTTCAGCGTCTAGAGCATTTACCCACCGAGAAAGCTCAATATGTCTTTTTCGAGGTTTTCTTCCAGGTGGGTTTTCAAAGAAAGAGAATGTGTCTTCAATTGCTGCATCTCTTACTTCCTTAACGATTTCTACAAATCTCTCAGAGTTCATATAATTTCCTTTTATCTTATTCAAAATATCACCTGACCTTGAAAGTTATAAAAGTAGTAGATACATACCAAAAGATTATGAAATGTCTCTTAACATGTTCTTGGTAATTTCACCAACCATTCAAGTATTCAAGAACTTGCGCAGCAAGTTGTCACTGAATCTACTACTTCTGACAAAAGAATAACAGTGACCAAGGCGAAGTCACCGTGTGGATGCTTTGTTATCTGAAGTGATCTACCTCATGAATTCTCATTACAATTTTATTTTAAATTTATTATTACTGTTTCTCCACTATCGATATTAGTTTGACGGATTGTCAATCCAAGTGCGACACTTCTTCTTCAAATGATTCGTGAGCAGTTTTCCATCCCAAACATTTCCTTGGTCTGTTGTTAATAAGTTGGAGGGCGTGTTCTAATTCTTCCTCGGTCACCTTTGCAAAGTCCTTTCCTTTTGGGAAGAACTCTCGAAGGAGCCCGTTTCCATTCTCATTGGAGCCTCGTTGCCATGAGGAATAAGGATCTGCAAAATATACCGTCATACCGTGTGACTCTTCCAATTCACGAAAGCACGCGAACTCTTTACCACGGTCTACGGTAGCTGTCTGGAAGGTTTGGGCAGGGTACTGTGCAGCAACTACACCAATAGCAATTTCCATTGATAATGAAGTGCGATCTGGCATTTTAATAGCAGTGTATAGCCTTGTTTTTCGCTCGATACATGTAGCGACACAAGCCTTACTTTTTCCTCGGCTGGAGACGACCGTGTCCAGTTCCCAGTGTCCAAAGGTTTCACGGGAACGAATCTCTTTAGGCCGTTGTTTGATAGAAGTGCCTACGAGGAAGCGACCTCGTTTTTCTTGGGGTTTTTGTCTTTTTCCTTTGTGTCTTAACTGCTGAACGGTGTTACGAATCATACGTCCTTGATAAAGCCAGCGATAGATCGTTTTGAACGAAACCATGGGCTCTCCTTTCAGTCTATAACGCATAGAGATTTGCTCAGGAGACCAGGTTTCGTGAAGTCGCTGTTCAATTTCTTTTCCGAGTGTCTCCGTCCATTTTTCTCTAGGTTTCTGAGCTTGGCGAAGATGCTTATAACGATGCTCTGATGCTACCGCTTGATAACCATTTAGGCTTTGATTTTTCCTCAGTTCCCGGCTGATCGTGGAATGATGACGATCCAATTCGCGAGCAATGGCTCGGGCGGACAGCCCCAGTTGATGTAATACTTCTAGTTTACTGCGTTCAATTATGCTAAGATGTGTGTAGCTCATGGCGGATTCTCCTTGTAGGTGTTGTGTGGTAACTCCATTCTACACGAATCCGGCCATGGGCCATTTTTAATTTTGAACTAGGTGTCGCACTTCATATTACAATCCGTCGTTTAAAATATTCTACAACAATTATTGTTTCATTTGTTAAACTCAGGCCTTCATTTCTCAAAGGTTCTTCCCAGCAAAAATTATGATCATCATAAAACTCTTCTACAGATAAACAATTTTCGCCCTTAGCAATTCTATCATCAACTAAGCCATAAGGAATTTCATAGTTTTCTGTAATCTCTACAGTACATCTTTGATTTCCTCGTCTATCAAATACTGCTACTAAATCACCAATAACAGTCGGTTCTTCTATTGGATCATTATAGTACCAGACCTTTGGTGTGCAGGTAACGGTTTTCATCCCTAAAATCACTTCATTTATAAGTCTATCGTCGTTCTCGTCCTTACCCCAAAATATTATTTTCTTCATCTTTTCACCTCATTATTTTTTCTATAACATTTAATCGATTTTTCAATTACTGGTGGTTTTAATACGTTTGAGTATTTCAAAAGCATTCTCGTATTCCCATCGTTCCACCGATTTAAGATTTCTAAGCAGTCGTCGGCGTAGGGTTAGTCGGTAAGGATATGTTTACCTGATTTGCTACCCCTGACGGATCAAGGACTCAATTAAGCCGATCCGCTGTGTGAATATTATGTAATGATTGTAGAAGCCTTCTTGATTCACTTACACAAAATATTCTACATCATTTACATTTCCTTTAAGCTTTTTATATCTTTCAGTTCATAGATGAACCTTATTTTATTAAAATATACAATAATTTTGTATATCATTCGTGACTCTTATATTTTGCAACTTCCTCTATTCTTTTTCTCATTTCTATGTCCTCAAGTCTTAACTTATTTAATTCAAATTTAGATGCCTTTATTACAAATAAAAGCCCTAAGCCAACTATCATTATAATTATTCCTTCTACCGAAAAGGATAAAGAATTTAATAAATGATAGAAGAACAATAGACTTCCCAATACTATAAATAAAATGGATATAGCATAGGCTTTCTTAAACGAATCGAACATTAAATCACTCCTGACTTGAACTTGATTAGCTCTTGTCTCAACTACACATAACGTAGCTGTATCTACTAACCGGGCTTAAGGCGCGAATGCTCCGGGTCCGACTGGCTTAGTAAGTGTGAAATTGTCTGCTAATTCGCAATTGCTTCCCCGCCGTTGACCAGGCAGCTTGTCCCGCCAATGCGTGAACATACTATTAGCTGGTGTTAAGGACTTCACTTCATCGAACCACAATTATTATTTTTTCAATCTCTCCTTTAAGAAAGAAACCATTACCAATTTTTCATCTTCCTTATAGTTACTGCATTTACTAAGTTCAAAAGTATAGTGATCTTCCGATTCTCTTATGTCTATTCCTTTACAAATGTATTCCTGCTTACCCGTATTAGAGCTCATTCCATCCCTTGTATTATCCACCGTCCAGTATATTTCTCTTCCGTTTGACATCACGTCATGTATCCAATATCCTCCATCAAATACGGGAGGGATTAACATCAAATTATCTCCCTTTCCCTCTTTGAATCTATTAGCCAGAACTTCTAGTCGTTTAAAATCTTTTCTATCAAAGTTGACCAAGAAAAACTCATTCCCGGATTCTTCTGTAGTAATTTTATCTTTATTTGTAATTATTAATGCAATGATCAGAACAAGAATTATGGTAAGTAATATATAATTTTGTAGTCTATGACTCATAATTATTTTTACCCTCCATTAATTTTTAACTAACGTTCTGTATTCATGACGTCCGACGAAGTCGAGTTTGTCCGGTCTGCTTTAACTTTCACATTCATTTATTTTTCATCTCGTAGTTTCTGATTTATTTCATCCAAAGATCTTTGAATCGATTCCATTCTTCTTAAGGCTGAATTTTGATTTCCAATAACACCAGCAAATCCTATTACTACAACGACAATCAGAATTACCATATTAGTCCTCCTGGTTTAATTGATTTCACTCTCTTAGTAATTTCAGCTAACGTTCTTGCATTCACGAACCTCCGCAGGCGGTTATCCGCTGAACACGTTTCCACGATATGTCTCTGTGGAACAAGGATCTTATGGCCCGCTGATGAATCGTGTGTTAACAGATATCATTGCCTTTTTTAGCTACATTCACTATCTATCACTAATCAGCCAAGTCTTTGCTTCCTCTGGATCTGAGAAAAATGAAACAGGGTATTCTAGCTTTAAAATCTTTACTTTACGCTTTAACTTCCATTTACTTATACTTGAAAGTCCAACAAATGAGATTTTCGTTACATAGCCATTTAAGTTTTTTAGATTGTTTACAAGTTCTTGAAGAACTATTTCTATTGTAGATGTTTCATACAGATCAATCCATATTCTCAGCTTTTTATTCGTTTTGAAAATAAATTCTTCTTCCTAATTCAAAAAGTTCTTCATATTTTTTATACTTACTTCCATATTTAAGACAATGAATTTCTCCACCCTTATAATAATATGGAAAAAGTGAACCTCCGGGCGACTTTATCATTTAGGTCACTCCTTTAGTTAGTTTTGAATGAGTGTTATCCCACTGATTTCAGATATCGTTCTTGTCCTCAAGACTAGTGCATCCTGGGTGTCTGGCAAATGCCGATCCTAGGGCGTGTGCCCGAAGCGTAAATATTTTGTTAGATGATGTCATATGCCTTATTTAATCTTTTTTACTTTTCCATTCGCTTGCTTTTAATCCGTAGATTATTCGGTTTAGATTCCTACCTTGAATATATTCATAATCTCTCAATTCACCTTCTTGTTTAAATCCTAATTTCTCAGGAATTGCACGACTCCTTCTATTTTCTGTTGCTGCTCCTATTTCAATTTTATTTAATTTATATTTGTCGAAAGCATGATTGATAAGTTCTATAACTGACTTCGTAATGAGTCCTTTTCCCTCGTATTCTTTACCTAGCCAATATCCAATTTCCGTTTTCTTATTCTCTTTATCTACGTATAGGTACCCGATAGAACCAACTAATTGACCTTCATTCCATATACCTAACCAGTACCCTTCCTCTTTGGCGTAACTGATCCTTGTTCTTTCGATAAAGGCTTGAGAATCTTCTACTTTTAAAGTCAAACTCGGAAATTTCAGCCATTCCCCAATATGCTCCCTATTTTTATTTATGACAGATTGTAATATGAAGTGCGACACCTAGTTCAAAATTAAAAATGGCCCATGGCCGGGTTCGTGTAGAATGGAGTTACCACACAACACCTACAAGGAGAATCCGCCATGAGCTACACACATCTTAGCATAATTGAACGCAGTAAACTAGAAGTATTACATCAACTGGGGCTGTCCGCCCGAGCCATTGCTCGCGAATTGGATCGTCATCATTCCACGATCAGCCGGGAACTGAGGAAAAATCAATGCCTAAATGGTTATCAAGCGGTAGCATCAGAGCATCGTTATAAGCATCTTCGCCAAGCTCAGAAACCTAGAGAAAAATGGACGGAGACACTCGGAAAAGAAATTGAACAGCGACTTCACGAAACCTGGTCTCCTGAGCAAATCTCTATGCGTTATAGACTGAAAGGAGAGCCCATGGTTTCGTTCAAAACGATCTATCGCTGGCTTTATCAAGGACGTATGATTCGTAACACCGTTCAGCAGTTAAGACACAAAGGAAAAAGACAAAAATCCCAAGAAAAACGAGGTCGCTTCCTCGTAGGCACTTCTATCAAACAACGGCCTAAAGAGATTCGTTCCCGTGAAACCTTTGGACACTGGGAACTGGACACGGTCGTCTCCAGCCGAGGAAAAAGTAAGGCTTGTGTCGCTACATGTATCGAGCGAAAAACAAGGCTATACACTGCTATTAAAATGCCAGATCGCACTTCATTATCAATGGAAATTGCTATTGGTGTAGTTGCTGCACAGTACCCTGCCCAAACCTTCCAGACAGCTACCGTAGACCGTGGTAAAGAGTTCGCGTGCTTTCGTGAATTGGAAGAGTCACACGGTATGACGGTATATTTTGCAGATCCTTATTCCTCATGGCAACGAGGCTCCAATGAGAATGGAAACGGGCTTCTTCGAGAGTTCTTCCCAAAAGGAAAGGACTTTGCAGAAGTGACTGAGGAAGAACTAGAACACGCCCTCCATCTCATTAACAGCAGACCAAGGAAATGTTTAGGTTGGAAAACAGCTCACGAATCATTTGAAGAAGAAGTGTCGCACTTGGATTGACAATCCGTCTTATCAAATTATATAACTTGTCTGCATGTTGAATCTCTAAAAGTGATAAATAAGAATGATCATCAATTTTGTATGTAAACATAATTTATTTCCTCGTTTTCTTTGATTGATTTTGTCATATGACTTCATCTTATGTTCAGGTATTCACGAAATCGAGCAGCAAGTTGTCACGGATTCTATTACTCTTCCAAAATCATCAACACGACTAAGGTTTAGTCGCTGCGTGAGTACTATGTTAGATGATGTTACCACTTTCTCGAATTACCTAACAGTAATATCTTTAATTAATCCTGTACGTTTTGTTAATGTTAGCACTAATTCTTGATTTATTTGATATTTATTACTCTCCGATTTTATTATTCTAATTCCGCGTTTTTTTCCATCCGTTTTTAATACCTTTATGATGTCAGTGTTTCATTCAATTATTATTACTTCCATCATTTTTATATCCTTGGTGATCAAATCAAGTGTTAGAATAATTGTATATACTAAAAATCCTAAAGTTAAAATTAGAAATAGTAAAATGAAAAACACTCGATCATAGTATATATTAACGATTAACTGTATTACACCTGTTATCATAAATATGACTGTTGTGAAAAGTACCATTTGAATTGATCTTTTATATGTTTGCATTTCAACCTCTTTTATATTAGTTGACTTTGGTAGTTTCATCTAACATTCTTTGTATCTACAAATCCGAGAGACCCTACATTAATATCCGTTAGCCTTTAGCTGAGATACAATTGATTTCAATTCATTTAAATCTTCTATAACTATATCAGCCAGAGAAAGTTCATCTTCTTGTGCGAAATCAAAATTACATCCTACTGCAACTAATCCATTATCCTTAGCTGCATTTATATCCGAAATTCGGTCCCCTACTACTGCACCATGAGTAATATGATACTTACTTATCAATAATAATCCTAACTAAATCTGACTTATTTAGCGATTCTATTTGCTGGATACTGAATGTTTCAGTAACCCAATTGTCTAAGTTATAATAATTTACAATTGCAGCTAAATACTCCATTAAGCCATTACTTGCTATGTATATTGAATAATTATTCTCTGTTAAATAATCGAAAACTGCTTTTACATTAGGATATAATTCACCTTTTCCACTTCTTATATTTTCAATTAATCTCCCTAAAAAATATGCATCCGCTTGTTCTCTGACTTCTATGGAATGATTGGGTAACAATGCTTCCCATACTTTAGGTAGAGGCACACCCATAATTTCACGGTATTTATCAATTGGTGTTTTTCTCTCCCATTCGTTTAGTGACTTCAGATAATTAAAAGTATCTTCGAGTGAAATTTCTAAAATCTTATCTGTTTGAAAAAGTGTTCCATCCATATCAAAGATGAGTGAATAAACCATCGACTTTCTCTCCTTTTCTAATTCCCATGATTGGCATTTTCCGTTTATTATCTAACCTCTTCATCATGCTCTAGAAAATTATCTTGTAACTCTCCACTCATATTCTCATTATTTATTAAAAGATCTATCTTTATATCCCTATTAGAAAAGGTGCAAACACCATCGATTATTCCTAAAAGATTTGAGATCGTATCAACCTGAATTTGTTCTATTATCTTGAAAATATTGTTTTATTCTCATCTGATAGTTCGTTGAAAAATACTAGTGCATCTTTCCAGTACCCGTCTTTCGCTTTATTCATCTGAATTTAAAAATAAGTCTCTATAAAGACTCTTAATTTCATTAACGATTGAACTATAAATTTCCTTTACGAATTCTTTATCATTCATGATATTGCTTCTTATTGACCAAGGGCCATCAGGCCCGATGCGTGGTTATGTGGTTACACGAAGCATTCCCTCTGATTAAACATCCAATAGAAATTGATAAAACTCATTCATGTCTTCTCCACATATTTCAATATCATCTATATCCATTACAATAAATGGAATCGTAATTATCCTCATTTCATCGTCCCTTACATCAAAACCGTATGCTTGATTTCCACCATCACTTCCAAACAAAAAGATTCCTGGAGCAAAATCATCAACTCCATATCCTTCATTTAGTTCAATCACTTCATTAACCGACCAAAATACAATGTAAGAATTTGAAATTGTTCCTTCAAAACCATTCAACACTTTGACTATCTCTTTATAATCATTAGGTAAAATAAATCCTAGTTTTGAATCAATCTCTTGGATGTCTTTTAAATCCAATGATGATTCCAAACTAATGCTATTATAAAAATGGTTTAAAAATAAATTTGTCATTTGTTTTCCTCGCTCTTAAGAGTCTTTCGTATAACGTTTCTGTATTCTCGACCAAGCTCATGCTGGGGTGTCCGGCGAATGTCGGACCCAGGATAAATGTCCGCAGCGTGAATCTATTGTTATATGATAGATCAGTTGTCTTCGAATCAGCCTTCAGGTCTAAGTCTTTGCTTTATCTAAATACTCCGACTCGTTGAGCCCTGAAATCATTAAAAGCATCAGTATGTTGCTGATTGACTAAATCAGGCATTTCATCAGGATTAAAGAATTGAAGCTCTATACTTTCTTCATTACTACTAATCAGTTCTCCATTGGAAATGCTTCCCTGATAAAAAAATGAAATCGTTTGTGCCTGATCTCCATTTGGATACTCGTCAAAATATTTGGTATACACGCCTATGAGCTTATCAATATGGATTGTTAATCCCGTTTCTTCCTTCACTTCACGGCTAGCCGTCTCTTCAGCAGATTCGCCTAATTCCATAGCTCCTCCTGGAAAGCCCCAAGCATTTTTATCTCTTCTACGTTGCAGCAATATTTGTCCCGCTTCGTTCACAATAATTGCTCCTGCAAAGTTAAGAATGATCATTTCACTGCCTACCTTACTTCTTATCCATTTGATATAATCCATCCGTTTCTCCTTTTTACGAGCAGGTAAAGCACTCTTTTTAATTTGAAATTCCCTTTCACTTGCATTTCTGAATTTTCGCATAATGTTCTTGCATTCACGACCCCCCCGGCTTCTTCGAAATACGTTCAAAAATCTATATCTTTACTTAAAATCGAAAGCATAGCTACATCTCTAAATTCCTTACCTAGCATATATTTACGTAATACACCTTCATTTGTAAATCCTAATTTGATTAATGTTCTAATAGAAGCTTTATTCTCAACGGCAACTGTTGCTTGTATTCTATGAAATCCAACAAAATTAAATCCGAACTTAATAACTTCCTTAATTGCTTCGCTCATAATTCCTTGATTCCAGTAATCCTTTGAAAGATAGTAAGCTATATCAGTCATCGAACTTCTAACAAAATTTGTACACTCAATGTAACCTATTGCACGATCGCTATTATTTAGTGCTATTGCCCAAACAAATGCACTTCTATGTTTATAAAATCTTGAATTCATAGTATCTATCCATTTAGAAGTCTCCTCAATCGTCATTCCTTGTCCTTCAATTGCCATGAATCTCAACACATCACTATCAGAATTAATAATTTGAAATGCATTAACATCCTCTTGTGAGAGTTCTCGAAGTGTTAGTCTTTCAGTTTTTAAAGTCGGAAAGACTTTGAATTTCTCTTTAAAACTCATCCTGTGCTACCTCCCTTTAAATTGTTTATTGTTAACTAATGTTCGTTGGCTTCACTGAGTTCCCTGCAAAGTTCCTACTATTATTCCGTTTTTGTTTTTTAAAGCTACTTCTTTCTCAGAAATCCATTGTAGTTTACCTAAATGAATATGAAACTTCCATTCATTTGGTACTTCTTTGATTACAAGTTTTCTTGCAATCTCTTTACCACTTTTGTCTGTTATACATAAATATATTTTAATCTCGCTTATTCCATGCTCACATATAACCATTGCCTTTAAATTACGCTTGGGATTATACACTGCTTTACCATATTGATACATGTTTAATAGATTATCGTTTTCCATTTTCGAAAATACTTCTATGAACGGTTCACTATTCCATTCCTCTTCTTTAAGTACTTCAAAAGCCCCTTCTTTCAATACGTTAAAAATCATCCATTTCTTTTCTTCTGATGCCAAATTGAAATATCTAGAAATATCAAACTCCATGCTAACTTCGTATACTTCAGATTTAACAAACTTTTTTCGCGATTTGTTAATATCTGAATAACATTCAATCATCAGCTTCCAAGAAAATGAAGTCTTGTACCGGTAATTTTTGAAATATCTTTCCATCATCGAAGCTATACAGCGGCATTCATTTCTAAACTGAAGCCGCTTAGGCTTCCAACTTTGCTCATAGTCCTCAGCATCTTCTTTAATGTAAGGCAGATCCAAATCAAATTCTTTTAATATCATTGGTTCATCTCCCTCATGTTTTTACGAATTTCAGTTAACGTTATTGTATTCTCGACTCGACGTAAGCCGGACCGAGGGTAAATAATCGATGTGAGAATATGTTGTTATAGGAAGTAAACCTCTCTTCAAAATTCTGATACCCCTAATTATTTTGAATTCTTTGTTTGATTCTGATCGATTTATTCAAATGTAGAAATATATGCCTTGTCGCAGGCATAAGTATTAATCCAGCTGTAGTCTTATTCCCCCAATATTCAAGCAGCCAAGAGGCTTCTTCCTTTACTGCATTTTGCTCTTTAAGAATATTAATTTTTCTTGTCTCTACTTTGTTTCTAAATTCACCTGGTAATAAATTTGATACAATTTCTCGAGTTTTTTGTCCTACTTCGTTTCTATATTCCAATAATGCATTAATATCAATATTCTCACTTAGATCAGCAATTTCAATTTCTGTCATTTCGTTTCCTGAATGCGGATAATCTACGTTAAGTTTCTTAGCCCAATTATCGGTATGTAATACTTGATCACCTTCAGCTACGAGAATATTCATTGTCATATCTTCAATACGTGTAACATGCCACACATGCCATACAATAGAGTTTCGTGTATCGGGTGCTTTAATAGGATACTTACGGTATGATTCCTCCAGTAAATCTTTTAGTAAATCATCTTCAAGCGTAGCAACTGGTGAGTTACTTATTTTTGATGAATGTAACAGACTATGTTGACTCAAGAAAAGTTCTTTTGAATTCTGATGTTCACTTGGTTTTAGAATAATATTGGTTAGTTTCTTATGATTTTCATTCCAATGCTTTCTTTGGCTCAAGTCCAAAATAATCCGTCCCTTTTATTAAGATTTCTTTGTTGAGATTTTCTGTTTTAATGCTTTACCCAGATTTCCTCTAACGTTCTTGTATACGCGACGCCGAGAAGTCCCCGGCTGCGCTTGCGCAGTTAGTCTCGCAGGTGTGTCCGCCTGTACCTACTTCTTCAAATTGCCTCGGGCAGACCGAGGTGCGTGTGCACCCAAGCGTTAATACTGTGTTATCGAATGTAACAGCATCCTCGAAATCCCTAGTTGGTTAGTGAATGATAAAATTAATAACATATTCATATTTATTCTTCTATGCCCATACTTCAAATATTAATCGAGCATCACTCCTTGTCTTCCCTCTCGATCTTATATATCACTAATTTCGTATGTAAAAACAACCTCCATCTCCACTTTATCATAGGTGGAATTGGAGGTTGTTTGCAAGATTATAATCAGCGTGTATAGATTCCAAGATCTCCTAGGTCAATTTCATAGCTGTCCTGGAGTTTCTCGTATTCGCCTTCAAAGTAATCATCTAGGTATGAATGTCCAAGAATAAATCTGTCCGGATTCATGGCGCCGTAGTAACCAGCATTGGCATTGCTCTGACTGTCAAACAATACATAGCTTCCCTGCCATCCTGAACCGGATACGCCCCAGCTGATGATGTGATCGATGTAAGGGGCGAACTTGGTGAACAGTTTGTACATTAACGCGTACTCATAACCAAGGGCGTCTGACTGTCTGACATTTAGCACCTCAGGAGCGGTCGCACCGCCACCGGGAGCATTGGTCGGTACCTTAAGGTCAAATTCTGAGAAAGATATGCCAGAAAGAAGTCCTTGGTCAACGAGAGAAGCATAGAGGGCCATGGCATATTGGTTATCGCTTGCAAGTGTCTTTCCAATCGAATCGTGTCCCTGAATACCGATGTCTTCGATAAGGGGTCTTCCGTCATACAGCGGATCGGAGAGCCATGCGGTGTTCAGTTCGCGAACCATGTTGAATACAGTCCTCGCCTTGCTGCGGGAAGCAATGCCGTAATCGTTGTAGGTTAGTTTCGGAGGATTGTCTACGATATAGGCGTCAATACTGCCATCATCATCATGTCCGTCGAGCTTCATATACTCGGGAAGGTCAGCATAGTTGGCTTTATAAGCCGCCGCCATCTGGTTGTTAGGGGCTGCGATGTGCGCATATTTGAAAAGTAAGTAAATATAATGCTCGGTGATATCACCGCCAATTAGTTCATCCGACATTGCAACAAGCCAGTTCGTGTGTTTGAGACTCGTCCTCCAGTTGTTCACATCGGCCGGGATGAGTTCGCTGTGACGGCTTTCGTGGATCTCTTCGTTGAGAACGTCCCATGAATTGAAGGGAATTACTCCACGGGATACGCTTGAGCCATACTTCACATCACTCGTCAGGAAGTGCCGCATCACATACATTGTGTGGTTAAACTGCACTCTTCTGGCCATTTCTTTGTCTACCTCAACTTGGGCTGTAACGCCGTTTCCCAATCCATAGAAATCAGTTGTGCCGTTATATCCGGATGGAAGGTTCGCGGGAATAATCTGTCTCATCCAAGCTGGGGCTTGGTTGTACCATGCCAACACATGAGCGTGAGATTTGTACTGTCCGGGAGTACCAGAATCCCTGATTGCTTGATAAGAGTTGGTAGGGAAACTGTATTCACCTATGCCAGGTAGGGTGGATGCACCGCTCAGGGTAGCGCCATTAACGCTTCTTAGCCAGTTCGGACCGCGGGGATGCGTGCTATCGGCCTTAAGATTGTTGCCGTCGACAAAGATCTCATAGTGATTGGCTCTGGTTCCGGTTACTGATCCGGTTCCGATTGCGCCGACCATGAACAGATCATTTTCCCTGCTGTATACACTCTTTAAAGGCGCTACGACACTCTCGTTTTCCCTGTTGACTACGTTAGGAAGCGCAATGCCATTGGGATCGGGTGTGGTTATTTTTATGTTGGCGACAAGAAGCATGCCAGTTTCTGCGGGACGACTTGTCTCGCCATGGAGCTCAAGAATGAAGTCCGAAGAAATGCCTGTTGAGGCGCTTATGCTGTGGTGATCCCTCAACCAGGTTTCACCGTTGTAGCTGCCAACCCAGTCAGGGTTAAGATTATCGTACTGGTAACCCCTAAGGTAGCTATCCAGGTCAGAGTTGGTATTTCTGACTCTCCACCTCATGTATTTGCCCTGCGCGCTCTTGGGGTAGTACACATCAAACTCAATAGTTGAGCCTGTAGGGACATTTACAGTCTGGGACAACGGAGATTGAATGCTGATTCCGCCGAACACGCTTGCTCCGTTATGGGCGTAATTGATCTGGAGTACATCAGCTTTGCCTTCGGAATCTGCAAATGGATATGGAATCATTGCGTATGTGCCACCAGCAAAGTTGGCGGGAACACGATTGTCAAGCGGGGTTCTTGAGGTCCAGGCATTGGTAGGCGCCGTGATATCTATAGGTATTCTACCCAGACCCGGATCAAGACGGAAATAGGGATCTGAACCGTCCGCTTTGATCTTTCCTTTAAAATTGGCTATGGCGTCTTCGAGGCTGGCTATGGCTTCGCCTGCCCAGGGAATGAGTGCATTGCGCGCGAACTCAAGCACGTTATCAAGACCTTCGAGTTCGTCGGCGTACACCCAGGGGAAAGCTTTGTTCACATCAGATCCGTCATCGGTATAGCTAATCTGTAGCGGGAATTCCTCGTTGCCAGCTTTTAAAGTTTCAGCTTGTGCAATGAGGTCGTTCAGCTCAACCATAATTTCAGGATACGGGACGCTCTCAAGAGGAATCAGGATAGCGTCATCGATGAAAACCATGTTGATATTTCTGCCGGACGCTACGTTTTCAAGGAAAAAAACATAGCAATCGTCGTTGGTTTTTTTCTGACCAAATACAGGAGCAATTAAGTAATCTGTGTAGGCATTTCCTTCTTTTGTGGTTACTGTGAAGCTAGAAAATTTCTTAAATACTTCGGCATCGACTTTCAAATAGCCTTTGTCCTTCTTTTTTGCATCATAAATGAAATAGATGCCTGGGAAATCATTGCTATGGGCGTTAGATGTGATCTTCGCTCCAGAAGCGTTGACGCGAGTTAAATTCGCATCACCTTCGACTTTAAGGGATACAGCTTTGTCAGCGTCGCCATTCCAGACAAGTGTCCGTTCGCCTCCGACCGCGGCGGCCGGGACAGGGTCAAACGCGAATACGGAGAACAGTATGATGACTGAGAGGTAGCGAGAAACGTGGATTAAGAGTTTGTCAACTTTCATCGTAGTTTTTTGCTCCTTTTCTTAAGGCAACCCCTAAAATCTCGTTTTAGAGTATCCCATATTTGGATTTTGTTTTTTTAAACCTTTACTAATAAAAATGTTGTTGAAGATTTGCTTTTTTATGACGAATAGAACATCATACCCCTCCATTTCTAACTTGTTTATTGTTAAGGGCTCACTTTTGCTGGCAGTCCAAGACAAAAATGCCTCCTTTACAAGATATGTCAGTATGTATTCATGCTTGGATGATATGTCTAAATATTTATTCCACAAAGTTGTTAGATTACCTCTCTATGGAGAATCACTTAGCCTTAATTTCTCGCGTTTCCTTAGCTGATGCCATCCGCTACTTCTAGATACCTGTTATTGACTTATCGCTCCATAAGATATCTTCATTCTAGGTGCATACGACAACCATGAGTTTATTTTAAAATGCTTACGAAAAGTATTCTTCTATTTCGTATTTCGAGCTGCTTCTCTCCAACCGTCGTGGTCGTGTTAGGAACGAATCCAAGCTTCAGCAACTACTCGAAATTGCTAAGGAGATATGAAAAGGTTCCCTCTTCTTACCTTCGAACTGCCTTGTATCAAGCTACTGTATCAGCCATTTCCAAGCAGATTCATGGTCCTGCAAAAGTCACAATTGTGGCTGCTTCTCACAAGCTTTTGCTCATTATTTTTTGGTATGTGGAATTCTGGTAGATTTTCTAGCTGATTAACTTTAAAACTGGAATTTATATTTCATTATCTCCTTCTCTTTCGGGCAGGTTTATTTAAGTATGTCTAGCCTTTAGCTGTCTGATTATTTTGGCAGATATGCTTGACTTTGATTAGCTGGTTTATGTGGTGAGATCGACTCCTTGAAATAACTTACAAGCTTTATATCTGTTTAAATAACGAACTTTAACCTGAGTTGCAATTTAATCTTTTATTCTGACTTCTATTATCCAGATCTTTAGATACGAGTTTGAAACCAATTTTCAAATCTGATCTTCGAAATACAGCTAACAAACTGATACTCTGATTGATCTTGTCTATCTCTTAGACCACACAAAAATAAATAGCGTTGCTGAAGGACCAATTAATAGTGAAATTAGAAACCAAATAAACCAATTCAGTCCGCTTCTATTTTTACCTTGAGCTAATCCTGCATTAATTAAAACAAGCGTTCCCCAACCAACAGTGAACCCCCATTAAGGTTAGTCATTGTAAATCTCCTTTGGTTTAATGTATGTATCACTTGGTTATTTCACATAACGTTCTTGTATTCACGACGTCCAACCCCCTTAAGTCCGAAGATCGCTGCGATTCGGTTAGGGAGCTGGATGTGTCCGGCTGATTCCATTTCCTGCTGTTGAATTTGCCTCTATGAATTCACCTCTAACTTCTGCCGAACCGAGGGCATATCGATTCGCAAACACATTGTTATGTGTAGTCAGTCACTTTGTTGAATTACTTACACATTGATTTTTGAAATCTTCCTTAGAATTATTCTTATAACTTCTTCTGTTTCTTTATTATCTGTGTCAATATGTTCTTGAAATTTAATATCATTAAACGCAATTACACCCGCGTTTGTTTGCTTCTGATACCAAACATCAAATTTGTCTCCCCGTTCTTCAATTCGTTTTTTGATCGTCTCTTCAGATGCTACGAGGCAAAAATGAAAAGTATCTCGATCAATACTTCTAAATCCATTTAATATGTAATTGAAGTTTACTGACTTATATATTGTCATTGGAACAATAAGATGTTTCTTATACCTATTTATTAATTCTCGAGCTGTCTGTACTACAAGTATTCTCCATAGTTCTATATCCTGAAAATCATCAGTCCGTTCTTCTTCAAAGTAGATGTCTTCTGTTATGATTTTTCTCAACATATATCCAATTTCTTCAGGATCATAAATCATACTATTAGGTATTAGAGGCTGCAGCTTTTGAGAAGTCGACGTCTTGCCGGATCCAAATGAACCGTTAATCATAATTATCAAGTGATCACTCCTTCTAGTTTTAGGTTTACATTATGCACTTGACTGATTTCACATAACTTCCTTGTATCTACGAACCCAAGAAGCTTAAGGCGCGCAAGCGCCGAGTCCGATAGACTTAGCCTCGTAGGGTTGTGAGCTGTATCTACTTCTTCGCTTTCACTTCTTGCGAACCAAGGGCCGAACGGCCCGCAGCATAGATATGATGTTATCTGATGGGGATGCCATCTTCGAATAACTCTTCAATATCAGTCTGTATGTCTGTTTAACAAAGATTTCTAACTCAATTAGTTCTTTGATACATCTTTTCAAGTATGGTATTATATATTTAATAAAGACCAAGTGCGCTAACACTTGGTCCATACAATTGGCTTGGATGGGTGATCCCTTCTTAGTCATTTAAGATCGGAAACCCACCTTCGGCGGTCAACCTTAGGGTGGGTTTTTACTTTCTCTTGTTGTTATTATTAATGTAAGTTAAAAGTGCAAGAATGAATGATCCAAATAGGAACATAATCGTTAGTGCATCTTTCACTTCCATGGCTTCACCTCCTTTCGAAGGGAAACCATGACCACCCAAGATTCAATTGTAGTTATATTTTACCTTTATTTCTATCTACGTACAAGCGTTCTTATTATGTATATGGATTTCGATTCTAAATATAGATTTAATACATTAGCAGCCCTTTCGGATAACGTTCTTGTATTCACGAGTCCGAGAGGCTTAAAGGAGCGTCAGCGACTGGGTGCGCAGCACTTAGCCTAGCAGGAGTGTCTGCTGGTTCACTTCTCAGAGTCGCTTCTTGCAGACCAAGGACCGAACGGTCCGAAGCGTGATACTTTGTTATAGGTTGTCAGCCCTCTTTGAACTATCTAAATTCCTTAATTCCGTTCTTAAAAGCTTCTTGGTCATTATGATCTATCCCATGTAAAGCTTCCTGTAAAGCAAAGGTGCTTCTATAAAAGTGAACTCGTTCTGAAATTTGTTTTCCTCCCGGATACAGATTAGTACATATTTCAAAGAACTCTTTTCCGTAACTGGAGAGAATTCCTGCGAAATCATATGCTGGATCCCCAAGTCCTGATCCTCCGAAGTCAATAACTCCTTCTATTCTGTTTTCTTTTCGATTCCATATAATATTGCCTGCTCCAAAGTCTCCATGAATATAGGTTTTCTCTAAATTATGATTATGCGTATTATTTAAAAATGTATAAAAGTTATCTACTACTTTTTTTTGCGCATCTACACGCATAAATGGAAAGAGTTTCTCTCTTATTCTAATAAACAGATTTTCTATAATTCTATGTACACTTTCATGTTGTTTTTGAATAACAACTGCTTTCGGTATTTCCATAGAATGGAGTTCAATAAGAAAAGTAACAAGTTGTGAGGCAATCGTATCCAATAGGTCTTGGCTTTTGATGGTTAATAATTCTTCCTTCCAAAAAGGAGCTCCTTCAATCAGCTTATAGCCCATGAAAGCCTTACCTACCTCCATCTCATTAAAAGATTTATAGGCTGGATATGGAATCTGCATTGTTACAGTCTTACAAATAGTTTCTAACATCTCGGTTTCTCGCTTTAATTTCTCTAATCCTTCCTTATACTTAGGAAACCTAAAAACGAGAGATTCATTAAGAATAAATACGTTATTATTCTGTCCGATCTCATTTTGTTTAACATCTTGAATATGTAAGTTTGGGTAAACTTCTTGAATGCGTCGAACGAAGGTAGAGATCATATACAAGCTCCTTAAATATAAATATTTTGTTTTCATGGATTGTAGCTGATTTCCTATAAAAGATTGGCATCCCTGACGTTCAAGCAGCTTAAGTGACCAACGGGAACAGGTCATCGTCTGATTCTCCCTATAATTATACATCTGACGACCAAGGAGCGTCAGTGATGAAGCAAGAATGCTTTGTTAGGCGATGCAAATTTGTGATACTTTCAAGATATTATTTATATTTTAAATTCCATTCATTTGACCATTTTGGATAAGATATTCCAGTAAACTCTTCGAGTGTTTTTCCATCAATTGTGTAAACCCAGCCCTTATTTAATTCATCGTAATCAGGAAAACTATAACCTCCTACAACCTCATTGTCTGCTTCCATCAGAAAAATAATGGTTTGTTTATTTCTATTATCATTCTCGTTATCTAAGGGGTGGTTTTTAACAATGAACTTACTTGTAGTTATTCTCTTACCTACATAAGAGAGAGGATCAACGCTTTGAACACTCCAATATTGTAAATAAGGCATTTCCGTCAGTAGCTTTTTATCTAATAAATATTCAGAAACAAGTCCTTCATTACTAGTTATTAAATAGCCCTTATCGGTAATAAAACGTTCTGCTTTGCTATATTCTTTTTTTGAATTTTCACTAATTAGATTATTACTGCATCCAAATAAGATGATCAAGAATAAAGGAACTAGAATTATCTTCAATTTTTTCATTGGTTGCTCTCCTTTTAATCATTCTTCGATCGTTTCAACTAACGTTTTCATATTTACGAAACCTCATTGACTTAAGTGACCTAAGGGAACGGCCGCGATGCGGTAGTCGTTTTCACCTGAATCCACTTCTCCGAAACACCTCTTGGTGACCAAGGGACAGCTTGATGGAACACAGCGAGAATTCATTGTTATGTGATGTCCCTGACCCCGTAGCATTACTAAAGAAAATTATTAATTCTCTTCCATTCTTCAGGAACAAGTAGACATAGTGATGGAGTTAAACATTCAGTGTAAAAGGAGTTGCTAGGAAAATCTTCTTCAATATATTGAATTACTTTATTATTGACTTTAGTAATTTCATCATTTGAATCGTTATATTTCAAGTTTTCATATTCTTCATTCTCTATCCCGAAATAAAAATCAGTTTCGCTGAACCATCCTTCATGATAAGAACTTTCAGGTCCTCTTAACCCGTGCGGACACCCCAACTCATTTCTTGAAGCATCTGTACAATGACACCACCAGGATACTGCGTAAACAATCACTCCTAGATTTGTAAATTGATCAATCAACGGCCTTACAAACTTAAGTGAAGTAATAAGATCAATATAGCCAGTGCCAACTGTCTCCACTTGAAATTCTTTTAACTGTTGTTCTATTTTATTTTGTATAGTTTCTTGATTTTGAATAAGAATATCAAAATATTCCATATCTTCTCTCCAATCTCTTCAGGGATTTCACATAACGTTGTTGTATTCACGAACCCGAGAGACTTAAGGCGTGTCAGCGCCGGGTCGAAGACTTAGTCTCGTAGAGGTTATTCGCATGATTTCACCCCCAGGTTCTTCAGCTTCAGGAGAATCAAGGAGCCTTAGCGACGAGGTGTGAATACGTTGTTATCGATTGTTCCCAGCTATATTGAATTGAGTATCATAGTTAATTTATTTCTATTGTCATTTCTATTATTGATTCTTCATCATCACCTATAATTTCCACACTTATTTCTTTAATAAGTTCTTCAAATGTTTCATTCATTGTCTTGTAATGCTCTATCAATCTCTCTAATTCTTCTTTGTCAGCTATACGCCCTATAGTCATATGTGGTATGTAATCTGTATTATATAAAAAATCCGGTTTGTATTGCTCTAACATCCCTGTATAAAGTCTGTTATGTATCTCACTTAATTCATCTTTACCTTCTATTACATTCAAAAAGAGATATCCTCCACTCCCTCCACTAACGCCGTATATCTTTAAATAAAATGTATTTATGTCTTTTAATGCACTCACAATATGTTCTCTTAATTGGTCCTTAGAGAAGTCACTATGGAACGGAAATACAAGTGTTACATGAGGATCGACTAATTGGTATAAAGGATCGTGTTGTTTTCTAATTTCTTCAATTAAATTATTGTTCTGAAATTTCGGAAAAATCATTATACATCGTTGTACCATATCTCCACGTCCTTATAGAAATTCGGGAATTTCCGATAACGTCTTTGTATTCACGATCCCTCACCTGGCTTAAGAAGCGCTAGCCCCGGGTCCGACGGACTTAGCCAGTGCCAGAGTTGTCCGGTCTGCTTCCTCTTCCCCCGAAATCCCTCTTCCGCCCGAGGGCCGGATAGATCAATGCGTGAATTTTGTGTTATCGGAAGTTGACTCTTCATTGTTTACGCCCAAACTAATTGTTCAACGATCTTATAGTTTTGTATCCTTTGTTTATCGACCTTGCTTACCCCATAGCTATTAAAAAACAATTCAACATATTCAATACCATAATTTCTTATAATACTCTTCTCTACTACTGCTAAATCATAATAACGATCGGCAATCCCACAATTTCCAAGGTCTATATATCCACTGATAGTTGCATTATTAATTAATATATTTGGCATGCTATAATCACCATGGGTAAAAACCAGATCTTCCTTCGAAGAGCTAAAGTAGAATTCTAACTCGTTAATCACTCCAATAATATTGGTTTTCCCAAAAATATTGTAAATATCTTTAGAATTCATTAATCCTTGTTCATGATTGGTCTTGATAATCTTTATTAGCTGATTAATTGAATTATCAAAAGGACAATCTTCAATTGAAACATCATGAATGGTTCGAAGTCCGTGAGCAATTAACACAACCAGTTCTTTCACATTGTGCTTAGCGAACTCACTAGCTGCATCAAATCCAGGCAACTCTAATGTCAGCAGATATTCATAATCTTCTAATACTCCAAAATCAATAACTTCCGGTATAGGTATCTTATTCTTACACCATATTAGTTTTTTCGCTTGTCTTTCAAGTGACTCTGCTAAACCCGCTGGTTGTATCTTTAAATATCTACTCTTCCCATTCTCACTTTGTATATAGAAGGTTTGAGCAACATTCTCCCAACGAAAAGCTACTTTATCATCATTTGTGATTAAGCTTTCAAATTGACGAGGCAGTTTGTTTTTACCATCTGCTTCCATGAACAACCCCCCAGTTATAAATTCAGGCAATTTTCCGATAACGTTCGTGTATTCATGGTACGCCCCAGCCGTAGATAGCTCTTATCTTAGGCTAGGTCGTTTGTTGTCTGAGCTTCTTCCATGATTATACATCTTACAACCAAGGGGCGAACCCACAGCGTGAATACGGTGTTTAGGTGAAGTTAATGCCCTCTCTGATTACCAACAAATCAATCATTTCTCTAATTGCATTTGATACAGTATCTGGTCGTTCGAAATGAATATTATGATAAGAATCCTCAATATAAATATGCCTGCTATTTGAAAACAATTTAGCTAGTTTTTTCTGATCGTTCTTCCACGAATCATTCATCTTACCCGCAGATAATATCGTCACTGGAATTCTATCGACTAGATTCTGCGTAGCAACTTCCCTGCAACTAACCTCAATATTCTTATATCCCTTATATATTGCTTCGTAAGCACTTTTTCTGAAACCTAATGCAATATAGTTTTTGGATAGATACCGATTCCACACCGGTCTTTTGAACATTCTAGTCATTCCGATAATCGATAGTGCGTATCCCAATTTATATAGTCTGAGTGCTCCAAAATACTGACTACGTCTTTCACTGTCTGTATATTCAGGTAAAAATCGATACTCACTAGTTGGATCAATGAGTATCAATCCAGAAACTTCATCAGGATACATTTGTGCATAAAGTCGCATATTTAATCCGCCAAACGAATGACCCACCAACAAATAAGGAGGTTTTAGTCCAGCCTCCCGAAGTAATTGTCGTAAATCTCCAACACATTCTTTACTTGTGGTATTCCGATTAACACGTTGACTCCATCCATAGCCAGCTCTATCATATGAAACAGTAACAGCATCAGTAATTAAGTCATGTTGAATATGTGTCCAATCTAACGAGAAACTTCCCAAACCAGAGTCGAAAACTACAGTATGCTTCCCATCCCCTTGGACATTTACATGTAATGTATGATTGCCTATCTGATAAAATCTACCTAAAGGATTAATTCTTTTTATGTCTTTGTTCTCTTTAACTTGTTGAAATATTGTAAGTGGGAATAACAATACTGCCTGACTTGTACGTATGACATTAATCATCTTGAATCTCCTCACATATTTGTATTAGCATTAATTTCACCTAACGTTTCTGTATCTACGAACCCGAGAGGCTTAAGGGAGCGCATGCGAACGGGTCCAACGGACTTAGCCTCGCATGGTTGTCTGCCTGAGGATCTCCTTTTGGATAGCTTCGGGCCGAACAAGGAGCGAATGCGACTCAGCAGGAAAACGGTATTACACGCGATTCGTTCTTCTCCGAACTCACTATCATTGCTTGTTCTTACATGGAGTTGTACAATTAATTTATAAGTCTTTTCGGAGGTGTTTATGTATGAAATGGAGTCATATCCGTAAGATCCATCCTAATCGTTGGGTATTAGTTGAAGCACTTACCACTCATTCTAATAATAACAAAAGAATTATTGAAGAAATGTCAGTTGTTTCTGAATATGACGACCCTAAACATGCATGGGCCTCTTATAAAGAACTTCATTTGTCAGAGCCTGTTAGGGAACTCTATATATTCCACACTGGAAATGAATTCATTGAAGTCATTGAGCAACCCTTTACAGGAATTAGAGGGCTTAGATGAAAATACATCTTGTAAATGGACTGCCTATTGTCTCTCTTCCTCTATCTTACAAGAATAAATCAACGCTTCTCAATAATGTCTTACTAGATACTGGATGCTCCACAACTATCTTTGATACTGATCTTGTTGAACCTATTGGCCTGTATATAGACTTTATCAACGGAAAGTCGGTTCGGATGGATGGAATAGGTGGCTAAAGTGAGTTGTGTTACCAATAGATTGTCTCAGACCTCTCTATTGATAGCATTCTGCTTAAAGAATTTACTATCCAACTAGGACTTACCAAAGAACCTTATGATTTCGATGTAATATTGGGTGTCGACTTCCTCTATAAATATGAGTTGAAAATCGATATTGAAAATTTAGATATTTCATAAAGGTTTAACGAACTTGCGTATAACGTTTTGGCATCTTCGAACCCGAGAGGCTTAAAGGAGCGACAGCAAATAGTCCCAACGTACTTAGTTTCGCAGAGTTGTGAGCTGATTTCACTTCTATGCTTACCTCTTCTTGCGAACCAAGGGACGTAGCCCGAAAGCGTAGATACTGTGTTATCTGATGGGAATGCCCTCTTTGAGCAACTTGCTTTTTTTTATGTCTTTACACAATGTCTTCATTTAATTCTTTGATACATTTTTTCAATTATGGTAATATATATTTAATAAAGACCAAGTGCGCTAACACTTGGTCTAAACAATTGGCTTGGATGGTATATTCCCTTCAAGTCATCTAGGAACTAAACCCACCTTTGGCTACTAATCTCGGGTGGGTTTTTACTTTCTCTTGTTGTTATTATTGATGTATGTTAAAAGAGCAAGTATGAATGTTCCAAATAGGAGCATGATCGTTATTGCGTCTTTCACTTCCATGGCTTCACCTCCTTCCGAAGGGAAACCATGCCCACCCAAGATTCAATTGTAGTTATATTTTACCTTTATTTACCTCTGCGTACAAGCGTTCTTATAACGACTTTGATCTCTGATTTTAAATATGGTTTTAATATAATTAGCCTTCCTTTCAGATAACGTTTCAGAATCTGCGAACCCAAGAGGTTTAAAGGAGCGCCAGCGACTGGGTCCGACGGACTTAGCCTCGCAGGGTTGTAAGATGAATCAACTTCTCTGCATATCACTTCTCGCGAACCAAGAGCAAAGCCCGCAGCGTAGATATGGTGCTATAAGATGTCTCCGCCTTCGAAGCTGATCCCACTTACTTCTTAAGTTCTGTCATTCTCATCTCAATATTCTTTTTTCTTGTCTTTGGGTTCTTAAAGTGGCTTATCCCATTTATAAATTTTGATTTTTCAGGATACGATAAGTTCTGAAAAAGTTTGTTTGCTACTTCATCTTTCTCAAATGCTTCTTTGAAATCCTGTGGAATCTTCACATTTATTTCTTTGTTCTTATAGGTTTCATCAATGTAGAGCTCCATAAAATGCGTAATTTCCCCATTAGGTTCATATTTCAATTCAAATACGCCAAATTCCGGATCATAAAAAGTTCCGTTGCAGTAAAGCACACTATGTGTATATGTTGGAAACTTAACAAGTAATACGCAAAGTGGTGGAAGTTCATCAATCGTATCAATATCACGCCAACTCAAGTAATCAATCTTATACCTTTTTAGAGCTTTATAAAAAACTGAACTTCCTGAACTTTTCTTTCCTCTCATTGCAGCCATTGCTTCTTCAATAGAAATTTGTGCTATCATTGCTAAGCATGCCTCATCACAAGATGAAAAATCTGGCTGAGGTACATAATTAATCTTAAATTCGTTCATCTTCCAGCACCTCATGTAATTATTTTGTTTAATTGTTTGCGGGGATTTCTTATAACGTTTGTATTCACGAACCCTCACTGGCTTAAGCGCGTAAGCGCGGGTCCGACGGACTTAGCCAGTGCAGGGTTGTCCGGCTGCTTCAACTCCCTCGAAATGCCTCTGCCGGACCGAAGGCCGAATGGCCGAATGCACGAATATGATGTTATGTGAAGGTACTGCCTACTTGAGGTTAAATTCAATAATCTTCATATGCATCTCCAATGGATTCAAAATCATCTCTTAACCAAAAATAAGGATACTCTCCGTTATTTATAAACGCCCTCTCAATTAATTCTTCAAGTGATTTTGAAATGATTTGGTTACTTCCAGATATCCCATGTGTTTCATGAAAACTATCATAACAACGTCCAGCCCGATTTAGATCTGTACTAAAATCAATTGAAATATATTCATTATAGTCATATTTCCCAATAGTGTACCAATTCATTGAAATATCTAATTCATCTTCCAACAATAATTCGTTGTAAGTTTCTTCACTTAGAATTACTTTGTTCGAAGGTAATACATCCGTTGGTGGTAAAATCTCAATACAATTATCAGAGCTCTTAAACAAAATAAGACCACCACAAACAGAATAAAAGTCAATCACTTGTTTTGGTATCATTAAGCCTTTTCTAATAATCGGTAGTCCGGATGGAGGAAGGACAATACAGTCATTGTGGTTTCTAATTTGATTAATAATTCGAGATATACTCATGGTTTATATTTTCCTCATTTCAATTTCTGCAGTACTTTCGCATAACGTTGCTGTGTTCACGAACCCGAGAACCTTAAGTGGTGCGCAGCGCAACGGGTCGATAGACTTAGGTTCGCAGGGTTGTCACTTAAATGATCTTCTCTCTCAAATGCATCTCAGTGACCGAGGGGCAGATGCCCCGATACGTGTTAGGCGATGCTGCTTCTCCTCGAATTAACAATCAACAGCACTTCTATAAATTATTCCATTGTTTCATGATGTTCTTCGTTTAACTGTATAACTACTACATTTTGGAATTTTTCTTGAACCTTGTGAGCAAGTGATCTTACTCCGAATATCTCGGTAAATGTATGACTCCCAATAATTAGATTCATATTTATGAATCTGGCATATTGAACGGTGTATAATGTTTTTTCACCAGTTATATAAACATCACAATTTCTATTCAAAGCTTCCCTTAATTGGTTCGTTCCATTTCCTGCCCCTGTTATCATACCTATTCTTCTAATTACTTTATTGTTATTTCGTTGGAAATAAACTCTTTCACCTAATAAATTCTCCATTACTCCTACTAGCTCTTCTATCATTATAGAAGTACCAAACTCCCCAATTCCTATCGTACTTTGACCTTCGACATGGTGAGATTGTTGAATAATATTACTAGCACCTAATAATCGAAGCAATGAATTACATGTACCAAACTCAGCATAATCCAATGGCAAGTGAATATAAAAGTGCGCAATATTATGTTCTTTCAATAACTCTACGCATCGTTCTTTCATTCCATAAACAAAATCCCACGCATCATGGTGGGTAACAATTAAATCAACATTTTTCTCTGCAGCCTGCAAGACGATCTCTGGAGTAATGTTTGTTGCACAGCCTAATTTTTTGTAATGAGCTGTTGTAAAATTACAATAACCATACTCATCATTTTCCTTAAAATCTTTGAGTAAATGACCAAATAACTCTTCAATATGCGATTTGAATTGTTGAATAATCATCAGTGTGTTCCCCCAAAAATAATTATTTCAAGCAGTTTCGTCTAACGTCCTGTATTCACGACTCAGCGCAAGTTGAGTGTCCGGCAAATGCCGGACACAGGCGTATGCCCGCAGCGTGAAAATTATGTTAAGTGAAGTTACTGTTTTTCTCGTCAATCTTAATTTAAACTTTAATTTCAACTCACTCATTTTTCGAATTATGTGTTATCAATACTTGTTTCTTGTTCATCTTGTAATTCTTCAAGCTTCTTAATGATTAATTCAAAACTGTTCTGAATTCTTTGAACATACAGAAAAAAATTCTCTATATCTTGTTGTGCAGCTTCCGCTAACCCTTGTTTTCTCTCAGAAGTCTGATCTGAGGCTCGTTGCGCAGCCTCATCCATATCTTCATTGTGGACATTCCATTCAGCAATCAAATCTGAAGCATAGTTTGTCTCACTGAACTTTGCCAATTCTGAGATATTGTCGTCTTCTGTAAAAAGAATTTTAATTTGTTCAATAGATTCTGAATCTATTAAGTCTGCAAATTCATCCGTTTCATACAATTCATTGGTTCTGTATATTTCATCTTCGATTTCTTCTAAAAGCCCTAGCACATCTTCTAATGATTCTTGGCGAAGTTGTGGATCCCAGTAATTATAATTTTTCACTTCTTCAAATCTTCCAACATACGTATAGGATTCCTCTTCAATTTTTATAGAAGCAGACTCTAGTCGAGAAGCAAGTAACGACAATACAAGCTTTTTTTCTTCGAAAGAATTCCCATAATATCTGATACTTTCATCTAAGATTATTGGAACAAGATTATCTATCACTACTTGAACGAGACTTCTATCTCTTATTATAAATCCAGTTTCTCTATTATTACTGCTTTGCTCAGAAAAGTTAGCGGAACCAATATAAGCTATGTTATTTGTAAGAATAACTTTAGAATGATTTTGAAAGTTAAAGAAAGCACCTATTGATTCTTCGTTATCATTGCTACTAAGTTTCTTAGTATAATTATTTATACTTTCACTCGCTTTTTTACGTACCTTATCTCCATAATAATTTTCATAACGATTTGGTATATTGGTTACAATTCTGACTTCTGCATGTGTAGCTGCTTCTTTTAACGAATTCAATAACGCTTCTCTATTCTGAGATATATTATAGGTCGTCACAAAAATATATTCTGCTGAATCAAAATCATTCAGAACCTCTTGATAATTAGATTCACCTTTAGAAGTAACAATGTCTATTTGACCAGTTATTAAGGAAAACTTTTGATAACTCATTAACCTTCCTCCTCTTTACTAAATTTTAAGGATTATCCTTATTATTAAATATCACTAAATATCTTTTGTAATTTCACTTAACGTTCCTGTATTCACGACCCAGCGAATGCTGGGTGTCTGGCTTATGCCAGAACCAGGACGAAAGTCCGCAGCGTGAATATTATGTTATCTGATGCTAGTGTCACCTTCGAGTATGCTTCATAACTCAAGAAACATTAGGATTATAATTACTAATCTCAATATCAGCTTCTTCAAGCTTCTTAAATCTTCAATCTTCTTTCCCAATAGGAGTACCACTCTTCTCTGTCCTCCCTTTTTGCATACGGGTGCAATCTTTTAAAGTTTTCACCCATTCCAGTTAGAAGTGCATCTTCGAATCTAGAAAGCTGTCCTTGTCTCTGACCCCAATTTGTTCTACTAATAGAAATTGAATCAAGACCATTAATGCAATCATCTATTTGTTTGAAATCACTAAATCCCATTTCAAGAAGATGTGAAGCAAAATATTTATAGGAAAAATCAGTCATTCGACCATCAATTCCGAACTTTTTATTTAGATATTCCTTTAACGCATCCGGAGTAATCTCTACTTCTGCTAATCGACCTTCTCGAACATTTGCACGAGATTCATTTCGAGATTTCTCGTCTTCTTCTTGAATAGATTGAAATTCTCTATCCGCTATTTCTAGTAAGCCTGATAGATCCGTAAAACGTCTCCTTATTGATTTTGTAATTGAGACCTCCCATTTATATTGGATGTCATGTTCAATTTCTGCCCAAGCATGTTGCAGTATAGTTCTAACTTGTATCTCAGCTATTAGCTGATTAAACCTTGAATACTCAAGCAAATTATTTCTAGTATCATTGAGTGTTACAAGATAATGAATACTCAAGTAGCCCAACTTTTCATCAAGCAATTCGCTTTTGTCACTTCGTTCTAACACAATAAATTCTCTTTTTATTATCTCATCCACTTGTTGAAGAGTACTTGTGAAAAATGTGATGATTCATACCCCTGCTAAATCAGTAATCTCTTTTACTGGTTCAGTATACCTCGGTCTATTAGGATCACTTTTAGATGGCCTGACTGCTTTTTCTCCAACACTTTGAATTGATTTTGCACGCGCCTCTATTGAATGGTAATAAACTCCGCTTTGTTCTAGACAATGTTCTAGAATACTTTTTAATGACGAACTAAAAGCTTCATATTGAGGTTGCAGTTGTAAATATTCCAAAATAGTTTTTTGTTTATGTTCTTCATAATCAAATTCTATTTCAGAAGTTAAATACTCACTCATATCTTCATTCTCCTCGATTTTACACTTGTTTCAGATAACGTTTCGTGGATTCATGACGTTGATTTCCCTTAGATAGCTCTTATCTTAGGGAAATCAATGTGTTGGTGAGTTACTTCTCTTCCAACCAAGGGCGAACGCCCGAATCGTGAATTTGGTGTTATCTGACGTACTGCTCTTCTTCGATCCACATACAGCTTAATCTAATCCATTCAAAATATTATTGATCACTTTAATTTCATTAAAAACTCTTGCTTTCCCTTTATCTGATTTATACCAATTTTCTTTGTCAAATCCCCGATCATCTATTAAAGGCAATACATCAAAGATTCTATTCGAATTGTTTAATGTTGCAAGAATTAAAAACCTTCTACAAAAAAATGCTTTTCCGGCTAATAAAACATTATTCATTTCGCTTGTTAATTGTTTAACTGCTCCTAGTACAACCTCACTTCCATCCTTAAATTCTCCTGTTATCGGATAGATGATTTCCTCTGGAATTCCCAGTTCAAGTAACTTTAATTTATGAAACATAAATTCATTGGCTTCCAAGAAATTATTATGTATATCAGGTATATATAAATGATTAAATCCTTCGTTCTTATATAAATTAAATATTTGAATATTCAACTCTGGAAAATGACCTGGATGATAGATAACTACATCTGCCTTAGAAAAAATATATTGCCTTTGAATAAAAACCATATCACTAATATTCGTGATAAATTGTTGGTTCATTATAATCCCTCCACTCTAGCAGTATGTCAGATAACGTCGTTGTGTTCACGAACCTGAGAGGCTTGAGGCGCAAAGCGTCGGGTGCAAGGTTATTCGCCTGTGCTGAATCCAGCTTTATAACCTCGGGCGAATCAAGGGGGCTTGACCCCCGCAGCTTGAACATGATGTTATGCGATTGCCCTGGCATCATTGATTAACCCTCAGTAGGTATCTCTTTATAATGACTTATATCACCATTTAATATGATTTCCGAGTTATCATCCTCATTTATAACAACCTTGCAAAGACTCGCTGGATGTATAAATGGAGGTTTCCAAATATTTTTTAGTCGTCGATTATCAAAGTAAGCCATTAATAATTTCACTACAACAGTATGGGTAACTATTAATATCGTTTTTCCTTTATGAGCAGTAATTATTTCGCGCAATTTTTCTCTAGCACGAATAAATACATCATTGAAAGTTTCACTTCCTATTAAATCAAACTTTTCTGGGTCATTCCAAAAGTTATCAAATTCCATAGGATACAACTCTCTTACTTCAGACTGAGACTTCCCTTCCCATACGCCTAGATTTATTTCTCTAAACTCATCACATTCAATGATGTTGACTTCGAGTTCCCCACGAATTATCTCTGCAGTTCTCCGTGCCCTTAAGCTAGAACTAGAATAAATAAGGTCTATACTTTCATTTCGAAGAGAATCACCCAGCCATTTAGCTTGCTCTACTCCATAATCAGTTAATGGTGAGTCCTGGTGTCCTTGCATCTTATGTAAAACATTCCATTCAGTCTGTCCATGTCTTACTAAGTAAAGTATTGTTTTATTATTCATTGGAGAACCTCTCATTAAATATATGTTATTAGTGCTTTCGCATAACGTTGTTGTATTCGCGACGTCCATTCCCCTTAGATAGCTCTTATCTTAGGGGAATGGATGTATCCGCCCCGAATCCTCTTCCTCGAATATCCTTCTGGCAGATCAAGGGCCGAATGGACCGCAGCGCGAATAAGTTGTTATATGGAGTCGTTGCCTTCTTTGATTAATCTGAACAGAATTCTTTCTAATAGTTTTATAGGTCTTTAATTTATTCATATGTCTTTTGTTTATTTATTCTCTTCCACTTGTCATTAATGTTATCTCTAATTGCTATCCAACCTAAGGGTAAATGGACTAATTCCATAACGGTTGGATCAATTATTATTATTTCTTGTAAACTAACTATTCTTCCGTCTTCTTCTTTTACTAGTTCCCCACTATGAAATTGCCACATACCATCTTCATCATCATGACTAACATATTTAATTTGTTTAGTTCTTTCGATAATGTCCTTAGTAGTAATGGTTGCTACATTCTCTGGATCATCAAATGGCCATCTGTACTTCATAGAAAAACACCCTCAATAGTTTTATATTCTTAATAATATTAAGCAATGATTTCATATAACGTTCAGGTATTCACGACGTCCCACCACCTTAAGCCCGAAGGGCGCCGTGATGCGGTTAGGTGGTCCGGATGTGTCGGGCCGAATATGCTTCCCCGCTACTGAGATGCCTCTGCGAATAACATCGTACTTCTGCCGGACCGAGGGCCGGATGGACCGAAGCTTGAATATGGTGTTATATGCTGCCCTTGCCCTCTTAAGTGACTATCATATTGTTCTTTATTCATTCTATTACGAGGTAATTATCAATGTGTTGATCTTTAAATACGGTTTTGTTGTTCGTTACTGCATCTATCAATCTTTCTACTGTAAAATTTGAAATCGGTTTTGGTAAATTATCAATATTAAAAAATCCATATTCATCTATTTCTTTATTATCAACTTCTATGCTACCAACATATCCATCTGTCTTAAAAGTATAAATGTATCCATTCCGATGAGGCATAAAATAGATACCTGATAAATCCATTTCATTGACTTCAATATTAACTTCTTCCTTCAGTTCTCTTCTTGCACCATCCCACACTGATTCACCTTCTTCTACTACTCCGCCTGGTACAGACCATTGTTTTTTTCCATATGTTTGATGAACCAATAGCACTCTATTATGCTCATCAATAATGATAATTCCTGAGGCATCATGGGATCGCTTCATTTTGTACCTCTTTCCTTTTATTTACTCTAGCAAGGGTTGCGTATAACGTTCCGCATTCACGACGTCCAACAATTGTGGATGTGTCCCGGCAATCGCTTCCTCGCATTCTGCTTCCGGGACCGAAGGTCGACGAAGTCGGCCGAAGCGTTGAATGTTATGTTATAGGATTACAGTGCCTTCTTCGAGTTACTTAATCAAGTATTCCATCCCCATACGCTTTGATTTTACATATCTAATGAAGGAGTTTTCCATGCGTCGTTTCAATAATTATCACAAATGATTCTTCCAATCACTTATTATTTTGCATAGCCCACAATAGTCATTTTTTCGTTGATTATTGTTTGTGCTCCTGTACGGCTATATCCCATTTTTTTGTAAAAGTAACAATCTCTAGACTCTTGTAAAACCGTAGCTAATTCCCAACCATGTTCACCATGAATTTCTTCTACTGATTTCATTGCAAACTGCCCGTATCCATTATTTTGAAACTTCGGAAGTATGAATATGGGACTGATCTTTTTAATACTACTATCATTTTTATCAACAACTCTCACTGCTCCAATAACTTCGTCATTTATTCGAATAAAATAGTAATATGTATCATCTTGTTCTAAACGATATTTTACTTTCTCTAATGACTCATTTGCTGGATTAGTATCAAAATCTTGATACTTCTTAAAAAGCTCATCAAAAGCTTCTTTCTGCATACTCCATATCTTCTGAGCATCAGCTACTTGCGCTCTAACCAGTTCAATATTCATGCATCTTGCTCCTTATTCATCATAATTTTCCTAGATTCACTATATGTAATAGCGCTGATTTTCTATAACGTTCAGGTGTTCACGACGTCGATCCCCCTTAGATAGCTCTTATCTTAGGGGGATTGTTGTGTCCGGCTGAATAACTTCCTGCTGCTGAAATCCCCCTTCGAATCACATCTACTTCTGCCGGACTGAGGGCCGAATGGCCCGATGCGTGAATATGTTGTTAGGCGTAGTACATTTACTTCTTCGAATCAACAACGATGATATTTTCGCCTTTAACAATAGTGAGTTTCCAATTTTCGTCTGAAATATAATAAACTCCATCTTTAACTGATATAATTGTTCCTTTCGATAAAATAATCCCTCGATCATTTTGTATTATATGTAACTGTCTATTACTATTTGAAAAATCTCTTATATACTGTCCTCCAATTACCGCAATATAAGGAGTTAGTGTCCCGAGTGCAACTACGACTAATGTAATAGTTGTAATTACACTTGATTTGCCTGCTTCTTCTAGGGGTTTAAAGTATTGTTCATGTTTTGTCTTTCCTTCATTCTCACTGCCCGTAGAATCATTTTGTTGGATTTTAATCTTTCTAAATGAAATTACGATATTAATTAATAATGAAGAAAATAATAATACGAAACGAATCATTTTAGTAATTTCAAACTGCAGCAAATCCTGAATAACAATCACAATAATCAAACAACCAGTGAAGGTATATGGTAAAAATATCAAGAACTTGAAGATATATTTTTGGAACCACTGCTCTTTTAAAAATGTAAAAATTATGCCAACAAGAAACGTAGATAATGGCAGGATTAGCTGGGCCAATATATCATGAAAATCAAAAAAAACAAATAAAATAGCTGGAATTATAGCTCCATAAAGAGATCCCGATATAGTTGTACCAAGTCTTGTAGGGGCCTTAACCATCCAAAAAACCATTATTGTAATAAAAATCGGAACTGCCCATACTATTATAAATGAGAGAGCTCTATTCGGTACTTCTTGTCCATTTGTGAAAAAAATTGATAAACAAATATGAAAAACTAATATAAAGACTGATGTAGCGAGACTGAGATGTACTTTTTTCTTCTTATAGACAACAACTGCAGAAATCAAAAAAACCACGCTTATCATTAACAATGAAGAAATTATTAATACCGTGTAGTGATTAAATGGCACAGGATTTGTTATTACATTCAAAGTCGATACAAAGCTAGATTCATTTCCTGAGATGTAATAACCATACAAAAATGAATACCCAACTGTATAAAAGAAAAACCCGAAAAGAGATAAAATTAACGATGTTGCGCTAATAATCCTAAAAACATCAAGAAATATTTGAACATGAGGCCTTTTGATGAAGCCTAATGTTTTTTGAATTGAATTATTCATATCTTCCTCCGTTGAAAAGTGTATTTCGCCTAACTTCTTTATCTACGAACTTCGCAAACAACCTCACATAACAATTGTCTACGAACTTCACAAATATCGGCTACTAACAAACATATGCGCACCATTAGATTATAACTTATTTTGAAATATTTGTTATTTTTCTTTTATCTCCGATTCTCTATCACACTAAATAAACAATCAATGTTTATAATTTACATAACAAAGAACCCCGAAGCTATACCTTTAGGGTTCTCCATCTGGTATTCTCTTTCAAAAACAACTCTTCCATCTTACTCCACCCAATGCGCGGGGATCTTCAGATAAGATGGAAGTTTAGTGGATGAATCTCCTTTTGCTGCATTCACTTGAACCTGTGTTAGAAAGATACAGCCTGTCAGATCGGCACCACGTAAGTCGGCATCTCTCAGATCTGCACCGATCAGATCGGTAACTCTCATATCAGCTCCTCTGAGATCAGCCGCAATGAGCAGTGCGCCTCTAAGGTCAGCCCCTGCAAGATCAGCACCTTTTAGATTCGCGCCGATAAAATCACTTCTCCGCATTTTTTTCGGACTCTTTTTCTTCTGTATTTGGGAACGAACACGTTCACTTGTTAGTATAAGAAGTTTATTCACGTCTGCTCTTAGCTCGGGTAGATTTATTCGAAGTATGTTCTCGGGACTTTCCCGAGTCAGTCGTTCACATTCTTCGATTTGAACCCGAAGTTCCTTATGAAAAGAAGTGGTCACTTCAAGAGCAAGAGCTTCGTGTAAATACCATAACATTTCTTGTATTTGCTGCACGATGGGGAATACAGCAAACATTTCTTCGGCAGTCGCCGGATCACTTCTCCAGTCCTTACCGTTATATGTGACTTGAGAGACTTTCTGACCTGCACCAAAACACTCATACACGGTGCAACCCTTTAACCCATTCTCTCTTAGATCCTGATGAATCCCGCATCGATAGTCCGCGCGTAAGTTTGTGCATGGCGTGCCTCCCTCTTTATCAAAGGAAAAATCGGCAGATTTTGCAAAAGGCAACGCCGTACAGCATAATCCAAAACACTCCAAACAGTCGGCTCTCAAAGGATCTAAAGAATCATTATTATTCATAGCATTCATATGTGACACATGGAACTCCCCTTATACATTTAAATCATGTTTTATGTTATAATTCCAACATTTAGCTCACGAACTCGTTATATAAACCCAAGGAAGCTCAGCGCCATGCCCATAATGGAGTTTTTTCAACTCTAAATGTGATTAATTGGTAAACATGTAATAGTTTACACCCCGCGCTGTGAATTTGGAAGCAGTAACACGATATTCGCGAAAATCATTCGTACTAATTTGTTCAGAATGTGGTCCTGCATCCCCTGGTAAGTTGAATAAAAAAGAACCATACCCTCATTCTCGGGTACAGTTCTTCTAAATAATTACAATGTAAAACTAGTTACTTGCCAAAAAAGCATCCAGCTGTTTTTGTTTCTCAGCGATAATTTTATCTATACCGGCAGCTTTTAATTTCTCTGCATATTTTGGAATCATTTCATCCGGATTTACTGCTCCGGAAGTAAGTGCTGGTTTAAACTGCTTGTTGACGTTATTTACTGCGGCAATTTCATTTTTAACAGACTGGCTGTTAAACGTAAATCCAAGTGCTGGGGATTTTACACCTCTTGCATTAAAATCTTTGAATTTTGCCCATTTTTCGGGATCTTCATTGTCCCATAGATAATTCAGGAACTGATTACCAAGCTGCCACTGAGCTCCTGGGTTGTAGGTCCGGTTGTTTGGATCTGTGCCTTCAGGCAGGCTGATGATATTTTCGCTGCCTTCTTTTTTCACATAGTGTTCGCCCTCAATACCAAAGTTGAGCAAATTATTCACGTACGGATCCGAGTGGAGCAGGTTAATGACTGCCATTGCTTTTTCAGGATTTTCCGAAGTACGAGAGATCGCGAGCATCGCTCCAGACGCGTCTCCTGTAGTGATCGTAGGCTGTGTAAGTTCGATCTGAGTCAGCGGGAAGCCGACATAACTCTCCTCTTCCTTATCTTTTCCGGGTTTCATTCCATCTGTCCACATGAAGACTTTGCCGGCTTTCGCCTGATCTTTCGGGAATACGGTAGAAGTTGCAGAATCACTATTAATATATCCCGCTTCATACCATTTACGAGCAAGGGCAGCGGCTTCTTTAAATTCAGGGGTCTCTACTTCGTTCATGACGGTCGTGTCAGAACCGATTTTACGAATGACGCCAGGAACGGATGCATCGCCAAGATAGTCCCAATCCAGGTTATCTAATAGTCCGTTGCCTGTAGAATTGGACATATAAAACGGAGTTACGCTAGGTTCGTTTTCCTTAATTGTTTTGAGCAGCGGCTCAAGATCGGCCCACGTTTTCACATTCGTAATATCAAGGTTATATTTTTCGAGCAAATCTTTTCTAACGAGTACACCTCGAGTTGCTGCTAATTCCTTATTGGTAGGAACACCGTAATTCTTCCCGTCTACCTTCGATCCTTCCAGGAATGCAGGGTCAAGATTCTTAATGATGTCCGGGCCAGCTTTATCCAGCAGATCGTTTAATGGTAAGAAAGCACCTTTAGCAACATTCACGGTGTAATTCTGCCATGCCGCCGTAAAAATAATATCTGATTTCTCACCAGAGGAGATCATGAGATTCAGCTTGTTGTCCCATTGTCCCCAGTCAATCGCGTTAATTTTCAGTGTGGCTCCAATTTTAGGTTCTATATATTTATTAATCTCGGCCTGTACCTTCTCTACATCTTTCTGCGGTGTCCCTGGATAGAACAAAGATACTTCGTAGGACTTTTCCGCTTTCACTTCGGCATTTCCACCCGTCTTAGGCTCATCCGTAGGTGCAGTACTTCCACTTCCTCCCCCCGAACAAGCGCTGAGAACTAGGGCAAATGCAGTGAATGTTGCCAATATGATGGATCTTTTCCGTTTGACTAAACGTCCAACCTGAAACCCGGTCATGACATGACCTCCCTTATATAATTTACGCATTTGAATCAATTTCATAACTCATTAAAATGATGAATTTGTAACTATATATAGACAAACAAAACCTTTTTGATCTATATATACCCCTGATTAAAGCAACTAAAGGTATTATGAAATTGATTCATTTAATAATGAGTTCATTTTTACACAGCTTTCTTGTTACTCATTCTGATCTGTCTTTCTTTTTAACATTTTCCGTACGTGCGGACTTCTGTTTCACGACCTAGCCTTTTACCGCACCAACCGTCAGTCCTTTGATGAAATAGCGCTGGAAGAAAGGATAGGCGAGGACAATCGGTCCGATCCCCACAACAGCCATAGCCATCTGCAAAGTCTTATTCGGCAGGTCGAGCATCCCTCCTTGTGAAGAAATCTGCGAAGCCACATTGGAATTTGAAGTAAGGTACTGGATATCAAGCAATGTTCGGTACATGAGATACTGAAGACTAATCGTTTTATTATCAGAAATAAAGATCATGCTGAGATACCAATCGTTCCAATAATTCAGTGTGCTGAATAAGGCAACCGTTGCGAGTACCGGCAGAGACAGCGGAAGAACAATCCTTACAAAGGTACGAAATTCTCCTGCGCCGTCCACACGGGCCGACTCCAGGATCGACATTGGAATGGAACTTGAAAAGAAGGTACGCATGACGAGCACAAAAAAAGGTGACATGAGCATCGGCATAATCAATACCCATAAGGTATTTTTAAGATCCAGTAAGTTCACATAGACCAGGTACCAAGGTACCAGACCGCCATTAAACAGCATGGTGAAGAAAATAAAGAATGCAAAGAATCCACGATACGGCAGATCACTTCTGGACAGCGGGTAAGCATAACAAGCCGTAAGGGCAACGCTGATCACTGTACCTACGACCGTAACGAAAATAGATACTCCATACGATCGAATGATCTGATCCATATCTTTGAACAAAAATTCATAAGCGCTTACACTAAATGTCTCTGGAATAAACCGGTATCCATTCGCAATGACGGTCGTTTCATCGGATAACGAAATCGAGAGCACAAGTATGAGCGGCAAGATACACAGAGCTGCATAGAAGATGAAAAAAGCATGAATAACAGCTCCTGATCGTTTGGAGACATGAAGCGGGCTATCGGTGGGACCCATATGCAAAGAACTCTCCTCCTTCTAAAATAATGCGTTATCCTTATTGATACGACGAACAATGGAATTGGACAGCAGCACAAGTGCAAAACCGACAACTGCTTGGTACAGCCCCGCTGCTGAAGACATACCAATGTCACCCCCGATGAGGAACGTACGATAGACATAGGTATCTAGTACATTCGTTACGGGGAATAGAGCGCCGGATTCGAGCGGAACCTGATAGAACAATCCAAAATCCGCATAAAAAATACGGCCGATCTGCAGTAACGTCATGACGATCATCAGCGGATATAGGAACGGAACCGTAATAAAGCGGACCTGATTCCACTTACTCGCCCCATCAAGTATGGCTGCCTCATAATACTCTTCACTGATTCCGATGACAGCTGCCAGGTAGATGACCACATAGTAACCAATGTTTTTCCAAGTGTTCACAAAGGGTAAAATATACGGCCAGTATTCCGGCTCAGAATACCAGTCTATCGGTTCCTTCCCAAAGAACGGCAGAAAGCTTGTGTTCATGAACCCCGAGTCTTTACCAAGGAAAGCGAGTACCAGATAACTGATTACGATCATGGATAGAAAGTATGGAAGCAGCATGACCGACTGATAAAACTTGGATGTAAATCTTCCTTTCACTTCACTCAGCAAAATAGCAAGACCTGCGCCGAGCACCAGATTCAGCAGAATAAACACCACATTGTAAGCCAGTGTGTTTCGTGTAATTTCCCATGCATCTGATGTGCCGAACAAATACTTGAAATTTTCCAGTCCAGCCCAAGGACTTCCGAGAATCCCATCCGTGTAGTTCACATTTTTGAAAGCGATAATGACTCCAAACATCGGCAAATAGTTATTAATCAGCAGAAACACAACCCCTGGCAAAAACATCAGATACAGCACTTTGTATTTGCCCAGATTGTACAGCATGGTTTTCTTTTTCTTTATCGGCTTTGGCATTGCTCTACACCTTTCCCTCTTTGTTATAAGTTCACTGTTCACCCTCTCACTTCAGTGGTTAACTTCATTATAAGATTCAGGCCGCAGCTCAAATACTCCGTATCGTAACCTCTTATTGTGTCATTTGATGACATCTGGCATAAAAAAAGCGAAACGCTCACAGCGTCCGCTTTTGATCTGTCTTATTCCCATTCTGTCTACGGTATTGCTGGGGAGTAAGACCCGTATATTTCTTAAACATTTTAGTAAAATGAGTGTAATTTACATAACCTGCTTTGCTTGCTATTTCAGTAACTGTGGCATTCGAGTTGAGCAGTAGCTCTTGTGCTTTTTTTATCCTTGCTTGAAGAATGTAGTCACTAAGAGAGATCCCTGTTTCCTTCTTAAACAGTCTCGATAAATAGGCTGGGTGAAACCGAGCGAATTCTGCAATTTCTTCTCTCCCGAGATCATATTCCAGCCTCGCATCAATATATAGACATACTTGTTCCACTACCGAGTGCGTATCCTCTCCATCCGGATGAAGCAGCAGACCCGCACGAGAGATGAGATCATGCGCCCACTCCCGAAGTGCCGCCAAGGATCTTGTTACCTCCGTTTCCAAAGGTTCTTCTGCAGGATAAATACGATATAGCGATATACCATTCTTATGAAGTAATGGGTAAATGGAATGGAGCATTGCGTGATAGTAAGATTGCAAATGCTCTGCTGAACCATTCTTATGATCTTCGATCCAATCAATGAGTTCGTCTGCTTTATATAGTACTTCCTTTATTTTTCCTGTCTCCATAAGTAGTGATATGTCAGATGCCCACGGCAGAGGAATAAGTTCAGATGTAGATGCTTGTTTCTCCAAACTCGGTCGCATATACTGAACTCCGTCACTGCCTGCCACGTTATGCCTGTGGACTTGCTTCAACTTTCGATAAGACTCCGGCATATTGGTTAGCAGTGTCCATTCCCCAATGTAGCAGGACAGACGGCATGACAAATAAGTAGTACACCTAGCCATATAATCTTTACAGGTGAGTTCGAGTGGATCTGGAAATTGTGGAAGCGGTTCAGATGCATATAACAAGACCAGAACATAACCGCGCTGATCTGCTATCGCATCCCCCATACTTCCATTTAGAACGAATTCTTCCGCGGCATTACACAGTCCAAACTCCATAATATCAAGATCTTGATCAGGGAATTTTCTTAGCCATTCCTCAACGCGGAATAATATGGGCAGAATGAAGGTTCCTGGATCGATATCCACATGATAAATTAACTTTAACTCCTTAATTTTCGCTTCATTCATGGGATAACGAGAAGAGCAGAGATCTTTCCAGAATCGGGTCATTCGCTTTGGTTTCCAAGATTGATCTTCTTTTGCATAAGCCTCATAAGTTTTTGTTAATTTAGTGAATTCAAGGTTTTGCATTCGTTTTTCTAATGCTCGTTTGACGGTTTCCATTAAGCTGGCTGAAGCAATAGGCTTCAAGAGATAATCGAAGCTGTGTAGCTGAATCGCTTTTTGTGCATACGAAAACTCGGCGTGGCCCGTTAGAAAAATGGTCTCCACCTGAGCTGCATGCTGCTGAACCCAGATCTGAAGAGATAATCCGTCTTCCTCCGGCATTTCAATATCACAGATCATAATATCAACCTCGCTGTTGATAAGTACGCTTCGAGCTTCATCCGCTGACATCGCTGTATAGAGATGATCAATCCCGATTCCTTTCCAATCTACAGCGTGCAGCATAGCTTCAACTGCATAATATTCATCATCCACGATGAGCAAGCTGTACATTCGTTATCTCCTCCCCCAATTGACTAAGACAGTTCATTTTTATCTGTACCTTCGCTCCGCCGCCGATCTCATTATCAAAATAAAGCTCTGCATTCGCCTCTTTCATTTTCCGAAGACGATGCTGTACATTCCAGATGCCAATACTTTTCCCCGTTTTTTCCTCGGGTGTATATTCACCCTCTTGCAGCCTAGCAAGCACATCTTCTGGGAAACCCGGACCATTATCCTGAATCCGTATCCAAAGCTGCTTCTCTTCTGGTAAATAGATGACCCTGATCGTAATGCAGAGTATATCTCTTCCCTTCTTAAAACCGTAGAGCACGCTATTCTCAACAAAGGGCTGAAGGGTTAAAGGAGGAAGAAGGATCTCTTCACACCTTGGGTCTAGTTCCCACTCGTACTGTAGTCGATTCGGAAATCGCAGTTTCTGAATTTCAAGATAGTTCTCTACATGTTTTAGTTCGTCTTTGATCGGAATGAAGCTGCGGTCGGCTTGCATACTGAAGCGAAAATAACCAGCTAGGTGTTCTGCCATTTTCTGAACTAGATCATTTTTATGCAAGGCTGCTAAACTGTGAATAATATGAAGTGAATTTAAATAAAAATGAGGATTGATTTGCATTTGCAGCTGTTTCAGTTCCGCCTCTTGAACACGGAGCTGCTCTTCGTACATACCGATTTTCAAATCCTGTACTTCTGCCGTCATCTGATTGAAGGTTTCCGTTACAAAGGTGAATTCAGGAGAAGACGATGGACCGAGTTTCACATTCAGTTCCCCTCGGCTGACCTTTTTCATCCCTCGGATCAGTGTGTTCATTGGTTTGAACAGAACTTGTCTTAGAAAGAAGAGCGTGAGAAGAAGTACAATGGATGCGGCAAAGGGGAGCAGGCGGATAATTTGCTGGAATACAGGCAAGTTTCGCATAATGCTTGACTCTGGCAACATAACCACATAGTTAATGACTGCCTCATGAGCAGGTACGCCGATCATTAGATAACGATCATGTTCTTCCCCTTGTTCCACAACCTGATATAACGAGGTGAAGGCTGATCTATTTTGTGAAGCCAGTTGTACGGTTTCCCCTGGTATCTCCGTGCTTGATAACGGAGTCCCCCGATTCGATAAAATAACTGAGCCGCCGCCTTCCCCCCATTCTGTGCTGTGGATCCGCTGATTGAGACTGTCTATCGGTACCCAGGCTCCGGCTATAAACTGTTCATTAATTCGCACCGTTTTCACGAGGTGATAGCGGTCTTTGATCTGAACAATCTCCCATTTATACGTAGGAACGTCTGCTCTTTTGCGGGAAGCTTCCGGCATCAATTCCTTAATCGCTGTAATTTTTTCATCATATCCATTTTGCGTAGCCAGCACGGTGTCCTGATGAACGATATCATATAGAAATAAACCATCCAGCAGATCATAAAATCCGAGATCCGTTCTAAACTTATTGACAATCCGCTGCTTGGCAATCGTGTAATCGCCGCTTCCATAAGATAAGAAAAATAGCGAAATGATATCCGGGTCCTGTTCTCCCAGACTGTATAAATATCGATTCGTTTCCTTCAAAATCCGTTCATTCTCTTCCACATTCTTAACAACATAATTGCGATTCGTCAGAGAGACCTGATCGCGTACTACACCCATTGCATAGACGTTATTAAAGTAGAGGAATAGAACTAGCGGCACCATAATCAGCGAAAATCCGGTAATAAATTTGAATCGCAGAGAAAACCGAAAACGATTTTTCATAAATCATCCTCACCATATCCACTTAATTTGAAAACGTTGTCAACAATCTGTAATTCGCTGGAGATGGAACGGTTCCTTCAAGCGGTAACAGATAACCTCATTTTCTTATTCTTGTTCTAATTCTCCATACCGCTACGATGATTAATAATAATATGAGAATCAAGATGCTATATAGGATAATTGAGGATGGAGTGCCTTCTTCATTGTTACTATTTATGTGCTGTCCGGCTCCTAATTGCTTCAGTTCTTCTCCTGCTTCCGAACTTAGAAGGTTGTTACTGCAAAGACTCGTTATGAGCGTATCATCTTTATCCAGGCTCGCGTACACAAGATAGGTTTGGTCTTTACTGAACTGATAACCACATGAATTTGAACCGCCATCTAGACTCGTGACGATAACCTTTTTATCCTTAACACCCTTCCATCCTCTCTCCACCTCAAAAGTATAATCACGCACCTGACTATATGGGGATAAACTTTTCGTTTCACCAATTTCAATGACTGTCCCTTCAAAAACTGCAGAATAGAGTTCTAATTTCTCCTTTGTCTCAAGAAAGGCACAACTACATGCATATGCTTTTGAAGAAAGAAAAGTCATTAGCTGAATTAGTACCAATGATATGATTAGTAGGATTGATAATATTCGCTTTATCATAGACTTCCTCCTTTTCATGAAGATGAGAGTGGAAATTAGATTCTAGAAGTTCGGTTTTTTTCTACACGAAGTTAGTTGCTCAAATGCAAATGCGATACGTATCAGAGTAGGTTCGCTGAATGCTGTACCTGCAAATGTAATTCCAAATGGTCTTCCGCTGTCTTTATAACCTGCAGGAACTGCGATCGAAGGATAGCCTGCTCTAGCGCTGATATCAGCACCTACATAAGATGGAAAAAGGATTGCATCTAGACCATACTTATTGACTGCGTAATCAATACCGTTATTTTGTGATTGGTATAGATCAGATATCACTTCTACTATGTATTTTGAATTCTTGAGTGGATTATCTAATTGTTCTTTATGCTCTAAAAGATTTTGTCCATACTTGAGTGCCCTTTCAGCGTTCTGTTCGTTCCAATCAATCAGCTCACGAAGAGAATGGACCGGAATATGAGGTGGAAGACTCTGCAGGTAATTTTCAACACTATGCTTAAACTCGTAATTTATCTTGTTCCATCCCCACTCTCTAAGAAACGATGGGATCTCTATATCTTCTATAATATTAGCGCCTGCTTGTTTTAACTTTATTATCGCATCCTCAAACAATTCCGCATCATATTCATCTGCATCACGATACCGACCTATAGGTGCATTTCTAAAGATTCCAATGGTTGCATTCTTTAATCCATCACCATCTAAAAACGTCGTATAGTCCATATTCGGATTTGGATTTTTCCAGGTTGCGGAGTCATTCTCATCTTTCCCTGCGAGTGCACCCAGTAAGATGGCTGCATCCGTAACCGTTTTCGCCATTGGGCCCGGGGTATCTTGTGAATAAGAAAAAGGGATGATCCCCGAACGGCTGATCAGTCCAACTGTCGGCTTTATACCCACGATCGAATTCTGAATAGCGGGACTTAATATGGATGCAGAAGTTTCCGTCCCTATTGAAACTGTAATGAAATTCGCTGCTACCGCTGCAGCGGAACCTGTGCTTGAACCTCCCGCAAAAAAGTCACCATAAGGGTTTAAGACTTGTCCTCCTCTTGAACTGTATCCCGCCCACATCTCCGTAGACATCCCATTAGCCCATTCTGTCATGTTCGTCTTTCCTAGAATAACAGCGCCCGCTTCTCTTAACTTCTGTACAAGAAAAGCATCTCTTGAACTGATATGATTCTCCAAAGCAATTGCCCCAGCACTTGTACGCATCTTATCCTTTGTTTCTATATTATCCTTAAGCAGAACTGGAATTCCGTGTAATGGCCCTTTAACACCCACATTTTTTCTTTCACAATCTAGTGCCTCCACGATAAAAATAGCGTCAGGATTTATTTCCATAACAGAATTTATGTTTGGTCCGTCTTGGTCATAGGTTGCAATACGGTGCAGGTAATACATAACAAGGTCTCTAGAACTAACTTCCCCCTTCTCCATGGCAACTTGTAAGTTGCCGATCGTAGATTCTTCAATATTAACATGATGCAGTTCATAACAATCCCTCATATCGTTCACTCTCTTCGATTCGTGATCAGGTTCATTTCCCCTTGTATTTGCCGTTGTTTTTAGCGTTTATGTACCGTCCTTGCTCTGATTCGACTGCAATATTCTCTGCTGTATCTATTCCTTTTATTTTATATAGTTTCGTTCCTACGGGATATTCATTTGAGAACCCATTAGAGTAAATGCCCTCAAAATCGGAGTATTGTTTCACTTCACCAATCTCATCCTCAATCTCACTTTTATTCACTTCTTCATTCTGAATTTCATATATGTCTTCATTGTATGTTTATGTTATTTTTCATATCATCCGCCTCTTTCTCACTGAGTCTACCAAGCGTTATTAAGTATCAAACTCAATATGAGCTTATAAGGTTCCATTCGGCCTAATAGTGTTTTAATAGTTCCTTGTCAATTTCATCGATGTACCCTATGTCCGTATGTAAATCCCAGTAGATCACCTTTTCCGCTTCTTCGTTAACTAAAAATGGTCTTTCGTTATCAATATCTGCACTAAAAAGACCGCCGTATTCAGTTTTTCCATTCCTTAATTTGAATTTCATTAACCCCCTGAAATCGATTCTCCCCGGTATTTGATTCGTTTCCTCCAGCAGTTCACGTAATGCACAAGCTCTAAGACTTTCTCCTGCTTCACGAATCCCGCCCGGGAGTTCCCAGTTTTGTTTCCACTTATTAAATAGCAGTAAAAAACCATCTTTATTTCTTGCGACGACTAATGCATGAGTTATCGGGTGATTTAATGTCAATTGATCAATTCTATCTTCGGGCAGATCAATAATCTCTTCAAAAATATCACCTTTTTGATTTATACAAATTGGCATCTTTTTCATAACTTCCTTTTCGTTTTATTTTCTTGTTATTTTTAATTAGCCCTTCTCTTACATATGCAATTTATCAGTATGTACATTGAATATTTTATCTTCATACATTTTCACCTGTTCAATCATATGTCCTATATTTCCTTCACCTGCGAATAACGACATATCAAAAAAATCTTCATCTAAACCAGACCAATATAGATCATTCTCGTCACCAGTGATTTCAACATCGCACTTTAATTGACCAACATAAACTTCCACATAACAATCCTGTAAATAGTACTTATAATCCATTAAATGATGGAATACAATAGCTTCCCGAGGAATCCCTGTCTCTTCTAATAACTCTCTATATGCCGCTTCCATACCGCTTTCTCCTGATTCAATCTTGCCGCCAACAAAGTTACTAAGACCTTTATAAGGTTCTTTTAAACGTCTGCACATAAGAACTTTATGTAAATCATTACTATAAACCATGAGAACATTGTAACCCTGCAATATACTCGCCTCCTAAGCCGGTTTGATCTTTTAATCATCAACACGCTCTACTTACAAATAAAGTTTTGATATCTTCTTCCGTTTTCTGTTTTGTTCTTTACTTCTCCGTAGGATACTTCTTTTATGATCTGATCCCAGAACTTTTGAGCGGGAATATTATCTTCCAGCTGACATAATTCCCATACTCCTTTCATTCCTTTGAATAAGGATATAGCTGCTTTTCTGCCTACTCCCATTCTTCGAAACTTACGAAGTATAAAAAAATGAGACAGAACATGATCTTTCGGAGTCTCTTCTTTTTCCTTTATCATTATAAACCCTGCGATTTCACCATTTGCTTTAATAACATACGATTGTTGACTACTTTCATCCGACCAGTACGATTCAAAATCCGGCATAATTTGATATACGCCATTTTCACCAATTGGAGCAGCCGTATATTCCGTAAAATCATAGACATATAACTGCAATAAATTCTCTATTATTGTTCTATCGCTTAGAGCAGCTTTCATAATGGCGACCTTCATCTGTTGCATCTGTTGACCTTCCTTTTTTGAATCTGCATAGGATCTCATTAAGTAACACCCTTACCTGTTAAGGAACTTAATATAATCTTCCTGATTGATATTTATAATTTCTTATCATCATGCCTTCTGCCTTTTTCATTCCTTTATTCATATAAAAATCTTGCAGCTCATGATCACAGAGTAAATCAACCATGTAAAGATCTGCTAATTGTTCTATCATTAGTTCTACTAACTTAGTGCCTACTCCCTGATTTTGATAGTCGGGAATCACTTCAAGTAATGGAATATATGCAGATAACACCTTATCTGACAGTGCATTTATAAATCCAACAACCTTACTTTTGTCTTGATCATACGCAAGCACAATGTAGGTTGAGTTTTTTAATATATCGTAGAATGTACTTAATGATGGAGGATTAGGCCATCCTACAAAAAATCCTGTATCAAGGTCATCCTCTGTAAGATTCTCTAGTGAATACAAATACTCGATCAAATGAGTTCACCCCCTCCTTCTTGAGCGCTACTATTTATTCATATCTAAAATTTTTTTAATATCCGCTTTAAGCGTATCAGTTAAATAATAAAACTTGTTGTAATCTACTTTTGTATTCTCAGACTGAACATTGAACAACTTTACATACTTTAATTCAGAATCGACCATCATTCGGATTTCATAAAACTTCAAGTCTTCTTTTCTTTGTGCCGAGAAAGTTAAACCGGTGTTATAATCCGGTATTTCCGGTTTTGTAGTGACTTCTTCAAGATCAAATATCTGGTCAATTATCTTAAATATTAAGTCTCCCTCTAAACCATCTTTATCATTTCTAACTGAGAATTGAAACTCAGCATTGTTACCTAACGGGTCCAACTTACTTACCATTAGATCTACAACGGAGTTGTCATTATCCAAGTGCTTAACTTCATCAATTAATACATCTGTTTTCGATTTTGAACATCCGGCTAGTAAGATTACACTAAATAAAATGATACATATTCGTTTCATAAAATTCTCCTTTTTATATTTTAAACGATTACATGCAACACTTTGTTTGATGTTATTTTTCCCTTATGAATCTTTCGAGTTCTTCCCTAGTCTCTGGATGGAATAGAATGTTGTTCGAGTTTACCATTCTTTCTACCAAATTTGAGTCTTTAACCTTTCGTCCCCATTTCCTAGAGAACGACCTCCAATCACAAACCATTTCAATCATATATTTCTTTGGCATGGGTAAAGCTTCTTTTGTTTGTTTATTTACGACCCAGTACTCCCAGTGGTGTTTATTATGGTTTTGATGATTCAGCCATGCATATCTCCACGCTAATTCTGTGTTCTCATCCTTCTGATTTGAATAGAATTTACGAGCATAAGGAGCAAACTCTTTAGGTGAAAATTTAGACATATCATGTATGATGCCCTCGATATATAATCCTTCTTTCCAACATTCAATCAATACATTTAACTTATGATCGATGACATAGAGAAAATATCGCCAGTAAACTAGCAGTATAACAATCCTCTCCTTGGGAATAAGTTATTTTACTTGTGACTCCTTCCACTATGACGGATCCTTGACATTCACAATAATGGATTCAAAATATTCCCCTCCAAGATAGGCATCCAATTGCCAAAGTCCACTTGAAGGAAGCATGAGAATGGAAGGTGTATGTGCATCAGCTCCATTATTAGGACCGCCAATAGAATCATATTCCCAGACTAATGTTTCTTGAGGGGTACTGACATCTTTCACTAAACCTTTTACTTTTTGTTTTGTCTTAACGTTTATAGCTTCCACTCTCAAAGATTTTAATTGAAGTTCTTCATTAGTATCCCAAAAATGCCACATATATTTGTTTGCTGTATTTACAACGAAATCAGGCCCAAGTATTCCGAGTTTCTTCTCCACGCCAATCATAGCTACTTGATCTGAGTAAAATGTTGGACTTGGTCTTACCACAGTCTCTTTACCTGATTTACATCCAACCAAAATAATAAGAAATATAAGAAATAGGATAACACGGTTCCGCATTCATTCATCTCCATCATTTATTATTGTCTCTCGGTTCGATATACTGTTCTAATTCTTTTTCAATGTCTTCATCATCCATATTAAATTCACTTGTTTCATCTATTCCATGGAACTTTTCCAAATTATTTAGTCTCTCTTTTAATTTTTGATTCTGACCGTAAAGTGATCCTATCAAACCAGCTAATATAATCAGAAAAATAAACCCTCCCATTTCTCCACCAGTTGACGTAAGAAGCAAAAAAACGACCGCACTCAGGATCATTCCTAGAACAAAATACATTTTCGCTATTCCCCCATACAAAAAGGATCTCAATAATCTTTTACTGCATTACTTTATAACAGGAATTAGACCACTAGGTAATTCTCTGTCATGAATCCAAGCATCAACCATTTTATTAAATAGATCAGGTAAAGCCAGGGATACTCCATGACCAACACTCGGTATGATTAGCCCATTACAATTCATATTTTTATCCAGCAAGTCTGTTACAGATTTTTTCATTATTTGTTTTTCATGATCCCCAACCGTAATTAGAATCTTCGCTTTAGACCTGCTGAAATCTTTCGGTATGCCAAAAGACATGTTTTCTTCAAGAATCTTGATAAGCGTGTTTCGCTCCATATTCGTTGTTTCTTTATAATACGTCTCAAACATTTCTGTGCCGATATATAACTGTTTTGCTTGGATTTTCGAAAAGGTACGATTTTTTGTTAATCTATAAGTCAATCGGATCGTAGGTTTAATCACTTTATTAGCAAATGGAATCGGCCTAACAAGCGCACTGTTAATTATTGCGTAATCTACGAGATCAGGGTACAAACTTAGTATTTTAATAGCAATCTGGGCACCTAGAGAGAATCCAACCAGTATCACTTGTTTACCTTGCGCTTTTGCTTGAATTAAACTCCCGATTCCTTCCGCACTGCTATGAATTGAAAAATCCATTCTTGAACTGAGACCATGTCCAGGTAAGTCCGGAACTAAACAATGATAATTATGAAAGTATTCCAATTGCTTCTCCCACATCCAACCGCTGACTCCTCCCCCATGTATGAAAACAAGGAGAGAATCTTCAGAAGCACCTAATTCTTTATAAAACATCCTCAGAGGAAAACACCCCCTTACTTCTTGAAAAAGATCGTACACATCAGCTTATCCCTATTGAAATTACATTGTTATACGATGTATAAACCTTAAACCTTAAACCTTAAGATTACTACTCAATAAATAAGATCATCCACTATTTTTATTCCCTTTTCACTGCAATAGTCCTTATACTTATTTAATACGGAATAGACATCATCCTGACCAATAACATTATTATTCACGTCAAAATATTGAAGTGAACCGCCTAAAATAAATAGTGTAATGACCTCTTCATTACCAGTCATCAGAGTGTGTATATCTCCAGGAGGCTCAAAAATAAAAGTCCCAGGTTTCGCAGTCCAGTTACGTCCTTCGTATGTCCATTGTCCTTGTATATTGTAACCAATAACAGATCCACCCGTATGACGGTGACGAGTTAGCACTTTATTGCTCTTTATTTTAAAAAGGTACGTCCAAGTCCCCGTGGATAGATCAAATCGCAGCGGTTTAAAGTAACAGTTAACATCCTCTTCATCACCGCCATCAAAAGGAACCCAAGGTAAATCATCAATATGAAATACCCTTTCAGGTAACTGAATGGTTTCAGCTAGTTTTATTACAGCTTCATTAACTAATTGGTTCATATTTTCTGCTCCTAAGTTTTGACTTCTATAGATTTTTCGAGATATGAATCTTTCTGTTATATGCATCCTCTAAAAGTTCCTTGAGCCCTTCTGCTTTTCTCTCCATAAAAGTAGTCCAAAATATCTTTCCCTTAACGGCTAACTCTTCCGGAGTATATAATGCTGGATCAAATTCACCCCAACACCCGTCTGAGGTTAACTTATCCCAGCCCATAAAGTCAGCATAGTTTCTGTTTACACTGGGGATTTTCGATCCCATAGATTCTAATTTGACCTGACCCGGGCATAACCACATGGCAGTACATACCGACAATAAACCGCCGTGCATTTCATCTAATCCTTCCAGTTCTGCTGCCTGTATGGCAACTGACCATGCATCATGATTATGATGCGGATGAATGACTATTATTTCAGGATATTTATAATTAATGTGCTTAATGAATGCCCCTTCCCAGTAAGAACCGCCATGCCCTGAGCATATCACAAACTTCTTGAATCCTTGTCTCGTTAACGCATTTATAATCTCTTCTAGCATCATCATTATTAAGCTCGGGCTAATGGTTACCGTTCCTTTATAATTCGCATGTTCCTCAGAAGTATTAAAAGGTATGGTAGGGAGTACATATGCATCTAGCGCTCTGCCATATACTTCAGCATATCTTTCCGCAATTAAATTATCTAAATGCATAGGCAAATAAGGACCAAACTGTTCGGTAGCACCGATTGAGATAATTGCTGTATCGATACCGCTTTCAAAGAGTTCTTTCGTGGTATTCGTATAATTCAACATGAATTCACAACCTTTCAGAGATAGGTACAGGCACTTGACGGCTAAGATAGCATCGAAGATAATTACAACCACACCAAAAATTGTAGTATTTAGATGATTGATTTTGAAAAGAGGCGATCGTGATTAGCGGGTTAAGTGATCTCTACAAATTACAGAAGCAGGGAACAAAAAAGGATATGGAAACCCCATTAATAAATGCCATCTTCCGAATGTATGATAAATTTTCAAGACTAGGCCTTAATGAGCGGATGGGTCAGCAAGATATGTCTCTGGATATCGCTGATGCTTATATACATAGCCATAATGCGATGATTGAAGCTGGAGTCGGTATTGGTAAGTCCTTTGCATATCTCATTCCTAGTCTGCTCATTAACCTGATCTCGCAGCAACCGATCATTATTGCAACCTCCTCCATACAGCTCTCAGAACAGATCCATAAAGATCTAAGATTCATCGGGAGCCGGCTCGGATTTACATCTGTTCGCTCTGTGGTTGGAAAAGGTATGGGACAGTATGCATGCCGATTTAGAGCAGCAGACCTGATGATGTCAGGTAAGTCAGGTAATTCAAACTCCCCATTGTCTACGCTAGCTCAGCGTATAGTGAATTATGATATTGATGAAAGAGCAGATATTAAGGGCGGAGTTAGTGACTCACTATGGTCCGACGTCTGTGTAAATGATTGTACATTTGAACGTTGCCAGTATAAAAGCACATGTTCATTTTACGAGATGCGAGCTAAAATGAATGCCAGCACGAATGCCAGCACGAATGCCATGGATTTTATTATCGTAAATCAGGACCTGCTCATTCGTGATTTAATGAAGAAAAAAGAAGGTTCCATGGGATTAATCACTGAACGGCCGGCTCTAATCGTTATTGATGAAGCTCATAATCTAGAAGCAAAGGTTAGAGATGCGAGAACGCTCGAGTTCACATTCCGGCGAACGTGCCGTATTTTGGATGATGCTCTACAGCTTCTTTACAAGCAATCTGCAGATCAGAATCTTTTTACGCAATTTAAGTGGTTAAAAAAGTGTGTCAGTCATATTTTCAAACAAGTAGAGACAGACCTGCTTCAGACAGCCAAGCAGGACAATGACCGGATTAAAGTGTCAAAGATCACAGGCATTCCCTTAAAACGTGGAGTGCAGATCTTGAAAGAGTTTAATCTCAGCCTTTCTGTCTTAACTTCCCGGCATGAACGAGAAATCGACCATATTTATGAAGCCATGAATGGACTGATCGATCTCTTTGAGGTGCTTGCTGGTGTGGAGGACAACTATCTCATCTGGGCAAGTAAAACTCAGCGCGATGCCACCGTAAGTATCTGTCCAAAAGGCATTAGCGAATTTTTAAAATACTCCTTATTTAACGGCAAGACTTCGGTTATCTTAACATCAGCAACGCTTTGCCAGAGTGGTGAGACACTTTCGGAACAATACTCATATCTTACACAGTCCCTTGGATACAGGGGAGATTATATGGAGCGCCAAGCTTCACCGTTTAATTATGACTGCCATACCATGATGTATATTGCCAAAGATGTGCCCTACTATAACCATAAGAACCGAGAACATTATCTTGAAGCGGCATACAAGGAACTGATAAGGCTTTGTAATGTAACGAACGGACGAACACTGGTCCTTTTTTCAGCTAAGGAGGATATGAAGTATGTTCATAAGAAGTTACTTGCTGAGAAGCTTGCATGGACGTTACATGTGCAAAGAGAAGGCTCATCTCAGGACGGGGTGATTGCTGAATTTCGAAGCAGTAAAGGCGTCCTTCTAAGTACCGGTGTGTTCTGGGAAGGCATAAATATTGAAGGTTCCGATTTGTCGCAGTTAATTATCTTCCGTCTGCCTTTCCCTGTTCCTTCGGATCCTGTCTATGAATACAAGGCCTCTCTGGTAGAGAATCCCTTGAAAGAAGTGTTCGTACCGGACATGCTGCTTCGGTTAAGACAAGGAACCGGACGTCTGATTCGCAGTGAGACTGACCTTGGTGTACTCAGCATACTCGATTCCCGTCTATCCATTGCAGCCAAAAAGGATTACAGGGAGAAGGTACTTGAAACTTTACCCTTTAAAAGGGTTACGGAAGATTATAAAATTCTTGAACAGTTTGTAAAAGAAAAAGGAATAAAATAATCATAAGATAATTGGAAATTACCGACAGGATATGATGTCTTATTTTAACATGTACAGTGAGCACCTCTTCTAATTCATACGTTCCCTGTTCATCGAGGTCGATGTAAGTGAGTAGATAAGAATTTCGCCGTGACGTCAAGCACTTGTGAATTCCAAAAGCCGGGTCCATGATCTGCGCCTACTACTTTATAGAAGAATGCTCTCTGTCCATGCTCTTTTAACGCTTTATACATCTCTATACTCTGGTTTATATGTACAACATGGTCACTGTCTCCATGAACAATAAGAATCGGTGGAAGCGACTTATCTAGATCTTGATGAAGAGGACTTGCCTTCTTCGCCAATTCTGTATGTTCCTGTACCTTACCACCAATGAACAAGCCTTCCGGAGAATCAGCCGCATCATGATCAAGAATATTATTGTATTTTCCTAAAGTCAGCAGGTCCGTAACCCCATAATAATCGATGACCGCACTAACTTCGTCTGACTCCTCACTGTATAGACCGTTATCATACTCGCCCATCGTAAGACCCGTCATTAAGGAAAGATGTCCGCCCGACGAATCGCCCCATACCGCTACGCTTTCCGGATCTATCCCATACTCCTCTGCATTCTTACGCATATATCGAATCGCGCATTTCACATCTTCCACAGCAGCTGGAAAACGTGCAACATCCGTGTCCCGTATTTCTACACTGGCAATCACATATCCCTTAGCCGCCATCTGAACGAGATTAGGAATGGAAGCATATATATCCTGTTTTCTCCATGCGGATCCTTGTATATATACGATTAGAGGAAACTTGTATCCGCTTCGGGAGGGCGTTACGATCTGCAGTCTTCGTTCCACATCGCCATATTTGGCATAAACTACGTCAGGGCGGTAACTGCATGAATAGTAAGATTCTCCCCCTGCAAAATCCCCGTATATAATCTGTGTTCCTTCTGGTGTTTCGTTGGCTGCAATACCTGCTGCTTTCTGATCCACTTTTAACAACTCCTTTTGTATGAATAGTTGATTCACTGCGGTAAAGATGACTGTTCGAGGTGGAGTGTTTGTTACAATTCACTAGATATAGCAACTATAGCAATACACCACACAATAATGCCAAATAAAAGCCCACTCCAAAATAGTTCAGCTGTATATGACTTATTTTTCACAATTTTTTTGATTGCTCTTAATAGTGCGACTATGAACAAAAAACCTAATATTGGCATTATATAAACAGCAATAAACAAAAATACAATCAAGATTTGAGTTCCTCCTTTTGGAGAATCCTATTTAAAAACCTACTTCTCTGTATTATTAAACCGAAATACTATTTTTCGACCGTCAAAGGTATCATCATTTAACTCAACATAATCGCCTTTACTATAATTAGAAACCGTCTTTCGCCAAAATCTTTGTCCTGTTTGGTTTCTTTCAGAAGGATTGGTGAACAACTCCCATCTCCCCTTCAATTGCTCAAATACTTTGGTAGCAGCCTGTTCCGCGATACCTCGACCTCTATAAGGACGCAGTAAAAAGAACTCATGTACAAAATAATCAACATTCTCTGCACAATACGGGGAAGTAGCAATGAGGATAAATCCCGCTGGACAATCATCTACTAAAGTTAAATAGGGATACAAGCTCTCTGGTTTTTCCCACCAAATATTTTGAACATCGTATTGATCACTTAGTGTTTTAAAATCATCACTCTCTTCATAAATCCCATGAACATTTGGATACCTCATATAGTGTTCTGATAGATCATAGAGATATAAAGGATATATATTTTTTATAATGTGTGATTCCTCTTTACTGGTTAACTGCACTTTGATATTCATAAACTTGCTCCTTAGATATAATTTGTCAGGCTTTGTCATCTTGATGATCATCTTGATGAATTTCTCATAAGATATCATTATTAGATATACCCATTCTTAATATTTCATTGCCCTGAGTGTCATACCAAACTGATCCTGAAGGGAAGCTGTTTTCTACGATGTGAATTAAAGGAATGGTTGAGATGAAATATTCTCCCTCCTGGATTGATAAATAGTATTTTTCACTTTCAAAAAATGCGGGTACATATTGTATTGAAATGAATATGAAGAAAAGGACAATGACTGATGCGACAAGTATTTTATACTTCAATCTCTCCAGTCCTTTCGTATACGGTTCTTAGCTCTCCATTAAACTTACAGGTTTAAGTTCTGAGTATGGTTATTACTTCTCTCTTTACATCTTCAAATACGGGTCTTTGTACAGTGCTTATATCTTCTATATTAATATCTTCAATAAATTTAAATTCGAGCTTTAATGTTTCTTTGCCATAATCCGATCTTTTTTGAAGTAATATTCGTCCTTCGTTGTCTCTTATAATAGCTCCGCCCGTCACGATGATCCTCATGTTCGGTTACTCCTGTTTGCATTTCTCATCCGGATCATGGAGAAGTTGATTGTAGACTCCAGTACATGTTTTATCATAGGCATCAAAGAAGGAGTGATCCTGAGTTCTATCCCTTCATTCAAAATAGCTGTGACCAAGTCATCAATTCTTTCAACATCGATTGGCATAACCGGGCGTCTTGCTACATAATATCCTGCATTTTCTTCTTCTAATTCAAAGTCTGCTGAATCAAAAACGTAGCGATAAATAGATCCTTTTCTGACTCGATCATACCAATCTGTTTCAATTGCAATCATCCGGTTCACCTGAGACATTCCAAAAAACCGAGTAATATCTTGTTCTTTTGTATCTTCTTTAGGCCAAACGCAGACTCTTGGACAGTCCCTTGGAAAATAGTAATGGGGAGCATGATACTTATCAATTGTCCAGACTTTTGCATCTGTTTGATCATAAATTGTTCGAGGGTTAAAGATTTTAATATCTGGATTTTCACTAAAATGAAATAGCTTCATTCCACACCTCTCTATTAAAAAGATTAGTAGTTTCGCATAATTTTTTTAGATCGATTCATTATCTTTTTGTCATCCTTGCAAATCGTGGTCCTGCCTGGAATCCTGTTTTCTTATATAGCAATTCCGCATTATTTCCCACAGTAACACATAATTTTATTACTTCCGTATACGCACTAGCTGATTGTTTTATGTAGTTAAGCATGTACTCTGCAATTCCTTTGTGCCTATACTGAGGGACAACACATAACTCCCCGATTTCTGCAAAACCCAAGGGCATTTTTTCACTGATACCTGCGATACAAAGTCCCACAATTTCATTGTTTTGTTCATCTACGACATATACGGAAAGATTCCTATGTTTGTATACTTGCATAAGATACGAGATATCCTCTAATATCTTCTCGTCACTTGGAACACCAAAGATCTCGTAATCTATTCCACCACTGTATCCTTCTTTCATTACATTCCTAAATCTTGTTATATCAAAAGAATCATCTAATAAGTACAGGGATAATCCACTGGGAGGTACCGGTTCCTTATGCGTACCAGCCGGACAGCACATAACCTGCTTAATTACATTTATTTTAAAACCATATGAGTGCAGTATATTTACATCCTCTTGCAGAACTCCATTGATACGCCTTAGATCATGGCAACATGTTAATAATATGTTCCACAGTTGTTGTCGATCAGAAAAAGGCGGGATCATAAACGGATACATTGCCGTATCGTTCATCTTTATCACCCCTCCAATTCTATCCTCGCCGCGCATGATCCAAAAACATTGGTTTGTGAATTTTGTGTCATTTAGGCGAGTATTCCAGTCATACCACATCTCAATATCAGAGTTAGAATAGATTACTTGATGAACTGCAAACTTATTTTTATCTGCCTGCTCTAATCTATATGGTGTCATAATGTATTGGATCCTCCCTTCCCTTTAGGATGTTAAGAAATCGCTCTTATTAGATGTCTATGGCTTATTCGAGTTAGACAATGTCAATCCAATATCGTTTAATTATATTTCCGTCATCTTCTATGTAATCTGCATCGGCTCTCCCACCATTCTTCATGATGGTTCTTTCCGATCCCATATTATCAGCATCACAGACAACTAATACCTCTTTTATTCCGATTTTCTTAGCTTCACTTAAGGATAGTTCTAATAGTTTGGTTGCATAACCTTTTAATCTTTCAGACGGGCGAATACCATAACCAATATGCCCTCCTGCATTGTACAAATGTGGTGTTAATTGATGCCTAATATTTACCGCCCCTAATACTTTATTACTTTTGTCAACCAGCCAAAAAGTTGAATTTTGAACCCTGCCTTCTGGTTGGCCCATACTTCTTTCATTATTTGACAATAGTCTAAGCATCTTAGGGAAATCACTTGGATCTTGACTTATGACCCATGGAACCATATCCTCACCTGATTCCTTCCACTCTTCATAAAAAGATAAATATTCCTTCTCCAATTCTACATTTGGCTTTACTAACCTAACCATACGTTTTCACGCCCTTTGAATTGCTTTGAATTACGTTCAAGCTTATGCAAATAATGCACAGCTTGATCCGCGCCGAATCTATTGCTACTCTCAACGACATTAGTTCGTTTTCACGTGCTTAATTACACTAATATGGTTGTTATCTCGTTGTGAGAGTAAATCTAGCAGCCCATCTGGAACCAACTTCACGTCAGAATTCGATTCGAAAAAATGTAGTGGTTTCCATTGAGCTTTATAAGCCTGGTCTCCTTCTAATCCATCCACCTCTTCAAGATCATAGAAGGTCTTATCTTTCAAATTCACATCATAAATAAAATCTATTTCATGTCCTCTATCATCCAAAACACCAAAAATGTTCTCTATGACAGAGATTAATTGTAGCTCTTCAATTTCCTGATTTATTTCTTCCCTAATCTCTCTTATTAATGTTTGTTTACTATTTTCTCCAAACTCGATTGTTCCACCGATCGGTCGATAGAATGTTGTACTTATGCCAGGAAAGCGAATAACTTCAAACAGAATATGATCTTCTTTTCTAATGATTCCTAGGGAAACAGATCTAATCTTCATAAGTTTATCTCCTCCGTATAATTCACCTTCTAGCCTCTATGGATAGGTATGGGCCTTTATTATTGATTTCAGCCAAATATCGAACAAAGCAGGCTTCTTGCCTTAATACATTTTACAGTGTAATCGCATTCAAATTTATTTTAAACTTGCAAGTTCTTAAAGAAATCTAGTTTCTCGCTAATAAAATCATCGTCAAAATCAATACTTCCATGAATATGAGAATCTCCTAGACATAACCCCATTAACCAGAGCTGCCTTATTCCCACAAACATCGGTACTGCCTGTAAATCCTTTTCGCTGAGACTTCTTACCGATTGATAGCCCTCAATAAATGCATTCCATAGTCGCTCTAATTTGTCCGGATCATGACGAAGTCGTACTTCCCTCGCGAGTCGAAATTCCGCAATATCGTATGCTCTCCATCCAAATCCACATAGATCGAAATCATAATGAGTGTATGACATATCTTCTTTGAAGCTTACATTCGTATTTCCGTGAAGATCACCATGACAGATTCCCCAGTCCAACTCTTCTAGCGGGAATTCAAGCAGTCTTTCTTCTAATTGTTTGGCAAACGTTCTAAGCCACTCAAAATCCACACTTCGATGATTCATATAGGGTTCGATCGAGACGAATGATTGGTGGATAAGATACGCCAAGTCTAATGGCTGTCTCGTAAATTCAGACTGAAAACCATCTGTTTTCGTATGAATATCAGCTACTGATTTACCAAATAGATGACTTATTTCTTCATCATCAATAGACCTTTCGGTCCCTTCTACAAATGAAAAGAGCACGCCGAATCTGTTGCCTTCTAGAGCGTTCAGCGTTTGAATGAAATTCCCGCTCTGATCAGCTATGGGTAGAGATACCGGGATCCCTTTCCCATCTAAATAGGTTAACAATTCAATCTCAAAAGCAACTTCAGAATACTCAGATCTTCGATCCGCCCTGTAAACTCTAAACACATAGTTAACTTTTGTTGTTTTCATAAGATAGGTATCATTCATCCCGCGAAGCAAATAACGAAACTCCGTAATATCATTCAGACCATAAGTCATTCCTATAAATTTCCGTAGTGCCGTATCAGATAACGTTGAATAAGAAACTGGAAAATACGTCTGCGTTTGCTTCCCCCTGTTATTCATGCTCCATCTTCCTTTTGTTTTTCAATAAATTCATCTTTCGTTAACCCGAACAATATAAAGTCTAAGTACTTACCATTAACGTATACCACCTGGCGTCGGACCCCTTCTTGAATACAACCGAGTTTCCTCATCATCTGCGCCGAACCGACATTTCCTTCAAGAACATAATCATTAAATTTATTAAGTCTTCGTTCTAGGAATGCATATTTTAATAGAATTTTCATGGCGCTCGTTCCATAACCCTTACCGCGGTACTCTTTATCAATGACAATCCCTATACTAAATGTCCCGTTCCTCTCGTTGATACTGTTTAGATTAATACCGCCAATATTATCGCCATCCAGGTTTTCAATAGTGAACATAATCCGTCCATTTGTGGACGAAAAGTTTGCGTTATCTTCTACGAATTTTTTCGCTCCTACAATGGTAGGCGGTAACTCCACAGCACATTCTAGTAAAATACGAGCAGGCGTATCGAAATCACTAATGTAACTGCTTTCCCAATCTTCTTCCTGTATTGTTCGCAGCCTCACCTTCTCATCCTGCCAAAAATAATCCGTGTAATCTATTTCTCTCATGATAACCTCCAGAATTTAATGTATGTAAATAAGATTCCTCTAACAAATCTAATCTCAACGCTTCGCAAAAGTATTTCATCAGATTAACGAGCATACCGAATTATACTACATCCTTTATTTTTATGTAATATTTTACAAAATACTATTCATTTTAAAATCGTTTTTTCCCACCAGCTATACAAAAAAAAGTCGCGATCTACGCGACTCTTCTTAGAAAGTATTTAGTTAAACGCATTTACATTTACATCCACTGTTCTTATTACTCATTCCTATTCCTTATTCCTATTCTAACGATTGTTTCTGCAACTTGGGAATTAGAACATAAGCAAACGTAATCATTGGACTTAGCCATAAAAATGTAGCATAAGGAACATATTCAATAACTGGCACCCCTAAAGTTGCTGCGAAAAAGGCTCCGCTAACCCCCCAAGGAATCAGTGGGTTAACTAGTGTCCCGCAATCCTCCAGTGTTCGCGACAATGTTCTGGCAGGAATCCCCCTGCGAGTATACTCATCCTTGAACATCTGACCTGGTAAGAGAATAGACAAATACTGCTCACCTGTCATTCCATTAACCGCGATGGAGGAGGCTCCCGTCATCAGAACAATATTGCTCTTACGTTTCAGCGGCTGAATCAACTTCCGGAAAAAGGCTTCAATTACACCGCAGTATTGTAATAATCCACCAAGCGATAAGGCGATCAAGATCAGGGATACAGATCCCATCATCGACTGAAGTCCACCCCTATTCACGATCGAAGCTACTGTCTCATTCGTAATCGAGCTGACGTAACCACTCTGCATCACGCTGAACCAGAAGCTAACAGACGTCTGCTGTTGAATAAGTGCAGTAATAAGTAATCCGCTGACAATCCCAACCACAAGTGTTGGAAGAATCGGTACCCGCTTGACGGAGCATACAATCACGGCAATGGGAGACAACAACGTTAACCAATGAATATGAAATCCATCTTGTAATGCAAACTTGATTGCTTGAATAGACGATAGATCAATGGCAGCCGGCATAGGTAAAAATAAGAAAAAGACCGTTGTTAGAATTAGTGCAGGCAGTGTAGTAAACAGCATATTACGAATATGAGTGAAAATAGAAATACCCGCCACCGCAGGAGCAAAATTCGTCGTATCCGAGAGCGGTGACATTTTATCTCCAAAACATGCACCGCAAATAACGGCCCCTGCTGCAATTGTCGGTGTAATACCTGTCGTTAAAGCAATTCCCATCAGAGCAACACCTACCGTGCTCACCGTAGTAAAAGAACTGCCGGTAAACATAGAGACAATAATGGTAATATATAATGCGCTCACTGCAAAAAAATGAGGTTTAACATAATCCATACCATAGAATAAAATGGTCGGCACCGTTCCGCTCATCATCCATACCGCAATCAGAATACCAATGAGTGAGAGTATGAGAATAGGCATAATCGCCGTTTGAATCCCCTGGATTATAGCGGACTCTAGTTTTTCCCAAGAAACTCCGAATATACGAAGCAACACAGCTGCACCTACTGTAGTGAAGAGAAGCGGGATGTGCGGCTCTGCTTTTAATAGAAATATGGATACAAATAATAATGCGAGAATAAAAATAATAAGCGTCATACTTTTTGAAAAACTAAGCTGTCTGTCCATGATGGAAGCTCCTTATACCTGTTTAGATATGATCTCATATCTTCACGTTTTCAATATTTATCATACGTAAGTCAAATTCACTTTTTTACTTTTAAGCTTTTTTGCTTTTTGGCTTTTGTGTATTGAAGTACAGTCGTACTATAAACGAAATTTACATGCCACGTCAATGTAATAAACATACATACCAGGTTTTTATAGTAAAAATAGTTCAGTTTCATGTTCTTATCTCAGATCGCTGTCCATACGATTTATATAATAAAAATACATCCTTTGTTCGTAGGACCGGACAAAGGATGTATTTATTCCAAACAAAAAAACCGCGTTTCCGCGGCTCCTTATGTATTTGTTAGACCTCATATTTTGTTGTTATTACGTTCATGAGTTGTTTGTTTATTAATGGTCATCTTTTGCAAGTCTGAAGAACAAAGCCAATGCCCACCAACAGCATAACAGTATAACTACAGCCATCATCGTAACGAATTCCATGTGATTGCTCCTTTCATCTGCCAATGCATTTATTGTAAAGTAAAAAGAGCACTAAATGGCACTATAATCTTGACAACTATATGTCATTTTATGAAATTCAACCAATGTCGGTTTGCTAATCCATTAACAGCACCCACAAAATAATAAAAGCTATAATCGCAACCAGATAAAATAATACAATCTTACCTATATTTTCTTTGGATTTACTTTCATATTCATGGTTTTGCTTTGCATTCTCTTTTGATAAACCTACAAGTACGGTACCGACTCCCCCAATTACTGCTACGACAATCACAATGATATACATAGCCATACAATCCCACCTTCCTCCCTCTTTTTTACATGCTTCTTAGTTTTGATTATATAGATGTTATCATAATTGTAAATGTTTTCATTTTTATTAACCTAACCCTGAATTCACTTGAAATTCCACCACGCATTGGTATTTGCTTAAACAGATTTTGATGTGACAACAAAAAACACCCGCGCTTCTTGTTACTTCAACTAGAAAAGCGTGGATGCTATCGTTTTACCAGAAGAGCAGAAAGATTCCTAATATAACGGAAGCAGCAGCCAGAATCCTGGCAAGGACGTTCTTTTTCATGAGTTTACAAATAACCGCAACTAAGGCCATTGTTCCAACAGCACCTACAGTGATTTTCTCTGTAGTTTCATTACTTGGGAGTGCGGTAACATTCATAAATCCAATCACTAAACCAAGAATTACTGTAATAGAAAAAGCAATATTATTTACCTTCCTATCTTTTACCATAAACATTAGTGCGATACTAACGAGACTCAGGATCGATATAATAACAAACATAATAAATAATACTCCAAGCGCCATAGCGTCATACCTCTCGTTATTTAATTTCTGTAAGCTTTCTTCTTTTTTGTAAAGCTATTTTCTTGAGTAGTATGATTCGTATGTTACGACAAAAGCGGCGTGTGCTGTTCTAATGCTGTATTTATTTTAACTTCAGAAAAAACCACATGTGTAGATGTAGAAGCATACGTTGAAATTTCATCTAAAAACGTTTCGATATCCTCTAATTGACTTAAGGTCAGCATCACCATATAACACGCCCTGCCTGCAATTCGGTAGCAAGATAAGACGGTAGGATAATTTTCCACAAAAGCTCTGAAGCGTTTGTGATCCCCATGTTGAATCGTTATTTCTATTAAACAATCCATGGTGAATCCAAGCTTTTTACGATTGACTTGAATCGTATAGCCCTCAATCATTCCATAGTCTTCTAACCTTTTCACCCGTTCTGTCACGGACGGAGCTGACAGATTGACCAGTCTCCCGAGTTCCCTCATGGAAAGCCGTGCATCTTTCGTAAGTTCTGCCAAAATAGAAATATCGATATCATCAATTTTCATTTGTAAACAAATCCTTTCCCATTTTGTATCATATTAATAGTATAACCTAAAAATACGTTATATTCGTCATGTGATTAAGTCTTTTAACTCTATAAAATGAAATATAGAAGGGACGTGATCAACATGAAAGATAGAGAATTTCATAAACACGAGATACAAAAGGAAACTGATAAACAAAAGACTGGGTTACAGAGCGAAGTGACTAATACTAAAATATGGAGAGATTATTACCATGAGATTCTAAAGGCAATAGCTATATTCAAATGACAAATTTACAGCTAATACATAAGCAAAAAAAGAAGTGTTAGCGTATATGCCAACACTTCTTTTTCATCTGATAAGTTTTACGAGCATACTACTGGTCTCGATGGATGATATAGTTCAGTATATGCTTAAGAAAAGCACTATTCCGAGGCATCTCTTTTAGAGCATCTACAGCATAACAATAGTGTTCCCACATGGCTTGTGCTGCACCATCCGCTCCAAGTACGGTTACAAAAGTCGAGTTATTATTCTGTACATCTTTTCCCGTAGGTTTCCCAAGCAACTGCATATCTCCTTGCAGATCAAGCAGATCATCCTTTATCTGAAAAGCAATACCTGCATGATAAGCAAATTTCTTTAAAGTTGCGATTTCCTTTTCTTCTACGCTCGCAAGAATGGCCGGCATGATTAGAGAAGCTTCAAATGCAATTCCCGTTTTGTAAAAACAAATGGTATTCAGTTCATCTAGCGTGAGTTCTTTCCCCTTGGACTCTAGATCCATCGCCTGACCCATACACATTTCTCCTGCTTTTTGAGAAGAATATTGCATCAAAGCCAGGACAGATTTTGGGTCAAATGCATCTAGTGAAGATTGCTCCTGCGTTGCCTTTTGAATTAGAAATAGCCCTGTTAATTCTGCAGTTGCACTATTATACACTTCATGTAAAGTAGCGTGTCCTCTGCGAGTTGCCGCATTATCCTGTGTGGGCAGATCATCGAAAATAAGTGATGCCGTATGCATATATTCGAGCGAACGCAGCAGCGGTGCAATAGCGGATGATCGTAAGCCATATTCCTTCACTGCCATAACCCAAGCCATAACGGGACGAATTCGTTTGCCTCCGCCTGCAAGACTATAGTTGGCTGCATCCGTAAGCGGTTCTTTCAGCAATGAAGCCTGAGCCGATTTCGATATTTTCAGCAGGCGGTTAATCTCGGTTTGCGCTGTGTTTATCGTGTTTATAAATTCTTCCTTTTCAAGACGCTCGTTCTTCATCACGGTCAGCAGCTGATCTCGAAGCAGTTTATCAAAAAAATCCACGTCTTCTGCTTTTTCAACCATCTGCTGAATTAGCCGGTTAAATTCCGGTATGCTGGATGTGAAAATATCCATAATCTCATTGTATTTGCCAGGACCTACACGTTTTTTATAGCGTTTTAATCCATTAATAGCACGATCGAGAATCACTTCACGAGTCTTTGCATCCGAATGGTATACGTTACGAATTAGATTGGAGATAACAGCCCAGTACAGTTCAAAAGGATTAATTAAATCCGGCCGCTGGTGTCGGTATGTTAAATAATAAGTATAAGGCGTGACTGCTCCGTCCCGCAGATCATCAAACATATCTGCAAAGTCATCCGCGAGCTGATTGTAGATGCCATAAGCAAAAGTTCGATTTTCAAATCCCTCATCCATAGGTTCACTAATCACGGATCTAACGATAAGACGCGACGATGAAGATTTGATAATGATCGGCAGATAAATGTCTTCGTTTGTATAACTTCCATTAGATAGATCCTTAACACGATCTTGATCTTGAGATTGAAAAAATACATACGATTGTTCTAAGAAAGTAGCCTGCGTTTCTGCTCGCTGATAATCCCGAATGAATTCAAAAGCTTCTCGAAGCTCAGTATGAATATACTGAACCATTTCTAAGTTTGTTCCAGTCCACTCTTCTAGATCCGGAACTGATCCGGTGAGAAGCGAGATTCGTATCATCTCTGAATATTGTTCTTTCTCCTCTTTACTCAGTACATCCGAATCTAATAGGTCGTCTATGAATGGATAAGTGAGTCCATACGAATACCCCAAACGAATGGCTGCATCTAATCTCTCAGCTCGTTCTTCTGGCGATACCTCATCATCCATCTCTTCCATTACGTGAAGTACAACCCCAATAATGATCTTCATTAGTTTACGCTGTGCTTGTTCAGCGTCCATCTCTTTGGGGATATGAGCAGAGACACGCTTCAGTTTGTTCATTACCCAAATGGTTGCATTCTCTACTTTTTCCTTCTGTGCCCATCTATAAAAGGAAGCAAAGTTAATGAAATCAGGTTTTTCACGATTACTCGCTGTTCCAGGAGTAAGCAGATACTTTTTAATATCTCTAATCAAACGCTGAATTCGAATCTGCGTATGCGGATCATCCAGTGCTTTACCAAGGTCTCTCATATAAATGTAGGAGACGCTGCGATCTAAATAATCATCCAATTTCCCTGTGTAATGCAGCCATTTCATGTACTGATAATAGTCATTTGAATCCGGTGTTTTCTTTCTTCGCTTTACGAATTGGATAATGGAATGCTCACGAACGTGATCTTTTTTCCATAACAAAATGTCTTCTGTTAAAAAAGATACATACGTTTTATCTACAAACTGCTTATAAAGTGTTTCATAATACGCTGATGCTTTCTGCTTTGCTTCTTGATACCAATGTTCCGCACGAACTTTCATTTCTTTATTCATCTAATGGATTACCTCAACTTCTTTATATTCATCATGTCTACTTATGCTTTGTAAGAGATTTCTCCATAAACATCAACTAATCTACATCCTATTCAGTCTGTTAATAAGACATGTTCATAGCAGTAATACGAAAAAAGGTCGATTGAGGTTACGAAATTGTTATAGATCTAGGTTCTCAAAAATCCTCATAAGAAAACCGCCTGAATAAGGCGGCCCTCTCTATTTATTATACTGTTGTTAGACGAAGAATTATTCAATCCACTGTCTCGGTCCAATGGTATGGAATAATTGTTGACGTTCTGTTCGAATTGCATCTTGGATACGTCTGTAGGTAAAATCACTAATGGGTCTAGGTAAGTCCGCAATATCGTAAAACCCGCATTCTAGAATCTCGGGCGAAGATGGCACAGGTTTTTGATCAGAAGACTTATTTGCTATAAATACAAAATGATGCATGTCAAAGTTCGGATCATAATATACACCCGTTAACTGCTCGGTATGTACGGTAATTCCAACTTCTTCACGTACTTCTCTGATCGCTGTCTCCTCTGCTGACTCCTTCTCTTCGGATTTCCCTCCCGGCAAATCCCAATTGTTCTTGCCATAGCTGTGTTTTACTAACAAAATATGTCCTTCCGAATTTAAAATAACAGCCGCTGCACCCATATACTTCGTTGTCATCTCAATTACCCCCATATATTCACGATTGGTTCTCCTGTTTCTAAACGGGTCTTGCTTTCTCTAATCCAATCTTTAAACCACGGGTTATCCGAATGGCTGAAGGTTTCATCACCCTCAAAATTTCGAAAAGCTCCTATGTATACAATAAGTTCTCTGAGTCTTAAGAATAAAGGCATTTGTTGTAACCATCGATCTTCAAGCTGATTCTCTTCGCGGTACCCCTTTAGAAAAGGTTCCATAAATCTACTCGCTTGATCTTCTCTAAGTTTCTTGCCTTCCTCTCCCCCATATACATACACCAGATAATACAGCTGTATAGCGATGTCTTCCACAAACCAACTATACTGGGCTTCATCAAAATCAAACAATGTGATCTCGCCTTGTTCACCGACTAAATAATTCGCATTATTAATATCCCCATGAATCAATCCGTAAGCTTCTTCACTTATTGGCAGCTTCTGAATCGAACGTACCAATTCTAAATAGCATTCTCTTACCCTAGTATGGGAATCTGGCAAGATATCGATATTTTTCAAGTAATAATTATCCGTCCAGTGATGTCTTATAGTCTTAGGATTTAAAGGTTTATACGATTTTGATAAAGCATGCATTCTACCCGTTACTCTCCCTAATCTCTCGTATAGTTCCTGATCTTTAAGGCAATCGGGGTAATCTATTTTCTTTCCCTTGGCTTTGTCAAAGAGTGTAGCTGTAACATACATCTCTTCTAATTCTAAAGTTTCAGTCCACCTTCCGTAAGTGGAGGGTACTGGTGAAGATACAGATATCCCATTCTCAGCTAAATAAAGAATCCATTCTAGCTCTGCTTGCACATCACTTTGGTCACGATGCGCACTTGGAGTAAATCTCATGATGTACTCTTTGTTCTCCACCTGGCATTCGTAAATGAAGTTCTGAAAACCGCCAATATAACGTAAAGCTTCTGCTTTTATACCATATCGGCTTACAACCTCGTCTATATTTACGCGACCAAAAGCTGCTGTGATTTCATTTTCCACTGTTGAAGTTCCTCCCTTTGTTGAAGCAATCCTGGAATCCTTAAATTTTCATATTTTAAATTTGCATATACAGTTATTCTATGAATATATATACAAACCTTTATTTATAAACAAGTTGTACATACTATAACCCTGCTATCTGGGATCATGTAACAGTAAAATACATAGCGGGATCAGTATACAGGACGCCGATTTTAGAACAAATAAAAAGGAGCTAATTCCCACTTTGAACTGATCCCCGAATGGTAGACACTTAAAAAAGTGACTGCCATTCGGGGTTTTTCTATTTTCTTTCTAGAAAAGTCCCGTTATACTAACATTACAATTTTTTAGAACGGAGTATTTTTCATGAGTAAGATTATCTTTAATGAACACCAACAAAGACAATTAGAGGCCAATCCAAATGTTAGAATCGTGACAGATCGAACGATTCAATATACTCCTGACTTCAAAGTACTAGCGGTTAAACAAAACCAAGCTGGCAAAGGACCGGCAGAAATTTTCACAGAAGCTGGATTTGATTTGAAGGTGATTGGCCTAAGTAAAGCACGAAGTGCTTTAGATCGTTGGCGCAGAACCTTTCAAACCTATGGAGAAAATGGTTTTTTTGAAGAACGTCGAGGAAAAGGCAGTAAAGGACGTCCTAAGAAAGAAAATGCCTCCGCAGAAAGGAAATTATCTCAAGCAGAAGCTCGTATTCGATTGCTAGAGGCGGAGTTGTCTTTACTAAAAAAGCTAGACGAGTTAGAAAGGCAGGCGAAGAAGAATCGTCGTTAACAGCTCGAGAGAAATACCAAGCCATCAATGAAACGATTCGACTCTATCAATTAAAAAACATGGTCCGTTACTTATGTGAAGTAGCTAAAGTAAGTCCTAGTGGCTATTACAAGTGGCTTCAAAACGGAGAAAAACGAACCCTGAGTGAAGAATCAGATTATCAAGATTATCTCTTTCTAAAAGAAATTTATGATCAAGCCAATGGGAAAATTGGTTATCGTGGTTTGTATATGAAAGTTGCTGAAAAGGCCGGTCAGCCCATGAATCATAAAAAAATCTTACGTTTAATGCGCAAGTTTCAGTTCTTTGCCAAAGTACGAAGAGCAAATCCTTATCGTACGCTAGCCAAAGCTACAGAAGCTCACCGCCAGGTACCAAACCACTTAAAACGTCAGTTCAACCAAGAGGAACCTGGGAAAACATTCGTAACCGACATTACTTACTTGCAAATTCAGGGTGGTAAAACGGCTTATTTGTCTTGTGTAAAAGATGTGGCGACACGGGAAATTGTCGCTTATGAACTTTCAACGAGTTTACGGATGGAAATTGTCTATCGAACGTTAAGCAAACTAGAAGACTTTATCGGGAATCGACTACATCCGGAAGCCATGATTCACTCGGATCAAGGTTTTCATTACACCCATCCGGAGTACCAGTCTCGTGTAAAGAGGATGGGACTCCTACAATCTATGTCGCGAAGAGGGAACTGCCTAGATAACGCGCCAATGGAATCCTTCTTTGGGCACATGAAAGATGAAATACCTTATAAACAAGCAACCAGTATAGTAGAACTAAGACGAATGGTTGATGATTACATGGACCACTATAACAATACAAGAAAGCAATGGACATTAAAAAAGATGACTCCGGCAGCATACCGAAGTCATCTCATTGCCGCTTAAACAGCGGCACATCCTTTTTTTAAAACTGTCTACTTAATAGGGTTCAGTTCACTTTGGAAACTAGCTCCTTTTTCTATATTATTTATATACATCAAATCATGGGGAAGGAACGCCGCCATTGGCATTAAGGGTCTCACCTGTCACATAACTGGATTCTTGACTTGCCAAGAATACATAGGCTGGCGCCATTTCAGCAGGTTGACCAGGACGACCCATTGGTACATCTGCACCAAACTCTGCTAATTTCTCAGTAGGCTGTCCTCCTACCACTTGAAGCGGTGTCCATACCGGACCTGGAGCTACCACGTTCACCCGTATTCCTTTGCTAGCGACTTGCTGTGCAAGAGCTTTACTGAATGTATTAATGGCCGCTTTCGTTGTCGCATAATCGAGTAGAATCGGCGCTGGGGTATAGGCCTGAATAGAAGACGTATTGATAATCGAACTTCCCGGTTTCATGTGTTTAATCGCCGCTTTACACAACCAGAACGTGGAATATACATTTGTTTTAAAAGTCGCATCAAACTGTTCTGTTGTAAGATCTGCGATGTCTTCTACAAATTGCTGTTTACCTGCAACGTTCGCCAGTATATCAATACCGCCAAGTTCTTTGACTGCATCTTCTATTAACTGTTCGCAGTACTTCTCATCTTTCAGATCACCTGGAATGGCAATTGCCTTTCTTCCTGCTTCTTCGATCCGCTGAACAACCTCTTTGGCATCAGCCTCTTCTTCAGGTAAGTATGATAATACAACATCGGCACCCTCAAGAGCAAAAGCAATCGCTGCAGCACGTCCAATTCCGCTGTCAGCTCCGGTTACGACTGCTTTGCGCCCCGCTAAGCGTCCGGTTCCACGATAACTTGACTCCCCTGCATCCGGCACGGGATTCATTTCCTTCTGTAATCCTGGTTCAGGTTGCTTTTGTTTCCACTCACTTGTTGCTTTCGGATACTGAGTAGTTGGGTCCTGCACTTTATATTGATCTTGTTCAGACATGGTGAATCCCTCCATTTTTCTCGTAAGTTTGATCCATTAAGCATTTTGGATATCTATTAATTGTATAAACTCTTCTTTTTCTAGTAACCGGTATCGACCAAATTCAAACGGGTAATAAGTCAAATATCTTTAAATGAGATATACTTATCAAGTTCAAAGTCTTTGTATAATCCAACATAGGTTTGCATTAATCGTACATATGTTTACACTAAATGTTATATTTATCGTTATATTGCGTGAAGATCTAATTAGGATTCGAAGTTTTAGTTTACATTTGATATCTGATCTTTATACTTATAACTATGTATTTGCTATTTTCAACTAGAGGAGGACTTTTCTTGAGTAAAACTATTCAAATAGGTATCGTAGGATACGGAAATCTGGGGCGCGGTGTGGAACTTGCCATCAAACAAAATCCAGACATGGAGCTTGTAGCTATCTTCACTCGTCGTCAGCCGGATCAATTGACGTCTGCTAATGGCAGTGCGAAATTCGAACATATCTCTACCGTAGAACAGTATAAAGGTAAAATCGATGTAATGATCTTGTGCGGAGGTTCCGCAACGGATCTACCTGAACAAACCCCTGCTATAGCAAGTATGTTCAACACAGTGGACAGCTTTGATACTCATGCGAAAATTCCTGAATTTTATGACAAAGTGAACGAAGCAGCAGTGAAAGGAAATAACCTTAGTGTCATCTCTACAGGATGGGATCCGGGTTTATTCTCACTAAACCGCTTGCTCGCTGAATCTATCCTTCCTGAAGGTAAAGATTTTACTTTCTGGGGTAAAGGCGTAAGCCAAGGTCATTCCGATGCTGTTCGCCGTGTACCGGGAGTAAAAGCAGGTGTGCAATACACTGTTCCTGTTGAAGAAGTCATTGAGAGCATTCGTTCCGGTGAAACACCAGAACTTACGACAAGAGATAAACATCTTCGTGAATGTTTTATTGTTCCTGAAGAAGGCGCTGATCTTGAAGCGATTAAAGAAGCAATCGTAACTATGCCGAACTACTTCGCTGACTATAACACGAATGTACATTTCATCACGGAAGAAGAGTTGAAGGCTGAGCATCAAGGCATGCCTCATGGCGGATTTGTTATTCGCAGCGGTGTAACAGGCAAAGGCACAAAACAAATCATGGAATTCAGTCTAAAACTCGAGAGTAATCCAGAGTTTACTGCGAGCGTACTTGTCGCTTATGCAAGAGCTGCATACCGTCTCAGCAGTGAAGGACAAAACGGAGCAAGAACCGTTCTTGATATTCCACTTTCCTACTTATCTCCTAAATCAGGAGCAGATCTTCGTCGCGAATTGCTATAGTATACGTAATAAAAAAGAACCTTCATCTACAGATGAAGGTTCTTTTATTTAGATTACAAGTTATCATGAAAAACCTACGAAGTTACTTGACTTCAACCATCCAATCAAGCACATCTTCTTGCTCCCCATTCTGGATACCCGTAAGTGCATTATATAATCTAGCTGATAATTCACCAGTATTTCCTTCGTTAATGATCATCTTCTTATCTTGCCATTGAAGTTCACCAATCGGTGAGATCACCGCTGCTGTTCCTGTACCGAAGGATTCTTCCAAAGTACCGTTAGTGTACGCTTCATACAACTCATCAATAGAAATCAGGCGCTCTTCTGTCGGGATATTCCAGTGTTTTAATAACTGAAGAATAGAGTTCCGAGTAACCCCGTCCAAGATACTTCCCGTTAAAGCAGGTGTTACTACTTTCCCATTAATCTTGAAGAAAACGTTCATGCTTCCTACTTCTTCAATATACTTCCGCTCAATACCATCTAACCACAGCACCTGGGCAAAACCGCTACCCGCAACGCCGGAATGAGCTTTTAATCCGGAAGCATAATTACCCGCTGTTTTTGCCATACCCGTTCCGCCTTTTACAGCACGAACATATTCAGATTCAACATAGATTCTTACTGGCTTAATTCCTTCTGGATAATAGGAACCGACAGGAGATAGAATGATAATGAATTGGTACGATGTTGAAGTGGACGCTCCCAGTGAAGCTTCCGTTGCAATGATAAATGGACGGATATATAAAGATGTTCCTTTTTCGGTAGGAATCCAATCCTGATCAATTTGAATTAATTGCTTCAATGCTTCCAGAGCAAATTCTTCATCAATTTGTGGAATATCAATACGATCATTCGACAAATTCAGGCGTTTAAAGTTTTTTTGCGGACGGAACAAAAGGATTCTTTCATCAGAAGTACGATACGCCTTCATTCCTTCAAATACAGTTTGTCCATAGTGAAATACTTTAGCCGCAGGATCTAGAGAGATCGGTTGATAAGGAATGATCCGCGGGTTATGCCAGCCTTCTTCCGGATTATCATAGTCCATCATGAACATATGGTCTGTATAATACTTACCAAAACCAAGCTCATTTGGAGCCGGCTTCTGTTTTTTCGTTTTTGTAAGTTCGATTTCCATTGATAATGACACGATTACCACCATACTTTCTCCAAACTATTATTGTGTTGAATTGTAGCACCTCTTAAAGTATATTGTAAATATCTTTTTTATAGATTATGCATACCTTTTAGGTATGATTGTTGGGAGAGAGAATGATGGACATTCGGCAATTGCGCTACTTTCTGGCCATAGCAAACGAAGGACAAATTACTCGCGCTGCCAAAGTGTTGAATATGGAACAACCCCCCTTAAGTCGTCAACTCAGACAAATGGAGCAAGAGTTAGAGGTTACCTTATTTGATCGCAGCGGACACAAACTCTATCTTACCTCTGCAGGAGAGATTTTGCGGCAAAAAGCCGAACTCCTCATTCAGCAGTTCCATGAAACGATTCAGGAAGTGAAAGAGGTGGAAGAAGGCGTCCTGGGGATTCTTTCCATCGGCGCAGTTGTATCCTGTATCTCCCTTCTGCCACCAAAAATTAAGATGTTTCGTGAGCAATATCCTGAAGTAACCTTTAAAATTAGTGAAGGCGATCACTTTCTATTAGCTAAACAATTAGAGCAAAGAACAATTGAACTCATTGTGGCTAGATTGCCATTTGAAGCGACTTCTGAAATGAGTCCCTATTCTGTATTACATCTGCCTTCGGATCCTTTTGTTGCCGTACTCCCAAGTGATTGGGAATTAGCTTCAACTCATGATTCAATAAGAATGCACGATCTAGCCGATATCCCCTTTCTAACATTAAAGACAGACGAAACGACGGCCATGCATAACCGGGTAATGAATGAATGTAAACGACACGGCTTTGAACCTGCTGTCATATGCGAGTGTTCGAGTGTAGCCATCATTATTGCACTTGTAGCATCAGGAATTGGAGGAACGATTCTCCCAAGATCGGTAATGGCCTCTTTCCCGTTACCTGTTATTAAAATGCTGTCCATTGCGGACATAAACTCTGAATCGGATGTAGGGATTGTCTGGTTAAAGGATCGCTATCTTTCTAAAAGTGCCCGGCATTTTATTGCCCTGTTTCAAGAGGATTAGCTGCATCAGCCATTATAGTTTCATTTGATGTGAAATGGTATGTCTTATATTTTCCATTCACCGATGCAAATTGTAGTAAATTTCCGTCCTCTGGAGTACCCAAGAAGTATGCTCCAATACATCCTGTTGTACATCTGTGACCTGACAACAAAATATTCACTTGAGTGTTTCCATACATTGATTCAAGTTCCTTCATAAAATGAAATACTCTCTTGATATATTCATTTATGTCTTCAACACCTTGATAAATCGACGGATCAGGCGTTGATCCGCTCATGATCACTTCTGTTCTATGTAGCAGATCAGCTTCTCCCAGATCAAAAACATCTAGTCTTGCATCTATGGTTGCTTTCATTCCACTCACGATCTCAGCGGTTTGGATTGCTCTTACCTGCGGGGAAGAAAACACATAGTCAAATTTTACACCATTCATTTCTTTTTTTGTTATTTCTGCTTGTTCGATTCCATATTCGTTAAGCGGTAATCCTTTTCTTCCCTGGAGCCTGCCTTCTTTATTCAGATCGGTTTGACCATGTCTAATCACATATATCATACAAGCATCCCCTGTCTCGTAATGTAAGTTCTTTTTGAATGTACTCATTTATTCTTTCACTTAAATCAGTTGCCCGTTGTTCTAGTCAAAAACTCACCTTCACTAGATACTTGATAACCCCATACCTCACCATCTTCGCCTTCAAAATAATACTGAAAATAGTAAGCCTTTTCTCTAAAAAAATTAATGTACAACTGATAATCTAGTTTACCTGATTTTAATTCTTCCGAAGCTACTGCATCACCACTTTGGTTATACGTGAATGGCTTATAAGTTGTGGAATCATAAACATACGTCATTGTACGATCCATGATTCCAGAATACTGTTCTGTTCCAAATATTTCTCTAACTTCATCATAAGATAAACCGATCTTGGCGTTTTTTTCTACGAATTCTTTTGTTATTTTCGTCTCGTTTTCCGTTTGTTCTATAGTAGTGTTCTCGATTCCCTCCTTTTTAACTTGGATAGATTTATCATTGGAACAAGCAACGAGTAAAACTGATATAAGTAATATTATTATTAACTTTAACCTCATTGGTTTCCTCCTTTTTTTGGTCTTCATATAATGTATAAACACATTTATTCTATAAATGTTTATACATGTTATCCTGCGATTGGATGCGTACCATTTGTGAAAAGTCTGATCCAGTACAACTCGCCTTATCAATCATCTCCGCCAAATCGGTTTAATAATTAAACATGTCACTGTAATCGGCTAACTGTAATTGTCAAAAAGCACTCCCCCATAGAAATGGAAGAGTGCTTTTTATCAGATATAGATATTAACCGAATCACTTTATAAAGCCGATATCATTATTATTGGTTTTTACTCATTGCAACGAAGTCCGGAACCGTTGGGTTAGCAAGGTAATGTCCGCCTTCTACTTGGATCGTTTGTCCTGTGATGAACTTAGATTCGTCTGAAGCAAGGAAAAGAACGGTATTAGCGATGTCTTCTGGCTCTCCGTGGTAAGGAAGAGCATTATATTTCATAAATGTATCTAATAGTTCAGGAGACAAGTTATTTTTAGCTGCTGGTGTAAGAATAAGACCTGGTGCAACACCATTACAACGAATATTTTGTTTACCGTATTGTGTAGCAACGTATTTAGTCAAATGTACGACAGCTGCTTTCGTTGTACCATATGCTGTACGAATAATATCAGAAGCGAATCCAGCCATTGAAGCGGTGTTAATGATTGCACCCCCGCCAGCTTTAACCATATGAGGAATTGCATATTTACATCCAGCAAGTACACTTCTCAGGTTAACGTTGACTAGGTGATCCCACTCTTCAAGATCTAAATTCACTACATCCAGATCTTTTTTCAAGTTCGTCAAACCAACGTTATTAAACAGAATGTTGATCGTTCCGTAGGTTTCAACGGTTTTATCTACTGTTTCTTTAATAGATTCAAGTTTAGAAGCATCCAAGAATACTCCGATTGCTTCGCCGCCTTGATTTACGATTTCTTGAGCTGCTGCTTCAGCACCTTTTTGATTGAAGTCTGCAATAACAACTTTAGCACCTTCTTTAGCAAGAGTTTGTGCTGTTGCAAGACCAATACCTGATGCTCCACCTGTGATAATAGCTACTTTACCTTGTACGCGTTCCATAATTATATGTTCCTCCTGTATGTAAAATAATCTGTCACGAGCTTTCTGGGAACAAGCTTACTTATATGTTAGTAATCTTTCACAATAAATCTCGTAAACAGTGATTTTTAGCACAGAGAAGTATAACATTAAGAGAATCATAAAATCAAGTCTCTCTTATATTTTAAAATTAAGATTTAAAGTTTTGATATAAATGCATTTACATACCCTTGCAATACATCTTCACTTTTTGTAAAAAAAGAAAATCCCTTTTTTGAATAAACTGGCCGACATAATCTTTTGGTTTATCATGTTTTATTAATGAAACAGCTTGGTCATAATTCATCCATTTCAATTGGAATCCATTTGCTTGTTCTTCTTTTGTAAAAGATGGTGTATGGCTCATTTCGACCGCTCTAGCTAGATAACAGCAGGATTGTTGTATTAAATGATGCCGACCTCGATGTTCAATAATTGATCCAAGATTAGCGATCATTTCGATCGTCGCCCCAACCTCTTCTTTTACTTCACGCTGTAAAGCTTCTGACCATGTTTCATTAGCCTCCACCCCACCCCCTGGCAGTTTATGATAGTTCTTTTCCGATACATAAAGGAGGGCAATTTGATTAGATTCATTTAAGATGATTGCTCTTGCAGCTTTTCGTATATGAACCTGATCAGGTAAGTTACTGCTCATTAAACCTAGATCTATGTCGGAAATTTCAGCGATTAATTCCACTCTAACAGCTCCTTTCATCTATTTATCCCCTCTAACCAAGGAAAGGGCTGCCTAAATGGCAACCCTTAACCTTTTCGTCTTTCTCTTATTCTTTATTTATTGTGTAATAGTGAAACTTCTTTTCTTCAATCTCTATATCACGTTCATACACAAATCCGGATTTATTGATCACCCGATTAGATGGAAGATTGCAGATCTGTGCAATAGCAATGAGTTGCTCGGTATTCGTATTACTAAACAAGTAATGAATGAGACCCTTCACCGCTTGTGTAGTATACCCTTTATTTCGATATTCGTTTGAAATCCCGTAATAAATTTCTCTCTTGGGTGGAGTGATTTTGTCTAGCACCCCCGTACCGCAGACTCCAATGAACTTACCTGTCGCTCTTGAGATGATTCCAAGACGTAAACGAATATCTCCAATATCTCCATCTGTAGATACAGCTTGTAAGAATCGTTTATTCTCCGGGATTTCGTATTTATGAAACCATTCTTTTCTCTGCTCCTTAGACACATTCCAATCTACTAGAAACTCATGAAAATGTGGTTGCCAAGTCAGATCGTGAAAAGCATCTAAGTCCTCTTCTATATACTCTCTCAGCATTATATCTTTGCAATCTATCGTTAAAATCTCATCACTTGTACTGATTACACGCTTCATGTGAACCTCCTCATAATAGCAGGAGTACAAAGCTGATGACCAGGAAAGCCATATCCCATAATACAGATAACTTCCTCAAGGATTCACTGCATTATGTGATAAAACCAACACTTTGCTCTGTATCCTTGTAATGGTGATAATCCTTATAAGATAACTCATTACAAAATTACTGGCATCATGTCGCCCTCCTCCCATTTATATCCATAAATTATAACAAGGTATTCGTTCAACTTCAATCTCCTGACTGAAATTCCCATACTAAAAAGAGCATGAGTAATTTTTCATGCCCTTCAATTATATTTATACAATCGTGATCACTTGTTTTGCTTTGGAATCCAGTTCCTGTGCGGAGGAGAGTACCACTGTAAAATCCTTCATGGCAATCTCAATCTGCTGTTGACTTTGTTCAATATAATCCTGAATTTCCATGGTTCCTTGAGATATATTTGAAATCTCTTTCGTAATGCCCTGTACACTGTCTCGTATCTCAACAATCGAATTCTCTACCATCGAAGACAGTTTCTTCACTTCTTTAGCCACAACATCAAACCCTCTGCCATACTCACCTGCATGGGCAGCTTCGATTGCCGCATTAAGTGCGAGGAGCTGCGTCTCGGAGGAGATATTACGAATCGTTGTTACTACGTTTTGAATGGATTTAGCTTCCTCCTGTAAACCTGTAAGCGTTTGCGTATTTATGGCAGATACATTCGCAATAGAAAGAATACTTTTCAACAACTCTTCGCTGCTTTCAATTCCCATTTCAGCACGTTTGTTTAGGACCATAGACATTTCCTTGAGTTCATCTACAACAGCCGTAAGATTATTTTGGCGTTTCGTTATGTTGGTGGCTACCTTAGTTACAGCGAGAATCTTCTCGCCCTTATCATCAAAAATTGGCATATAGGTAGCTTCTAGCCATATTTGATTCCCCTTCGCATCTTTACGTTCGATCTTATCCTGATAAGTTTTCCCACAAAGAATATTGCTCCAGAACTCTTCGTACTCCGAACTATTCACAAATTTGGAAAAGCATAAATCCTTATGTAACATCCCATACATTTCTTCTCTCGAATAACCCATGCTTGTCGCAAATCCTTCATTCACATACGTTACACGGCGTTCAAGATCAAATCGAATAATTGCTAAGTTCTTCTCCAGTGCCGAAATCACAGAATGGTATGTCACGCCGTCCTCCGGGCTGTTATTACGTATCGTGTTCAATTACATTCCTCCACACTCTTACTCAGGCTTAACTAAAATAAGAAATACAAATCGCACAGTAGCAATGGGTCAACAAAGAAATATACAGGCTAAAAGGTTGTCTGTCTGTATTAATACACACATCTTAACTCTTCAGCTATTTTCTTGTAAGATCAATTCACTTTCATATTAATGCAAAAAAAATATCAAATAGTGATAAAAAACGACAAGTTCTATGGATTATTTTTCCTGCTTATGTTATGTTCACTCTGTTCACTTTATAAAAAAGGCCTCGTTCTGTGAGTCTTAAAATATATTAGACGTGGGAGGCTGTTATGATTAAATTACGTACCATTCTTGTTCTAACATTCACATCATTTGTCATTCTATTAACTACCATCTTTGGGTCCATCTTAAGCAATCGTTCGGCTGTGAGATTACAAAATGAGATTGGTCAATCCCTTTCGAGTATCGCTTATCAAATGTCAGACAAACTCGATAGCTTCATGTGGTCCCGTGCAGGTGAAGTTGAAATTCTAGCATCAATGATCAAAATGGAACAAACTCAAGATGTAGACAAGAACCAAAAGTTACTTAATCAATTAAAAGCGAGCTTCCCCTCTTTCTCCTGGGTTGGATTTATGGACGATCAAGGCGAAGTGCTTGCTGCAACCGACGGAATATTAGTAGGAACCAACATAGCTGAGCGCCCCGTTTTTAAAGAAGGTGTCAAAGGGAAGTTTATCGGAGATGTTCATGAAGCTGTATTACTCTCGAAACTCCTTCCAAATCCAACGGGAGAACCCTTACAGTTCGTTGATATCAGTATACCCGTACAAGGTAAATCCGGAACTACTATTGGTGTACTTGCTGCTCACTTAAGCTGGGAATGGTCAAAGGAAGTCCAGCGAACAATTCTCGAACCTCAGAAGGACCATATAAAAGACTTAGAATTATTCATTATCAGTAAAGCAGACAGTACGGTACTTCTTGGCCCGAAGAATATGGTGGGTGAGAAACTTAATATTAGCAGCGTTGCAAAAAGTCAAAAAGGGGAGAATGATTGGGAAGTAGAAGAATGGCCCAATGGGAAAAGCTATCTTACGGGTTATGCCTATGGAGATGGATATCTGAATTACGAAGGCCTCGGCTGGACTGTACTGGTTAGACAACCTACGGATGTCGCATTCTCTTCAATGAGCCAAATGATGAACAGTTTTATTTTTATTGGTATTATAGCATCCATTATATTTGCCACGATCGGTTGGTTCCTTGCTGAGACGATTTCAAGACCCATTCGCGGAATAACATCTGCAGCAAATCAGCTTCGTTCGGGTAATAATGTGACGATTCCTGAATACAAGAGGTTTACTGAGATACATAGTCTCTCTACTTCGCTGCGAAGTTTAGTTGAATCGTTAAGTCGTTCTGAATCGGCACTCGGAGATATGAAACTTCTCGCCGAACAAGATCAATTGACCGGACTTCCGAATCGGATCGCGCTTGAACGTTATCTGGAAGAAACGATTGAACATCTCGATATTCCCTTCGAGACACTTTCGTTTATGTATATCGACTTGGATGGCTTCAAGAAAGTGAATGACACCCTAGGTCATCAAGTAGGAGATTTACTTTTGCAGAAAGTTGCCCAAAGACTTCTTATGGTTACGAAACCCGGCAACATTACCGTTCGGTTGGGAGGAGATGAGTTTCTGCTTATTCTTCGATCACCACAAGCGGATTCCTATCAAGAGTCTCTTGATCTTGCTGAAGAAATCATCACTTTAATGAACAAGCCTTTTATCGTTGATTTTAATCATGTTTCCATTGGCTGCAGTATTGGCGTGGCATTCTATCCTCTACATGATCCAAACGTCGGTAACATTATTCGGATAGCGGATGAGTGTTTATACCGATCAAAGCAATCTGGAAGAAATCGAGTAACGTTTTATGAAGAAGGACAAGAAGAAAAAGAAGAACAAAAAGATTCATAAAAATATTGAATGCGGCGCAGCAGATATTTCTGCTATTGCCGCATTTTTTACTATCAGCGAAATATTATACAGAATAACATCCATTCCAAGCTACTGAACGCCGTTAATTTTCTGAGAAGATCTTACACAATTAGATTTTATGATGGATGTTACATAATTTATAAATTTTTAAGACCATTAAGTCTCTCACATTAAAATACTTACGCTTTAAGTGTTGTAGATTTTGATATTCACGAGGGTGTTTTATGCTTAAGCTGACATCTAAGCTGTTATGGATATGGATCTTACTTACGATCTCTTCGAAGTTCATACTCCTTATATATGTATTACGAAAATGAAATTATAAGTTTAACCCTTGCTCTTTCTTGGAAAAAGCAGCCGATTGTGCTGAACAGTGTTCAGACAATCGGCTTTTTCTTATGGATATCTTTAGTGGAATAATTCATTTCGGAAAAAGATCTGTTTTCAACCGATTTCTATAGTCAACTTCCAGCTACCCTTTAACAGCACCTGCAGTCATACCGTCTATGAAATATTTCTGGAAAGCAATAAACAATATGAAAATTGGAATAATGGAGAAGAAGGAGCCCACGATCAATAGGTCATAGTTATTGCCATAAGGAGTTAACAACGTTTTCAAACCGATGGGAAGTGTATATTTACTCTGATCTCCCAAAACCATGAATGGCCACAACAGGTTATTCCAGCTATTCATACCATTTAGAATGGCCATTGCCGCAAATGATGGCTTCATAATCGGCATAATTAGTCTAAAATAAATCGCATATTCGTTTGCGCCATCAATCCGCCCAGATTGAATAATCTCTTTGGGTATGCTTCTTAGATATTGCCTAAAGAAAAATATTGTCGCGGCATTGGCTATACCCGGCAGAATGATTGCTGAGTAGCTATTCACCATTTTCAAATCATTAATTAGACTGTACAAAGGAACCAGCAGTATTTCGAAAGGCACCATCATAATGAGCAAGACACATATAAAGAGAAAATTCTTACCTTTAAAATGATATGCTGCAAAACCATATGCAACAAATGCGCTTACAAAAAGTGTTAAAACGACTTGAACGATTGTTAAAATCATACTGTTCCAAAACCATACGAAATAATCGTGTTCTCCAGTAAACAGATAGATGAAATTATCAAAACTCATGATTTTAAAATCCAAACTTAGGTTAAGACCATATCTAACTAATGATTCACCTGGTTTAAAGGAAGATAGGGCCACTGCATAGAATGGGATCATAATTATAATGAATAGTATAATGAAAAAACAAATAATTACTAATCTGGAAATCATATTACTCCTCGTCTGACTCTTGCCCATTTTAATCCTCCTCCTTTTTGAACATTCCACTAAATTTCAACTGTGTTAAATTGATAACCATAGCAATAACTAAAAGAATAATACCAACTGCAGCTGCGTAACCCAGCTTATTCTTCTCAATTCCTTGTCTATATAGAAATCCAACAATCGTTAAGCCGATATTTTTGGGTGAATTGTTACCGTTAAACATCATCAGGCTCTCGGTAAACATGGCTAAACCTGCATAAATACTAATTGTCGTAACATATACCGTGGTCGGCTTCAATAAAGGCATTGTGATCGTTCTAAACTTCTGCCAAGCAGATGCTCCGTCAATTGAAGCAGCCTCATAATATTCATTGTCAATGCTTTTCAAACCGGATAGATAGTAAAGCATATTAACGCCTGTCCATCTCCAACATGCGAGGATTAACAGTGCTGCCATACTCCATTCTCCGTTTTTCAAGAATTTAATAGGCTCTACACCAAATAGACCTAGGAAACTGTTCATTAATGAACCTTCCATCTCACCGAATGTAAGGCGGAAAATGGTACCCGCAACTGCGACAGATGTCAATGCAGGGAGAAAGAACGAAGATTTAAAAAACTCTCTTCCCACCATTAACTTACTGTTTATCATAACGGCAAATAACATTGGAAAAGGAATTAGCAGCACTAAGGTTCCTAACATGTACACCACGCTGTTTTTAATAGCCGTCAAAAACACTTTATCTGTCAATAATTTCGAATAATTCGCTTCACCAACCCATTTTGGATCTTGTCCCAACATCCTATCTTGAAAGCTCATTACGAATGAATTTACAAGCGGATAGAACCAGAATATTAGAAATATGAGTATAAATGGCAATACAAAAACATAAGGTGCAACTTTTTGAGAGTATACAAATCTCTTTATCATATTCTCAATCTCCCTTGACTATGGTTAAACCTGCCGACCACTATACCTGCCGACAGGTTTAATCAAATCATTTACTTATCATATTTATTTCAATTCTTGTTCAATTGCTGCTTGTGCTTCATCCAGGGCTTCCTTCACGTCTTGGCCATCTTCAAAGATAGCATTCAAAGTAACCGTATTGAAGATATTGCTGATCGTCGGCGAAGCTTTAACGGACTTGATCGCTTTAATTTCGTCCTTGATTTCATTCAAAGTATCAAATGCATTTGTTTTGAAGTATTGGACGTACTCGTTATCAGGGTTTTTAGTTACAGACTCATCCTTCCATACATCCATATTAATTGGGTCGAATCCAAGCGTGTTCCAGATTTCAGTAGTAGCTTCTTTTGAAAGCTTAGCAAAAGCAACAAATTCTTTTGCTAACTGAACGTTTTTACCATTCTTAGTAACAACTGTACCCGTGCCACCCAGTCCAACGGAACGTGGGTCACCTTCTTTAAATACAGGCAATGGAGCAATTGCATACTTACCTTTAAGATCTTTCATCTCGTTTACAAAGCGGGACATGTACCATTCAGGCATCAAAGCACTAGCGTAGTTGCCTTTGTTGTATTCACCTTTAGCTTCTTCTGTATCCGGCTGTCCACCAGGGATCGTATGAATAACATTGTTTTTCTGCAGATCGACTAACATCTCAAGCGCTTTAATCATTTCAGGCGAGTTAACTTTTGGATTACCATTCTCATCTGTGAAATCAGAGTTTTGCTGAGCAAGCAGCAGGGATTGTTGCCATGTAGCTGATGTATCCGCAGTTCCTAAATACTTACCAGTTTTCTCATAAACCTTGATACCTGCTTGTTTATAATCTTCCCAAGTTTTGATAGTCTTGTAGTCAACACCTGCTTGTTCAAGAATTTCAGTGTTATAGAAAGCAAGCGTAGCGCCTACGTGATAATCAAAACCATAAACCTGGTCATCTTTGCTGTAAATCTGAACACGTGAAGGAACGACAACGTCTTTGTATGGTGCAAATACATCATTCAAAGATTCCAGTGGAACGTTGTCACCTTCCATAAATTTAGGGAATTGACCTAGCTCGATATCAGCGATATCAGGAGCACCTTTTCCGCTTGTAACAGCCAATAAAAGCTTGTTATGCATATCATCGTAAGGCATAACCGTTACATTCAACTTAATCTGCTTCTCCGGGTTTTGTTGATTCCATAACCCTAGCATTTTATCCAAATGCTTACCGTGCAAATCCACGAATGTCCAGAATGACAATTCTGTAGCATTCTCACCAGCATTAGTGCCTAACTGCTGTGTCTCCTTTTTTGAATCAGAAGGATTACCACATGCAGTAATAACAAGTGACATAATAAGGACTGTAACGATGGAGATTAAAGTACTGCGTTTTTTCATTTATTCGTCATCCTCTCTTTTTATGGTTATACATTTTAAAGTTAGTTCTGTTAATTTAAGCGGGTTTAATCTACCTTGGCACCACCATCCTTAACATATTTCTAACCGTTTAAAGAAAAGACCCCTTTGCAACAAACTCTCAAATATTGGGTTGTAAGCGCTTTACATGCCGTATTATAATATAAATGAAATATGCTTTATATAACCAATTGATTATAAAATCATAAAAGTTTATGGGGAGATTAACTTTTTGAAAAAGCTGGCGCTCTACAAACAAATTCGAGAAGATATTATACAGAAAATTAAATCAGGACAGCTTCGGCCTACGGACCGTATTCCTTCTGAGCAGGAACTAATGGACGAATTTAGAGTAAGTAAAATAACCGTCAAGAACGCCCTAACCCTACTAGCTGACGAAGGTCTAATTATACGCGTACAAGGCAAAGGCTCATTCGTATCCTCTAGTCTTGTTGTTTCTGGTTTTAAATCTCTGCCATCCTCACACAGCGCGTTCTCCATGCCGCTCATCGGCTTCATCATTCCGACGATGAGAACTCGTGTTATTCAGAAGCTCGTTAATTACACGGAACAATTCCTGCAAGAAGCTGGCCTCAGCATGATACTAAGCATCACGCGCGAGTCCTCCGTTATCGAATCAAACGTCATTCGTACACTAACGGATCTCGGTGTGAAGGGGCTAATCGTTTTTCCAACAGAAGATGAGAAGTACAACGAATCATTACTGCGTCTGTCACTTGATAAATTCCCGTGCGTGTTCATTGACCGCTATCTGCGAAACATTGAGACGTACACCATTACATCTGACAATTGCGGCGGTGCCTACAAGGCGGTCTCCTATTTACTATCCAAGAGTCATCAGAAAATTGCGCTTATCTCACCTGAAAATGCCAATACAGCCGTCGAGGATCGCACGCTCGGCTTTGAGCAGGCTTACACAGACCAAGGCATCTCGATTGATAAAAGTCTGTGGTGTCATATCCCTCTCGACATCCTGCGCGGGGAGCAAGCATTGGATTATGTAAGCGATTTCCTGCGGAACCATAGTGGAATTACGGCAGCCTTCTCTTTGACTGAAGAAACCGCACGTCTTACATCGGCCGCTATCAGTCGTCTGAATGATCACTCAAATATTGAATTGCTCTCTTTCGATAATCCACATCTCTCAGGCGTAGCTTATGTCCAGCAGGATGAACAAGAAATGGCAAGAATAGCTGTAAAGCTGTTAGGTGAACAATTGGAAGATATTTATTCTCCTAAGAACGCCGTCATTCCCGTGCAACTCATCTTCCCTTGACACGGCAATCGTTGCAGCCAGGTGATAGGTGAATTGAGCTTGTTAATTGTTTTACCGGGGATGTGGCTCTTGATGTCTGCCTAGTTATTCTAAGACTCACTACCAATTGGGTCATGCCCCTTGCAACGTGCATCTTCTACGCGAGTGTTAAGGAAAGAGCATACCGGTCATGAATGATCCAGACGAATGGCAGTGCTGGGTAAAACGATTGACCAAGAATAGTGAAAAAGCGAACGGGCTGTCAAAAAAGCACGTTCGCTGCTGCTTCTAATACTTTTCTTTTCCACCCTCGGGGAGTCTCCTCCATTCACAAAGCCCTCTTCCTTCGTGGGATGTGACGAGGATGCACTCAAAAAGCAGGACCTTTAAAACAATTGGTCTGCAAAATGATCCATATGGAAAGTCCTCCACCATAGCTAATTCCCGTATGTTCCTAGAGAGTGAGGATCATTAAATCCTACTTGAATGAATTGTTTGACATGTGCCATTACGTCTATAAATGGGATTTACGTAATGTGCAGGTTCCCCAGTTCTTTCTTGAACTCTATACTACTCGCTGCTCCCTCAGAAGTTCAATATAAACACAGCTTACCTTCTTGATTTGCGAGATAAGTTGCTGCACTAAGTCCTCCTGGACGTTTAATTCCATAGAGTCTGCAATAATTTCACTTTCGGGTTTACTATGCTAATTGGATTTGTAGCACTTCAACAACATCGAGGTAATTTCTTCGGGGACGGTACAATTTCTAAAGTTAAGCGGCAATAGTTCGGAAATTGCTTGATCCATGGTAAACCATGATTCACTTTCGTAGCCACTAATGTCACCATCATTTAAACCCAGAACACAAATACCATAACTCCGTTCTCCCCATATAGCCCACTTCATCTTCGAAGATATCCATACTATGACCTCAGAATTAATTAAAATAGAATCAGCAGGGCTCTCCTCAGGCCCTTGTTCAAGAATACTCCAGTATTCATCAGCCGTTGTTCCCTTTTGTAAAACGCACCAATTATATTCAGAAAACTCATTATAATAGTAATCTACCGGATAAGGGTCTAAAACAGCAATAATGGCAAACGAATCACCGAAAAAGCCAATCAATTCTTCAAGTTCGCTCCAAAAGTGACGACTCAATGCATGATCGAAATCAAATACAACAGTCTTTTCAAAAGGAACTTTATAAACTTGATTTGGCAGTCGTTGTTCATAGTTAAACATTTTTGTAACCAAACGTAGTGCCTCTTCAAAATGCTTTTTATCCTTAATAACATTATTCTTACTCATTCATCAGTCCCCCAACCCTATTTTATAGTTAGCTCTGTAGTGCCTTTAGCTCAAAAATCAGTAGCTAGATCGTCTACACTTCGTTGTAGCTAACGTGGATATCTTTTAATTTTCTAACCCAGCTTCCCCAAAGTACCTTCCAATTTTGATTCCGCTGATCTCCTTTTTCGGAAATAACTTTACTAGATATTCTATCTTGTATCTGGTTGTTTTCTATATCCGTACATACAATAATCGCTATTTTGTTATTTGTAAGCTCCGCTGGTATTACATGATACTTATGTGAAGGATCCTGGAATTCCCCTAAATAAACAATGGTTTGTTTGAAAGTGTCATGTAAAAACATCATACTAGAAACAATGTACTAATTAGTAGTATATTGATAATGAAGCTGGTCGTTTTAATCAGCCTTTATTGTTAGATTATGGAGGATATTTTTATGAAGGATTTTTACAAATATTTAATGAAGGGACTCGGAGCAGGAATCTCCTTTTTAATTATTTTCGTTCTGTTGCTTCTTATTTTGGAATTTGTTTTTAGTAGTCCTCTATTTGGAGATCTAACACATTATTTGTACCAGATTGACTTTTAAATAACTAATTTATAAAGGGTAACTCGATGAAATACGAAATTATCACGAGGCGCTGAACGAACTAGATGAATTGAATTTAATGGGTTTATTTGGAGATGAATCAATAGAGATGGTCAAATTAAGAAACGTGACATATCGAAAAGAATGAGTCGCTCGTCAATCTGCTTCTTTTTAGGCGAAAGTGAGGATAAGACAACTCAAATAACGAATGAAGTTGATTATATACTTCAAAACCCCTTGTATGATAGGTGAAGAATACAGCATTGTAATAAGTTAGTGATAAACATGATAAATCTAACTTGGACTTTATGATCCAAACGTCGGTATCATAATTTGAATAGCGGATGAGTGTTTATACCGATCAAAGCAATCTGGAGGAAATCAAGTAACGTTTTTTGAAGAACAAGAAGTAAAAGAAGAACAAAAAGATTCATAAAAGTATTGAATGCGGTGTAGCAGACATTTCTGCTATTGCCGCATTTTTTACTATCAGCGAAATATTATACAGAATAACATCCATTCCATGTACCATTCCCATATCATGGTCTCATTCATTCCTGTATTGTTCTAGTTGTGTTCTATAAAATTGATAATTGCCTGCTGATACTTCTTCGGTTCTTCAAGTCTTGGAAAGTGAGCACTATTATCAAAAGTTACAATGGAATGAGCAGATATTTGTTGTCTGTAGGCACCCTGTTGTTCTACTGTACATACGGGATCGAATACACCTGTAATTAACAGGGAAGGCTGAGTAAGTTTGTGGAGCTTTGGAAGTACGCTTTTAAAAAATTCGCCCTCCTCCTGCAGTTTATTGATATGTATCTGACCCTTTTCCCAAAGTTCACCCGGTGAAACCAATTGATCTACCAATTCATTATATACCTCTGGGTCCATGCCTTTAAAATAGAGATGATCACGATGTTCGCCTAATTGTTGCCCAATCTCCCCCCAAGCATTCCAAAGATCACTTGCTGAGAAATCTCCCTCTATATACCGATGACACTCCTTAATCCCCTCTTGATGTTCTAGAGACTGAAAAATAGGTAAGGCACGCTGAATAAAACTTGTCATCGAGTTCTTAATATCAAAATAAGGGGTTTCGAATATTACTCTTTTTACACTGTTCCGATACTGAACCGCATAGTTAAATGCCACATATCCACCAAATGAATGACCTAATACAGTCCACTGACGAATCCCTAAATGAATCCGTATTGCCTCACAATCTTCTATGATATCTTGTATGCCAAACGTTTCTCCTTCTGATATAGGATCAGATCTCAGGACTCCTCTTTGGTCAAAAGCAATGACTCTTACCTTTTCCGATAACGCCAATGCCTGATGATAACAGAAATCTACGCAGCTCGCTCCAGGTCCTCCATGTAAATATAATAATGCCTCTTCGCCTGTGTTATTGTACTCCTCAACATATAGCCGAGTACCTCGAATGGGTAGTAAGGATTTCATTGTCTCCTCCTTTTTTCTTCACTCTTAATTATTATCCCCCTTCACTTATAATCCTTCCGATATGTGGGAAAAGTAAGATGATTCATTTTCTCCCCTACATGTTTGATGAAAAGGAGCACCCGATGATGAATATCGAGATTGAAAAGTTACGAAAGCAACTTCCTGAATGGGTTAAATCAAGTGTACCTCACTCCTCTGCTGGAAAAGTCGCTTCTTATATACCTGAATTAGCAAAAGCCTCTCATGATGCCTTAGGGATCACACTTTTGAACACAAAAGGAGAATTTGCTTCCGCTGGAAACTTTGAAATGTGTTTTACGATGCAAAGTATATCTAAAGTGTACACCCTGATTTTAGCTCTTATGGATAATGGAGAAGATAAAGTATTTAGTAAAGTTGGTATGGAGCCGACTGGAGATAACTTTAACTCCATGCTTAAGCTTGAACTCGTTAGACCCGGTATTCCTTTCAATCCATTTATTAATGCAGGAGCCATTATGGTCTCTTCTTTAATTCATGGGAGCAGTCAACAAGAGAAATCAGAACGAATTCTTCAATTTTTCAAAGAACTTGCGAATAATAATAACCTAAAACATGATGAAGATGTTTTTCACTCAGAGCTTGAATCAGGACATTTGAATCGTTCTATTGCTTACTTTTTAAAAGGAAATGGTGTTCTTGATGGAGATGTCGAAGAGGTGCTGCAAATTTACTTTTGTCACTGCTCTATTCTCGTCAATTGCGCTGACTTAGCACGAATGGCTTTAGTTCTAGCTTGTGATGGGACAGATCCTTTGACTGGAAAAGAACTGATTCCGCATAGGGTTGTTCAAATAGCAAAGACTTTCATGACAACTTGCGGAATGTATAATGCTTCTGGTGAATTTGCAATACAAGTCGGCTTACCTGCCAAGAGCGGGGTGTCTGGCGGTATTTTAGCACTGGTTCCAGGCCGCTATGGGATTGGGGTCATTGGACCCTCACTGAATGATAAGGGAAATAGTCAAGCCGGGATCGAGTTACTTGAGAAGATCTCACAAGAGATGAAATGGAGCATCTTCTAACAAACTTCGACTTAAGCAGCTAAAGGTGCTATGAAATTAATTCACTTAAATATAGAAAAAGAAGCTCCGCCTATTCGTTAGAACTAAATTTGAATAGCAGAGCTTCTTTTTGGATTGAATCCGATGAGCAGCGTAACTGAATTAAATATTTTCCTGTTTTAACGCATCAATGATATTTTCTTTCTTCACTTTGGAGCTGGAATACAGCATAGCCGCACTTACAATCAAAAACACAGCTAAGATAACAAACAGTATACTAAGCCAAGGTAGTGAAAATCCGAATGTGAAGCTGTTCATCATAGATCGGTAAATGAGGTACATCGCCAGGATACTTATAGGAAGACCATATAACAGGGACTTGATCCCGTAGAAGATACTCTCATAATTGATCATTTTTCTAAAACCTTTTGGCGTCATTCCCATTGATTTCAGCATCGCAAATTCACGTTTCCGAAGCGAAATGCTGGTTGAGATGGTGTTAAAAATATTAGCAACAGATATTAGCGTAATTAACGCGATAAAACCATACGTGAATACGGACATAAGTAAAACCATCTGTTCTTCACCTTGCCGGTTCTTATACACATTATTAATATAAATATTGTTCTCTTTCATTTCTTCAATAGAATATTGCAGTGCTAATGGATCGGAACTCGATAGGTAAAGTGAGTCTCTCATATTCTTTTTCATACTATCAGTGACCAGCGTTTTAAAAACCTGATCTGAAACAACAATATTCAGGTTCCCCAGATAGGAAGGAGTAATACCTAAAGGTAACTCTTCAGTTAATGCAGCAATTTTTATAGGCTCCATACTTGTTTCTTCTTCAGTATCCCAGTCGGTATAGTTAAGATCGATCTGATCTCCTTTTTCCAAATAGATCGCTTTAGTTTCTACATTTTTTCTTGTTTCATAATCTTCATATCTATTTTGGTTGATTACAATCGCAGCCGGTTCATCAAGATCTATTAACTGATCATAATCGGCTCCTGCCTTTTCAGCGTATGCCTTTAGATTGATATCATCCAGAGCAGAAATCTGAATATAATAAGGATATTTTCCGTCTTTTAGAATACTTTCGTCTTCCTTTAGAGTCTCTTTTAGTTCATCAGCAATGAAAGCTCTATCAATCAAAGAATTTGCTTCTAACGATTGAATATAATTAGCATCAGTGACATTGGGAAGAGCAGTAATCGAGTTAACCAGCTCAGCTGTTTCTTCTTCCGTGTCCAGTTCCATCTGAACTAAAATATCATAATTCAACCCGCTGGAAGATAGTTCAATCGACTTTTGCATCATGGAAGTAAAAAAGGCAATGCTTAGAAACAAAATAATACTAATCACAAGTGAAAAAACAGTCGCTTGGTACCTGCGTTTATTTCTTTTTAAGTTCTTTAGACCAATCTCTGCTTCCATGCCAAATACCTTACGAACAAACTTTGAGGTTTTCACCGCTTTGCGAGTCAGCTTTACATCCTGGGTCTGACGAATCGCATCAATAGCAGAAATCTTAGAAGCTTTCCTAGCAGGTATATACGTTGAGATAAAGATCGTCAGCATCGAAACAAGACAAGTGATAAGAATAGTAGACGGTGTTATTGTTACCGTTAATTTTTCCGAAACTCCTAACACACCTTGAATTAACGGATTTATACACACAAACGTAATCGCAATACCAGCAAGTCCAAAAATGATACCAAGAGGGATACTAATGATTCCAATCACGAATCCTTCAAAGTACACCGAATTTCTTTTTTGTCTTTTTGTTGCCCCTACACTTGCCAGCATCCCTAAATGTCTAGCTCGTTCAGAAACCGAAATCGCAAACGCATTGTAAATCAAGGCGATCGAACCGACCATAATAATAGTCATGATGATAGCGGATAATGAAAAAAGCATGGTTCGCAAATCACTGTTACTTGTAACGCCAGAATAACGCAGCAGAGAATTATTATAGACGATTTTTTCAATATGATTGTTCTTAGCCAATTCTTTAGCATGAGCGTACAGCGAGTTATCCATTTTTTTTAGAACAACGGTCGCTGTAACCTTATCTCCAGCTGACATTAGATTTTCATCAAAATAACTTATCGCCGTATATCCGGGCGCTTGAGCGGGTTCCCATTCAGGACGTTTTATAATCCCTACCACCGTGTACTCCTGGGTAGTCTGGTTTTGAAGACGCTCTTCCATACGATCATTCATTTTACGTAATGATTCATTCTGATTTAGGTCATAGTTTTCACTTTCATCATCGCCAGTAGTAATTCGCTCCCCCACTTGTAACGTTATGGAGTCACCAACTTTATAATCCACTTTTGCATTTGAAGCTATTTCTTCCGAGATAATGAGTTCATTCTTTGCTTGTGGAAAGCGTCCTTCCATCAGTTCAATAGGAAACTGTTCAAAGCCTTTCTCATTATATGACTTGATATATAGATATGGCTTATTGTCATTCTGGCTTCCCTCTAAAGGGGCGTATCCCAGATCTTTTGAGATGACTAGTTTTTTGGTAGCCTCATCTGCTTCAATCACATTAAGCTGAGCCTTATTTACATTGTGGTATTGTACATGCCATTCCCCTTCCGTTGCGATACTCTGTCTCTTCATGAGATCAAGAAAGGAAACACCGAGAGACGCTACCGCAATAATCATGGCAACTGAAATAATGACGCCCAAAATGGTAACCAACGTTCTACGTTTGTTTAATCTTAAATGCCGTAATGTTAATTTATTGACGATATTCACGGACGGATCACCTCATCTTTTGCGATCCTTCCATCTTCTATCGTAATAATTCGATCTGCTTGAAGAGCGATTCGTTCATCATGAGTAATGACAATAAGGGTTTGATTGTAGGTTTTATTAAACATTTTCAGAAGATCAACGATTTCAGCACTGTTCTTGCTATCTAGATTCCCCGTCGGTTCATCTGCTAACATAATGGAAGGGTTACTGATAAGCGCTCTGCCAATGGACACGCGTTGCTGTTGTCCTCCTGACAACTGATTAGGTAGATGCCCTAGACGCTTTTCTAAATTTAACAGCTTCACTGTATCTGCAAACTGTTTCTTATCCACCTTATGTCCATCGAGCAGGAGAGGAAGCGTAATATTCTCTTCCACGGTTAATACCGGTATTAGATTATAGAACTGATAAATCAGTCCAATTTGTCTGCGCCGAAATATCGCAAGCTGTGTTTCGTTCAAAGCATAAATATCTGTATTATCCACATATACTTTACCGCTCGTTGGCTGATCTACGCCTCCCAGCAGATGAAGAATGGTTGATTTCCCCGAGCCTGACGGCCCGATGATGGCGACGAACTCGCCCCTTTTCACCGAAAAAGAAACATCATCCAGCGCCTTTACTGCTGTATCGCCTTTTCCGTATATTTTAGTTAGATTTTCTACTTTTAAAATCTCCATAATGATGACCCCCTCTGTTCATGAGATCAGTATATCTACCTTCTATGACTCTCCGGTGACTCTTAAGTGACTTTTTAGTCACTTAACGATTACCTGGCTGAATAAATGCTCTTCCTGAGTTATTCTCATCGTTCATAACATGGTTACATATAAATCCAAATATTCTTAACCCATGAAACTACCCGGTATTACAGAATTCAAATGACTTGTTTATAAAATTTGATATGAAACTCGGTTCCCGCTCCAGGCTCGCTTTTTACATCAATCGTTCCATTCTGACTCGTAATAATACTTTGCGCGAGTGCAAGGCCAATTCCTACGCTGTCTTCACTTGCCTGTTTTCCTTTAAAGAACCGCTTAAATAGATGAGGGATCTCCTCTTTTGGTATTCCTTTTCCGTTGTCCGAGATGATAATCTCCGTGAAAAGGGCGTTTTCCGCGTAGGATATGGTGATTTCTCCGCCTGCTGGCGTATGTTCAACACCATTTTTTAAAATGTTAACAATGGCTTCCGAACTCCAGTTCAGATCGCCAAGAAAGAAAGTGGAGTCTTCTCCATGGATCGTAAGTTTTTGTTCTTTAATATCCATCGGAACGAGCACTGGCTCAATGGACTTTTGAATCAGATCGCTTACCCTAACACGATCCTTTTTAAACTGAGCTGTACCTGCATCTATTTTTGAAAATTTCAGCAATGCAGAAATAAGCCAACCGATTCGATCAAGTTGGGTACTAATATTCCGTACGAACTCTATTCGTTTGTTTCGATCCAGCTCTGGATCACTTAATAAATCGGCCATGACCGTCATAGAGGTAAGCGGTGTTTTGAGCTGATGAGAAATGTCGGAGATCGCATTGGTCAGTTTTATTTTATCTTCCTCTAAAAGAGACCGTTGCTCCGATAACATGAGCGTTACTTTATAGATATCGTTCTTAAGAATGCTAAGCTCGCCTTCCTGATTATCACGTACATCAAGTGAATAGTTGCCGCTTGTAATTTCACGAAGATAGCTTGATAACTTAGCAATCTCACGGTACCGGTACCGAGTATATAACATACTGCAAGTGATGAGTACTGCTGCAGTAACGATAGTGATCCACGCGGTTTCCCTTGAAATCATTAGTGAAGTGATAACAGCTATCAGACTGAACGAAGACATCGTCAGAAGTAACATTAGAATTTCTTTATTGCGAAACATTCTAATCACCAACCTTATATCCTAAACCGCGCACCGTTTTGATCAGCTTCGGTTCTTGGGGATTATCCTCTAACTTTTCTCGCAGCCTTTTAATATATACAGATAACGTATTATCGTTTACGAAATCCCCTGCTACATCCCATATCCGCTCTAAGAGCTGCGTTCTAGATAGAACTTGTCCAATATGATTCGTAAATATAAGGAGTAAACGATATTCCAGTGCGGTCAGCAGAACCTCTTCTCCATTTTTATACACCTTTCCTTCGAGCGTATTAATTCTCACATTACCTAGTTCAATATAGGTTTGCGGTTGCGCTTGTTTTTGATAACGCCGTAGGACAGATTTAATGCGGGAGAGCAATTCCCGAATTCGAAAAGGTTTGGTTATATAATCATCCGCTCCCATATCGAGACCCATCACAACATTGACCTCATCATCAATCGCAGTTAAAAAGATGACAGGAATATCACTTCGCTCTTTGACAATCTTGCACAGATCATATCCGCTGCCGTCGGGAAGGGACAAGTCAAAAATACATAACGTTAGCTCAGGTAACTGATGCTGTAACACCTGGACTGCAGATGCCGCATCATAACACAGTACTGTCTCATACTCATCCTGCTGTAATGAATATTCTAGCCCAGATGCTATTGTTCTATCGTCCTCAACAAGTAAAATCTTCATTCGCGTTCATCCTAACTTCGATATAATTAGCCTATTTCGATGTTATTCTCTCATAATACGCTGTATATACCAAACTCAATTTTGTTACAAACTCGTTAAAACTGTGCTTCGTCACTATAGATTTCCCGTAAAAAGATCAGACTCATAAAAAAAGCCGCGAGCTGCGCGGTATACGAATCTAGTCATCATTCTTAGCATACCATCTATAAACTCCCAAGTCGCTCTGCTTGTTCTGCCGAGTCCATCTGAAGCTTAGTAATATATATCAAGCGCTTGCTCTCCGGTGAATCCTGCTCTTGCTGGAGCTGTCTTAACATAAGAGGAATTTCCCATGCAGAGCGGAAAGCAAAAGAAAGTAAATAACTGAGTTTTACTGTCTCCTCCTCACCATCCCATCCATTCTTCCTCAGTCCACCTATGTATGATGTAAAAATTAGATCTTGATATTCGCTGAGCCTGTTCATCGGCACATTTCCTCGGCTCATCGATAGACCTAGAAAACGGCCTCGATCTTCTCCAACATCTGAAATACTGATAAACTGCCAATCAATTACGGATAATGTCTTGGGTCAGCCCGCGATGAATCGGCAATGACGATTTTAATAATCAAAGACCATTGCCGCAAAGCATAGGATAAAGTCATAACTTAATATATTCGTTTCGAGAGCTGCTACACCCTTCTATCTCGTCATTTCTTACGTCTGATCAATAAACAGCAAATTACGATAAGTGTATTTTGTGGATTTATATTTAAAATTAAGGGATATTCCAGGTCCATCCAGATCCATTTTCACAGAAATGAGTGCCGGTGTACGTACGAAAGAACGAATTAAGTGCCTAACAAGTTTCTCATTTCCACTCCGTACTGCGTCTGATAAGCTCACTGCAAAAGAACGATCTTTCGCAAGTTTATAATAGAAAGGGAGAACGGCGCGTGCAATGGCCTGGTGTATTCTCGGATTAAAGGTAAACTGTGTCGTTCCGGGAATGATTGTCGTCCCACTTGAAAACTCTAGATATGGATGTTTAACAGGAAATCCAACGAAATAACCGATGCCATTGGAACCAAGCGAAAGTCCTTTTGCTCTAGGCGATACTTTGATGAGCAGCCGAGCCATTTTATCAAGATCTGTTGTAATCACCGCTTTGCTCCACCGCTCGGCGTATTTCTTATGACATGCGATCGCCCTGTAAAATGGATACATCACTCTTGCTGTATTTTGCAATACTCGTGCGGATACAAATCTTTGTGGTTGTCTAGACAGTTTCTTCTTAACCATAGATGTAACCCTCCCCGAAATTCTAGCTTGATCTTATCTATAGTCTATGTATCCATGTATAAGCGGATTGGACTGTCTGTAGACAAATAATAACGGTGACTACTATGCTGTGAATACCTACCGACAGTAAGTGAAGTTTCCTAATCTAAAACACAAAAAAAGCACCGCATAGATAAATGCAGTGCCCGAGACTGTAGACAAACTAACTTCAACTAGTTTACCTGCAGTATTATTCATTTTATATAATTACAAGCTTAGCTTACATCTTCAGACTCTATAATTAGATTCTTAATTGTATTTTATAATTTAATAATCATTTCCCATTTTAAATGCCTGTCTCTTTAAGCCCGGGAATCCGCTCATCTTTCCTTGCTTTTAGTGAAAGAAGGAAACATAAGAACAATACGATTCCAGCAGAAACGTAAGGGAAGTTCAGATTAACGTCAAACAGAACTCCGGCGATAACGGGGCCTAGAATATTACCCATACTTGTAAACGCAGAGTTAAGACCTGCCACATAACCTTGTTGTTCCATTGCCATCTTAGACATCTGTGTACTGATAGTTGGTCTTAGGATATCAATAGCCAGGAATACGATAAAGGTAACGAGCAGAATCATCCAGTACTGATGAACGAACAAGGTAAGAACAATAAAGAGTGACGCCATTAAAAGACAGAATGAGACAACATTCTTTTCACCAAATTTGTTCAAGATCCATCCAAATACCGTCACCTGAACGACAGCACCAGCGATCGAACCAAACGTAATAATCACCGCTATATCTTTTGCAGTGAAGCCGAATTTCTGATCTACGAATAGACCGAATACAGTCTCATAATTGGCAAGGCCAAAAGAGGCGACAAGCACAATAACAAGGGCTAAGAAATACGGTTCACGGTAAGAATTAGCGAGCTGAGTGAGCAGATTCTGTTTTGGAAGTTTCACGACTTCTTTTACCTGATCATCAACAATTTGAGGTTTTGATTCTGGCAGTACGATGAAGGTAACAATAGCTGCAATCGTTCCTGCAACAGCTGCTGCATAAAACGGAACTCTAATTCCATATTCAGCGATGAATCCGCCGATTCCAGGTCCAATAATGAAACCTGTAGTAATCGCAGCGTTGATAAGTCCCATTCCCTTACCACGTTCTTCTCCAGATGTTACATCTGCTGTATAAGCCATTACAGCTGGCATAATAAGTGCTGCCCCGATCCCGCCGAGCATACGTGCAGCAAATAGGAAAAACGCAGTATTGCTAAGACCGAAGATAAGCTCCGATACCGCAAAGATAAGCATACCGCTGATAATAATTTTTTTGCGTCCCCAGTTGTCAGATAATCTTCCTGCAAGCGGTGAGAATATAAGTTGTGTAAATGAAAATGCGGCTACCAGAAGTCCAACGATACTTCCGCTGATGTGCAGTAAATCCATATAAGTCGGCATAATTGGCACAACCAGTCCAATTCCCGTAAATATTAAGAAGATGTTTATCATTAGAAGCAGAATAGCGCCTCTATTCCTTAACATTAAAGACATAATTCTTCCTCCATCATGTAGTAACCTATGTTGTTAGTATTTAGTTCAAATACAACTCTTTTATTTCTTGTTTTTCTTAATCACTTGATTGATTTCTTCTATCGTATTTGTCATATGAATTAAATCATCCATCTTCACCTTGGAATAATACTTCTCAATCATATGATCTTCGATCTCTACTAACGTATCCATAAATCTCTTACCTTGTTTACCTAACACAATAAATGACTCTCGTCTGTTGTCAGGATTCACAATCTTCTCTATTAAATCTTGCTGTTCGAGCTTCGTAAGTACTTGGCTCACCGCGCTTTTCGTAATATCAAATTCTTGAGCGATCTGTGCTGCAGTCACTCGGTCACGGCGAGATATATAAATCAGAACCACTTCTTGCTGTGAAGTGAGATGAAAATCATCCAATTCTTTGAACTCCTTAGTAATGAGTACATTAAACTCATCCAGCAAAAGGTTCATACTTTTTACCACTTGTCGGTAACTCTCCAATCGTTTTCTCCACTCCCTTCGTTCAATAGTTTAGTTTACTTAACTAAACCATAATATATGGACATGATGTTTTCTGTCAAACACTTTCTTTCCGTGATTTTTTTCCATCCTATTTTGTGAATAGCGTTGCTTTTAGGTTGCTTTTGGGTTGCTTTTGGGTTGCTTTTAGGTTGCTTTTCTTTGGTGATTTTTGTAATCTCCTTTTGATACGAGTTTCTGGGATAGATTTAGTAAAAGTTAATTATTGAGAGATAGGAGATAAGTACAGTCATTAGATCTTATTATTATGAATTTTTCATATGTTGAAATAGTATAATTTTATCCGTAACGTTACCCGTAATGATATCCGTATTGTTTTCTTTCTGTTCTTTCGAATTTATCGATTTATCATGTGGAAGACTGATCGAATGACTTCTTTTTATGAATTTATCATCACCTTAAATTCTCTCTATTCATATATGTAATCTGGCTTCTCTCCACAAAAAAGACAATCTTTTATAGCGAAAAAGATTGTCTTTGCTTTGAGCGGCAAAATTTCACCGTATTTACTTTGAATAGTAGGACTCTACCTTAATGGATCTGACTGATTTTTTCATTACTCTCCATCAAATAACTCACTCAGCATACTTTCTTTGTGATTCATAAACTGTTTCATCACGACATAATGATCTGTCTCTTCGAGCCTAACCTTGCAGGTGCCCTGCTCGGTTAGTTGATAGATGATACTGTCCGGGTAAGCCATAAGTATAGGAGAATGGGTCGAAATAATGAGCTGACTTTTGCTTTTTACAAGCTCATGAATACGGGCAAGCATGGACATTTGCCGGATTGGTGACAATGCTGCTTCTGGCTCGTCTAGAATATAAAGACCATATCCACCAAATCGATTCAGAAAAGCAGAAAAAAACGATTCCCCATGCGACTGCTCATGTAATGATTTTCCGCCATACGAATTTTTGAGAGGAGGACCAAAACCCCCTTCTTCATCTAAAGTATCTATGTAGGAAGCCACATTATAATAACTTTCGGCTCGAAAGAAAAAACCATCTCTTGGTTTAGCCCCTCCTCTAATGAGTCTGATTCGTTCATGCAGATTAGAATGTGTTTCTCTTGTAGCAAACTGAAAGTTACGGGTTCCGCCTTCGGGATTAAATCCAGATGCAATGGCGATGGCCTCAAGTAGAGTCGATTTTCCCATCCCATTTTCCCCTACGATATAAGTTACTTTAGGATGGAATGTCAATGTTCTCAGGTTACGAATCGCTGCGATGTTAAATGGGTAGGTTAAAGGTTCGCGTTGACTGTCAGGCAACAGCTGGAGTTCTCTTAAAAAGTATGGATTCAATAAATCATTCATATTCCCATTTATCCTCCTTAAGGGCAAGCAAGTAATTTGGTTCTTGCAAATAAACGATGCTGCATGGAATAGATTCTAACATTTCATTTCCTGAGCATGCCTCACCCCTACTTATTCATATACGATCGAAAGCGGATAGAATTGCTCCTTGATTATATTTTCGGTAATTTGTTTCAAAATCTGCCCATTACGCAACCGACTCAGATCCATCTCTAAAAGATGATTTGGTTTAGTCCACTTATAATCTGTAATACATTCTTCTTCAAGTTGCAACGAACCACCGATGATCTCTCCCATAAAATGAAACAAGATCACTTGGTCATTCGTTGGGCTTATAAAGTTATAAACACCTGTTGTAGAAGTAAGTTTTACAACCATACCTGTTTCCTCTTTTACTTCACGCAGTGCAGCACCGAGTATGGGTTCACCGTATTCTACTTTTCCCGATGGAAAGTTCCATTGCCCTGCTTCCCCTAGCTTTTTCTCTTCGATCATTAGCAGTTCACCATGTCTTACAATCGAAACACTGGCTACCAGTACAAAATGAGGTGTCATACTTTACTTCCTCTCTATAACTATTCAATTGACCGTATAAAACAGGAGCGAACAAGTAATCCTATAATCCATCTCCGCTCTATTAATCGTCACCTTTTATACAAAAGTACCGCAAAAAAAGAATTGATTTTGTAAATGAGAATTGTTATCATTCATATGTAATAGATAGATAACTAGGGGGAACCACAATCATGAGAAAGAAAAAACTAATGACTTTACTGTCGAGCTTGCTCGTCGTATCCGCTTTTTTATCCGCTTGCGGAACGAATGAAGATACTCCTAATCATACCACACCGAATTCGAATACAAATGCAGAAGTACCTGCAACCGATGCTCAAAATACCTCTCAAGATCGTACATTAACGGATGCCGTAGGACATGAAGTGGTTATTCCAGCTAACCCGCAGCGAATTATCGCTTCTTACCTTGAAGATCATCTCGTTGCGCTTGGTGTAAAGCCGGTTGCACAGTGGTCTGTTGCGAACGGAATCCAAGAATATCTCCAAACGGAAATAAAAGATGTACCAACCATCTCTTATGATCTGCCATTTGAAGAAGTGGCGAGCTTTGAACCAGACCTGATCATCATGGATTCTGCGGATATGGCTGCTGGGGAGAAATACGATCAGTACTCCAAGATTGCAGCCACGTATGTAATCGGTAGTGAAGAGAACAATGACTGGAGAGAAGAACTCCTGAAGATTGGAGAAATTTTAGGTAAGGATAAAGAAGCACAGCAAGTACTTGATGATTATGATGCGACAGCAGCCGAAGCAAAAGAAAAACTCGCTGAAGCTGTACCAGGTGAATCCGCTGCTGCAATCTGGCTAGTACAAAAACAGTTCTATATGGTTAGCCAAGACCTATCCAGCGGTACAGTAATGTATGATGACCTGGGACTTGCTGTTCCAGAAGTAGTCCAAGAGATTTCAACTACTGGTACAGGTAACTGGCTTCCTGTTTCCCTAGAGAAACTTGCAGAACTTGATGCTGACCACCTCTTCCTCATCAACAGTGACTCCGACACAGGTAGTGAAGCATTAAAAGATGATCTATGGAAGAATATCCCGGCTGTGAAAAACGGAAATGTATATGAATTTGGTAAAGATACCAGCTGGCTGTATACAGGCGCCGTGGCGAACTCCCAAATGATCGATAATATACTTGACAGCCTTGTTAAGTAAGATTGTTCTTATGAATTTGAATGGACGATATGTGAGAAAAGGACAAAGGACCCTCATCTGCGAGGGTCCTTTCTTTTATGTTATCACTTGATGTATTTTTGAATCACATTCCCGTATTTACTTCACCAAGCTTCTTCTCATCCTTACAATTGAACTGCCGTCTTTTCATGGTGCCCCACATTTCTGCCGAAAATTTGAGGATATACGATACCGAATAAAATAATGATGATTCCGATCCATTGAATAATGGATACATCCTCTTGCAATATGCAGACGGAGGCAATCACAGCAACGGGCAGTTCTCCTGCCCCTAGAATAGTGGCAAGTCCCGTACTTATTTTCGGTGCTCCGAGGGCAAATAGTAATACAGGTAACACTACTCCAAAAGTCCCCAATATAAGTCCATACAAAAAGTACCCGTCAGCAAACGATACTTCAAGTATTACTTTGGGTGTCAGAATCGTGAGAAGCAAAAGTAAACTGCCTATCGAAGTATAAAAACTTCTCGTAAGCGGTGAAATATGTACTTCTACTCTGCCGCTGAAGAAAACAAAGAGAGCCATCGTCACGGCAGCAGCTAGACCGAATAACGTACCCTTTAGATTTAGTTCAAGTGATTCAACGCCTATAATCCCTCCGGCAAGGAAGGTTCCTATAAGCAATAGAAACACAGACACCATCGTAGCCGTGGATGGCCGCTTCCTAGTTACGATCGCCTCAATGAGGACACCGATCCATGTAAATTGAAATAGGAGTACGACCGCAATTGACGCGGGTATACTTTCTAATGACAGATAATAAGAGATTCCTGTCAGACAGGTACAGGTGCCAACTCCAGCAAGACGAAGACTCTGTTTAAAACTCACTTTTTTCCTAGAGAATAGGAGCATCAGAATAAACAACAACAACCACCCCGTCCCAAATTGTCCAAGTGTCAGTTGCCCAAACGTGAATCCTTTTTCATATCCCAGTTTAATGACGGTGGACAAGATGCCGAATGAACACGCTCCTAAAAATACATACATGGAATTCTTCAATAATTGAAACAAAACGATCCCCCCACGCAAAAACCCCACTTTTTATTGTTTTTGGAAACACGAAAACAATAAAAAGTGGGGTCATACATTTAATATATAAAATTTTATAGCGTTACTGAATCAATTTCATATCTCCGAATTAAAGCAACGAAAGGGATAATGAAATTTGGTTCCATTGTAAAGGAAAGTATAGAAAAAGTAAACTGCGAGTGAAGATCTTCTTTTAATTACACTCCTGCACTCAGCTCATGCTTTGGCTTAAAATGTCCAAGTTCAGGACGTTCTAGACCAAGATGCTCTCTTAGCGTAGAGCCTGTATATTCTTCTCTAAATAAACCTCGTTTTTGCAGAACAGGAATAGCCAGATTCACGAAATCTTCTAGGTCTCCTGGAAGTACGGGCGGCATAATATTAAAGCCATCGCAAGCATAGGAATCAAACCATTCTTCCATCAGATCTGCCAGCTGCTCAGGTGTTCCCACAAACTGCATATGTCCGCGTGTACTCAGTATCTTTCTACCCAAATCAAGGATAGATAAATTGTCCTCATAAGCCATTTCCAAGAACAATTTCACTCGGCTCTTCATTCCATTTGAAGCAGCTACCGGATCAGGAATATCAGTAGGCAGTGGACCATCTGCTGGGTAGCCGCTCAGATCATATTGAAGGAAACCAGACAGCGCCAAAATCGCAGTTTCTGCAGGGATCAGGTTCTGAAGTTCCTGATATTTTCTTTGTGCTTCTTCTTCTGTTGCTCCTAGAATAGGTGAAAGGCCCGGCATAATTTTCAGCGTACCTTTTTTACGTCCACTCTGCACCAATTTCTCATTTAGTTGCTGATAGAAACGCTTTGCTGCTTTAATTGATTGCTGTGCCGTAAAGATCACTTCCCCGTACTGAGCAGCAAAAGCTTGCCCTGGTTCGGAAGAACCTGCCTGAATGAGCACTGGATATCCTTGCGGTGGACGCGGTACATTGAGCGGTCCTTTGGTCGAATAGAATTTCCCTTTAAAATCGGCTTCTTTCACTTTTGATCCATCGGCAAATTTTCCGTTCTCACGATCAAGTACAAGCGCATCGTCTTCCCATGTGTCCCATAATGAAGTTACTGCACCCGTAAATTCACTTGCCATCTCATACCGAAGTGCATGCTCTGGATGTTCAGGTCTGCCATAGTTATGAGCTTCTAAATCTAATTGAGAAGTTACAATATTCCACCCTGCTCGCCCTCCGCTGATATAATCAAGGGAAGCAAATTTACGTGCTACATTATAAGGTTCATTATACGTCGTTGACACGGTAGCCGTGAGACCAATTCGCTCTGTAACCATGGATAACGCAGACAGTAAAGTAATCGGATCAAGCATACCAGAAGCGGCATACTCCACTTCCCTTACGTAAAGCAGATCAGCAAAAAACATCATATCAAACTTTCCTCGTTCGGCTGTCTGTGCTATTTTTTTGTACATTTCAATATCAAACAGTTGTTCCACACCTGAATCTGGATGTCTCCAGCCTGCATGATGATGTCCTGTATAATAAATAAAAGCGCCTAAATGCATCTGTTCATTTCTTTGTCTCATGTGTTAAACAACCCTTCTGCTATTTATTTGGAATGTTACCTAGCCTTTATAAGTCTCTCTCCAGCGAAGAAGTCTTGACTCCAGCATACGAACGATGGAATCAGAGAGTTTTCCGATAATGGCGAAAATAATAATGCCTACAAAAACGATATCTGTTTGCGAGTACGCTCTAGCATCTTGAATCATATATCCGATCCCGCTGCTTGTTCCCATCATCTCTGCGACCACTAGTACCAGCCACGCTACGCCAAGTGCTAACCGAACACCTAACAGAATGTTAGGAAGTGCTGCCGGCAGGATTAAACGGGTCAGCAGCTGCAATTTAGAGTACTCAAAAATCCGGGATACATCATACAGCTTGACATCCACACTTCGAATCCCAAGAAAGGTATTCACATACACTGGAAAAAAAGCGCCTAAAGAAATCATTAATATTTTCGAAAATTCCCCAATTCCAAACCAAAGGATGAATAACGGGATGAGTGATAACAGCGGAATGGTCCGCAGCATCTGAACGGAAGGGTCTAGTGTTCGTTCTGCCATTTTCCCGAGTCCCGTAAATAGTCCAAGAAACAATCCGGTAAGTCCACCTATTAAAAACCCTGATAAAGCACGAAATGTACTAATCGTGAAATGCTCCCAAAGCGTACCGCTTTGTACCAGACTGATAAACTGCTTACTTATCGCAATTGGAGTCGGGAGCAAATTAGGTGCAATGAGTTCGAGACTGCCCGCTGCCTGCCATACGGCTACAAGCAGGATCGGAAGCACCCATGCATGAAGAGGAGCAGGAATGTGATCAAGCCAGTCCTTAGAGCGGAACTGCTTCCTCGGAGTGGAATCAGCTTTCACTATCTTCCACCTCCCTTGTAACTGTCTTGCCAGGAAAGCATGCGATGTTCGAGCCATCTGATGAAGGAATCAGACAATTTCCCAACGACCGCAAACACGATAATACCGACGAACACAACCGATGTTAAAGAGAATGACCTAGCATCATTAATGATGTATCCAATACCGGAACTCGAACCCATAAGTTCGGCCACTACGAGTCCAAGCCATGCAACCCCGATGGATAAACGGATACCGAGAAAAATATTAGGCAGTGCTGCCGGTACAATCAGCTTCCAGATCAGCTCCCATCTGCTGAATTCCAGGACTCGGGCTACATCAAATAGTTTGTTGTCTACCGAACGGATCCCAAGAAACGTATTGACGTAGAGCGGGAAGAAGGCTCCTTTTGCAATCAATAAAATTTTGGAAGTTTCCCCAAAGCCGAACCATAAAATAAACAAGGGGGCGATTGCTAGATGGGGAAGCGTCCGCAGCATTTGAAGAGAAGGATCAACCAGCCGCTCCGCTTTGTAAGAAAAACCAACCCACACTCCTGCGGCAAGTCCTAGTCCTCCTCCTAGAATAAATCCAAGAAAGGCTCTCCCTGCTGAAATGCCGAGGTTTGAAACTAATTCACCCGATAGAGTCATGGCAACTAGTTCATTCCAGATGACAACGGGTGTAGGGAGAAGAACGGGGTTAAGTAAGCCTAGCGAACCCGCAACCTGCCAAATTATAATCAGGATTATTGGTACGGACGAACCCAAAGCAATGTTAATCCACCTTATTTTCCACCTTTGGTCTTTCTTCCGAAGCCACTCGCGGGGGCCCTCCCGCTTCTTTGCTAATTTACTGACACTGTTTTGAAGCATGAAAAACACCCCGTTTCTTCACATCTGCCTTTTATGGCTGCAGTGCTTTTTCGATATACTGATTATCAAATACGCTCTTTACCTCAATTTTTTTGCGAATTATTTTTTGCTCATATTGAAAATCCGCTGTTTTCTGCTGTTCTTCTATAATCGCATCACTGGCGGGTATATTAATTTGTCTCGCTCGGTCAAAAGTACCTTGGATCACATCGACCGGAATGCCCCGCTCATCCGCGTATCTCTGAATAGCCTCGTCTTTATGCTCATTCTCCCAAGTGAGTGCGTCATTCAGCACTTTTAAATAAAGGGTAACGAGATCTGGGTTTTTGTCAGCAAATTCTTTGCGTACGATATTAAAAGAGGGAGATAAAATTCCTAGCTTTTCGCCATCGGTTAGAATTTTTGCTTTGCCTGTCAGTGTGTTTAGCGTGATATAAGGATCCCAAGTTGCCCAAGCATCAACGCTTCCTGATTCAAATGCAGGCTGAGTTTCGTCTGGCTGAAGCTGAATGACCTCTACATCAGAGGCGGAGATACCTTCAGCATCTAGACCTCTATACAAAAAGTTAAATGCGTTGCTTCCTTTGGTAACGGCCACTTTCTTACCTTTTAGGTCACTGATCGACTGAGCTGGACTATCCGCGGGCACAATAATAGCCACATTATTTTTTCCCTCTAGGGTTTGAGAAATGACTTTAAAAGAAATGTCGGCTGCCTGTGCTGCAATAATCGGCATGTTCCCAAGTCCCGCAAAATCAAGTCGATTTGAGGCCATGGCCTCTGTCATCGGAGGACCGCTTTGGAATTCAGCCCATTCTACGGTAACTCCATGTTTAGCGAATTCTTTCTCGAACCACTGTTCTTCGCGTGCTTTCCCGAATAACCCCCCGCTGCCTTGAACTCCGATCCGAACGACTGAATCTTTGCTTCCTCCTGCTCCGCTGTTCTGTTCTGTATCTTTTGCACAGCCCGCAATCGCGAGTAAAGCCACCAATAATAATGTAAAAGACCAGAATCTCTTATTCATGTTTATTTCTCTCCCCTAAGTTCAATAGTGGCTTTACCAGTTATATGCCTGCTCCCGCGTCGAATTCAGGTTCTTCTCCTTTTTCAAATTCTCGCAGCACTTTTGCTCTAAGTTCTTGAAATGAAGATCCCGTTCTTTTCCGCGGGAAAGGTAAATCAATAGGCTGAATGGACCGGATCTGGCCAGGTCTCGGATTCATAATGACAACTCTTTCTCCCAGGAACACAGCTTCATCAAGATCATGAGTAACGAAGATCATCGTGGTGCGGTTTCTCTGCCAGATATCCAAAAGAACTTCCTGCATATGCGATCTTGTAAAAGCATCCAGGGCTCCAAAAGGTTCATCAAGCAAAAGCACGTCTGGCTCACGAAGCAGTGCTCTTGCAATTGCCACGCGCTGCGCCATGCCTCCGGATAGCTCCCTCGGGTAAGATTGTTCAAACCCTTCTAAACGAACCAGTTCGATTAGTTCAGATACCTTTTTGCGAACATCCGGTTTTTTCAGTGATAAATTTCCGGCAATGTTCTTCTCTACATTCAACCAAGGAAATAAGCGCGGCTCTTGAAATATAAATCCTTTTTGAATACTAGGTCCCGTGATGGGCTGTTCATTCAGCAAGACTTTACCTTCATATGAAGTGTCTAGACCTGCAATGATTTTGAGCAGTGTACTTTTACCGCATCCGCTCGGGCCAATCATGGTTAGGAATTCTCCTTTGCGGACTTGAAGATCAATCTGATGGAGCGCTATAACGTCTCCTGCTGGTGCATGAAAGACTTTATTCAGCTGCTCGATCCGCAGTGTACTGGTTGACATCGAAGAACCCCCTAACTTGAGTATATAAATTAAACTTACCTGTTTAGTAGGATAAAAGGATAAAAAAAAGAGACACAACGCATTACAGGTGTATTCTACACTACAAAAAAGCACCTTTTACAAAAAGAAAAAAAGCGTGATATCTCCAGTTGTCTGGTCGATTCGCTATTCTATTGTCATTTCACAAAATGTAAGAAACTTCAATCTGTTTGATCTGTCGTTTATTTTATCAACAGTAAAAATGGTTGTCAAACCTTTTTTTTACATTTAAAAAGTGCTGATAACCTGCCCAGGTCATCAGCACTTTTACGCTATTTTACAACAACGATTACTTTATCAGTTACTGTTTTTCCTGAATCATTCACAAGCTCTGCATAATACTCATATGTTCCTTGGGAACGATTCGTTATGGCAGACACTGCGCGCTGGGCATTCGGCGTCTGTGCACTTAAAGACTGGGTATCAATAAGCTCGCGATTCTCATATAAACGGTAAGAAGTTGCGTTTGTGCCCCACCATAGATTCATTTCCACCTTGTAGTTACCGTCTTGATCCCAGTTATCATGAGAAAGTATGGCTTTTCCTGGATTGGCATCCGTTACTACAACGACAACGGAAGTGGACGCGCTCGTACCGTAGCTGTTAGTCAGTTCGCTCTTATAGGTATAAGTTCCGTTTGCTTTTCCAGTAATCGATGTTACTGCAGACTGTCTTTCCGGCGTACGATCACTGATTTTTTGGGTATCGATAAGCGTTCCATTCTCGTATAATTTGTATTCGGTCGCGTTATTTCCCCACCACAAGTTCATCGTAATCTCATAACTTCCATCCTGTAGTCCATTGTCATGGCCGTTATTGCTCGTTAGTACTGCTTGTCCGGGCACACCTTCAGCAAGAACAGGTTCACTCGGTTCTTCAGGTGTTTCAGGCTCTGTACTTTCCGCAAGTGTAATATCACTGAGTCCTCTAGGTTTTAACTGATATACCCCGCGAAAAATAGCAGATATGCCTGTCAGATTCACTTTATCTCCGGCTTTATAAGGAAAGTTGTCCACCGTGATTCCCGTACGAGCATCAATCCTCACATGACTTTTTTGCTCCCCTACGGCATCAAATTCAAAGGATCCTGCAGGAGACGCACTAACCAAGTTTTCAATGGTAACGTTATTCAGTTGTACCAGCTGACCTTGTGTGTCATCCCCTAAAGAAACTACGGGTTTCGTACTAGGAACATTACCGTCACCTATTTTTTCAATGGATTCAATCTCATCAAGTTCAAGTTCTGTATTATATACGGTTAAAGCCGCCTTTACCCTTACCTTATCCCCGATCTTGAATCCACTTTGCGTTTGATACACATAGATCCCAGCGGTATCATCCTGTATATAAAATGCTTGTCCCCCAAAGCTGCCCGGCTGTGTCGTCACTACGCCTTCGACCATAACCTGAGCTCCCTCGCTTTTCGTTCTCGCTTCACTAATCGTTGACAGTGTAATTTCAGGAGCCTGACCTTCCCCATCAGGAAGCGGCTCTGCAGGAACATTTGCGATTGTAACTGGGTTTGTCACCAGATTATTACCGTTTAGTCTGAGCCTCAAATTCGCTGCTCCGGTTGTACCTGGTTTTATCTGTACAGTAATGTCCTTTGTTGCTATGCCTTTACTATTCGCCGTCAAGCTGAATGTCTGACTATAACCATAAGCACTTGGCCAGGACAGGTCTGCATTTTGAATTTTGGCAACTTGTGTTCCGCCTGTCGTATAGATACCTGCACTATACCCAGTTACCGTACTGTTTGGCGCAAGATTATTCACGACCACACGGATTTGGAAAACTTCGCTGTTAGGAAGCTGGTTTTGATGCACAAAATTATACTGTGGGCTTGAAGGAGTTGCTGCGGTACTACCATAAGAACCTGCTTTAAACGTAGATGAATCCCACCATTTATAACCGGCAGCAGGCTGAGACCATGGTTCTGACTGAGGTTCTGTAGAAGCAGCGGGCACCTCAAACGGCAGCAAAGGTGTTGGCTGATCAAGTGCAAGACCATCTACTTCCGTAAAATCAGAATAATCCTCATCTTCGGAAAGCCAGTTTACTAGATTAACCAAGAGAACCCCATCATCTTGTTCTTTAAAACCATCATACGTCGTTTTTTTACTGCCATTTTCCTCACGAACGTACTTAGGAGTTGCATCCTCGACTGGGGAAGAATCGCCGATGAAGGCTGCTTTACCAAGACCGGCTTTTGCTACAGCCACATAAGGACCTTCTTCTATTCCGCCTCCGTTATATACACCTTGGTCGACGGCATTGCCCCAAGCTGCATTTGTCTTTGGTAAATATACAATCCCTTTGGCTTTTGTTGGATCGATAATGGCGAGTGTCGAGCCCGCATGCATGGCTACCTTCGATACCCCTTCGGTTATCCCAAATGATTGACTAGGAGCAACGATATTGTTCGCCGTGATATCACCCAGCGCATTGTAACGGAATCTTACACCAAAGTTATCAGCAAGCCAGTCCGAACTGACAACACCTTGCATCGCTGCTGAATTTTTCTCTTCAGTACTCATCCCTTTTGCTGGGTCTGTATAAGCCCCTCTGCGGTATCCATTAATGGACTCAGAACCGTCCCAGCGGTTTTTGTTCCGGTCCGCATTATAATGATCACCAATGAAAAAGATACTTCCACCTTGATCCACATATTGCTCCATTGCCATTTGTTCGCTTTGTTTAAAGGGTATATTCGGCTCTGCTACGACAAAAACATCATAATCGGAGAGATCTGTCAGCGTGATTGGAGTAGACTTACGGAGTTCTTTTACATAATAACCATCTGAAGCAAGCGCATTGCCGAAATCGGAGAATCCTCCATCAATGACCCAATCCGCCGCTCCTGCCGTTTGTGCATGGGTATTGTCGAACAATACTCTCTTACCCGCATTTTCATTAACTACTTTAGCTTGAATATAGGGTGCGGGATCTTGTGCGCTCTCTGCTTGAGCAGTAGGCGTAATGTCAGCTGACCATCCAGTCTGAACAGACAGTGCTAATGCGGCTGCCACCACATATTTAAAAAAGCGGCTGCCAAGATTCTTCTTCCGTATTGTCTCCATCTTTTCCCTCCTATAATGTTAATATTTGTATATACCCTCTTATTCTAGCACCTACACATTAAAAACATTGCTGGATTGTGTAAAATAAAAAACAGAAAGAATAGAGCTCATGCATGCTCATTCCTTCTGTTTTTTTCTGTTTCTACAACTATTCTTTGTGAATAGGTTTACATCTAATCTTAAGTGGACTACAACACCAAGAATGATGAAAACCTACACATAACCCGTGCTATCAGCCGTTATTCAGCCATTCGTTTATTAGTTATTTTATCCCGTATTAGAGTTTTATCCCGTTGGAACTGCAACAAAATGACCTTTCGATACTTCTACGAGTTCCGATTGTAATAGATTATATTTATCGGCACTTGTTTGTTCTTCTAGTAGTTTACGAGTTTTCTTGGATTCGATCTTGGGGTCAGGCACCGGAATGGCTGCAAGAAGAGATTTCGTATATTCATGCTGCGGATTAGCATATAATTCTTCGCTTTCCGCAAGTTCCACAATCTTCCCTGCATACATCACTGCTACCCGGTCGCTGATATGTTTAACCATCGATAGATCATGCGCGATGAATAGATAGGTAAGTCCCAGCTTATGCTGCAAATCTTCAAGCAGTTCCACGACTTGTGACTGAATGGATACATCGAGTGCAGATAAGGGTTCATCACATACTAGAAACTTAGGCTCCACAGCTAATGCGCGGGCAATACCAATACGCTGTCTTTGTCCGCCAGAGAATTCATGAGGATAACGTTCTGCAAAAGAAGGCTCCAAACCTACAAGATCCAGCAGCTCTTCGACTCGCTTTTTACGAGCCTCTTTACTTCCGCTCATATGATGAACATCCATGGATTCACCAATAATGTCCATAATCTTGAATCTGGGGTTGAGCGAAGCATAGGGATCTTGGAATATCATCTGCATATGTCTGCGCATCAACTTCATTTCTTTTCCATTTAAACGGTGGATCGGCATGCCTTGATATAATACTTCTCCTGCCGTAGGTTCATGCAGTCGTAAAATGGATCTTCCCGTCGTCGACTTTCCAGAACCGGATTCACCTACTACGCCAAGCGTTTCCCCAGGGGCGATATGAAAACTGATATTATCTACTGCTTTAATGATCTGTCCTCTGCCCATATTAAAATATTGTTTGAGTCCCGTTACTTCGAGCAGCGGTTCCTTGCTTGTGTTCAGAATTAGGGAAGCGGGCTTCGGTTTCTTCTTCTCATCTAGACGAGGGAGTGCATGTAAAAGTTTTTGAGTGTAAGGATGCTTCGCTTCCTCAAAAATTTCTTCCGTCGTACCTGTCTCCACTACTTCGCCGCTTTTCATGACCACAACGCGATCACACATTCCGGCTACAACTCCAAGATCGTGGGTGATGAGAATGATAGAGGTTCCAAATTTCTCTTGCATATGTTTCATGACATTCAGAATCTGAGCTTGAATCGTCACATCAAGAGCCGTAGTCGGTTCATCAGCAATCAGCAAAGCAGGACGGCACGCAAGCGCAATAGCAATCATTGCACGCTGCCTCATTCCCCCAGAGAATTCATGCGGGTACTGATTATACCTCGTCTCACTATCTCTTATACCGACTAACTTCAACATTTCAATCGCTTCTTGCTTTGCTTCTTTCCTGGACAGCTTGCGATGTTTTTTTAGGCTTTCAGCAATTTGTTTTCCTATTTTTATGGTCGGGTTAAGTGAAGTCATCGGATCTTGAAAAATCATTCCTATATCTCTTCCCCGGATGGATTCCATCTCTTTCTCTGTTTTATGAGCCAAATTTTGGCCCATAAATAGGATCTCGCCGTCTTTCATCTGAGCAGGTGGTGTGGGAAGCAGTCGCATAATGGAACGGGCCGTAACGCTCTTACCGCTCCCTGACTCTCCGACAATGCCAAGTGTCTCTCCTTTTTTTAGCTCAAAACTAACCCCTTTAACGGCTTCAAACTCTCTTTCCTGATTCAAAAAAGATACTCTCAGGTTTTTTACTTGTAAAATACTAGCATCCATTATGTTCACCTACCAACGATGTTTTCTTGAAACTATGTAAAATTTATACTTGGAAAGATTGACTTTTTAAACAGCGGTAAATAAAATATACTATATTGATCGGAATTATGCAATTTAAACCCGAAAGGAGGCCAAAACCGTGGAGATTGCGAGAAAACAACCAGGTCCTTCAACAGAGCTTTTCCGTTTATCAAGCATCATTAGTGAATTGTACAAGAAGATAAGGGTTCGTCCTGCCTATTCGTTCTTTCTCTTTGTTGTTGGATTTCCGGTTCATTTGTTTGTTTTGTTTTACTATTTACTACATCGTAATCGATCTATTGCCACTGAAGTCAGCACACAAGTGCAACAAGAATTGAGTGAAGCCAATTTCTATAATGAGTTAGTAGAGCGGTACACTTTGCAATTAGAACGTAAACATGCCTTTTTCGATCAATCAGGTTCCGCTAAACAGATTCAAGAAACAGCAGAGAAGTGGGCGAACGATACGCGTCTAGAGAAACAGGAAGAACTTATACGACTCCGCCTTCAGGAACGAGGACTTGAGAAACCTTCCTATGATCAAACTTTTCAAACCCTAGTACATAACAGGCTGTTTCTTATCTTATCTTTTCTTCCCGGAATTCTGATGTATATGGTGATTCTGCTTTACAGTAATCCGTATACCAAATATGTAATGGAACGTTTCGTAATGACGATCTTCGTTATTATGGGTGTTGTCGTTATTGTCTTCACTCTCCTTTACATGTCACCTTTTGATCCCGCTGCCAACATTCTTGGAGAAGGTGCAACAAAAGAGCAGATAGCGAACTTCAACCATATTTATGGACTGGATCAAGGCTATCTTAGCCAGCTGTGGAACAACATGAAAGGGATTGCTTTGTTTGATCTCGGAACTTCCTATACAGGGAATGAAGATGTTGCCGCAAGCATTGCACGTAAGTTTCCGATTACGCTGACACTTACGCTCATCTCGCTCTTCTTTTCTGTACTTATTGCGATACCTGTGGGTATCATCTCGGCAACAAAACCAAATTCATTTTTTGATTATACGTTCATGTTTATCGCACTGCTCGGACTATCCATTCCGAACTTCTGGCAAGGGCTCATCTTTATTCTGAACTTTTCCATTAAACTGGGCTGGCTGCCCGCCACCTATAGTCCAGAAAATGCGGCTTCCATCATTATGCCGGTCGTTGTACTCGGTACAGGACTTACGGCTGCTGTAGCGCGGATGACGAGATCATCTACCCTCGAAGTCATTCACGAAGATTATATTATTACAGCGAAAGCAAAAGGTCTTAGTCGACGGGTTGTACTGTGGAGACATGCAGTAGGCAATGCCATTATTCCGATTATTACGGTGATTGGTCTTCAATTCGGCGGGATGCTTGGGGGAGCAGCGGTCACAGAGAAGGTATTCAACATTAGCGGGATTGGAAGTTACATTGTGGATAAACAGTTTATTCCCGATATTCCCGGTATACTGGGCGGTGTTGTATACACGGCGATTACCATCTCCATTGTCAATGTTTTCATCGACATCTTGTATGCCTTTTTCGATCCTCGAATCAGGTCCAAGATGAAACAATATTAAAGCAGGTGCTGACATGTCTACTCTTACTGAACAAAAGACTCCTAGAATCGAAAAGAGTCAGCAGTTAAAATGGTCACCCGAGTATATGCAGTCTCAATTTATATGGGTTGTCTCTTTATTGATAACTGTAGTTTTCCTTGGAAGCAGTTATGATTTTGCAAATAGAACCATTAAGCCTGCTCTATTCACTGTATTTGCCGTCTACGCGCTGTTTACGATAATTCAAGTTCTGATTACTTGGTTTATTCGGCGGGATGTACTGACGTATGGCGAGATTAGATCTGCGACAAGACGGCTCGGTTATATGCAAGTGTTATCGATCGTCACCGGTAATCTCTTTACTGCGATTTTTGGCTTACATTTCATTAAAAAGAAAACAACAAGCGAGTATACGCTCGCGATCTACTTGCTTGTAACCCAGATTTGTGTCATCGCTGTATCCTCACTAAACTTGTTTAAACCTTATGTGACGGATACCTTTTTACCATCCATGTTTGTTTTGATCGGCATGACCGTGTTTTATTTAATCACCTTAATCCTTGTGGCTGTGTTTGTGGACCGCCGTCAGGCTCCTAAATGGATGATCTACATGGCGATTCCGCTGATGCTGACAAGTATTACAGGAAACCTGTTTGCTTTATTACTTGGTCTTGACTTGATCTTCAAAATACGCCAAACACTGAAACCAGGGTCTGGTAACTGGGAACGAATCTGGGGCAAAATTACGAGGAATTACAGCTCCATGTTCGGACTTTTTTTCATCGTATTTATGTTCGCCATATCCGTATCCAGCTACTTTACGTTTGACTACGATATGGCAGTCCAGAATAACTACAGTGCGATCCTCCAAACACCCAATCTTGCTTACCCGCTGGGTACAGATCATTTTGGCCGTGATCTATTTTCTCGTATTGTATTTGGCGCAAGGATCTCCCTCGTCGTTGGATTTATCTCTACCATAATTCCGGTTATTATAGGCGGAATACTTGGAGCTTTTGCCGGTTACTATGGACGCTACACCGACAACATCATCATGCGACTGCTCGATGTGCTGTATGCCATCCCAGGTATCCTGCTTGCGATTGCGATCATTGCCGCATTTGGCGCAAATACTACGAATCTCATTCTTGCACTGAGTGTTGGCTCCATTCCTACTTATGCGAGAACGATGCGAGCAAATGTCCTCATGGTCTCCAATTATGAATACGTTGATGCGGCTCGGGCTTTTGGATCGAGTAATCTATCCATTATTTTCAGACATATTGTACCGAATTCCTTTGCACCGATGATTGTCAAATCAACCTTAACTATTGGCGGAGCCGTTATTGCGACCAGCAGTCTGAGTTATTTGGGGCTTGGCGTTGAACCGCATATTCCTGAATGGGGGAATATCCTCAAAGTCGGCAGCACTTATCTGGAATCACATTCCTACCTGGCAATCTACCCAGGTCTTGCGATTGTGGCACTTGTATTATCTTTTAACTTTCTAGGTGATGGACTTCGAGATGCACTCGATCCAAAGATTGATTAATTCACAAAATACAACTTGATAACAAACTTAAGGAGGGTTTTACTTGAAAAAAGCACTTTTACCCCTATTACTTGTCCTCATCCTGGTTATATCCGGCTGCAATGTGAATACGAAATCTGATGTTGCAGGAGAAAGTGAACCTGCTGAGAATACGACTGCCACTGATCTTGAACCCGTCGATATTGAACTGCTGGCTATGAGCAATAATGAATCTGATGTAAATATTATTCGTGATCAGCTCATTAAAAACGGTTTTAATGTAAAACTGAATCTCCAACCGGATTACGGCAGTTTTAAAGCACAAGAAGATGCTGGCAACTATGATATTTCACTCTCCGGCTGGACTACTGTAACGGGTAACCCAGACTATGCGGTCCGTTCTCTTTTCAAAACGGGCGGTGATTACAGTAAACTAGCTGATCCGGAGGTCGACAAACTCATCGACCAGGCTGCGACAGAAACACCTGAAGAATATACAGAAACGTATAAAAAACTCGAAGACTATCTTGTTTTTGATAAAGCTTATATCGCTCCGCTTTATATTTCTTTAAAAAGCCAAGGATTTAACAAAGATGTACTGAATCCAGATACGATTCGCTTGTCTAAATCTCGCTCCCAGGTATGGGAATCTATAGAGTTTAACGATGCTTCCAAAAATACGGCAGAGCCGCTTCTTCTGACGCAGGCAGCTTCGACTCTAACTTCACTTGATCCGATTAAAGGGAATGATGGATCGATCAACGCAATCAACACCAATATGTATGTTCGTCTTGTTAATCTAACGGATGATGACCAGATTACTTCTGACGGATCTCTTTCATTGAATCATGCTATTGCTGACGGTAATTCAGACTATTACTTTGTTTTGCGTGACGATATTCATTTTGCGAAAATTACGAATAAAAAAGCGGAAGACTCCGGTGAACGTGTTGGTGCAGAGGATGTCATTTTCTCTCTAAACCGTGCTAAAGATCCGAATTCGGTACCCGATCACCGTACCTACTCCTTGCATGAGCATATTAAAGATGCTGAAATCGTTACAGATCTCAGCTCACTTGAATCCATCAAACAAGCGGGTTCGGGAAATCCTATTATTGATGTGCTGAATCAAGGTTTAGATCAAGGAATTACACAGCTCGTTAGTGACAAGACACAAGCAGATCATCAATCAGGTAAATATCAAGTTGTGAAAGTCACAACAACCGAACCTTTCCCGCAAGTACTCAACTATTTAGCTCACCAGTCTGCTGGAATTGTGTCTAAAAAACAGGTAGAGAGCATTAATACGTATGATGTAGCAAACTTTGACGTGAATAAAGATATCCCTTACGGAGATCAAAATACAGTAACAGAAGGAAGCTCTTACAACAATACGCTGTATGCAAGCGGCCCTTACATTTTGTCTTCCAAAAATGATTATGAAGCTGTATTTTATAAAAACCCAGGATATATGACGGGTACAGAGTATGAACCGAAGATTTCTGAAATTAAAGTAAAATTCATTAAAGATGCTGACAATGCTTTATCTGCCCTGCGCAGCGGAGAAATTCATATGTACTACGGTGTTCCTGAAACCAAATATGATTTGGTTAAACAAGACAGTAAACTGCAATTACAAACCCTTGAAAGCAATGGAGTCAGCTACTTATTGTTTAATACAAAAGGCCGAGATGTTGCTGAAAGCGAAGATTTAAGAAAAGCCGTGCTATACTCCATTAATCAAGACGAAATTTTGTCGTTCTACAATAACAATAAATTTAAAGCAGTATCCACAGTTAGTCCTATCGTTAAAACGGGGAATGAGCTCGTAGCCGATCCCGCAAAAGTAAAAGACTATCTGGCTAAGTATCAGGAAAGTAAGTAATACCTATGTTTTAATTCAAAAAAAAGCCCTGTTCATTATTGTAGATGAACTTACATCATTCACATGTTCAAAAAGCTGCGTCTTCCGTTAGTTGACATAAGTCAAACACGGGAGGCGCTTTTTTGATAAGAAAATAGTACTAGTAATATTTCAATAAAGTAATTATTATTGATTGGTGAAAAGATACCCTCCGTCTGCTGAAAAATGTAAATTCCTGCCCAGCATATGATTGTTAACATTCACGTATACATGGTAGTAAGAATCAAAGCGTTAAATATTACAGAATGTGGGATAAAAACACAATCTTGTCACCTTCCTAGTCCTAAGACCAGGTTTCATATAGACTATAGTCAAGATGTAGATTACTACCCTAGCATGTTTTATTTAGTTAGCTAGCAAGATAGAATAAGGTAACGTTGTTTTTGGAGGGGAAAAGAAACATGTCAGCGAATAGAGTTGTTTATATCGTTCTGACTTCGACAGGTACGTATTTATCGAAACTGATACAATTTTATACGAAAGCTTCACTTAATCATGCATCCATAGCATTTGACCCAGAGCTGAAAGAGGTATATAGTTTTGGACGTAAAAATGCAGCGAATCCTTTTCTGGCAGGACTTGTCCGGGAAGATTACAGCTCCCCCTTTTTTCATTCATCTCACTGCGCTATATACACTTTAACTGTGACCTCTGAGCAATATAATCAGATGCACCATCTCGTTTCGGACATGATGAAGAGACAGCATACATATAAATATCATCTTCTTGGCCTGATTGGGGTTATGCTAAAACTTGAACTCCACAGGGAGAATGCTTATTTTTGCTCCCAATTTGTCTCTACTGTTCTAGGACATGGAGGCGCTCTGCCGGTACGTAAACCGGCCTATCTCGTTACACCTAGTGATTTTGAGAAAACAGAAATCCTGAAAGAAGTGTATCGAGGCAGTTTATGGGATTATACATGCGAGTCCAGTGAACGATCTGTTCGAACGATGACTACATCGATGGATCGAGTAAAGGCGCATATTATTTCATAGCCGTGTTGTATTTTGCAATATGGGCGGATAGGATGTCAATTAACGATGGTTTATGATTTTTTACTAGAATTTATTGATCATTTCGGCTACATTGCTTTGTTTTTAGTACTGTGTTTGGGGCTGATCGGTCTTCCGATTCCTAATGAGGTTGTTCTCATGACGGCGGGGACGTTATCTGCTGCAGGAATCCTCAATTACCCTTTCGCTTATCTCGCCGTGAGCCTTGGAATCTGTTCAGCCATGACCTTCAGTTATGTGGTAGGTCGTTTTTTTATCAAGACAAGATTATTCCGAAGTATGCAGAAGTCATCCAAAACCGAGCGTTATTTTACAATCTCGGAAAAATGGTTTGATAAATACGGTGGTTATGCCATCGGTATGAGTCTGTGTTTACCTTTTCTTCGGCATATTACGATGTACGTTGCAGGAATGAACAAGATGTCTTATCGAAAATTTGCTCTATACGCCTACCCTTCTGCTTTTTTATGGACACTGGTCTATTTTCTATTAGGTATTGTCGTGAAAGATCAGATTATGGAAATTGGTACGATGATTGAACATTATGGAACGATTCTTGTTGTTGCCCTCATTGTATGCTTATTGCTTTATTTACTATACCGATCATCTCGCAGTAAACAGCATCATAAAACCATTTCTGGGAGGAAATAACGCTTGAAAAATTCCAGTCAAGATCTCACTGAACAGGAGATTACCGCTTTTTTCAATGCCTATGACCCATTAATCCATCAAGATCCATACCCTTTTTACACGAAAATGCTTCAAGATCATCCGGCTTAGTATATAAAAGAGCGAAACACTTGGATTATCTCAAAACATGAACATGTTCAGTTCATTCTAAAAACTCCTACGTTTATTCGGGAGCGAAGCAGGCTTGAAGCAGAACCGATGGTTATGGATCCTAGGTGGCAAAATATAAATGAGCTTGAAAGAAACGAATCCCGAATTTATTCATGATTTTGCTTTTCCTCTTCCCGTTATGGTCATTGCAGATATGCTTGGTGTTCCGCAAGAAGATCGGAATATTTTTAAAAGATGGTCCAATTCTTTAGCGAGACTCCTTGATGTTACCTTCTTATCCGAAGAACAGCTTGATGAAGGCGATCTTGCTGCGGCAGAGATTCGAGACTATTTCCGTCAACAGGTAAGAGCGCGCGCGCGAAATCCAAAAGAAGATATCATAGAATCTTACACGCTTTTGCATGATCAGCAAGAATTAATTCCATCTGCGGTAGAAGAAATCCTAAGGTATGAAAGTCCTGTCCAGGTTACCAATCGAACAGCTGGAGAAGATATTCTGCTTGGCGATACGCTAATTAGACGGGGACAAGAAGTATTCTTATCCCTAGGTGCAGCTAACCGAGATCCTGCCGTTTTTAATGATCCGGATTATTTCGATATTACGCGAAAGAAAAATCGGCATCTGTCGTTTGCCACTGGGCCCCATTTCTGTATTGGTGCTCCGCTGGCAAGACTCGAAGCAATCACCGCTTTTCAGGTATTGTTGAAACAGTACCCTGCCCTTAGGTTCTCCGGGCCTACGCCAATATGGCGAAATCAAATTTTGTTCCGCGGACTTGAAGCACTTCATGTGAAACTGTAATCGTAAAAAGCTGAAAGCCTATTTCATAAAGGCTCTCAGCTTTTTTAGTTTTTGAAAACAACGATTGTTTTAGGCGATGATCAAGATATTCTGTTGATCACAATATATAAAAAAGATAGGTCCTATTATATGGATACCTATCTTTTTTATGAAATCTATTTATTTTCTCGGTTAGCGATATAACTTGGTCTTGCCTGTTGACCAGAATATGGCTGAACCAACTTATTCTCAACACTGTTATATACCATAAATATGTTGCTGCGAGGGAGAGGCGTGATATTACTATTCGAACCATGCATAATGTTGCAATCGAATAATACGATCGAACCCGCCCTACCGACAGGTGTATCAATTCCGCCTTCCTTTACCATACGAGTCAGGTTGTCATGGTCAGGGACTCCATATTCTTGCTTACGCAAGGAATCTTTGAAATGATTATCTGGCGTCTTACCTACACAAGCCACGAACTCTTTATGTGACCCCGGGACAACCATAAGAGGTCCATTGAAATGAAAGTTATCTTCCAGTGCAATAGAACAGCTTAATGCTCTCATTCGAGGCATACCATCCTCCACATGCCAAGTTTCAAAATCCGAATGCCAGTAAAATTCTTTGCCCGTAAAACCAGGCTTATAATTAATGCGCGATTGATGGATATACGTCTTGCTTCCAAGCAAGTACTCCACGATGCTAAGTAGTTTCGGGTCTTGAGATAGCTTCTGAAATACGGGCTTAGTCTCATGGATGGCAAAAACAGATCGCACTTCGCTGCCCTCAGGTTCCCGAATAATCTGATCGCTCTCCGATTGCCTAGCTGTAATCTGCAAATCTCGTGCTTCTTTTTGGTAATGGATTAGTTCTTCCTGATTTAAAAATCCTTCTAGAAACAGATATCCATGATGCTCATAGAAATCGGATTGTTCTTTCGTTACGGGTGAACTCGTATTCCATTCAGAGTGAACAACTGGGTCCTGTCTCTTCAAAATTCGAGGCTCGGAATGAATTCTTGAAGGATAGACGTCTACCTCTTTTTCTTGCAGTGTGGATATATGATTATTACTCATCGTTATCTCTCCTTTACTTCGAAATTTGGGAAAGCAGCGGGTATGTTCCTTCTTCATCATGAACTTCCGCACCTGTTAGTGGCGGATTAAACACACATATCATTCGCATTTGAGACCGAGCCCTCAGATAATGCTTTTCATGTCCATCAAGGGCATACATCATTCCCGGAGAGATTTGATATGTTTTCCCGCCGACGATTTCAATCTCACCTTCTCCTTCAATACAATACACAGCTTCAACATGGTTTTTGTACCAGATCAGTGTTTCAGTTCCCGCTTTAATAAGTGTGTCATTCAAGGAAAAACCCATCTCATCTTTGGTTAGGAGCAATCTTCTCGAGTTCCATGTCGTGGTATCAATATCATCCTTCGTATGAATAATCTCTTCTAAATGTTTAACAATCATGATTCATCTCTCCTCTGCAGATAATTGTTCCAGACTACGCTCCAGTACTTTCAATCCTTCTTTTAATGTATCGAGTTCAATGGTCAGTGGTGGCATTAGCTTCGCTACTTCACTATGCGGACCTGATGTTTCCATAATCAGCCCATGATCGAAAGCGATTTCAGAGAGTCTTCCAGCGAGTTCCTGTCTTTCAAATGCAAAACCTTGTATTAGACCTCTGCCTCGAGTTTCACCACGAAACTCCGGATACTTCACTGGAATATCCTCCAAAACTTTGCGAATAATCTTCTCTCTAATCTCAACATCAAGCTGAAAGTCCTTCGTCTTCCAATAATTAAGTGCTTCCGTAGCAGCAATGAATCCTAGATTATTACCTCGGAAAGTTCCGTTATGCTCACCTGGTTCCCACACATCGATCTCTGGTTTCAATAATGTAATAGCCATCGGAAGACCAAAGCCACCAATAGATTTCGATAGACATATAATATCCGGCTCGATACCGGCATCATCGAAGCTGAAGAACGGCCCCGTTCTACCACAGCCCATCTGAACATCATCAAGAATGAGTAAAATATCTCTTTCCTTACAGAGCTGCTCAAGACCCTTTAACCAATCTCGACTCGCAGAATTCAGGCCTCCCTCTCCTTGCAGAGCTTCTACAATAACAGCTGCTGGAATAGGAACACCGCTTCCAGGATCATCAAGTAGTTTCTTGATATATGCGAGTGTATCTACGTCATCTCCATAGTAGCCGTCATAGGGCATAAATACTGAGTGAGTAAGAGCTATACCCGCTCCTTCCCGCTTGAATGAGTTTCCTGTCACAGCGAGCGATCCAAGCGTCATACCGTGAAACGCATTTGTAAACGAAAGAATAGTGGAACGTCCTGTAACTTTCCTTGCTATCTTCAGCGCAGCTTCTACAGCATTCGTTCCCGTTGGTCCTGGGAACATCACCTTATGATTCCAGCCACGCGGCTTCAGGATCACCTCCTGAAATTGAGTTAGAAATGTTTCTTTCGCGTTTGTTGCCATATCAAGACTATGTGTAATGCCATCTTGCATCATATAGTCAATCAGCTTTTCACGAATCTGCTCATTATTATGGCCGTAGTTCAAAGCACCTGCACCTGCAAAGAAATCAATATATTTATTTCCATTTCGATCCCACAATTGAGCGTTTTTTGCCTTCTCGAATACCGTTTGAAAGTTTCGGCAATAACTTCTCACTTCAGATTCAAGATCGTTAAACACATTAAGTTCTGGCAATTCTAAAAGTTGATTATTCATAATACCCCTCCAATTGTTTCATATTTCATTGATGATTGGTCCGATAACAAACAATGGCTCATCCTCATGATTCGAACGATCTGGGAACATATCTGCACCATACCCTGCAGTAACGGTACTCGGAATTGATCTCTCCTCAGCAAAGCTCAGGAATAACCGGTGCGATGCCTTATTCGAAGGTGAGATGGTCGCTTCAATAAAACGCACGCCGTGGCACGCTTTTTGTTTCAAAAGATAGGTCAGCATGTTCTTTGCTATCCCTTGCCTTTGGTGTGTCCGAGCTACTGCGACCTGCCATACAAACAGCCTTTCTAGATTACGTGGTGATCGAAATGCTGAAATAAATCCGATGATGTCTCCCTCATGTTCGGCAATCATACAGGTATCATTAAAATAATCCCCGAGCAGCATGTAACAGTAGGGTGAGTTTAGATCGAGCGTCTCTGTATCTCGGATGAGTTCCCATACGCTGGCTCCGTCTTTTGCTATCGGATTACGGTATATGATCTCGGTTTCCGTGTTCACTGCCATCTTAATGATGTCCCCCCTTCTATAATCATTTTTTTGGTTCATGTTAATTTCCTGAAGAACGAAAACGCTGCAGAAAGCTCTGTAATCGATCACTTTGTGGGTTATCAAATATCTCTTCCGGTGTTCCTTGTTCCACGATTTTTCCATCAGCACCGAAAATCACTCGGTCTGCAATTTCTTTGGCAAATTCCATTTCGTGTGTAATCAACATCATCGCCATCTCTCCTTCTTCAGCGATTTCGCGGATTACCTCTAGCACCTCACCCACGAGCTCAGGATCAAGGGCTGAAGTTACCTCGTCAAACACCATCACTTTGGGTCGCATTACAAGAGCCCTTGCAATGGCAACACGTTGTTTCTGTCCACCGGATAACTTGGATGGGTACATCTTGAACTTATCTTCCAGACCAACCTTAGTAAGCATCGTAACTGCGCGTTCCTCTGCTTCTTCTTTGCTTAAGCCAAGCACTTTACGTGGAGCCTCTGTCACATTGCGCATCACATTCATATGAGGAAATAGATTAAAATGCTGGAACACCATACCTACATTGCACCGCATCCGGTGCAGATGCTTTTCGTTTGCGCGAACAATTCCCCCCTTATGCTCCATATGCCACAGAAGTTCTCCATCTACTTCAATCGTTCCACTTGTCGGTTCTTCAAGTGTCATCAGCATGCGTCCCATGGTTGTTTTGCCTGAACCGCTTGGACCAATAACAGCGACCTTTTCTCCCGGCTGCATCTCCAAATCAATACCATTTAGCACTTCTACATTTCCGAATGATTTCGTCACACCTGTGTATTTCACAATAGGAGATGTATCCGGTATTACTTGATTCTTCTTTTCTTGTGCAGAAACTTCCGTTTCCTCACGTTCAAATACCGTGTTCATATCGATCCCTCCTTATCTTCCCCTTTGTAAATTCATGCGCTTCTCCAGCTGTTGCACGAGTAATGAAGCGATGTAACTAATAATGAAGAACAATACACCGACTAATGTATACGGCTCAAAAGCTCGGAAGGATAAAGATACGATATTCTTGGCTGTGAGCATAAGCTCAACCAACGTAATTGCACATAGAATAGGTGTCTCTTTGAACATAACAATTAGATAATTCCCAAGTACGGGTATGATTGGTGGAATCGCTTGAGGTAGAATAATTTTCTTCCAAGTTTGAGATTTCGTATAATTCAGTGCTTTTGCCGCTTCCCATTGACCTTTTGGAACAGCCTCGATGCCAGAACGATATACCTCTGAGAGGTACGTGCTGTAATGAAGTCCGAGTGCTATGACCCCCGTATAAAAAGCCGGAATGGAAATACCCATAAGTAACGGCAGACTGTAATAAAGAAAGAACACTTGAACAAGCAGAGGTGTGTTACGTATGAACTCTATAACTCCTTTTGTCACTAACGATAGAGGTTTAAATCGACTTCGTGCCATAAATGCGAGAAGTAAACCTACGAATAATGCCAGTACAAAGGCACAGATCGTAATCAACACCGTCATTTTTAATGCCCCAAGTAACTGCGGCAAAATATCAAATACATAATCCCAATTCCACATTTGTTATAGCCTCCCCGTTGTCAATTTCCGTTCAAGTAACCGAACAGCAATAGAAACAAGTGTAGCTATAACAAAATACATCAGCAGAAGCAGCACCAAGATCTCCGTTGTAAAGGAGATATAGTTATTGCGAAGCACCATCGCCTGATAGGTGAGATCTGCCATCGTAATGAAATAGACGAGAGAGGTTGACTTAATCAATTCCACCATCTGGTTCCCGAAAGACGGCAGCATTTGTAGTGAAGCTTGAGGAAGAATGACATGAGATAACCTTTGCCAGGGTTTCATATTTAGTGCTATAGCAGCCTCCGTCTGTCCTTTCGGAACTGCAAGCACTGCGCTTCGGACGATTTCTGATCCGTATGCTCCGAAGTTAAGTCCTATGGCAAGAATAGCTGCTAACATCTTCGGAAGTTCAATACCGATAAATGGAAGAGCAAAGTATAACCAGAATAATTGAACCAGCAGGGAAGTTCCGCGAAAGACCTCAACATAAATCGCTGAAATGGTACGTAGAATCCAAAGTTTCGATAGCCTGAGTAAACCGGCAATAAAGGACACGATGATTGCTAATATGGATGAGAAAAAAGCAACCAAGATCGTGATTTCCGCTCCTTTTAATAACGAAGGAAGAAAATCAATCCATGAATTCGGCATGTTATTCTCCGCAAAGCGCAGCAGCTGTCATATCGCCTGGAAGCTCATCCTCTGTGAATCCAAACTTTTGCAATATTTCGAGTAACTCGCCTGAGTCTTTCATTTTTTGAAGTTCTGCATTATATGCCTCTTGAAATTCAGTGTCTGCTTGACGAAAAGCTGTCGCCCCATATCCGCGAACACTCTCACCATCAACTGTAGGTTGGGTGAAGTCAGCAACACGCTCAATTTTATTATCATTGGCCGATTCGAGCATTGCCTGAAGTGATGGCCCCGTCATCGTTATAGCCTGCACCCGGTCAGCTTGAAGTGCGCTTATAGCTGAAGCTTGGTCAGGAACTTGAATAATGCGATCCGAGGGAATACCAGACTTTTCTAAATACTCGATTTCAACGGCACCAGTCATGACAGCGACTTTTGCTTCCCCGTTACTCGCGATACCTTCGTAACTTACAAGTTCTAGCGGATTCCCCTGCTTAACTGCAAGTGCTTCTCCAATGCTATACTCCGGGTCCGCGAATAAGACTGCAGAACAGCGATTAGGATTAATAAACATTCCCGCTGTAATAAGATCAAACCTTTTAGCTTGCAAGCCGGCTACTAATGAACCAAACTCTGTCAGCTCACCTCTCATCTCCTTCACGCCGAGCCGCTCTAGAATTACACGGGCTATTTCAACGGCTTCTCCTGTTAGTGTTCCATCAGCCTCTTTGTATGCGTATGGCTTTTCATTTGCAAATCCTACGGTGATATAACCTCTCTCGATCGCCTCGTCCAGCGGACTTCCACTTCCACTACATGCCGCTAGAGATATTACGAAGATCAAGGACATCACTAGAACAAAAACTTTTCTCAAGCATTCCACAACCTTTCTCCGTTTCTAGATTTTAAAAAATGACACAACTAATAGACCAAGTAAACTTACATTTTTACTTGGATTTAACACTCGAAAATGTCTTTATCTGCTTACTTGAAACAGAAAACTTGACCCAAGTGTGCTCCGTACCTCCCCTCCAACTCAAGCACATCTTCACTTGTCAAAATAAGTACCCTTGGAAAGCATTGCCTCAGTAAACGAAAAAAGACCTCCAAACAGGGGATGAAGACATAGCTCCGCCAGCAGGGGGTCAGTAAACAAAGACAAAGGCCCCTATAATTAATGAATAAAGGGCCTTTGTTATGTGAATTTATTATGTATGTATTAAAGGACCCATCCACTGCTGACGAGGTTAGCTGACGGACTCGGGTAAGATGGTACCCTACACATGGATTCATGTGACTCGCCCCTGAAAACTGGTTCCCCCGCTCTCCAGAAAGTGCTTCCTGAAAACTAAGCGTGAGTCCATAATAAAGGGATATTTTGGAAATGTCAAACCAGTTATGAGTATTTTTGGTGATAATCAATTGTTTTAACTAGGTTTAAATATTGGATAATAACTGAATTTTTCATGTGCTTTTACGTCATTTTAAACGTTGTATTAGACAAACTATAAACAGAGAGAATTCAGCTATATAGCAAGCATTTATTGAAGGAGAAGAATAATAAAAGGAGACTCTACTTTACGTCTTTTTATTCGCTTTAGAATTCGGGTCAAAAAGACCAAAATCCAGCCTAATAAATTTCTTTTTAGAAACTGTTTATTGCTGTTCGGAGGAACGTTTCTTCAATGAAAGAGGATGATGCTTTTTGGTGAACTGCTCATACAACGTGCATGTGAAGAAGCCGAGCAGCTGATCAGAAGTACATTTTCATCTCATCCGATCTGGGGTTCAAAACTAATTATGATTAAGCCTTCTCCATAATAAATGAAAACTGCAGGGTAGGAACACGAGTAAAACAAACATTTTTTTCAAAATGACTTCCTCCATGTTAAGTATTATATAAATATGAACGAGTTGAGAGAAGAATGGTTGCAAACAAGAAGTGATGTAAAATCATGTTGAACTGCCCAATATCTTAAAGAAAAAGCAACCGGTCTATTGATCGGTTGCTTACTTTTTCTTCTTGAACTATCGTTTCTCCGTTAGTTCAAAGAACAGTTCATCAACAAATTATCACTTCACTCTTTCGGAAATATTTTTACTTATTTCTTCAGGATTTTCAACACCAATGATCAACTTCGATATTTTGAACTTACCAACTTGAAAGCTATTCAAATCTAAATGAAGAGTTTTAAGCTCATTTTCAAAAAAGTGCAGTTGATAACCACCCTTTGCTCTAAATAACCCATTTCTCATTCCTCCTAATAAAGCACCATATAGTTTAAAAGCATTTGGTATCGGTCTACCTGTTGTTATTCCCTTAATTGAAGAGTATGGAATTTGCAACCCTTTATCTAATTTTAAAAAGGGTGAGTTTCCAAGGTCGATATTTATGTAGGTTTCCATTAATTGAATTTTACGTTCCATATTTTGAATCCTCCATTTTCAAATAATTCATTTAATTTTACAACCCATAATTACATATAATACGACAAAAACCTCTTTTATCCTTAAAAGTCTAAGCTCTGCCCGTTAGCTTAACGCACACCGCCAGTCTACAACTTTATTTTCTCAGTTTATCAAGACCTTAATTTAAGAAAGATAGATATATTAAAGGGTTTCACATATTAGTCATGACTAATATGTGAAACCCTTTATGTTCAACTATCGTTTCCTATTAGCGCAACGACTTACACGGTTGAATTTCGTGTTCCTCAACATAAAGCGGCATCAGAGAAGGCGGATCGTACCTTTTCGCGACCTTTAAACGACAAAATGGTGCCGATAGCCATAGCCCCGTAGCTGCAACGAAATAATGAGCCTAATCCGACAGTGCCCGCATGATGTTGGATTTCGCCTCTGCCGCGATCGCTTCATTCCCGTCATCGACCGCTTGCATTAAGATCAGTATGGGGATGTATACCGCGATCAGCCGCGCCAGCAGCTTCGTTTCCTCGTCCGCTCCTCCGTACGTTTCGAAAAACACGCCGCGAGCGTAAGGGGGTAAAAAGCTATAAGCAACGCTCAAATCGCAAGCCGGATGGCCTACGCTCAGATCGCCCCAATCAATGATGCCGGAAACGATCCCGTTCTCATTCACAAGCATATTTTTGAAATGAAGATCGCCATGTAGCAGTACATTCACCGCCTCGACACGGTCCTTTTGCAGCCTGCTAATATACGCTTCGATCACACCGGACTCCTCCGGCGACAAGTGTTCGACCACCTTCGATAGAAAGCCCTCCAGTTTCACTTTGCGCGATGCTATGTCCGTCAAGTTTCTATGATCTTGCTGAACTCCGCACTTCAGCGCCGCCTGCACCGGAAACTCATGCAATCTCCGCAAAAATTTCGCCAACGTCTCTGCCGATAATACCCGGCGTTCTTCCGTCAAGCCGATCGGGAAATCTCCTGGCACGTAAGCATAGCCAAGAAATGGTGCCGGGTATTCGTCACTTGCTTCGCCATAAAACAACGGTTTCGGATAGGGGATGGTCATATATGCCTCCAGCTTCGGCAGCAGCTTCCCTTCCATACGAATCGAGCCAACTGCAATCGTTCTTCTTGGAAACCGGAACACGTACTCGTCACCGATGAGAAAAACCGTATTGTCCCAGCCCAATCGCTTCACTTGCTTCGATGACAGCTGAGGGAATTGTCTGCCTATCAGCATTCGCGCCTGCTCTTCGTTAACCTCCCACTCCGCATCCCATACATTCGTTTCCCCCATGAATTGTCTACCCCTAATTAATTTATTTTTGTGTAAGAGTCCAATTGCTTCAGTTCTAATTAAGGAAATGAGCGCTTCTAAGCTCCGCATTCATCTTTTACCCTCCAAAGGCTTAAATATGGTCTCAATATCCTTCACCACCAACATACTACCATACATTGGGACAATTCTACCCTTTCGTTTAATAAAAAGGCAGCCAATCGCATTGATATCGGCTGCCTTTTAACTAATCAAAATCGTTTTCATTTAACTTAATGCGATTAACCTTCAGACCTAACAATCAAACTCAAACAATTTAGAATCGAATCTGCACATTCTTCTGGAGAATTTATGTGTGTGTTGACAGTACAGTCGTACTGTATATCTTTTGCCATAATTTTGTTTTGCCAGTCTGATTGATCTTCAGTTCTATCTCCACGTTCCATATTTCTTTGGCGACAAATCTCCAAAGGACAAAACACTTCCACCATATAAAAGGGGTAACCCGCATATATGTTCTTAACTTTTTCATAATGCGGTTTTAACTCAGGTCTTTCTACCAAAATACCATCGATAAGCACATTTTTACCATGGTCAGAAAATAGTTTGGCGGTATGATACATCATAATTATTGCATCACTTAGATATTTCCAATAATCTTCTCGTAGATAGTTTTCGCCAATTGTATTTTCAAAAAGATCGTTTGCAACAACATAAAAAAACTCATCCGATTTTAACTGAATAGCATCTACTATAGATGTTTTTCCTGAACTGGTTACTCCATTCAAAAACACGATTTTTCCTTTGTTCATCTCTTGTTCCCCTATTCGTTCAATATAAATACACTTTAACAGTTTCATTCTATAAATAGGATTGAGAAAACAATTATAATTGAACTATCCTGAACATTAGCTTAAAGAAAAAGCAACCGGTCGTTTGAGCGGCTGCTTACTTGTTATTATTAAACTGACGTTTCCCGTTAGATGAATGCACTATTTACTGAGTATAAGCTTCATACCATCATGACTAGCAACAAATCCAAGTCGTTCATAGAACCTATGGGCATCTTTACGTTTTTTATCTGTTGTCAGTTGAATCATCTCACAACCTATTGTTTTAGCCTCATTAATTGCATAACGAAATAACGACTCACCCACACCTTTGCCTCGATAATCCTTGTCAATACGAACACCCTCAATTTGGCCTCTTGTTGCACCTAATCTTGAAATCCCGGGAATAATAGTAAGCTGAAGGCAACCTACAACTTCGTCCTGATCCATAGCAACGATTATGGAATTACCTATCTGTTGTTCAATCTTTGCGAACGCCAGAAAGTATTCTTTTGGCAGTGGTTTTTCATAACGTTCTCGGCTAGCACCTAATTTATCGTCCGCTAATAACCGAACAATTGCAGGAAGATGCTCCACAGTTGCTGTTATAAATTCCATAAATACCTCCAATTCTAAATTGAATTTCTATAATTTTCTGTCTTGTATATCCTCATGTAAACATTGGACTAGTTTCTTTGAAAAAAATCATTAAACCAACTGAGATAGTAGTGAGTATTCAAACTTAATTACCTCCATATGTACTATTTAGATTCATCCATTCTTAACGATAAAACATATTACTCACGCTAGAAAGGTGATCGGTTCTTCGGCCAGTTCGTACCTATACTCTAACCAAACAGTTAATCGACCATTTATTGTTCTAAAGTTTCCTTTAGTTCAAAGCTTGAGCCAGCAGTTAATCATCAAATCGTAAGGTAAACACTAAAGCCCATTCCGTTTCTGCTAATGATTCCTCTGAGAGATCTGCAGTAGATATTTGGTTTGATCTGGTAGCCTGCATTCCAAAAACATTTACAGGTAGCTCCACAGAAAAGGAGTGGGGTTCAGTATGCTGCAGCACTCCCCGTAAGGTTAACTCTTTGTTCCAAGGAAGAGTAACGGTAGATAGACTTGAACCAGAATTCCGAACTTTATTAACTTTTATTATGCTGTATTCATTTTGTCCCTCAAAGTTCACTGTATCAATCGATATGATTATTTCTACTTCGTTACTCCTCTTTTGCTCATCCAAACTATAAAATAAATCCCCTATCGATCCTGCGGTATCTACTTTCTTTCCATTCTCCCAGATGTCTATATCCAAGCTAGCATTAGGTTTACTTCCCTCATATTCTAATTTAATTCCTCCAGACATTGACCCAAGAAAATTTTTAAACTTACCTGCTTCACCATCGAACAAATCGATCGGTGTTAGCTTGATACTAGTAGGTTCCAGATTCTCAGGTGGTACATTTGTTTCTTCGCTTTCTATATTACATCCGGACAAGATAAATAAAAAAATCAGCATGCAGATTTTTAACCGCAATTTTTCAGCTCCTTTTTGCTAAATTCTCCTATATTACATTACTACCTTGCCATACTAGCTTATACCTTAATTATCCCTGATATATTGAATTAACGTTCCCCGTTAACTTGTGCGAGGTAATCAAATCATTTCGAGGGAGCTTAATGCAGGTTTCTCCTACTAGGGTCATCATGTGCACTTCCTAGATCTTATATATTTTCCTGTATCCAAGAACGCAACTTATCAGCATAGAAAGAACGTTCATCAGGATCGGACTCAGAACCCTTTGACAGATATAGTTGATCATTCACATATCTAGGGTAAACATGGAGATGATAATACCACACGTCTTGATTTCCTGCAGGCTCATTATGTTGCCGCGTAGAAATCCCATCACATCCATATGTACTTTTCATTGCAAATGCTGTAAGCTGAGCCGCGCGGTGAATTTCGGCAGCGTAATCCGCAGGGAGTTCAAAGATGTTTTCGAAATGTTGATTAGGAACAACCAGAACATGTCCTTTATTGTTTGGCCACCACTTTCTGGCTATAAATGCCGTTACCTTATCATTCTGATAGATGATATCCCTTTGTTTTGTCCCCTGATTAGGTTGCTCGATACCCCAAACACGACAAAATGGACATTTGTATCCTTCGGGCTTATGTGAAAATAATGCTGTCATCTTTCTCATTCAACTCCTCATCTATCATTTCCCGTTAGTTCGATCATAAATATAAAACCTGAACTACTTGTATACGAATTCAAATTTTTACATACCCGAAAAATGACATCTTTCCCTCTTCATTCTCAGCAATACGGTAAGGATGGATCTGGTCGCAATATCTGCGTGCAAACAATCCTTTGCCAACGGGATAAATTTCAATATGAAGATTACCGGCGAATCTCGTAAAGTATAATTTTCCGTTAATCAATTCAACTTGGATCTTATCTTTCAAGTAAGTTCCGCAATATCCTTTAAGCTTGCTTTCCTCAATGGGAAACTCCTCATGTTTTATCGGATCCTCTACATTAACATGATGCAGAATATCTGACAGATCATTGCCCAGTTTGTACTGATTAATAGACTCATTATTTGAAAGAATGATGATACATATATCTTCATCAAAATAATACTGAATATAGGTACTTATCCCAAGGTGATCTCCTCCATGGGAGTATCGATCGGTGCCATAAACATGATGATGTTCCAACCCATAGGAGTAGTTGTTTTTGTTCACGTTGAAAAATCGAGTGTATGTTTCCTTCGACAAGAGTTTCCCATCCCGCAAACAAACATACCATTTGTACAAATCTTCGCACGTTGAGATAATGGCGCCTGCCCCGATGCTAAATTTCTCGTTATAATACGGACATTTAATAATTTCACCAAAATCATATACATAGTTGTTTGCTCTGTTCTTAATCGTTTTGCATCCATCATCAACATCGCTACTCATCATATTCAGAGGTAGAAATATGTTATTTCGAATATAATCTTCATATTTCTCTCCAGAAACATGTTCAATAACCCAGGCAAGCAAATTATAGTTTGAGTTATTGTAATCATACGCCGTCCCTGGTGGTTTAACAGGCTTCTTATCAACATACCGCCGGAAGAAATCGTTTCGTGAATAATCCGTTTTGTTGTATCCAGCAAAAAAATCATCTTCAAAATTATAAAAATTGTATAACCCAGAAGTATGCGACAGTAAATGATGTATCGTGATCGAATCGTCAATCTTCAAATCGTTAGGGAGATATAATCGTGCGGATTTATCGATGTCTAGCATATGCTTTTCATGTAGAGTCATAATCGTAAAGGCAGTAAACTGTTTTGATATGGAAGCGATGGAGAAGCGTGAATTCATATCGTTCTTCATTCCAAATTCAATATTGGCATAGCCGTATGAGTTTTCAAAAAGCACCTTGTCTTTTTGGATAACTTGCACAACTCCATAAAAATTCCATAAATCCATATATTTGTTGATATATGTTTCTACTTTCAAGTCTATTGCTTGCATCAGTTCTCACTCCTCTAAATCCACTTCTAACCCTCTAATGATAACACCCAAAGTTTAGTTAATCTATAATTTTACATTTATATGAAATTTATGTTAACTTAATAGAAAACAGCCGATCGTATCGATCGACTGCCTTTTTATTTTTATTACCTATCGTTCCCCGTTGGCTTAAACAAACTACTAGAAAATGAGGAGCAATAATCATTATTCAACTATATTATCTATAGCAATTATTCAACACCCATTAGAAAAATACCAGAAGCAACACTCCAACAATGAAGCAATAATATGTAAAATAAATCAGTTTTCCACTTTTCATAATTCCCATAAACCATTTCAATGCAAAAAAGGTCATAAATAGTGTTGTAATAAATGCAGCTAAATATGGAATGGCTAAGTCTACTTTATTCGGTTCATTTAAAAAATCGGTTAAGCCTAATATTGATCTCTGTTACCATTCCAGCCTAACCCCAAACTTTTCAAATAAGCGGACTCAGCAGTTGGTAGAGATATACCCTCCTCATATAAAATCTTGTTCGGCTTCATTATTTCTGAATCAGTTAAATGATTAGGATTAATTCTTCGTGAAATGTTTGAGAGACGTTCTGAATCGATGTAGATCACTCGACATGTGTGAGGATCATTATAAAAGTCATCGTCCTCATACATAGCTTTTGCAGCATAGAAAAAAGACAGCAACCCCTCTTGAGGAAGAGACATATTTACTGGGCAATCTGCCAAATTAATTTGAGCAATAAAAGTCATATCATAATCTTTCCATAATGGCCATTCCATATCATCAGTAAGATCAGGATTACCTCCTACCTTGCTTTCTCCAATAGGAATCATAGTGTCAGATACAGGTTCAAGAAAAAGTTGAGCTGTAGGATAAGCCCAGTTTGCAATGGCATGTCCATATTGGCCCAATCCTACTTGTTCAAGTTGTTTTACTATCGCTTGTTTGTTCAACATTCTATAACCTCCAGTGGGATATCTTCCTATCTAGATTGCATCAATCTTATACACATAGATCTAACGATATAAGTGAAATCCTTCAACTCTGAAATTATTACAAATAACTTTCCAGTGATCTTAACAATTTATCCTTTTTCCTTACGCCTTCTTTTTACTACCAGTATTAGATAAATGATAACGAATAAAATAAGGTAAGCAGTTAAAATAATTCCTAGTCCAACCCAGACACCATTTTCAAAAAGGCTAAAGAATCTCTCCGAGGGTGGGATCAGTCTGAAAACTAACTTGATGATAATGAATGCCATCGCTATTGCAGCAGCGTTCCTTAAATCTTTCATTGATACACCACCTTACTAACAAGGAATACTAACTTATTGCATTAACCGCATTTTATAAAGCAGCAAAATTTATTAAAGCCTTTTTGCTTTACCCTTCCGTTTTTCTTTCCTACTCATTTAGCCATATCTTATAAACAACGCTAAAAGTTAAGGATGAGTTACATGTTAGCTTCAACTGTTGTGCCTGTTTACATGACTAAAAGGGAGCAGCTGCCGACTGGAAAGCTGCTCCCTGCTGTGTTCAACTAACGTTTTTTCGTTAGTCCAATGAAATAACGATTTACTTTTCTCTAAACGTTAGTGCACGAATTGCGAATTTAGGCAGGATCAACTGTCGCTTCCATCTCGAAGGTTGTTGAATCAACCTATAAAGCCATTCCAAATTTAGCTGTTTCCACTTTTCTGGGGTCTCCTTTACTTTTCCTGAAATTACATCAAGACTACCTCCAACACCAATAGCAATCTTCGCATTTAGTTTTGATTTATTCTTATGGATCCATCTTTCTGCATAAGGTGCTCCCAGTGCAACGACTAAAATATCAGGCTGTAAGGTTCCAATTTCTTCAACAATCTTATCTTCTTCAGTTTGTTTAAAGAAACCATGGTGTCTACCTACTATGGAAAGGTCAGAATACTTTTTGTGTATAACCTCACATACTTTTTCATTGGTTAGTGGATCTGCACCCAGAAAATAAAAAGACCATTTCTTTTGGTTCCCCGCATCAAGTAACCTTAACAACATGTCGTATCCAGTAACCCTTTCGGGAAGATTTCCACTTCTTAGACGAGATACCATTACAATTCCAATACCGTCAGCTGTAATCAGACCTGCTTCATCAATTATTGACCGCAACGATGTGTCTTTTTGACAAGCCATGGTGATCTCTGGGTTAACCGTTATTACATGAAAGAGTTCGGGACTATTCTCTTCAATTACATCGGTGAGAACTTCTATTGTACGGTCTAACGTCATCTTCGGGAAATTAACTCCCATAATTTTGGCGTATTTCTCCATATTTGTTTGTCCACCTTCAATAAATTTATTAATTACATTGTAACATGGATATGATTACCAATAACCCCCGCCCATCAGCTCAAGAAAAAGCAACTGATCTATTGATCGGTTGCTTAATTATTCTAATTAAACTATCGTTTTATCGTTAGCTTAACTACTCGTATAATGATCGGAATTCATCTTCGAGAATAGCCATCGTGAGCATATCATAAAATCTCTCATCTAAATACAAGGTATCTCGATGCAACCCTTCTCGTTTAAAGCCGATCTTCTCGTACACATGGATCGCTCTGGGGTTAAAAGTGTAAACGGTTAAATCAATTCGATGCAGGTTTATAGTGTTAAAACCATACCGTAGCATTTGAATGATAGCGTCCGTACCGTAGCCATGCCCACGATGCTGAGTCCCTTGAATTCCAATTCGAATATTTGCACACCGATTTATAGAATCTATTTCGTTTAACACTACCTCACCCAATAGTTCGTTAGTTCTTTTCAAGAAGATTAAAAAATCTACACGATCACTGCTTATGACGCTAATTTTTCTAATCCAAGCGGCAATTTCATCATAAGTGAATTCTCTTTGCGTGCCAGTCAGTCTTAGCTCAGGATCTTGTAAGTAAGTAAAGTAATCATTTAGATCGGACTCCCGAGCAATTCTCAAATAAATATCTTTTCCATCAATTTGAATATCTGTTAATTGTTCTGTCCTGTTTTCTGACATAAAGAACTTCCCCCTAATATTGTAAGTATTAATATTACACTATTCTTCCAATGTAATGCCCGCTAGTTAGACAAAGGTATTTGATAAGCTAACGTGTCCTGACTAGTTCAATAACAGTTATGGTTCGCCTTGAGGCATCTGAATAAAAGAATTAGTAATAATTAAAGCATATTATATTGATCTTTGACCTGGTTTACTGCCAGGAGCCGGCCGCGATGCGGTTAGTCGGTGCGAATGTGTCCGGCTGACTCAGATTCCCTGCAACTGAGAGGCTTCTCCGAAAGCACTCCTATCTCCGACCGGACCGAGGGCGAATGCCCGATGTGTGAATATTCTGTTAGGCGAAGTCCTTTTCTTCTTCAACTTTACATGAAAATCAATATTCTTTTATTTCAATTCTATTTCCCTCTGGATCGATGAGCACCCCAATCGTTCCCCAATTGAATTTATGTACCTCGACTTGAACATCTTTATCCCTTAGCAGTCTTACAGTTCCGTCAATATCATCTACTTCAATCCTTATTACAGTTGGGTTTTGGCCTCTATTCTTCTCAGTCTTATTTGAAATTCCATTGTTCTCGACCATTAAGTAACTTCCACCAAAATCAAGCTTTACAAGTCCTTCTTTTCTCTCTCTAACTACAAGCTCAAGTGTATCGGTATAAAATTGAACATTTTCTTCGTAATTTTCTAAAAACAAAATAAAGCCTGTCTCTTTAATTTGCATTCTGTATCTCTTCCTATCTTTAATGGTTATTGAGTAAGCAAGTTTTTCATCTAACGTTCAGGTATTCACGAACCTCACTGGCTTAGGATATATCTCTTATCTTAGCCAGGCAGGATTGTCTGCTGAATTTACTCTTCGTAATTGCTTCTGCAGACTAGGGGCGAATGCCCCATACGTGAATATTGTGTTATGTGCTGTTACTGCCGTCTAGAATTAACTCTTAAAATTTCTTTAGTCGATATATTTTTCAAAACAAACACATTGATGTTTACGCTTAACAGAATTGAATTGTTCAACATCTTCGCCAACATAATGAGCAAAAGTAGATACGGGATATAACTTTGAAACATTATTTGTAATCCTGTTGTTCATCTCATTTCCTTCAAAATAAATATGAAAATATGATTCTACTAGATTGAATCTCATTTTTCTATACCAATTTAGTACCCAATTATCATCACGAGTCCATGCTTCAAAACGATTTAAATTTTTCTCAATTGCTCGTTTTTCGGCAACTTTTAGTAATCCTTCTCCTATACCCTGACGTGAATAATCAGGATGGACAGCTATATGCCATATCATCCCTCCTAAACCTTTTCCTCTTGAACAAACTGTACTTTCTTGTATTTCATATTCAATGTCTATTAGACCAATAATTTGTCCATCGATTTCAGCAACTAACTCAATTGATGGATTTTCATATACTTCCTTTTTATTTAGAACGTTGTCATAGTAAGCTGTATTTAAAAAAGCAAGCACTCTACAGCTTAACCATCCTTGTTCATCCTCAACTTTATAGTCCCTAATTAACATTCTATCTCTCCGTTCACAACTTTATATTTACGATAGTCAATTGTTTGATACAAACAACAAAATATCGTCTTCTGAACAAGCTCTCTTATACCCATTCTAGAATGAACCATTAACAAGGTGATATTAAACACTAATAAAAAGTATCTACTTTTTATTAATTTATACAGGAATTGCACATAACTTATTATTCACGAACTTTCTGGACAATTCTAGATGTAGGATATTCGGGAAACTTTAGAACTATCCTGCCGGTTTACATAACTAAAAGGAACAACTGCCAACTGGCAAGCTACTCCCTGCTGTGTTCAGCTATCGTTTTATCTTTAGTACAATCAGCTACCTGTGAAAATTATGATAAAATATATTAACTGGAAGGAGAGAAAATATTTTGCTAACCATTATCGGAGTCATACTATTTATTTTTCTTTTATCTATCCCAACATTTAGACTAATAAAGTCGAGAGCAATGGATCATATTAGAGAAAATATTGGATTAACATTGATAGCAGGAGTAACTCTAATCAATCTAAATGATGATATACCTGACATCTTACTTTATTCTCTATTGGTGGCAGCAATAATAGTTTTCCTTTTCTTAGTGATGAAATATGTAGACATAAATCTAAAGATTGATAAAATTATTTTCAATCATACCTGATACAAAAACTGCACTTAGCTTTATTGTAATAAACTAGTGCAGTTTTTCAGAACTAGGTCAACGCTATGATATTTCAACATGTGATTATTCAACTAAACTGCCTGCTAGTTGAGAAACAATCTCTCCGAGATAGTTTTACTTATTTCTTCAGGGTTTTTAACATCAATAATTAACTTTGATATTTTAAATTTACCAACAGGAAAATTATTCAGGTCAAAATGAAGGGTATCAACCTCATTATTAAAAAAATAGAGATGATAACCTCCATTGAATCTGAATAACCCATTTCTTTTTCCTCCAAAAGAAGCACCATAAAGCTTGAAAGCATTTGGTATGGGTCTCCCTGTTGTTATCCCCTTAATTGAAGAGTATGGAATTTGTAACCCTTTATCTAATTTTAAAAAGGGCGAATTTCCAAGAGTGATATTTAAATGATTTTCCATTAATTGAATTGTATGTTCCATTCGTTTAGTCCCACCATTTCATAACGTTCTAGTATTTTTGGAATATATTTACAGATTATACCATATAAAATCTTATTATAAGGATTTATTGAGCTAATTTAACCAAGAAGTGAACATACAACCGAATATTTTTCGGGGTGCATGATGGAATATTACATTATCCTGCCAGTTTGCATAATTAAAAGGGAGCAGCCGCCAACTGGCAAGCTGCTCCCTGCTGTTTTCTACTAACGTTTTATCGTTAGTTGAACAACGTTATTTTTATGCCTAACGAAAATCAACTCACCCAGGTATCGGATGCTTTCGTAACTTGCCATTTGTCGTCTAGATATTCTAGAATGACGGATGTTCCTATCGCACCTTTTGCAGACTTGAATAAGGAACCTTCAATGATAATTTTATTTTCCAAGATTTCCGAGTTCTCCACTCTGAGCAAGATGCCTTCAAGAGAGCGAGCATCTTTCACTCGACCCTCTTTCTCCAATTGTTCTAGAGTGATATCCATTACGTTCACATCGTATTTGCTAAAATGGCGTAAAACCTGATCTTTGTCTTCTTCCGATAGATCCTTCAAGTTACTCATATCGATGGCAATAAATTTCATCTTATCTGTAAGTCCGTCTCCAAGTGATATGAACGCATCTAAAGCAAGTCCATAAAATTCCACCATGTTGGTTTGCAAAGCAGCATCCGACACAACAGCCATTTCCACATTGGTGGTGTTGTCATTACCCGTACGACTTGCAGTATCTTCTCCATCGACGTTTTTGGCACAGGCAGTGAGCAAAGTCATTACAATGACCACAAGCGCTAAATTGATTTTCATTTCATAAGCCCCCTTTATGTGGTACTTCATAGATGAAGACGCAACTATTAAAGTTCCATTCATCTGCCGAATATTTTAAAAAAAGCAACCGGTCTGTCTATCGATCGGTTGCTTACTTTTTCTAATTAAACTATCGTTTTTTCGTTAGTCAATAAAAGACCTTAATCCATTTCCCAATGTTTTAGTAATGCCCAAGAAACGACTCGTTCTTGGATGCTGTATTATTGCTTAAGAAAGATTTTCACTGAAGTAGAAGGTGTTTCCCACATCCTGGGCTTTACAGCCAGTAAGGAGATACACATTAGGGGCCTGCGAATCATCCATTGGCTCTCTCTTTGTGATTCCTCCACAAAGAGTGTTTTGTTTGCCCTTTGTTTGTCCGCCAAAAGCATCCATGGAATCATTATAGGTATATGCGATTTGTTCCCCATTAAAGGAAAGCTCGTACAAAATCGGGTCGCCTTCCGTTGTATATTGGGTAATTCGAATAGCGTCTGCATTTTTTCGCTCTATATTTTCCAAGAAAACTTGCCATTTTTCCAAATTTGAGAATTTTCCGTGCACATTTACAATATCCCCGTTCTCAGCCGCTTTTTCAGGCAAATACGGCTTTTCAACCTTGGGAAGAGTCCTTACCTTTGCATCTGTTGCAGCAACATCGTTCTTTGCTTTATCCGAATGATTTTCATTGTTTTGAGTCGAACAACTTGTAATTAGCACAGCCATTCCGAGAACCATAAAAACTTTAAATAGATCGATAACAATCACCTCCTGCAATATCTAACTTTCTGTCATCAATCCAATAGCCAACGTTTTTTCCAGACTCTATGATCACTATGGCTTTCTGTTTCGGATATGGTTATGGTGCTCCTTTCCTGAGATTTTGGACCAAACAAGGTTCCGAAAGTCATCTTCATTTTTAGGTTTGTCATAATGAAAGACATAATTGTACCAATCACCGCCCAGATTTTTATAGTCATTCACATAGCTGAATTTCAAAGGGTGGGTTCCAATTTATAGTTAGACATATATCCTTAATCTATCTACGTTTAAATGCAGCAATGATTAAATCAATAACTAGACCTATTATGAACCAGCCCACAATATTGATTATATAGATGGTCAAAATTCCATCTATTTGTCGCACAAGGTTATACTCTTCCATAAACATCAAGTGAGGGCTGGTAAAGAACAATAGTAAGTTCTTGTCATCCTTCCCTGTAGCATTCAATAAACATACCAATAGACCAAATATCGATAACCAAAAACTAAATTTCTTCATGAATTTCCACATCCTATGATGTATTTGTATACTAATCATATAGACTATAAACACCTGGAAAAAGTTTCGATATTAAGCCGAAAAATCGGCATCGCGAAGTGAATTAAACTAACCTGCCCAGTATTTAAAGAAAAAGCAACCGGTCTATTGATCGGTTGCTTACTTTTTCTAGTTCAACTATCGTTTTTTCGTTAGTTGAATCGTCAGGTGAAATCTACGTTTAGTAAAGAGCAATATCATTTTTTAATTCTTTATTCCAATGAGTTTCAGTGTATCCTCGTTTGTTATTCCATTCCGCTAACAGTCGTCTTTGTCTAATTTCTAAATCTATGTAAGGAGCAGCAACAATCTCGATGTCACGAAACAACTCATCATAAATTGGTAACTCGCTTGTTGCTTCCTTAAATTTTTTAAATGCACCAATATCTGAATCATTTGCTGCCCAAACTACTTTTTTTATCAAAGATAACACGATTATTCCCCGTACACATTGGGCAAGGTTCACAAGTTGTATATAAGGTTAGCTCATTATTTGGTATAAATCTCTTGCTTTCAAGATTTAATATCTTATTTCCGGCTTTTCTTATCGCATCCACTTCCGCATGAGCTGTCGAATCACAACTTGAAAATACTCTGTTCCTACCTCGGCTTACAATTGTTCCATCTGCATCAACAATAACAGCACCGATTGGAAAAGTACCTTCACCTTTTGCCTTTTCTGCTTCTTCGAAAGCTAATAGGAGATATTCGTAATGTTTGTCCATTTTTTCACATCCTATTTAAATATTTTCTATATGTAGATATTCCTGAAACATATCTTCATTCCTTTAATTTTCACTATATTGAGGGTATGCTTCTCGCTATCTTGCCGAGTATCCTAAAAAGAAAACAACCGATCTATTGATCGGTTGCTTTCTTTTCCTAATTAAACTAACGTTTTCTCGTTAGCTTAATGATCAGCATTTCTTCTTATAATAGGGTTCATCGTATCGTTGGTTGAGCAAAAGCTAAGAGCACCCGATTCGGGTGTCCTTTGACGTCATCGAATTGACGGTCGACAACGATCCAGCAAAAATCGGTATTTGCATAGTTCTAAAAGGGCTCGCTGTATCGATTAAATTGCCAAATAAATTTCAATAATAATATATTATTCTATTTTATTACATAACTTCGTTCATTGCGGTCTTGCTTCAAACCATTTATTTAAAAAAACCTATTCATAACAGCCATTTCTGCAATCAATTCAACTGGTTTAGAAGAAATATCCAAACGGTTAATAACGCTGAACAGAAATCAGATAGAATAAATAGATTAAACCCGACTTCTAAAAGCGTAATCAGGTTTTTACAATAAGTAAACTATAATTGTAGAAATAAATTATCGATCAATCTTCCCAAACATCGTCCATAAGCTTCTCAATTTGCTTCTCTCGTTGCTCTATTTCAGTCGGTTTTGGCTTCCATATGTAACTACATCTCCCACTTTGATAAAAGCATCAACAATGGAATTAGAAACATCATGTGTCTGTCCATCTATTTCGATTACCGCGTAATCACCTTCAAACCGATCAAAGATTCCTTTCATTCATTAACCTCCTTTTTATTTTTTACATCGCAAAAGAGCAGAAGGAAAGCAACATAAAATAGCATTAGTCGCATGGCAAATAAGCTAGTTCATTGGCTTTATGTCATCCTGAAGATCAAAAATCTTTTCGCACTGCCAAACTTTTTTGAATTGGTGTAAGCTTCCAAAAAATGGGTTGGAGGGTTATTTGTCATCATGATTTAAGTTCCTTTTACCGATAATCTTGACAAGATATTAGCTGATATAGATTAAACTTTACAAAGGGTACAGTTTAATCTCTTATTGTATTTTTTTTACTTTTTTTAAAATATATAACTTTTTGCTACTTTCACGTGTTCTAATATATGAAACTATTATTTGGAAGGAGTTAAACTATGTTTAAAAAGAAACTATTAGCAAAGCTTATCCCATTGGCCCTATTAGGTTCCTCGTTGGCGGCGGGTATAGCTTCTGCAAGCGCAGCAGTGGATTTTGCTGGTTTCCCTACACTTAAAAGTGGAAATAGTGGTGGTTATGTAAAGGCGTTACAAGTTAATTTGTACTGCTTTGGGTTACAATCTACAGTCGGAAGTATCGATGGCAGTTTCGGAACAGGTACGTTTAACGCGGCAAAAAGCTTTCAAAGTAGTCACAAACTAACATCTGACGGTATAGTTGGTTCAGGGACTTGGAATAAGATGAGTTCCTATACCATTGTAGAAGTTCCTGATGTAAGTTTCTCTTTATGGACAGGGGAAAGCTCAACATATTGGGCGATGTATGCTAACAAAAATAACAATGCTAATTTGTCCTATCAATTATTGTATAAGAGTAATAACGCCGTCGTTAACTCTGGTAGCGTTTATTAAGGAGGATGAAAAATGAAAAAAACATTATTTGTTGCAAGCGTGGCCACTATTCTTGCAAGTGGAGGATTCATCTACCATTCTTACGCTGATGGGAATAGCATTGCACAAGCTCAAGCTACAACAAGCTCAGTAGTAACTAATCAAGAAGCTCAGTCTTCGCAAGCTGTAAACAATGACGCAACAGTAAATCAAGATACTCAACTGGAAGGAACTGTGGATCTTTCCACAGTGTCGGCTAATGAAATCTTTATCCCTAAATCGGTTCCAGATATATCTTCTGTCACTAAAAGTAATGCGTTACTAACCGAAGGTGAAATATATGCAAGGAAAACAGATATTGGGCTTCAGCTCCGGACATTTTATAACACTCAATCTGGTAGTGAAATTCTCTTTACTCAAGTGCCCGCTACTCTAACTGATGAAGAGACTATTGCAAGTTTAGAAAACTCCTATCATTTGGAACAAGTACAAGTAACCAAAATTAATGATTACACTGCTGCCTATGTAGATGGGGAGAATAGAAAAGTCGTTCATTTAATGACATCGGATCATTTCTATACTGCCTCTACAATAACAGGTACTCTTGATGATGTCATGAATGTTATTGGTCAAATTAAAGAATAATTGAGTCACTACATAAAAGCCAAAGTAACCGACAACGGAACTTTGGCTTTTAAATACTGACTGGCTAGAGCGCCATATTAAAACTAGAGTATAGACATCTTATTCTCTTTATATGTATTTGTATTTTGATAATTACATAAAAAGTTAAATAAAGGGAATTGGGAGCGTTAGTTTATTTTTAGTAGGAGCCAACTATATTGGCAATACTCGGCAGGGGACCAAAACAAAAAAAGTATTCATTGGCAATTTCCCGCAAATCTCTAACCGGCTAGACATCTCCATCAATAATCTAAAGTAATTCTCGAACACTTATGGTGCCTATTGATATATGGGCACCTGTTCTTATATTAGCTCTCTGTTAATGAGATAAACATTCAATCTAGATATGAATTTAATTCTAGTGGTTGTTAAACTATTCTGCCCGTTTGCATAACTAAAAGGGAGCAACTGCCAACTGGCAAGCTACTCCCTGAAGTATTCAACTATCGTCTTTTTTTTTGCGTAATGACCTCACCTGTCATCTATGGTACGGTTCACCGTACTGTATCTAAATACAAAGTACACTTTGACCAAAAAACATCATTATAATATAAGGAAGAACCCACTCCTGATATTGGAGCGGGTTCTTCCTTAGGTTATCCTTATTTTTTCGCTACTATTGTAAATGTTTTAGGTATTCCTTTATCGAACACCTCAGATGAAAGATTAGGAAGCTCCTCCAACACTTTGATTGTTAAACCTTCACTCGCAATAGATGTAACGATCTCACCCAGTGTCCAATTACGTAGATAAACCTTATGAGCATTTTCATTGATATGATCCCATTCGGAATACTTAGAATGGGATACATCCTTTTCAATAAGCGATGTATCAAAATAGTCACCTGTAACCTTATGTTTCCTAATATTGGCTGTTGTTCCCTTTGAGGTTATCAATTTAGTAGAAACAGGGTGAAAGTCTTGCAGAATCATCATTCCACCATCATTAAGAAGACTTTGAACCAAATTAAAAAAAGAGGATAAGTCAGTGAAGTAATGTAGGATGCCAAATTCCATAAATACAAGGTCGTATTGATTTGATAACTCATTTAGGGGTAACTTCAATACATCTGAAACGATATAACTTAATTCAACACCTGCTTGATTAGCTAATTCTGTAGCGTAACGCTTGTTTTCAGATGAGAAATCGACAACCGTTACATTTGCTCCTAAAAGTGCTAAAGCTACTGCTTTATTTCCGTTTGATCCAAGTAGATTGATTATTCTCTTGCCCTCAATGTTCTCACCCATGTATTTGAAAGCTGCTCCAATTCTCTTTAAAGGTTCTTTCTTTATTTTCTCCACAGCTTCCATCGGCGTTCCAAACCGATTAACCCAAGAATCGTAAGTACCAGTGTTCCATGCTTTTTTATTCTGTTGTGTTGATTCCACCAATAAAACCCCCCATATAATTCCTTAAATACCGTTTATTGATTACATTGTATCACCAACCCACTATTGTTTCCATATTTATACAGTAACGAGAGCGTTCAGATTTCATTCTTACATCGTTTAAACAAATCACCTTCTCTATTAAAGAAGGAGTAAGGAAATTATAGGTATCTTCATGAACCTGAGGAGCTTGTCAAAAACTATACCTTTTGACATTGACAAAATGGAGGAAGCGGGACTGTATAGGGCTTCTGATTGCTGACTTCATGTGTTGCGGATACAATGGTAGGACAAATTAGAAACGATCTAGGCGGTCTAAAGAGCTTGTTCAAGGTGACACAGGGTGGGGGTGGTGTACACCACTCCTAATGCTCTTGGATTTGAATAGATGCTATGCACATCGACCGACTAAGCGTTAATTTTAAACCGAAACGATATAGAATGTTTTTCCAATATATAGTAAAGTAAAAAGGGTTTAAAAGAATATAATTTGTGGGGGAAATAATGATAAAACCTAATGTAATGGGAAAAGTCACGTGCTTTATTACTAGGGAGAAAAAGAACAATATTGAACTGCTTCTAATACAACATCCAAATGCAGGTATTCAATTTCCAGCAGGGACGGTTGAGATAAATGAGGATTTTAAACAGTCTGCCTTACGTGAAGCCTTTGAAGAAACTGGGCTAAATGAATTTCTTTCATGTAATTATATAGGAAAACAAGAGTTGAACTTTTCAGGAGATAGATACATCGTTTTTCAAAAAGCAAAGGTCTATTCAAGACCAGACTTATCAAGTTCACATTGGGCTGAGATTAGAAGGGGTATTACTGTCAAACACGAACGCAAGAACGAAAAGTTTGTACAAATCTCCTATATTGAAGGAGATAAATATCCAGCACCAAACTACGTCACTTATCAAATAACAGGTTGGGTAGAGGAAACACAATTAGCATCAACGGTTGAAAGACATTTTTATCATTTACACACAAATAGCGAACTTAGTGAGTGGGAACAGCAAGCGGATAATCATACTTTCAAATTGTTTTGGTCTCCAATTAACAAGTTACCTGAGATCGTGTCGCCGCAAAACGAATGGATAAAATACGTTTCAAATGAATTAAAATATACCTTTCCCATTTAATTTCCCGATATAGTAACAATATTCGAAGAAACCACCCCTTTGTTAGGAGTGGCTTTGTCTTTATATTTTGATGTATATTTTGTGGACAAACTGTACTTTGTGTTTAGATATATTACGGTAACCCATATCATAAATTCAAGATATATTTGTTGCGTTAAATTGCCTCTTTGTATAATAAAAAAGGGCAACTGCCAATTGGCAAGCTTCTCTCCCCTCTATATTCAACTATCATTTTTCTGTTAGTTCAATCATCAAAGTAGAACAATTGGGGAAGTTTGGTATCTTCAAAAGGTGCACTTTTTTTGATATCAAATATCCGCACGATTGTTAACTTTAGCGATCATATTTTACAAGCGATTTCTGCAATCAAGTTCAATATTGAAATACATACAAATAAGCAACCGAAAGCAAGTACTCCTACACTTGCTGAGATAGGTATACACATCATCGAAATTATCTTCCATATTCGGCTTTCCTCTTGCTTTATCTCCTTAAATTCCGAGTAAACTATAGGTAAACTAAAATAAATGCTAATTAGACCTATGATCAGAAAAATAAAAAGATCGATAAACAAATTTCCCGTAATGTTAGTATAAGTGATTGTACACATAGATGCCGTCCTCCGAAGTTCTTAAACCAGTATCTTATTATCAATTAGTTAACTTCTATAGATACACTACAGTATAATCGATCCAATTTAATAGATACAAAAATTTCATTAAAACAACTCTGCCCTTTTAGCAATGGTTTTAACCCCTTTATCTGAATAACTGGTTTAATTTATCATCATCCAAATGTTTTTGTATACATATTTTCATCTCATCTTCATTTTGTATTTCTGTAAAATCTTCTCCATACCAACTTTTCAGTTTCTCTTTCATGATTGTGTATTCTTCATTAGTAAAATTAAACGTTACCCAATCTACATTCTGAATTAATGCAAATAAAAATGTAGCGTTATAAACAACTGTTTTCTTATGATTTTTTTCTGCGTCATTTCCGTCATAGTTCAGAATGATGCCATATGGTTCCTCGTCTGTTTTCAGTTCAAACCCTTTGAATTGCTCGGCACTTTCCACCCTACTTACGATGTTCCCTACTGCACTGGCATTTCCGACATATGCATCTTTAAAATCTAATAAATCACCAGCGTAAGCGTCTATAATTCCTAGCGACTCTTCATTCCCACTTTTTGTATTACACCCGCTCATGATTAAAAATACCAATAGCAAAAAAGATGAAAGCTTTAGCATTTGCTTCACTAATGATAGCCCCCTAACGTAAAAAATCCCTGAAACAAATCTTTTTATAAAATTATTCTTTGGATGGTGCCTTTTTTCAATAGTTAACAATCACATTATTTTTAATCTTTGGAACAGGAAAACAGAAAAAAACAAAACACATGGAAACACTTACACTTATTAGGTAAAATACAATAGAGGTGATTTATATTTTAGAAACATATATGGGTTTCTTTATAATTCTGGCTATCATCCTTCTTGTAATAATTTTCAATAAGTTTTTTATTGGTGGATCAAAGCTGCCATAGTAGCTTATTATTCTTTAATTTCTTATATCTTTATCGTAACTAAAAACAAAATTGATAGGCAATATGAAAATATCCTCCCTGTACCAAAGGCATATTGGGATGAAAATTCGGGCTGGGTTGATACTATCGCCGGCTATTTCTTCCTGCCTATGATAGTAATTCTCCTTTTTATCTATTACAAATGGTTTACTGGAGTGAAGAGCAAGCAAGCTAAGGTATTGATTGTTGTGAGTTTCATCCCATCAGCAGTTATTTTTATTTTCTTGGCTTTTATGTTCGTCTTTTCATACGGATACAGACCATAAGGTTTGTACATTTTTAAGGTATTGTAGTAACTGGTTTGGGTTCCTCATGATCTCAATTAGTTAGCCTTAGATAGTGAAGTTTAATATCTTGTAACGCAACACTTAAATCATAAGCTGCATCAACAGCAATAAATAATGCAATCATACTCGCTAATACAACTACAATTGTACTATCTTTAAGTGTTTTTCTGTTCTTTTTAAACAGTAAAAACGCAATTACTACAACAATTAAAAAGTATAATAACGATATAATAAGCTTCGAATGTATTATTTTACTTTCGCTAACAGCCAACATGTAATCTTCTAATTCATCCTTATTGTCGATACTTTCTTCGCTCGTGGTTACACTTCCTTTGTAACTTACCTTCCATGAGAGTGAATTATCATATTGGCTTACGGTGTACTCCCATAGCCCATGACTTTATCATCTACAATGATTCCTGAATACCCTTGTTCTTTTTCAAGTTGAGTACAAGCCGATAATATTAGAATAAAACTAAACAACACAATCGTAATATATCTCATTATACTAGTCATCCCCTTTAACTAGGCGTAATATCGTTCGCTATTATTCTTTAAAACAGAGCCTAGAACAAAAAGATTATATCGGTTGTATTTTTCTGTATTTAAATCCATCATTTTATAAGTATATAGTGAATTCAACTGGTTCACTGCTTCATCCTGCCGGTTTGCATAGTTAAAAGAACAGCTGCCAACTGGCAAGCTGCTCCCTGCTGTGTTCAGCTGTCTTTTTTCCGTTCGCTTAATAGTTAACTGCACCTTGATTCACTTCTTAACGCATATATACTGACGTTCTTTCCACTCGAATTCATTCCCCAATTGAAATGTGGCTAGGTCAATCAAAAGATCGAGTTCTTTGTTAGGAGCATCCGAAAATCTTCTCTGTCCATGCGCCCAACAGCAATACAGCTCTAAATCCTCACCTATTTCCATATTGCTGTGTAAATAATTGAATAGCTCTACTAAGCATTTTTTGCTTGTTTGGTATAAAATAGGGTGAGAATATTTAATCTCATCATTAATTTTGAAGGAACCCCCTTCGGCGTTCACCTGGTAAACGAATGGATAGCGGAGAAAAGGCGAGAATTGTCCGTTTAAGGGACCGGTTATATATAATCCCGCTGCATCTTCTTCCGTATCATAGACATCCATAAGTTTATCCCCTTTCGGGTATTTCTCTAGCAGTGTTTGCATAAAGCGTTGATCCTTAGCAGCCGGGTTCACATTTTTAATATAATCATGAATAGTCATAACTGTTTTTTTCTGGCCGAATGAGCCTGTCGGCAGCTCATGGCTTGCAGCAATATAGTAAAATAATGTCACCGTCAATCTCATCTCCTATCAGAGTCTATTTATGATAAAGGTATGAATCAAGAAGTGACGAATAATAATTGGTCAATAATTACATTAAGGACTTTTTAGGAGGATCACATGTTTAGAAAATATTTATTGAAGTATCCACTATGGTTTACAGTTATATGGTGTTTGGCTGCTTTAACTGTACTTTTAAATTTGCTGTTTTGGAAAAATATCTTACTAATTCTCTTTTCTCTCATTATTTTATATCTGGCTAACGGATTTCGAACATGGAATAGTAATCGAAAATTATCTCTTGTATCGTTTGTTTTGACATTCGTTTTCTCTTATATCTTTTATCAGTTTTTTACTATGATTATGCTGTGAAAAAGAATATGTCTCCCTGTCAGAAAACTCCTTGAACTTCTCTTTCGTGAAATGATCTTTTCGCGAAATTAAGGGAGACTAGTCCTCTAGCATCTTCATTCCAACTCTAAAATTGATTCACCACTAATTATCGTACCATTATTCTTACCTTCACAAATTTCTTTCATTGAACCTGGTTTATCGAAGTTAAACACATGCATTGGTAAATTGTAGTCTCTTGCCAAAATGAAAGCTGATTGGTCCATTACTTTTAAGTTATGTTCTAAAATGTCGTTGTAATGAAGCGAACGAAATTTCTTTGCATTTCTATCAAATTTAGGGTCTGCATTAAGAACACCATCAACACCTTGCTTTGCAACTAATAAAGCGTCAGAATTGACCTCAATGGCTCTTTGTACTGAAGGATAGTCTGTTGTAACATACGGTTGACCGTTCCCTCCTGCGAAAATTACAATGTAGCCTTTTTCTAGATGGTGGGTTGCTCTTAGACGGATGTATGGTTCAGCAACTGAAGTAATAGGTATTGCTGTCATTACTCGCACTTCCTTTTTCGTCTTGGCTTTAAGAACTCCGCGGAGCATTAAACTATTTACTACAGTTGCAAGCGTCCCAATGTTATCAGCTTCTGCCCTTTCGATCCCCCAGCTTTCGGCCATATTACCTCTGAAAATGTTACCCCCACCTATAACTAACGATACTTCAACGCCTAAATTTACTACAGACATAATTTCATCTGCAATATAATCTAGCCTTTCTGGCTCAAAACCAAATTCAGAGTTTCCTGCAACTGCTCCACCACTTAGCTTAACGAGAACCCTTTTGTACCTTGACAATGACTACACCCCCCATAAAATAAAAAACACTAAAGCAATAAATGCTTTAGCGTCTTAATGGAATGGAAATATGAAATTACGCATGTCGACTGAATGTAAGTCTTCTGTTTCCACCTCATACTCCCACACCTCCCATATTTTTCCTTTATGTATTTTACATTACGAGAAGTTAAATTGCAATGACTATCCTGCCATTTTTCTTTAACGTAATGCCTATGCATCAAGCTATTTATACGAATTCTAAAACAAAATAGTAAAAAGCGTCACCGTAAGCTCATTGGATTTTTTCTCATCCATCCACCAAACCCCATATGAATAGTAGTAGACTCCTATTTAGGCAGGTGCTTAAAAAATATTTTCTTTATCCATTACCTCCGTCTATTACCTTCAGTAATTTGTTCAACATGAAACTTGTTCGGTAGAGGCCCATAATCTATCAAGAACTCAATTTCAGCTCTAGGTTGTACACTTCTTCGTCAATTTGATTCCAGCATTGGTGGTTGTTCTCCTGTGAGTCCTCCGTTCGGCGGTCGAACTCCCATTTCTTTATCGCTAGGTGAAACCAGAATTCTTCCCTTTATCGCAATGGCATTGCTTAATCAGTGAGAGCACGTTTTATGTTCGCTCTTGCTTCATCAACTAACCTCTCGTCATTGTCATCAATTGCCTGCATCATGATTCCAGTTGGAATATATACGGCAATCAAACGAGCTAACATCTTAGTTTCTTCATCTACCTCCCCATATACATTAAAAAAGTCAGCACGCGCTTCCGGGGGTAAAAAGCTATACACAACATTCAAATCACAAGCAGGATGTCCTAATTGACTGTGTATTAATCTTGAAGCCAATTTTTCAGAAACTTCCCATTCTGCATCCCATTGATTCGAACTTCCCATCCCACTTTCTCAACTCCCTTAATTCAATGACTTCTTTAAATCAATCCTTGTATAAGTTTTCTCATATGCTATCCCGTCTTCATTATGGAATCGTGCTGTTTTGGAGTATGGTTCAGTAATTTGTTTGTATCCAAGCTTGGTTATAAGCTTTATCATTTTCGGATTTTCAATTGGATCAACACTAACGAATATTTCAGAATAGCCAAGTTTGCTTGCCATTTTTTCGCGTTGTCTAATTAAATTCGAACCAATACCATGGCCACGATATTTCTCATTTACATATAAGTCACTCAATTTAGGATATAAGTTACCCTTCAGTTTTAAAAGACCGAACCCCAAAATGATGGATCTATCCATCTCAGCAACAAGGAGATATACTTCCTTATTTTCTTGTTGGTTCAAATACGTTATTAATAAATCCTCGTTATTTCTCACATCAAGTAAATCTTTAATATCTTCTTTCTCCGCCAAGCGTATGCTGTATTCCATACCCACCTACCTCCCAGTACTTCAATCTCTCACCGATACTATGAATCTTAGATAATACCATAATAGAACTAATTTTCTTGTTCGTGTTATGAGGCCATACCGTTCTTCCTGGTTGACGTTTTTATCATTTTCCCTTGTAATTTTGACAAGTGATTAGCTTGTATAGTCTAACAAAGGCAGCAGATCATGAGGATCAGCTGCCTTTTAATTAAGCTATCGTTCTATCGTGTTCATTTTGATAACCAGCAATCTATCATTCTCTTATCAGACTTTATAACCAAAGCCATAGAAGAAGTATTTCTTAGCTTATATCGTTCTCTTCACACCATTCTTTTAAAAATTTTACATTACCGCTAAAGTGGTCACCGTAATTGTTAGCTCCCCAAACTTCTGAATTCCCTGTATGAAGTCCCATTAACCATATTTCTCTAATTGCTACGAAGGTCGAAATCGATGCTAGGTCGATATCCGATAACGGTTTGATTTTAAGATACGATTCTAAAAAAATGTTCCAAGATTCGTTCTTGAAGTGTTCTTTCGTACGCCCTCGTACTCTTGACCAGAGGAAAACAGAGAGATCATATGCCCTCCATCCATAACCCCCGCAGTCAAAATCAAAATGAGTTAAAGTATCATTATGAAAGTGTACATTCCACCCATGAAGATCCCCGTGACATACTCCCCACTCTAAACCATCTGAAATATTTTCTACCCGTTTTTGTAAAAGCAATGCCAAGGATTCCAGATACGCTATATCTTCGGGTCTGTCTGAAAAAACGGACTTAATTGAATGGATAGGCTTCGTCAGCAAATGATCTAAATCAATAGAAAATCGATTATGACTACACTTGAAAGGATCCATGACCAAATGCATCTTAGCTACTTGTTCTCCATATAACAACGCGCTTTCCTTATTATCCAAGAAATTACCTTCCGCATAGGTAAAGAGAACAGCGAAACGTAGTCCCTCAGGCGCCTGAATCTCAGTAATATAATTACCGTCCTTCTTTGGTAACGAATAAGATACGGGAATTCCTTTTGATATCAAGTATCCTAATAGTTCAATTTCAAAATCAATATCGCTCTTATTTCGCCAATTCGTCTTGTAAATACGTAATATATATTTGCTTTCATTGGTGGTTATTAAATACGTATCATTCAATCCATTACATAGAAATCTACACTCCAATACATCTCCAAGGTTATAAAGTTCATAGATCATCGAACGTAAGTCATGCGATGAAATGACTGAATAATTAACGGCCGGTTTGTACATATCATTCCTTCTTCCACCACTATTCAAAAAAATGGACAATGATAAACATTCGATGTTTGCTTATTCATTTCTTTGAAATGAGATTATTCCATATTAAACCTTCTTGATGACTAACATACTATTTGCGCCCTTCTGAAATTCATATGGCACCTTGATTTCTTTTGTAACGCAGCCTTGGCTTTGTATCACACCGACGAGCTTATCTAAATGTCCATATCTATTACTAGATAGGTCAATTAAAGGAAATATACGTACTTCATCACTTGTAACACGCAGTAACTCCTGTATGGATTGTAAATGGAATTCATAATCAAACCGATCGGCGTACATGAACAGGAAATGTGCGGAGAGAGTTAATTCAAATTCACAATCTTTGAATGGCAATACAGGTAAAATAGCAGGAATATAACGATTAGGGTACTCTTTCATATCACTCGAACAATCAAATAATGCTTGTATTCTATGTTTTTTCAATCCTTCTACTGACTTAAAATAATCCCAGGCATAATTACTTTGTGCCTTTTCCATGTTTAACATCGCATGCTCGATATCATCGAATCCTTTTTGAGCAAGTTGTTCAAAAGGGTAATAATAAGCAATGTCTGATGCCGTAGCATCTGCACCCTGTGTATTTGCCATTGCGGTAAAAGAACAAGCACCTGCAGGACAGTCAAGAATCTTTCGTCCACGTAATTCCTCTTGAGTAAGGTTGAACATTAACAGGTACTCGTCAAATGTTCTTCCAATAAATACAACACGATTTAAATCTAACTTCCCCTCTGCTCTACTCATCTCAACTCATCTCACCTTTCTCAACTGCTTATTGTCTTTCCGCTTTTTCCATTGCTATTGCGGTATTTTATCCACCGTCTCTAATGTCATATACAAAATGTGCATGATATGATTCTCCCGAATCGCCTGCTTAAGCTGCCCAGCATCAGATAGATCATGGTAAATGATCCGCCCATTTGTATTCATTATATAAGCACCTAAGATTCGTTTTTCCCCTTCCATCAGCAGAACATCTTCATCTTCTGGCAAGGCCTCCGCCCACGAAGTGGAGATTCCCTGTCCTTCCTCCAATTTTGCTTTAGGTAGTTCATATAAGCTAGTACTTGTTCCATCAACATTGAACTGAGCAAGTATCTTATCTCCATGATTCATTAATACCAGCCCAAGATCATACTTGTCATCTTCTCTTTCTATAAAATTACCTGTAGATAATTCTTGAGTCTCTTCCTGGAGCTGCCCGCCAATATAGGTATCAATTCCAAAATGAACCCATTTCTCTGCTCCATTCGGAATAAATGCGCTATAAAAATGCGCCTCTCCAAGATGCAGATCCTTAAACGTTTTTTCATATGCAGGCTGGACTTTATTAACGATCGTAGCCTGCGCTGACTGTTCTTCCCTCGTACATCCTGTAAAAACCATAGAAACTGCAACCGTTACGATAGCGATCCAAGCAGAACGTTTACGCATTCCATCACTCCCTCTCTATAGTAGGAACGCAGTTGCACACAAAAGGTTATATGGCTAACGTCTTTGTAATACAAAAAGCCTGATGTACTGCTCACTTACTCAAACCATTTTTCCCACTGTCTATTGTGCTGACTTCACAGCCAGGAATTCTTTTGCACAAAGTTCAAGCCCATAACAAAAAGAACGATTTTGTGAGATATAAAATGAGGAAAGGTCATAACGATGTTTGAGATTTTCATAAGTAACTAATAGGCGATATCCCATCCGCTGCATTGCATACTCCACAAATTGATCCGTATTTGGACCTTCCATTAAAGTAACATACGCATATAAAGAATGGTCCTCCGGTTCATCAAGTATACTCACGCCTGCACAGGAATACTCTGTTTTGAAATCAAGCTCTTTTAGAGCCATGAGAGCGGGATAGATGGAAGCATCGACTTCTATATCATCAAAAAGCAGTAGTTTTTTTTGCCAATTTTCTGGTTTCGGACGTTCAATCCAAGCGGCAAGTTCCCTCTTGCGTCTCTTCCACCGCTCTGCAGATTGATTACTCCATAATTGTTCTATATCCTGCTCCAAACTGCTTTTCTCTCCCTTTTGTTCAATATATTCTCATCTCATTCTACTACAGCGATGAGGAAGTGAATACCACACATATAGGATCCATGGTAAAAATTAGAGCATTAGAGCAAACAAAAAGGAGGCTCTTCAGCCTCCCGCATTCTTTACATTTCACTTATTATAAATTTCTAAAATAAAGTGAATCATTTTCATAACTCATTAAAACGATAAATTTGTAACGATATATAGGCAAATAGAACCTTTTTGATCTATATATCATCCTGATTGAAGCAACTAAAGGTATTATGAAATTGATTCAGGTAAATTAATTATTAAATCTGTGCTGAGCTCTTCCGTTAAGAGGTCAGCACTCTAGGTGTATGATATCATCCTGCTAGTTAAACCTTTTTTAAACCCTGAGAGATTTGTTCCCTCTATAACATCTAATTGCTTTTTCAGTAAACTATTATTCGTAGTGCTTATGTCATTCTTAAATGTTTCTTGTACTTTCTACTTAGCTAAATCAATTACATCGTACCTCTAGCTTGATTTAACCATTTGTAAATTATTATAAATTAGGTGGCAATTCCTTACTGTGATGTTTTTCACATTTAGAAGTCGTGAAGTCCTTATGATTTGTTTGAATTTGTTCTACTGACGATGATCTTTGTTAATATAAAATCTGTCTTTACCCAGCCTTTTTGCGATATATAGTCCATCATCTGCACATTTATAAAGATCATCATAACTATTGATCCTTTGATCTACATAGGCAGCTCCGATACTCGTTGAAAGTCCGTAACGATCATAATAGCTGCTTAATTCCTGTCTAACCGTACCTAATAAAGCCTCAAGTTTATCTGATAAAATATCTGCATCAATATGTGAATGGATAAAAACAACAAATTCATCTCCGCCCATTCTCGCGACAATGTCATTTTTTCTAAAATACGATTTTAAACAACCTGCAAATTTCTCTAGTACTTTATCTCCTACCGGATGTCCTAACTCATCATTCACCAATTTAAAATGATCTAGATCAAAAATAAGCATCGTTCCTTGTCCCGGTTCATTTTTTAATGAAGTTTTTACTTTCTTTTCTAGTCCTGCTCTGTTGCTAAGCAGAGTTAAAGGATCCATTTCAGCACCTTCTTGTGCTGCATGAAGTTCTTGCTCTATTTTCATTTTCATTTTCATATCATCGGTTTTATCCATAATCATCCCGTAAAACTCGTTTTCCTTATGAAAGGACACAATGCTGATATATCGATCGTTTTCTAGCGCAATAATGTCTTCTTTAGCGTCACATATCAATGAAGTAAGATAGTTTTCAAAACCTTTCGGTGTCTTCGTCATCTCATTCCATTCCTTATCATTCACCCCTAAGATACACGGTGTATTATCAGAGAAGAAATTCTGGTTAATGGAATATAGACACTCAAACACGGCCGCATGACTGCCGATGGCAGAAATCATCCTCGACATTCTTTCTCTTTTTGTTTTATAACTATCTTTCAAGTCATTTAGTACCGCTGTGATCTGCCGAAACTCTGTATTGTATTTTGTTTTAAATGTAATATCCATATTTCCAGCCATTAACTCTTTAATATTCGATTCAATGGATAAAATATCTTGTAAGACATATCGTCTAAGATGATACCTGACTATCATAATGACACTGATCAGGACAGCCAACATACCTGCCAAAAAGTAAGTGATTTGTATTCGCATCGTCCTGAATACCGGGGCTGCCTCCACATAAGTGCCAAGGATCAAATCATCTGTATTTTTCGTTTTAAGAAACTTTTTCGTTCCATTGATATTAATAAGTTTTCCGTTGTAACTGTTACTCAGGATCGATACATATTCTTCTGTAGATTCCGCATCATCTATATTTATTTCTTGCTCATTATTTTGACTTATATCCACGATCTTGCCTGTATTCCCATCGACAACAAATACGGTTTGTTCAACTAAAGTCGGTATATTCTTTATCTCGCTTTTCTGATATAACACTTCGATTTGTTGAATCGTCTCTTCCAGTTTCTGAAATATGGTCTTACTTTTTGCGAAAAATATAATTCCCGCAAACGATATGAATATGAACATAGATAAAACCACAAAAGTGAATCCTAATTTTTTGAGTATGATTTTCTCCATATATACCTCGCATATACCAGAAATACATCATGAATCGTTGTTCTCCCTAAGATTGCCAATGCTAAATGATATTATGCCGCTCAGGACATCTGCCGATTACCAGTAACCCTTAGTTGATTCAGCATAGGCCAGTAACGATAATGTAATATATCAATATTAATAATAGTGTATAAATAACAACGATAACACTGCCACATATTAGCAATCATGTTGTCCGCGGTCACAGCGAGTATATTCAAGATTCACCTATATTTTTTCTTCATTCCACAAAATTTGATACAATCAAGTAGATTATATTGCTCTGAAGGAGAATAAGCATGTTTAAAATATTCATCGTGGAGGATGACAGAACGTTAGTCACCTTGCTTGAGAAACGATTACATAAATTTGGTTTTGATACTTTTGCCGTCTCCCGCTTTGATACCGTTATGGAAGATTTTGAAGCTTTTCAGCCCCATCTTGTCCTGCTGGATGTGAATCTCCCTCGTTATGATGGATACTACTGGTGCAGACAAATTCGAAATCGCTCTACTTGTCCCATTGTGTTTATATCCGCGAGAGAAAGCAAAATGGATCAAGTAATGGCTCTTGAAAACGGAGCGGATGACTATCTCACCAAACCCTTTGACTATGATATTGTCATTGCTAAGGTAAACAGCCATCTTCGCCGAGCATTTGGCTCGTATTCATCCCGTGAACAAGATCGTTCAATAACCGTGGCTGGTCTTACGCTGAATATGGAACGACTCGCTTTATTTTATCAAGAGGAGCGGCTCGACCTTAGTCATACGGAGGCAAAAATTATGGACGAATTCATGAAAAAACCGGGCCAAGTGGTATCCAGGGACCGATTGCTTGAAAAGATTTGGGATGAGCATACTTTTGTTGATGATAATACGCTCAATGTCTACATTACCCGCGTTCGAAAGAAGCTGAGTTCTTTAGGACTGACGGATGCCGTAGAAACGATTCGAGGCTTAGGCTATAGACTGCGTTCAGAACTGGAAGAGAAGATATGAAAAAAGGGATCTTGCTGTTTTTAAGAGAACAAGTGCCATTACTATTTATTTATATGCTTCAGCTCGCGCTCATTTCATTCGTCTACTGGCTTGGGGGGATGCGTGATTCTTCCCTTTCCCTGTATGCGATCCTGCTAAGTACAAGTCTACTGATCTCTTACTTGATCTATCGCTACTATACGCACCGGCATTTCTACGAACGACTTGCCAGACCTAAGGCGGTCCCTGATGAACTAACCTATCGGTCTGAACATGCGCCGCTGGCCGAAAGCCTTCATAAGCTGCTACTCCACCAAGAGCGAAAACAAAAAACAGAGCTACTCAGCGTGAAGGAACAGCTGGAACAGCATATCTATTTTATTAATCAATGGGTTCACCAGATGAAGACCCCTCTATCAGTGATGCATCTATTAAATCAAGAACGAGATGATGAGTTGTCCCATGGCATGGAGGATGAACTTGATCGGATGCGAAAAGGTCTTGATATGGTGCTGTATGCCGCAAGGCTGGATTCTTTTGAACATGATCTGCATATTGAAACGATAACACTGCGGTCCCTCGTAAGAACCATTACCTCCGATCAGAAGAGACTGTTCATACGAAATCATGTATTTCCTGTTATTCAGATACCGAGTGACCTCAAGATTGTATCTGATGAGAAATGGCTGACATTTATTATCACTCAGCTGCTTACGAATAGTGTGAAATACAGCCGCCAAGCGAATGGAAAAGTATACTTTGACAGTTATGAGCGGGAACAGCGCACCATTCTTGAAGTGAGAGACGAAGGGATTGGCATTCCAAAACACGATATAGAGCGGGTTTTCGATCCTTTTTTCACGGGGGAGAACGGACGCACCGTACCTGAATCGACAGGCATGGGTCTCTATCTTGTAAGAGAAGTCTGTGAGAAACTGGGTCACACTATTGAGATTGAATCCGTACAAGGCGAAGGCACTTGTATAAGGCTCATTTTCTAGTCTTACAAATCTGTAAGTTAACTGTAAGAATGCAGGCTGGTAAGTTCATAGCAGAACTTATTATAATAAATACGGTCAGGAGAAGGGTGGCAAAAGTGAAGTGTCGCTTCTTGAAGTAAGAAATGTATCCAAAATATATGAAGGTTCCATCGAGAATAAAGTGCTCGACAACATTCGCTTCCAAGTAAAAGACGGTGATTTCGTAGGCATTATGGGTCCATCGGGGAGCGGAAAAACAACCTTGCTGAATGCCATTGCTACGATCGATCCTCCTTCTTCCGGGGATATTAGGATTAGGGGGAACAATCCGTATCTGATGGATGCAAAAGAAATGGCACTCTTCCGCAGGCGTGAACTCGGCTTTGTTTTTCAAGATTTCAATCTGCTGGACTCCCTTACCGTGGAAGAGAATGTTGTCTTACCATTAACCCTTGATAACATTCCGCTCTCTGCGATGAATTCTCGTCTAGAGGAAGTGATTCAGACCCTCGGAATCGAGCCCATCCGTCACCGCATGATTCATGAAATTTCCGGCGGGCAAAGACAACGTACCGCGATTGCGAGAGCGATGATCCATCATCCGTCCATTGTCCTAGCCGACGAACCGACCGGAAACCTCGATTCCAAGTCATCTAAAGATGTCATGATGATGCTGCAGCAAATGAATGAACAAGAGCATGCCACTATTCTGATGGTTACCCATGATGTCATGGCAGCCAGCTATTGTCAGCGGGTGATTTTCATTAAAGACGGGAAGCTATACAATGAAATATACCGCGGCGAAAACAGACAAGCTTTCTTTCAAAAAATTGTAGATATGTTAGCTTTGCTGGGTGGAGATCGATATGACCTTACGACAGCTCGCCTTTAAGAATGTGGTTCGGAATAAACGAACCTACGCTGCCTACTTTTTAAGCAGTGCATTCTCAGTAATGGTATTTTTTATTAATGCACTGCTGATTTATCATCCTGATATCAGGCGCGGATTAAGTTCTGAACTTGCCGTACAAGCTTTTGTTCTGGCAGAATGTATGGTGTTTTTGTTTTCTTTCTTGTTTGTACTGTACTCTGTGCGCTCTTTTTTAACTTCTCGCAAAAAAGAATTTGGAATCCTGTTAATGCATGGGATGACCCTTGCTCAGCTCGGCAAAGTTATCTTCCTAGAAAATATGATCATCGGGTTGTCTGCAACCCTGACAGGGACTGCAGCTGGGGCGCTGTTTGCCAAATTATTTTTTCTCGCCAGTGCCAGGGCACTTGAGATTAGCTCTCTGCCGTTTTATTTATCATGGCAGCCTCTCATGCTGACCCTTTTTGCTTTTGTGTTCTTATTCCTGCTGATTTCTGCTTATACTTCGAGAATCGTGCGGATAGAGAAACTCATTGATCTTTTTCAAGCAGCAGCTAAGAACAAAACAAAACCGGAAGGTTCAAAGGCGCTTGCTTTACTAAGCTTGATTTTACTGGGTACAGGTTATACACTAGCAGCCGGGTCGGATACGAAGAGCATCTATATCCGGGTGATTCCGGTAGTTATCATTACCATGGTTGGAACGTATCTGTTCTACTCTCATTTTAGTGTGATTCTGCTTCAATGGATAAAAAGAAACCGGAAACTATCGCTTAGACGAACTCATCTAATTATGTTCTCAGGGCTTTCTTCCCGAATGAAAGAGCACGCCAAACTGTTCTTTATGGTGACGATGGTTTCAACGGTCTCTTTCTGTTCGCTGGGAGTATTCGCTTCGATTAATGTGGTAACTGAGCTTTTTCTGGAGGATTATCCCGCTGCTGTCGGCTATGTATCCAAAGAAGGTAATTCATCAGAAGATGCCCATTTAACGCGTATTACATCAGAGCTCAAAGCCCGAAATATCCCCTATAAAGAGGATCAAATTCAGATAAAATACGCAGCGATTCATCCAGATGAGGACAGCAAGGTATTCTCTTTTGAACTGCCCCTCATCTCTTTTTCAGATTATAAACAGGTAGTTCAGCTCGCCGGGTATGAATGGTCAGAGGAGTCCCCGGATTATAATGAAGCTTACGTTCTCATCAGTTCACAGAATGACAAGAGCAAAATCAGACTGAAAGAACGTAAAGAGTATACTCTGCTTGAGCCTGAAGTCACGATTAGAGAAACAGGTTATACCAAACACGTGATTATCCCAGATAATCTGCTCGCAGACTTTGATGACAGCTTTGAAGCGCTCGTTATTCACGATGAGTTATTTGCACGGATTGACAGTCCTGTTCGAGTCGATGAATATACCGGTTTTTATGTAGAGCACTTTGAGCAGACTGCTTTTTTAGCAGATGCACTTGTTGATCATGGACGAACACGTTATGACGCAGGAAAAACCTATGCAATGTCGGTCAGCGGTACGCTGTTTATTCTCAGAGAAAGTATGTACCGTATTCTTCTATTTATCGCGATGCTGCTTGCCGCTATTTTCTTCATTGCTGCAGGAAGTTTCTTATACTTCCGGCTCTATGCTGATCTCGATTACGATCGAAGACAGTATTTAACACTGATGAAAATGGGCCTGACTCCGAGAGAATTTCGAAGCTCTGTAACCGGGCAGCTTGCATTTTTGTTCTTTGTGCCTACCGTAGTGGCCGTCATTCACAGCATTTTTGCATTTATTGCACTGCAAAGCTTGTTCTACTTATCTATAGCATCTAAAATGGGAGTTGTGCTTTTGTGTTTTGTACTTGCCCAAGTACTGTATTTCTTTTTTATTCGTTTTCATTACTTACGAAATTTAAAAAAATCACTTTAACAAGATTGTAGGAGGTAAACCTTGGAGAACTGGATTACAAGTTTTATGGAGCAGTTTGGTTACATTGGTATTGCTCTCATTATTGCACTTGAGAATGTCTTTCCGCCGATTCCATCGGAGATCGTACTCCCCTTCGGCGGATTTATGACCACCTATACGTCCCTTACCGTATTCTGGGTAATCGTCGCTGCTACAGTTGGTTCTGTCGTTGGCGCAGTGATTCTTTACGGTGTTGGTCTCTTACTTGATGTAGAGCGTTTGGAGAAGATCGTAGATCGCTGGGGACATATCCTGCGTGTCAAGAAAGAAGATATCCATAAAGCAGATGCCTGGTTTGATAAATACGGATACTGGACTGTGCTCTTTTGCCGTATGATCCCGCTGGTACGAAGTCTAATCTCTATTCCAGCGGGTATGTCCAATATGAAATTTGGATTATTCCTGGTGTATACCACGATCGGTACACTAATTTGGAATACGATTCTGGTTCTCGTCGGGGCGACCCTTGGCAGCAACTGGCATGAAATCACTGATTTCATCGGTGTATACTCTAATTTTGCGTATGCGATTATTGCAATAGCAGGTATCGCTTTCCTGATCTGGTTTTTCAGACGCAACAAAAAAGCTAAATAATAGAAGCACCCTTTATAAAGGAGAAGTGACATCAACATGAATTTTATAGATTTACTAAAAACCATTATTCTTGGAATGGTGGAAGGATTAACCGAGTTTGCCCCGGTTTCATCTACGGGACATATGATCATTGTTGATGACATGTGGCTGAATTCAAAAGAATTTTTAACTCAATATGTGGCAAACACTTTTAAAGTAGTCATTCAGTTAGGTTCTATACTTGCTGTGGTTGTGGTGTTTAAAGATCGCTTTATTAACTTGCTCGGACTCGACCGACTGTTCGGTAAGAAAAAACCTGCGATTCCAGAAGGACCAGGTCATAATCGGCTAAAATTGTCCCAAGTTATTGTAGGGCTCATTCCTGCCGCTGTCCTCGGCGTCCTTTTTGAAGATTATATTGATGAGCATCTATTCTCCATTAACACGGTACTCATCGGACTTGTCATCGGTGCTTTCTTTATGATTGCCGCTGACTACTTTGCTCCCAAACAGCCAAAAGTAGAAACCGTGGATCAAATGACCTATCGCCAAGCATTCTCAATTGGACTTATGCAGTGTCTATCTTTATGGCCTGGATTCTCACGTTCCGGCTCTACGATTTCCGGCGGTGTCCTTCTTGGCATGAGTCACCGGGCAGCAGCTGATTTTACTTTCATTATGGCTGTTCCCGTTATGTGTGGTGCAAGTTTCTTGTCTCTCCTTAAAAACTGGGAGTATTTCACAATGGATGCACTTCCTTATTTTATTGCAGGGTTCATATCTGCATTTATCTTTGCCCTCATCTCGATCCGTTTCTTCCTGAAACTGATTAACCGAGTGAAACTCGTTCCATTTGCGATTTATCGCATTATCCTTGCAGCCGTTATCTATCTCTTATTTATTATGTAGTCAATCAATTATGGTTTGCACCCTCTGCATAGAGGGTACAAAGAAGAGAGGAGCGACCGGATACCGGTCCTCCTCTCTTCTTTGCTTATTGCGTATGCCTTACGACTTACGGGAACTGAGCTGAATAATCATCAAGATGAGCACTAGCAGTTGGATGAGCAATTCTGCACTCATGCGGTTCGCCTCCTGCACATAAGGATGCTCCTTCAGTACCAGATCCTCTCCCATTCGCTTGGCCTTTTGCTGCTGGCTTGCATTTTACGTTTCCCGTTATATGTATATGGCTTTGACTTGCATCATATGATTTATATTTTATGATTTACTTTTATTAGCTGTCCCTATTCGACTCTTATTACATAGTAGAAAGGCTTGATTAGATAACCATGAAGAACCGAAAAAACAAGTGTGTACCTACCCTTATCTTGTCCCTGCTGCTCCTGCTCCTTCTCTCCGCCTGTGCCAAAGGTGAAGCACATGTAACTGTCCATACAGATGGCACAGCAGACGTTAATTTTAACCTGCAGGTTCAGAATCGCAATATCAAATTTATAGGACATGAAGAGCTTGTAAAGTCTATTGAGAAAGCTTTTGAAGACAAAGGTTTTGTGACGGAGAACGTGGAGTCCAAAGATGGGAGTGAGATTTCTGCTTCTAAGGAAGTGAAGATCAGTCAAGCGGACAACAAGCAGGAACTTCCTGAAAGTATCTCTTACTCTACCGTGACAGAGGAAGGTTTCTTCTTCTCAAAACACAAGATTACCGTCGATGCGGATCTGATGTCTGCGATTCCTGACCATACATGGACGGAACAGTTAACAGCGATTCCTAACTTCGTGCGTAATTTATTATTAAAAGATGTGGAACTTGATTTCAAGTTAACTTTGCCGATCAAACCAGAATCAAGTAATGCGGATATTGTGACTGCGGACGGTAAAACAATGACCTGGCATATAGAACCTTTATCCGCTAACCATCTAGAACTCTCAGTAAACACACCTCATATTCAGAATATCATCATCACTGCCGTCGCTAGTCTTCTGCTTATTGGTGTTATGCTCTTTGTTATTATTAGAAAAGTCCAGAAAAATAAAAGAAATAAGAAATAAATAAAGAAGGCTGTCCTAGTGTAGGTAAACACTACAGGGACAGCCTTTTTAGTATAAGTATAAATTAAATAGTACAGTTAATTACTAATTTTCTATATTACTTTTGATCTTTACGGAAAGAATCTGTTGCCTGATCAATAATTTCAAGAAAAGCGGAAGGAAGCATAAACTGTTGATCACGAATAACGATTTTACGAAGATCTTCCTGGCTGCTTTGTTCTTCTGCATCTTTAATTTCTTTAATATCGTGGTGTAGTCGCTCCATTTTCAGATCCAGGCTGTTCGCCGTATCAGCAGCGCTTTTGAGTTCTTTAAGCAGAGTCTCTGGTACATCTTTATTGTACTTGTAAAAAATCTTATGCTCCAGACTGGCCCAGAAGTCCATCGCAATGGTTCGAATCTGAATCTCCACACATACTTGCTCTACCCCATCCGATAGAAACACAGGTACTTCCACGATCAAATGCAAACTTTTATATCCATTTGGTTTTGGATGTTCAATGTAGTCTTTCACGCCAAGCACTTTAAGATCGCTTTGTTTTTGCAGCATCTCACTAACTTTGTATATATCTGAAATAAAAGAGCATGTAATTCGGAGACCCGCAATGTCTTTAATATGTTCTTTCACATTCTTCACTGAAATGGGAAGTCCCTTACGGTGTAATTTTTTCAATATACTTTCCGGAGATTTCAATCTGGACTTCGTATGCTCAATCGGACTGTAATCATGAAAAGATTCAAATTCCTCTTTCAGAATATCAATTTTGGTCTCGATCTCATCAAGTGCAAATTTATAAACCATAATAAATCGGGTGATTTCATTTTTAATTCTCTTCACTTGTTCCATTTGATTCTGATGATTGACTAACTCGTTCATAAGCTAACTCATCCTTCCTTACTCTTAAGCGATTATACCTAATCATATGGCTCCTAAATCTTCGAACTCTATCCATTGTACATGAAGTAAAGGTTAAAATTCAAAACTGGATAACACTGGTATAAAACTGACAATATTTTTGTATACCTAACATACCTTAGGTTTAACAGCATTTTTTTCGTTATTGAAAGGTATTATGAAATGGATTCTATTTCATATCATAACCTTATATTTCTACTCTAAGGGGGTGTCTCTCATTCCTCTGGTTCTAAGGGCAACCTTTAACGCTACCGGCGGGATCACATTTACAGGGAATACACTAGGCTTAAGCCGATCTGCTGTCCAAGGTGTTCCAGGAGATTTAGACAGCATCGGTGCTTTTATAACGACAAACACAACTTCAAGATTTGGGACTTTCCCCCTGGGAACCACGAATAATTATGTAAACAATAGCTCTTCTGCCAATCTAGTGATGCCAACGGGAAGTACGGTTCTCTATGCGGAACTCATCTGGGGCGGTTCTTATATTAATGGTTCGGTTAATTTGTCCAGCGCAATTAATAACCCGGTGACTTTTATTACACCAGCGGGAACAAACAGCGTTATTCCGGATCCCACCACATACAATGCATTTGATCTCGGAAATGGTGCGCAGGCCTATGTTAGATCTGCCAATGTAACGCCGCTTGTACAGCAAGCGGGTGCCGGGACATATACTACGGGAAGTGTGGTAGGAACGATCATTATCACCGGAGACAGTACAGCTAACCATGCAGGCTGGACCCTAGCCGTCATATATAACAACTCCTCACTCCCATTCCGGAACATGTCGCTAAGAGCAGGCGGCATTCTAGTAAGTGCATCCAATGCTACAACGATAACTGGATTTGCAACTCCAACTTCAGGACCACTTGGCGGTCGCGCTTTATTCAGTGCACAGGAAGGAGATGCCAACCGAACGGGAGACTCTGCCCAGTTTGGTCCGACTTCTGCTACACTTGTTTCTCTATCAGGTCCAAATAACTTTGCTAATAATTTCTTCGCATCCCAAATTAATAATGATGCTGGACTTATTAATACAACAGGGACATTCGGAACATTAAATCAAACAAATGGTGCACCTGGAACGAATATCATAGGCGGCAGACAGGGCTGGGATATTACAAATGTTGATATTTCGGCAAGACTAATCAATAATCAGTCTTCTGCAGTACTGAACCTCACCACTTCCGGTGATGTGTACATTATTAACGCGAATGCCATTCAGATCAATATCAATTCCCCTTCTATTAATGTCGTCAAAAGTGCTTCTGCAACAGGGTTAATCTTAGGAGACACCTATACCTACACCGTTGTTGTATCCAATACCGGAACGGCTAATGCTGCGAGTGTCGTATTAACGGATGTCCTACCTTCTGGCGTTACCTTCGTACCTGGAAGTGTGGTTGTTGGAGGAACATCAAGACCAACCTACGATATACTTAGCGGTGTACCCATCGGAACGTTGAACTTAGGCAGTTCAGTAACCATTACATACAGAGCCACAGTCAGCTCTATTCCAACCAACCAGACCATCTCTAGTTCCGCTAATACTGCATTTACTTTCCAGAGTGTTGCCGGAGGCGCGACAATATCAGGTGTCATCCCCTCCAATAACCTATCGATACCTGTTTATGATCCACTATTCACTATAGTTAAGTCAGCAGACACAACAAATGCCACGGTAGGAGATACGGTGACTTATACGGCAACCATAGCTAATACGGGAAATATAGGAGCCGCTGTAAATTATCGCGATGTCATTCCTGCGGGTACAACATTTGTCCCTGGCAGCTTTCGAGTGAATGGAACAGTGATTTCCGGAACAAATCCTGCTACTGGTGTGAATATAGGTACTCTAGCTCTCGGCAGTACAACAAACGTTACTTTTCAAGTTCTTGTTAACTCACTCCCTGCACCGCCCACTCTAGTTAATCAAGGAAGTATTTCTTATACGTTTCAGCCACCTGATGGAAGAACAATCAGTGGGTCTGCCGTATCAAACACCTTATCGATCCCAGTAACCACGCCGAATGTGAGCGTTATAAAAACAGCAAATGTAACAGATACATCCGTAGGAGAAACGATCACATATACTTCCGTTATTACAAACAATGGTCTGACCACTCTACAAAATATCGTTTTCACAGATGCCAGCCCCGCAGGCACAAACTTTATTGCGGGAAGTTTTACTGTGGATGGTGTTATTCGACCTAATGCAAATCCCGCCAATAGTATTTCCATAGGAAGCTTGCAGAGCGGGAGAACAACTTCTGTATCTTTTCAAGCGCTTGTAACTTCAGTCCCTTTGACTAGTCAGATTTCGAATCAATCGAGTATCTCATATGGTTCAGGCAGTTTTACAGGAAACGTTGTATCTAATATTGTTTCTACGCCTATATACGCGCCTAATATTTCCGCCTTAAAAAGCTTTAACGCTACAAGTACTGCCATTGGTAATCTACTTGAAGTTACACTACAGCTTACGAATACAGGAAACATAGGAGCCCAAGTTCAAATTACAGACAACATACCGCCTGGAACAAACTTTGTTATAGGAAGTGTGGCGCTAAATGGGGTGCCAATTCCTACAGCAAATCCTGCACTTGGATTCTCCGTTGGCACGCTTGGTGTGAATGTCACAAGCACGGTCACTTTCCAGCTTGAGGTCATTTCTCTGCCAACGCCGCAAACCATCACGAATACAGCAGCGATCAATTACACATATACATTACCTAGCGGCCGCACACAAAGTGGTGCTCTTACTTCTAATACCGTATCCATTCCTGTGTCAGCCCCCAATATTAGCTTGGTTAAAATAGCAAATACGACTGAAGCAGCGATAGATGATATCATCACTTACAGTATTACAGTAAGTAACACTGGAACTGGAACCGTCAGCTCCATTATTTTAGCTGATCTCACGCCCGAAGGCACCTCCTTTGTAAACGGTTCAGTTCGTATTAATGGAGTTGCTGCAAGTACCGCGGTACCCTCTAGCGGGATTGCGGTTGGTCCACTTGGTGCTCAATCCTCTGCCTTGGTAACTTATCAGCTAAAAGTCATTTCTTTACCTGCTTCTGGAGCGATTGCAAATCAAGCTACTGCTGCATTTACAAGCGGATCATTCACGGGTTCCTCCACATCAAATACAGTGACGATTCCTGTCTATAACGCTGTGATTTCCCTTGTGAAAAGTACGAATACAACACTGGCTACAGCTGGAGACACACTGACTTATACGATTCAAATCAGCAATTCGGGTAATACAGTTAGCTCTCTAACATTGAGTGATGTATTACCTCCTGAAGTCAGCTTTGTGACCAATAGTGTGGTAATTGGAGGTGTGCCTGCTCCAGGCGCCAACCCAGTGAGTGGTTTTTTGATTTCGGATGTACCTGCAGGTGGAATGACCGTTGTTACTTTCCTCGTAACGATAAATTCACTGCCTGCCTCGCAGAAGATCCTGAATCAGGCAACTGCTTTGTTCTATTATCAAACTCCTTCTGGCCGTGTACTGTCTGGAAGTACTACATCTAACAGTGTTGTAATTCAGGTATCTGCTCCAAATGTATCTGTGGTCACAACCACTTCTACCGCTTTGGCTGTAGTAGGTGATAGAGTTACCTACACCACCACGATTACTAATCGTGGTCCCTCTTCGATCACCAATGTCATTGTCAGCGATGGATTACCGGAGAACGTTTCTTTTGTACCCGGGAGTGTGGTGATCGGTGGAGTCCTTGCTCCAAATCGATCGCCTCTAACCGGCATTCCAATCGGCAGTCTAGCCCCCGGGGCAAGTGCTGTCGTTACATTTGAGGTGAATGTAACCATGGCTGTACCTTCACAGATTAATAACCAATCAACGGTTAGTTTTACATCAGGTGTTTTTTCAGGCACATCAACATCAAATCAAACACAGATTCCAATCACTCAACCGCAAATTTCACTCACCAAAACAGCGGATACAAACAATGCAACCGTAGGCGATACTGTGGTATATACAATAACGGCTGCAAACTCTGGAAATCTACCCGCTGCACTTATCGTTTCAGATACCATCCCTGCAGGAACTACCTTTACTCCAAACAGTGTTCTTGTTAATGGAATTTCCATACCTGGCGTTTCCATCATTGATGGAGTCAGTACAGAAATAATTTCAGCCGGTGCAACTTCAGTCCTCTCTTTTTCCGTTACGATTACATCGCTTCCATCACCACAGTTCATTACGAATCAAGCTTCTTCTACTTTTACGTTTACCACTCCTGATAATCGGACATTAACAGGAACCGCTTTATCTAACACAGTTAGTTTCCCTGTATCCTCACCAAATGTACTTGTTACCAAAACAAGCTCACTTGCTGATGTTTCCGTAGGTGATATTATCACGTTTACCGTAACGGTTACTAATCTTGGTATTGAAGATGTGCAAAATGTGCTTTTATCAGATCCAATAACAGGGACGTCATTCATTCCTGGTAGCGTCACAATTAATGGCGGTCCGAATCCAACTGCTAATCCAACGGGTGGGATTAGTTTAGGCGGAATTGCAGCCTCAGCTTCTGCTTCAGTCACATATAATGTAAGGGTTGATTCCGTACCAACTCCACCTGAAATCAGTAGTTCCGCATCCGTAAGTTTTACATCTGGGGTGTTTGCAGGTACAACCTTCTCTAATGCACCGATCATTCCCGTATATAACCCCGTTATTGCAGCTGTCAAATCTGCAAGCAAAATCAATGCTACCGTTGGCGATACACTCACTTACAGTATTACGGTAAGTAACACAGGTAATTTTGGTGCAAGCATCAATCTAACAGATACGATCCCTGCTGGCACCTCTTTTGTTCCAAACAGTGTATTAATCAACGGACTTCCATCACCTGGATCCGACCCTTCTCTAGGCATTGTATCGAGTAGTATTACCCCAGGGACCTCCAGTACAATTACCTTTTCTGTCGTAATCGATACGCTTCCGAGTCCGCAGTTCTTGAGTAATCAATCCTTTGTCAGTTACTCTTATACATTGCCATCAGGTAGAACGCTCGGCGGAAATATGTCTTCTAACGTGTCTATAGTTACTGTTTCTGCTCCTAATGTGACAGCAGTTAAAATATCTTCATTAACGGCACTTACTGTTGGGGACGTCAATACGTATACCGTAACCATTGGAAACAGTGGAATCGAGACCGTGAATAATGTGATCATTACCGATGCGCTTCCCGCAGCAACCTCCTTTGTCAGCGGCAGTGTATATATAGACGGAACCCAGCGCCCCACCGCCAATCCTTCTACAGGAGTGACGATCGGAAGTATAACTCCAGGGTCTACGGTCAACGTTACTTTTCAATATCGTATCAACTCAATACCTACGACCTCTTTGTCGCAAATTGAAAATCGCGCAATCGTAACCTTTACTTCGGGTACATTTTCAGGCAGTACATTCTCAAATACCGTGAGCACGCCGGTATACAGCCCTATTTTGTCAGCCGTTAAAACAGCAAATACCATCAATGCAACGGTCGGAGATACCGTAGTTTATTCGATTACGTATACGAATACAGGTAATTATGGCGGCAGTGTCGTTCTAACCGATCTCATTCCTGAAGGTACAACACTTATTCCGAACAGTGTCATTGTGAATGGCGCTCCAGTTCCCGGAGCAAATCCTGCAACAGGTATGTCCGTCGGTGTTATATCATCTACAGCCACCGTTTTGTTCTCCGTCGTCATTAATACGTTACCGGTCAGTCAACAATTAAGTAATCAAGCGACTTCAACCTTCACTTATACGTTGCCTGATGGTAGAACACTGAATGGTTCTTTTGCCAGTAATTTATTGCAAATACCTGTTTCCTCCCCAAATATTACACTCGTGAAATCAGCCTCTGTAGCAACCGCAGTCGTTGGTGACACCTATACGTATCGTGTCATTGTTACGAATAACGGAATTGCGAATGTGAATAATGCTGTATTGTCCGATATTTTAGCAGCTGAAAGTACTTTTGTACCCGGAAGTGTTACCGTTGATGGAAATTCCCGAATAGACGCAAACCCAGCGGGCGGGATTAATCTAGGCACGATTGCACCAGGGAATGCAGTGACCGTAACTTTTGACGTGAGAGTGAATACGCTGCCAAGTGCTCCTTACACCATTCAAAACCGTTCATCCGTCAGTTTTACCTCAGGTGCTTTTACAGGTGCTTCCTATTCCAACACAGTGAGCATTCCGATCTACCAGCCTATTTTTCAATTACTCAAAACAGCCAACTCCTCAAACGTGACCGTAGGCGATACCGTAACCTATTTCTTAAATTTGACGAACACAGGCAATTTACCGGGAATTGTAACTTTAACGGATGACTTACCTGATGGAGCCGTTTTGGTTCCAAATAGTGTACTCATCAATGGAGTTCCTCAGCCCGGGGTGAATCCGGAAACAGGGATTCCTGTTGGTAATGTAGCTCCCGGATCGAATATCAATATCACCGTAACTTTACAGATCATCGTTGACACGCTTCCAGAATTACAACAACTGATCAATCAAGCATTTGGAACATTTACTTACGCACCCCCAGATGGTCGATTCCTCGGCGGCAATTTCAGTTCTAACCCGCTCGTGATTCCTGTCTCATCACCGAATGTAACGGTTGTAAAGACGACCTCCACAGGAGATGCCGTTGTTGGCGATACCATCACTTATACCGTAGTTATTACCAATAACGGAATCGTAGAAGTTGAGAATGTCGTTATGGTAGACCCCGTACCTGCCGGTACTGAATTTGTATCTGGAAGTGTAATTGTGGATGGAAACGCTAGACCTAACGCCAATCCGAATACTGGGGTTACGGTTGGGACCATTCAGGAGGGAGCTTTCTCAACCATTACATTCCAAGTACAGGTCGTTACGATATGAATTCGCAGGATAGAAGGAATTATGTAGTAAACAATCAATCTTCTGTCCGTTTTGCATCAGGCCGTTTTGAAGGTGTGTCTTATTCCAATATGCTATCTATCCCGCTAACAGGTGCTATTCTGACACTCAATAAAAGTGCCTCTATGGAACAAGTGACACTCGACAGCATCGTTATGTATCAGCTTGAAATAGAGAATACTGGGAATGCCCCTGCAGAAGTTACGCTAATCGATACACTTCCGGAGGGCACCTCCTTTATTCCCAACAGCCTCTTGAAAGATGGTCTTCCTGTGCCAGGCGCCAATCCGCAAGAGGGTCTGCAAATTGGGATCTTGCCGATCAACGAGAAAGTTACGATTCAGTTCCAGATCATTATAAGCAGCATTCCTGATTCTTTAACTCTTACCAACGTGGCCACAGCAAACTATACGTTCCAAGCGATGGATGGTCGTCTCATTACAAAAGAGCTCATCTCTAATCCTGTCACCTTATTCGTATCTCCCTCTCAATTATCCATTTACTATTATGCGAATACGAATCAGACTTTTGAGGGAGATATCATTACTTTTTTTATACAAATCACGAATACAGGAAGAGAAGATATCAGAAATGCCGTAGCTAGCACATTATTGTCGGGTGAGATGAC